>NZ_JACIGJ010000007.1 GCF_014197855.1 Roseospira marina
GCCCGCCCCGGCATCTCCATCCGCCGCAAACGCAAGCGCTGCGGATGGACCAACGAATTCGCCAGAACCATCATCGGCCAAATGCGATAGCCCTGATGTTCGGCCATCACGACACACGCGAACGCCCGTTTCACGCGCGCCCTCGTGGAGCGCGGACCGTTCGGATTCGGCCCCTTTCGCCCATTCCGCCACGCGCCGCTTCGGTTAAAAACGTCGGGAATGGGGCGGCGTGAGAGCATTCCCCCCTTCGGCGGAACCGGCACCGCGACGCGGCGGCGATGGACCGGGCGAGTCCGGTCCATCGCCGATCGGGCTCAGGCGTCCGCCATGATCGCGGCACAGTCCCCCGAAACCGTGCCCATCGGCTTCAGGTCAAAGGTCGAGACGAGCGTCTCCGCCACGGCCGGGGACAGGAACGCCGGCAGGGTCGGCCCCAGACGGATCCCCTTCACGCCCAACGACAACAGGGCCAGCAGCACGGCCACCGCCTTTTGTTCGTACCAGGCGATATCGTACGCGATCGGCAGATCGTTGATATCCTCGACGCCCAGAGCCTCCTTCAGCGCCAGGGCGATCTTGACCAGGGAGTAGGAATCGTTGCACTGGCCGGCATCCAGCAGGCGCGGCACACCACCGATAGTGCCGAGGTCCAAGCTGTTGTAGCGGTACTTCGCGCATCCCGCGGTCAGAATGATGGCGTCGTCGGGCAGGGCCGCCGCGAGATCGGTGTAATACTGGCGGGCCTTGTGCCGGCCATCGCATCCGGCCATGACCACGAACCGCCGGACGGCCCCACTGGACACCGCCTCGACAACCTGGTCGGCCAGCGACAGGACTTGGTTGTGCGCGAACCCGATCGACAGATCCGGTCCCTCCAGCGCCTGGGGCGGCGGGCACTGACGCGCCCGCTCAATGACCGCGGAAAAGTCTTTCGCCGCCCCATCCGGCGCGTCGGGGATATGGACCGCCCCCGGGTAGCCGACCGAACCGGTGGTGAACAGACGCGACAGATAGGTGTTGGCGCGGCGGGGCGGAACCAGACAGTTGGTGGTCATCAGGACGGCCCCGTGGAACGACTCGAACTCGGTCGTCTGTTGCCACCAGGCGCCCCCGTAGTTGCCCACGAGATGTCGGTGCCGGGCGAGGCTTGGATAGGCGTGGGCCGGCAGCATCTCGCCGTGGGTGTAGACGTCGATGCCGGTTCCCGCCGTCTGCTCCAGCAGGTCGGCCAGATCCTTCAGGTCATGGCCGCTGACCAGGATACCGGGACGATCGCCGGCGCCGGTGGACACCCGGGTCATTGTGGGATGGCCGTAGGTGTCGGTATTGGCGGCGTCCAGCACCGCCATGGCCGACACCGCGACCGATCCGGCCCGCAGAACCAGTTCGATCATCGCTTCGCGGGACAGCGCGATACAGGTCGACGCCAGGGCCTCGCGGATGAAGGCGTCGACCTGCGGATCAGTGCGTCCCAACACGGCAGCATGCTGCGCGTAGGCGGCGATGCCCTTCACACCGATCAGCAGAAGCTCACGCAGGGAGCGCTGGTCTTCGTCTTGGGTGGCCAGCACGCCGACATGCGCGCCCGTGTCGAGCCAGGTCGCCTCGGGGGCGCGCCAGACGGCGGCCTCGGGAGCCGCGTCCATCGAGCCTCCGGCGGCCCGCACCGCCTCGGCCAGGGCGTCGCGCCGGTCCAGCGCCTCTGTGATCAGCGCGCGGAAACGGTCGTCTTCCCAATTGACGTTGGTGATGGTCGCGAACAGGGCCTCGCGCAGAAACGGCGCCTGCTCCGCCAGCCGGGCGTGGGGTGCGGCGCGGCCAGTGGCGGCCTCGGGGCCAGGGGCAAGATCGTTGAGGGTCTCGGCGGTCCAGGCCAGGCCCCGAACGGCAAAGATCAGCAGATCCTGCAGAACGGCGGTCGTTTCCGGTTTGCCGCAGGTTCCCTTGACGGTGCACCCCGTGGCGGAGGCGGTTTCTTCACACTGAAAGCAGAACATCGCGTGGGGCGCTCCATGCCAGGGAGAGGGGGGCGACCCCGACGGCTGGCCCGGCGACAGTGGCACAGCCAAATCGGGACAGGCAAATCGGCATCGCAGATACCTATTTACAGACTCGAAATCGGCTTTTCAAATGCTTATTTGAAACGCTGCGATCGCAGGCATGGATCAAGGACCCTGGAATGCGCCTGACCCTGTTCACCGATTACGGCCTCCGGACCCTGATGCGCTTGGCCGGCGAGCCGGATCGGGTTTTCACCGCCGAGGGGCTGGCCAACGAACTCGATATCTCCCGCAATCACCTGACCAAGGTGGTTCGGGAACTGGCAGCGTTGGGGTTTGTCGCAACGCGGCGGGGGTCGGGAGGTGGATTTCAGCTCGGCCGGTCCGCGACCGCGATCACGCTGGGGGATGTCGCCCGGGCCCTGGAACCCCGGCAGGCGCTGGTGGAGTGCTTTCAGCCCGATGGCGGCGCCTGCACCCTGACCGCTCGCTGCCAGTTGAAGCGACCGCTGGCGGCCGCTCAGGAAGCCTTTTTTCAGACGCTGGACGTCGTGTCGCTGGCGGACTGCGCCCTGGGTCCGCCGGACTGAAACCCCGGGGCGAACGGTCGGGACCCCGCGCGCGTGACACGGCGGCCATGCGGGCCCGCTCTTTTGAAGAATCGAGGGCGCGCCACGCCATTTACGGGACAGACGAAGCTCTTCTCCTGCATGCGATCAAGAAGACTCAAACCGGCCGTCTCTTCCCGCTGTTGCATCTGGTTTTTCAGAACAGGACATGGGATTGTAGCGCTCGCTTGTGCGTCCTGACCTCAGAAGTGCCGGGGTCCGTGACGGGCGACCTCCAATTTTTGGTTTATTGGTATCATGTCCGCCTCTCCTCCTGCGCCGCCGCCGATTGGCGAGACGATCCGGTTGGTCGTGCGCGATGCTCTTGTGGTCATCCTGACCTTCGTTGTCATGTTCATGGGGGTCGGCCGGGCCAGCGCCGAGGCCGGCCTGAACGCACTACAGACCGCCTTCATGACGCTGTTCACCGTGGCCGCACCGGCCCAGGCGGCGGCCATGCAGATCCTGGACAGCGACACCGCCGGGGCCACCGCCTGGGTGGCGGCCGTGGTGGCCGTCATCATTGTCAACCTTCGCTTCATGGTGATGGCGGCGTCCATCCTGGGCCGCTTGCCCAACCCCGGTGTGGCAAAGGGCATCGGCGCCATCGGCCTGATCTCGGCCAGTTCGTTCGCGATCCTTCTGCCCCGCCTGATGGGCGAGGCGCCCCGCCGCCCGATCCTGTACTGCGGCCTGGTCGGGCTGGCCTGCTCGCTGTCCGCCGTGTTCGGCGCGGTGCTGGGCCATCAGATTGCGACCGCCGTGCCGGTGCTGGTGGGGACCGCGCTGGGCGCCATGATCCCGATCTATTTCGCCACCCTGATCGCCCGCCAGGGGCGGCATCGCATCCTGATGCTGAACGCGCTGGCCGGCGCCGTCCTGGTGCCGCTGGCCGCGCCGCTCCTGGGCAGCTTCTCGCTGATCGTCGTGCCTCTGGTGGTGTCGGGGCTGACCCTGCTGATTCCGTCGTCGAAGGAGGCCTGACCCATGCCGGATCCCGCGTTCGCACCCTGGCAGCTGTGGGCCGTCGCCGCAGGCGGTGGTCTGGGCACCCTCGCCCTCCGCCTGATCCCCGTGTTCGGGCAAAACGTGATCCGCGGGGAACGCACGCGGGCATTCCTCGACCGCGCCGGGTACGGCATTCTGGGCGGGATCGTGTCAAGTTCGGCGCTGAAGGCCGGCGCGGTGCTCACCGCCGGGCAGGGCCTTGCCGGGGCCGGCCCGTGGATCGGTCTCGGCTGCGCCGGTCTGGCGTTGCTGCTGGCGCTGTGGCGCGGCGGAACCCTGCTGCCGACGGGGATCGGGCTGGCGGTATTCGTGACCGCCGGTCTGGTTCTGATGGGCTGACCAACGGTTCGCGCCGCGCGCGCACGAAAACACCCCCGGTCGGAGCACTCCGCCGGGGGTGTTTTCGTTGCAGCCGGGCGAGGAACCCCGCCTGGGATCAGGCCGCCGGCTGATGCATGGCCGGAAACGCCTTGCGGATCGCCACGACGGCCAACGCGGTCAGCCCGGCCTTGAGCATATCGCCCGGAATGAAGGCCAGGGAGCCCACCGCCACCTTCACCAGCGACACGCCGGTGTTCACGGACGCCCAGGGAATGCCGATCGCGTAGACGACCACGATGCCGCCCAGGAAGCAGTACAGGAACGACTTGAAGGGCTCGATGGTGGCCCAGGCGCGTTCGTGCAGATACCCGATCAGGACGGCACCGAGCACCCAGCCGAACATGAACCCGGCGGTCGGCCCGAAGAACACGCCCAGCCCGCCCCGGCCGCCGGACAGCAACGGCAGGCCGATCGCGACCAGAAGCAGGAACAGAAGGATGGACAGGCCGCCCCGCTTGGCGCCCAGGATGGCGCCGCTCAGCATCACACCCATGGACTGGGCCGTGATGGGCACGCCCAGGGCCGGGATGGTGATCGGCGGAAACAGAGCCAGAGCGGCCATCAGGGCCGCGAACAGGGCGATCAGAACGATGTCTTTGGTTCGAACGACGGTGTGTTTCATGACGACCTCGGAGCGGGCGCGGGGGACGAAGCGGCCGCCGATCCAGCGCGTGGAGTGACGGGCACGGGCGTGCGGGCGGGCGCGGCGTCCTCGTCATCGTCGCCGCCGGAGCGCGCCTCGATGGCGTCCGTCACGTCCCCGGCCATCCGCAGCGTGCGGATCAGCAGCGGCAACGCCAACGCAAGCGGGTTGTGACCCAGGCCCCGGGCGCGCTGCGCATCCCGAACCTCCTGCGCCAGCCCGCCGATCACCGGCAGGAAACGAAGCGCCAGGGAAATCGCCAGCGCCACCTTGCCTGGATGGACGCCGAAGACGCGGAATGGTGTCAAGGCGCGGGTGATGACGGCGATCATGGTGTCGCTGGGGGTGGTCAGAGTGACCAGCTGCGCCAGCGCGACCAGGGTGATGATGCGGGTCACGATCGCGACCGCCAGGATCCAGGACTCCATAAAGCCCTGCACCAGGAAAATCGGGACCAGCAGCCAGATCATGGGGCGGATGACCCCAAACAGGCGGCGGACGGGCTGGCGGGCGATCGCATAGCCCGCGCCGGTCAGGGCGAGCGCACCGCCGAGCACCCACAGCGATGTCGTGAAGGCAAGGCCGGTGCCCGCAGCCGCCAGCACGAGAAGCTTGATCCCGGCCGGCATGCGGTGCAGCGGGGACCGGCCGGGCCGCGTGCGCGCCGGAGCGTGGGACTCGGAGGACGGCGTCGGGCTCATTGCATCCGCTCCACATAGCGGGCGAGCGCGGCCGAGGGCGCATCGTCCACGAGGATCCGGCCCTCGTCGAACACCAGCACCCGGTCGAACTCATTCAGCAGCGCCAGATCGTGCGTGACCACGATCACGGTCTGCTCCATCTCGCGAATGGTGCGGGCAATCATGCGGGCGTTGCGCAGATCCAGCAACGTGGTCGGCTCGTCGAACACCACGCAGGCGGGGTTCGTGATCAGGGCGCCCGCGATGGCGAGAAGCTGCTTCTGCCCGCCGGACAGGGTGTGCGCCGGCTGCTGGCGCAAGTGCTCCAACCCATAGCGGGAGAGGACCGTATCGACCAGCGACTCGCGCTCGTCGCGGGGCAGCTTCAGCCCCTTGAGGCCGAAGGCCACGTCTTCCTCGACCACGGGAAACACGATCTGGTTGTCGGGATTCTGGAACACAAACCCGACCCGGCGCCGGATGGCCTTGCCGGCCTTCGCGGTGTCCAGGCCGTCGACCACGACCGATCCGCGCGTGGGCAGGACCAGACCGTTCAACAGGCGGGCGAAGGTACTCTTGCCGGATCCGTTGCTGCCGACCACACCGATCCGCTTCTCCGCCAGGGTGACGGAGACGCCTTTCAACGCTTCAAAGGATTCAAAGCGTTTGACGACGTCGGTCACTTCAATGGTGGTCATCGTTCACGTCCCCGGGGTGCGATCCCGCTTCGCCGGCCCCACATGTCCTTTGGTTTGAAAACCGGCTCCTCCGCCCGGAGCCGTCGGTAACGCTCAAAAGTGATGGCGGCGCGCGGATGAGGCAAGCTGTGTGATCCCCTCAGAACCGGGTCACACCGCCGTTGGTCCGCGCGGCCGCCACCATTTCTTGTCTTGACACGTCCAGATGCAGGATCACACTGGTACGTGGTCTCACGATCTTGAGGTCGAGTCCGTCTTGCCGGACGAACTCTTAGCCGAACAGCGCATTCAAGATCATGTAGCCAAGCGACGGAACCACCAGGCAGCCAAAGCCCGTGTAGAAGGTGGCCGTCAACGCACCATAGGGCACGAGCTTGGGATCGGTTGCCGCCAATCCCGCCGCGACGCCACTGGTGCTTCCCATCAGCCCACCATACACCGCCGCGGCGGACGGGTTGGTGAGGCCGGCGATCTTGGCCAAAAACGGGGTCAGGATCATGACCGCGATGGACTTGACCACGCCGGCCGCCACGGACAGGGCGATCACTTCCGACGATGCGCCTAGGGCGGCGCCCGTGACGGGACCCACAATGAACGTCGCGGCGCCGCCCCCGATGGTCGCCATGCTGACCGGATCCGTATAGCCGAAGGCATAGGACGCCGCGGCGCCAACCACCGTGGCAATGACCAGGGACGTGCACAGCGCGATCACGCCGGGCAGACCCGCCTTTTTCAACTCTTCCATCCGCACACCGTAAGCGGTGGCGATGATGGCGAAGTCGCGGAACATGCCGCCGCCCATCAGGGCGAAGCCGGAGAAGAACGACACATCGGCAATACCGTGCTTGCCGCCCGTCGTCTTGCCCCCGACGTAGGCCAGGATCAGACCGCACACGATGGCGATGGCCGAGCCATGAATGCGGTTGTTGGTGCCCTTCTTGCCCACGACCATGGCGACCCAGGTGATGAGCCCGACCACCAGAAATGCGGTGACCAGCGGGTACTTCATGAATGGATGAAGAATGGAGTCGATCATTTCGAGCCCTCCTCAACAGCGGTTTCGGTCTCGTCGCCGTTCTTGGCGAGCGCAGCAATCGGCCGGATGAGAAGGAAGCCCGTGAACACGGCTCCAAGGCCCGCCACGAACGCCAGCGCGCCGGCGTCAAACGCGGCCACGACGTTCTGACGGGCGGCCATGGCCACCACGATCGGAATGTACATCGCGCTCCAGAACTGGACGCCGGACTCGGCGGCCTTGGAGAGCATCTCCTTGTCCAAAAGCTTCTGGGACAGAAGAACCAGGATCAGCATCGCAATACCAACGCCACCAATATTGGCGTTAATACCCACAGCCAGACCCAGGAGCTGGCCGAGTATCGTGCCGACCAGCATACAAGCACTCAGAAGTGCTACACCGTAGATCACCATATCACCACTTCCTTTACAGGATCGGATACTTTACAGGATCGCTTTAAGAGGTGCGTGGGGTCGAGGCCGTCCCGACCCCACGATCACTCAGTCACAGGGTCACGGATTTACTCGATGGTCATCAGAACGGCGCCCGGCTTCAGGCGGTCGCCGGCCTTGACGGCGATCGACTTGACGGTGCCGTCGAGCGGCGCCGGGGTGTTGTTCTTCATCTTCATGGCTTCGACCACGGCCACGGTCTGGCCCTTGGTGACGGTGGCGCCTTCTTCGACCTCGAGAGAGATCACGACAGACGGCATTTTAACTTTGAGGTCCATGTGCTTTCTCCTTGTAAAAGCGGACTGACTCGGCGAGTTCACTTGCCCTCGCCATCGACAATCGCACTGATGCACGGCTACACACCGCAGCACTCAGCAATCTTATCGATAAAAACATCTCTTTTTTGCAGGCTTACGTCTTCGATAGACTTCACAAGCAGGGTATCGGCGCGCGAAAAGAACTCTTTCATTTTTATTCCGTAATTATCAAAAATCAGGATCTCGACATCGAGGGCGACCTGAAAGGCGCGCGCCACGGCGTCGAGGGCGTCCGGCAGGCCGGCCGGCGGCGGTCCCTGGGAGCCGTCCACCACGAGATCCACATCGGAATCCGGCCGCAGATAGCCGGCGCCGGTCATCGTCTCCAGGGCGGCCGACCCGATGAGGCCGAAGCGGACCCGATGCTCGCGCTCCACCGTCGCCAGGGCCGGCAGCGCCGGGTGCGGGACCGGATTAGCGGCCAAGGCGGTGCGGAACACGGTCCAGGGATCGGTGAAAGCCCAGATGTGATGCGGCGCCACCGTCACCGCGGATTTGACGCGGTCGGCCCCGACGCGGAAGGGAAAGGCGAACCCGATCTGGCCCTCGTCCGCCCCCATGGGGCGCGTCGGGCGGCAGACGATTCCGGGAATGCCCCGCACGCGCACCGCGAACTCCACCTGATCGGCGGTGACCGGGTCGCGCATGGACTCCGGCAGCGCATCGAGAATGGCGGGCAGCAGGCTTGTGCGGGCCTCAGCGCGCAAATGCGCAAGGGTGTGACGACGGCGCAGCATGATCAGCGTCTCTTGATCCAGGTGGGGTCCGTCTTGGTGGTCGATTGCATCGCCATCTGCGCGCTCACCAGATCGTCGAACATCCGCGTGGCGACGGGCCCCGCGATCTCGACAGCAGGATCCGGGCCGTTCGCGTCCGGATCGGGCAGCGCCGGCACCAGCCGCAGGCGGGTCTCCGGAGCGCCGACCTGAACGGCCGGATCGACCTTCACCACCCGCCCCTTGATCCGCAGGATGGTGCGCGCGGCCTTCTGCACCGTCTCCGCGGCGGCGCAGGGGGTGTGGGTCACGATGACCTCGTATTCCGGATAGGTCCGCTCGCGGCGATACGTGATGATGGCGCCGGCGGCATCGCAGACATGGCCGGTCGTCTCGGAGACGATGAAGCTGTCGCCCATCGGCAGGCCGCCGACGACCAGCTCGCGGTAGGCCTCCCCGCGCGGCGAGGCGATCAGGCGGATGTCGTCGCGCAGCGGCACACCGTCCAGCGTGAGCCAGCCGAACTCCTGACAGCCGTACAGGTCGTGCACGCTGTACCCGAAGCGCTCGGCGATCGGCAGCAGGTCCAGGTCCAGGGGCGTGCCGGCGGTCAGCAGCACGCACCCCTTGGGCAGGTCGTTCTCAAGCCCCAGATCGAGCGCCTGTTGCAACGCGACCCGCAAAAAGGACGACTCGCCCAGAATGACCTGCGCCTGCGTCTTGCAGACCTCCAGCAGCAGGGCATCCCGGCTGGACCGGCGCAGGAAGCTCCAGGTCACGCCCACGTCTTGCAGGGCCGGGGCGGAAAACACGTTAACGAGAGGCGGATACGTCACGACCATGTGACGCAAAGGGGGAGTCTGTGGCCCAGACCCCAGTCGGGCAAACAGGGCCCGGGCCACAGCCGCTCGGGCGGGAAGCTCCGCATGCGTGACGCCGACAATGTTCTGGAACGCCGAGGACCCGGTCGTGAAGGTCAGATACGAGAGGTTGAAGGGCGTATGGACCTCCTCGATGACATGGGCGGCCGTGGGGCCGGCGATGCCCTTGTCGTGGAGGGTTCGGCGCGGCATCTCGTCCAGGGTGGGCGCGTTCCCATCCAGATCGAGGGCCATTTCCAGGAGTGTCAGAGCGTCCGTCATGAGTCCCGTCCGAGGTTCGGGGGAAAAGCTACCGCTGCGGCGCGTACTGGCCGGCGACGGCGGCGAACTCCTGATTCATCAGATCCATCACCTTGGGGCGCACGACGCGGCCGTCGCGCTCGGCACCCAGGGCCCCACGGCCCCACGGTCCCAGCGTGTCGTCCTGGCCGGCCGCCTTGGCGGCGCGCACCGTGGCGATGTGATCGATGATCGCAGCCCGCATCTTGTCGGTCTGGTCGACCAGTTCCTCGACGCCGCCCAGGGCGTAGAAGAACTGCGGACCCGCTGCGAAGACCGGGTTGCTCTTCGACAGCTCTTCCAGAACCTCGAGATCCTTGCGGATGATGCGCGAGACACTGGTGAGCGGCATGACGTGGATCATCGTGCCGAAGCTGGCATCCAGGGACAGGATGTTGTCCGCCTGCAGCCCGTGGCACAGGAACGCGCCGGAGATGGCGCGACCGATGACCATGGCGATGATCGGATGCCCGGCCAGACGGGCCTCGGCCAGCGCGAGCTGGTAGGCACCGGTGGCCTTGTTCATGCCGAAGATCTCTTCGACCTTGCCCGGACCGTTCCCCGGGGTGTCGACGATCAGCACCAGCGGGCGCTTCTCTTCCTTCGGCTTGTCGGCGTCGGCCTCAAGGGAGGCGTAGACGGCCTGGGCCATCTTGTAGCCTTCCTCCATGCCGATGATGCCGGCATAGACGACGGGAAACCGCTCGTTGAACGCCTGACCGTCACTGGCAATGATCGTGACCGTCTGGCCGTCCAGCGTGGCCGTGCCGACGGCGGCACACGGACCGAAGTCCGGGTCGTCGAAGGTCTTGGCGCCGATGGCGTTTTCCGTGAAGGACTCGGGGTCGACGATCATGTCGATCGCCTCGCGGCCCCGTCCCATCATGCTTTCAGTGGCGTCCATGTGTGGACTCCTCACTTATCTCTTCTCTGCGAAACGAAGCCGGTTCAGACGCTCAGGCGCTTGACCTGCGCCAGGAAGTCGGGAAGCGGCATGTCGGTCAGAGCGACCGGATCGGCGTTGCCGGCGTGGGCCCAGACATCGCGGGCGTCCTTGGGCTGCATCTCGGCGGCCAGGGCCACCCCGCGCAGCTGCTGCGCAACCTTCTCCGGCGAGCCGATGCGCCGCATGGCCTCGAAGTCCGCCAGGGACTTGGTCGCCAGCTCGGCGATCTGATCGTGGAAGGCGCCGAGGGTGTCCGCGACGAGGTAGTTACAGTCGCCGACGATGTACTTGTGCTTGCCGCCCGTGGTGCGGAACACAAGGGCACGGTCGCCGCTGTCGAACTCTTCCTTGCCCATCTCCTGCTCGATCACTTCCGGACCGGTCAGGCCGAGGCGGCCGAATTCGCTCATTACGATGCAGTCGGTGGCCGCGGCCACGAAGCCCATGCCCCCAAAGCAGCCGACCTTGGAGCCGATGACCGCAATGACGGGCACCTTGCCGCGGGCCTTCTGCAACTGGTCCATCACCTCGGCATGGGCCAGCAGGCCCGCGTTGGACTCATGCAAGCGCACGCCGCCGGTCTCGAACGAGATGACGACAATCGGCTTCTCGGCGTCGGTGAGATCCGGATGGGCGGCCGCCAGCGTGTCGTGGAACTCGATCGCCAGACGGATGGCGTTGACCATCTTGGCGCCGCCGACCTCACCGACGGAGCCGCCGATGAACTTGCCTTCCTGCGAGATCACGAACACCGGGGTGACGCCCACGCGGCCGACACCGGTCACGATGCCGTCGTCGAACTCCACGGCCTCGCCCAGGGTTTCCAGATGCGGGCTGTAGAAGCGATCGAACGGACCGGCCAGTTCGGTGAACGTGCCCTCGTCGACCAGGCCAACGGCCCGATCCCGGGCGTTGGATTCCAGGAAGCTTCGGCCCTGCAGATCATTCCATTTCGGCATGTCTCAGGCCTCCTTAATTCGCCTGCGCTTCCGTCATGGCCTGCCGCAGACGCAGCAGAACCACGGCCGGAGTCGCGTTGTTGTCGTTGATGTCCAGGTGGGCGTCGCTCAGGCCGCTCTGGGACACGAAGGTCTGCAGCACGCGCTTCCACAGATCGTCGAAGCCGGCCACCGGCGTGACGATGGAGACGGAGACCGCGCCGTCCTGGGCCTTCGGCTCCATCAGGACTTCCATGTCGCCGGAGCCGACCACACCGTGGTGGACGGGCGCCTTGAGCGCGGCGCCGGCGTCGCCTTTGACGCTAAACGTGAGGGTGTTCAGAGACATTGTGCGTGTCCTCCATCACCAGTTGCGGAACCGAGCGGGCGGGTTGTAGAGACCGCCCGACCAGGTCACCAGGTCACGGACGGACTTGGCGGCCAGCAGATCGCGGCGCGCACGGTCGCGATCGACGCCCAGGTCTTCCGGCGTCTTGACGATGCCGGCGTCGCGCAGGGCACGGGTTTCCTCGGGTTTTGCGGCCAGGCCGATCTCGGTGTAGCCGGCAACCGCCCGGATGGCGGCCATGCGGGCCTCGATGTCGGCGCAGCGGTTGAGGTAGGCGATGCCTTCCTCGGTGACGACGTGGGTCAGGTCATCGCCGTAGATCATGACCGGCGGCAGATCCAAACCGGCGTTCTCGGCCAGCTCCCAGGCGTCCAGCTTGTCGACGAACACGGGCGCGCGGCCCTCGCCGAAGGTCTCGACGCCCTGGACCACCAGACGCTTGCCGCGCGGCATGTCGCCCAGAACCCGGTTGAGGGTCGGCTGCTCCTGGCCGCACTTCAGCCAGCTGTCGGTCGAGTGCCGGCGGCCCTTGGCGTCACAGCCCATGTTCGGCGCACCGCCGAAACCGGCCACGCGCGACGCGGTCGCGGTCGACGAGTTGCCGAACTTGTCGATCTGCAGCGTGCCGCCGATGAACATGTCCAGCGCGTAGTGACCGGCGGTCTGGGCGAACGCGCGGTTGGACCGCAGCGAGCCATCCGGACCGGTGAAGAACACATCCGGGCGGGCCCGCACGTACTCTTCCATGCCCAGCTCACCACCGAAGCAGTGAATGGTGTCCACCCACCCGCTTTCGATCGCCGGGATCATGGTCGGGTGCGGGTTCAGGATCATGTGGGAGCAGGTCTTGCCCTTCAGGCCAAGCTCTTCGCCGTAGGTCGGCAGCAGCAGCTCGATGGCCGAGGTCAGGAACCCGATGCCGTGGTTGATGCGCTGCACGCCGTATTCGCCGTAGATGCCCTTCAGGCACAGCATGCCCAGCAGGATCTGACTGTCGGTCACCAGGGCCGGGTCGCGGGTGAACAGCGGCTCGAGGAAGAACGGCTTGGGCGACTCGATGACGGCGTCGATCCAGTCGGCCGGGATGTCGACGCGCGGCAGGGTGTCGACGATCTCGTTCACCTGGGCGATGACGATGCCCTGGCGGAACTTGGTCGCCTCGACGATGGTCGGCGTGTCCTCGGTGTTGAAGCCGGTGTAGAGGTTGCCCTGGCGGTCCGCCTTGTAGGCGCAGATCAGGGAGACCTTCGGGGTCAGATCGAGGAAGTAGCGGCCGAACAGCTCCAGGTACGTGTGAATCGCACCGAGCTGCAGCTTGCCTTCGCGGATGAACTGGGCCACGCGGCCGGCCTGCGGGCCGCCGAAGGCGAAGTCGAGCTTCTTGGCGATGCCGTTCTCGAACAGGTCCAGGTGGACCGGGAGCGGCACGGCCGACTGCACCATGTGCAGGTCGTGGATCTTGCTCTTGTCGACCTTGTTCAGGCTTTCCGCCAGGAAGTCGGCCTGCTTCTGGTTGTTGCCCTCGATGTTGACGCGGTCACCGGCGCGGATGACGGCCTCAAGGAGAGCCACCGTGTCGTCGGCCTTGACCACCTTACCGGGGCCAATGAAGCGGGCGGCGCTGGCCATCCGTTCCGCCGTGTCGGCGGAACGATGGTTCCACGCTTTTTCAGATGTCCTGTCTGACATGGACACACCCTCTGTTAAAGCTGCGAAACCCCTTCGGCGCCCCGCGTCTGGGGGGCGGGGAAGGATGTTTCTCCAAAGTGAAAGCGGTGACAGACGCCGCCTTCATCACGAATGCCGAGGCTTCCATCGGCGCCCATGTCCGTCGCGATCCCCGTGACGGTGCTGGCACCGCAGTCCAGGGAAACCCGGCGGCCGATGGTGCAGGAATGGCTGAGCCACGCGCGTCGAATGGGGTCGAAGCCTCGGTCCTCCCAGCGCCCGAACCAGACGTCCAGGGCGCTGAGAACATGGGAAAGCAGGGCGAAGCGGCTGGCGTCGGCGCCGACTTCGGCGGAGACGGAGGTCACCCGATCCGGCAGATCGTCGGGGAGAGGCGGCGTCCGCACGTTGAGGCCAATGCCAACGATAAGGAAATCCGGATCCCCCTCGGGGGTGGTCACAAGCTCGCAGAGAATGCCGCAGATCTTGCGACCGTCGACCAGCAGGTCGTTGGGCCATTTGATGCGGGCATCAAGGCCCGTGTAGCTCAGTCCCTCGCGCACACCCACGGCGGCGACCAGGGTCGCCTGCGCCAATTCGGCGATCGGGCGGCGGGGACGAAGAAGAATGGACAAACAAAGACTGTCGCCGGGATTGGAGACCCAGACCCGCTCACCCTTGCCGCGGCCTTCGGTCTGGTGGTCCGCAACGACCACCGTGCCGGTGGGATAGTCGCGGCGGCCCAGATCCGCGATCACGCGGTTGGTCGAGGGCACGCTCGGCAGGTGCAGAAAGCAGGCGCCGATCTGGCCCGACTGGGCGAAGGGATCCAGGGAGCTCTCCGACAGGGAGAGGCCCGGACACGTGCCAAACAAAGCGTTCATCGTCTGTGTCCTTGCGGAATAAAGGACGTCGAAGACACCCGAAGGAAAAAGTGGCGCCTGGCCCCCTGGGTGGGGCTGGGAGGGGACCGGTCCAGGGGACCAGGCACCGGATCGTCCGCCGCCTAGTTGACGAGGCCGATGGTCGATGCGAACACACCAACCGCGATGGCGGAGACGATCACACCGCAGATCGATGCGCCCATGGCGAGCGGCATGATCATGGCGTGGGGGCTGGCTTCGAAGGTGCAGCGCTGCGCGATCTTGGCCGTCGACGGCAAGCAGGACACGCCGGCGATCCCGATGGCGGGGTTGTAGTTGCCCTTGGTCACCTTCCAGACCAGCCAGCCGCCGCCGAGGCCGCCCAAGGCGGAGATCGCCAGGGCCGTAATGCCGAGCACCAGCAGGATGACGACGCGCGGGTCGAGAAGGGTCGAGGCTTCACACAGCACGCCCAGCACCAGACCGAGGAACAGGGTGGCGCCGTAGGTGATGGTCTTCTCCAGCAGCTCCTGGTAGGGCTCGATCTCGGCTTCCTTGATCGCGACGCCCATGAAGAACGACAGGATCAGGGGAGAGGCCACGGGCAGCAGGAAACACAGCAGGGCGGCGGAGCAGATGGTGAAGATGAACTTCGCTTCCTGGGTGACTTCGGGGAAGTCGTATTCCACTTCCAGGCCGCGATACTTCTCCGGCACCAGCCAACGGACCAGGTACGGGTAGCCGGCGTAGCACAGCGACAGGTACAGGTAGGCGATGATCGAGATGGGAACGAACAGCTCCTTGGCCATGACGAGCGAGCCGAACAGAACCATCGGGCCGTCCGCGCCGCCGATCGTGCCCACCGCAGCCGCTTCGTTCGGCGACAGACCCATGTAGTAGCCGATGACCAGGGTCACGAAGGTGCCCAACTCGGCGCAGATCGCCACCGTGACGCTGGCCCAGGGGCGCGCCAGGATGAAAGAAATGTCCGCCATGGTGCCGATGCCCATGAAGAGCAGACAGGCGACCAGGGAGTTCACGAAGGTGAAGTTGTAGATCGGCTGCAAAAAGTCGATCTGCATCACCTCGATCAGCGCGTTGGGTTCGGAGACCATCGGGGCGATGATCAACGTGCCGATCTTGCCCGCTTCCAGGAACATGACGCCGGCGTTGACGGCCATCATGCCCAGGCCCATGGGCACCATGATCAGGGGTTCCAGGGTGCGGCGGAAGCCCAGCCAAGCCAGGACAAAACCGAGGCCGATCAGAAGAATGCGGGATACCGCAATGACGGGGTCCTGAACAAACAGTGTCCCGATCCCCGGAAAGACAGTCATCAGAAGTTCAAACATAGCTCTGGTCTTTCGTCTTACGCAGCGCTGGATTTTCCGGAGAACGCGCGGGAGATTCCGACAATCACGCCGATCACGGCGAACGCGATAACAGCCGTCACGGCGTAAGCCAGGACGGCGTAAACAACGATGTTCATGGTGTCCTCGTGTACGAAGGGGCGCGGGACGAGCGTGCGGAGACGGCCGATCCGGCCACGCCGAACGCGGTCAACGCGCCGTCGACAAGTGTCTGGACACCAACCGTCACCGCGAGCAGGTCGGCGGACCCGCCGGGGCTGATCCCCCGGTCGATGCATGCGGCATCCAAACGATGAATGGCCTCAAGGCCTTGGGATGTGAGAGCGCCGCCGGCGTCCAGAACCGCCCGCGCCTCGGCGCGGAGCCACTCCAGGGCACGGGGGCCGCCGCGCCATAGGACGGTGGTGTCCTCGGTCTCGGCGATCAGCGATATCAGGACGTGAATGAGCGCCCGTTCTATGGGCGCGTTGACGGCGCGGGCCTCGGCCAACGCCGGCAGGGCCGCGCGGGACAGGGTCGGGAACCCGTCCTCGACCTCACCGCGGATGCCCCGTGCGCCGTAGCGGACGAACAGGCGTTCGCCCGCCGTCGCGGGGGCGCGGTCGCGGCTCAGTTCGCGATCGCACAGACCGCGCGTCATCGCCGCCGCTTTCTGGAACAGGGCGTCGGCGGTGAGGTCGGTGTTCCGGCGGGACAGCAGACCCGCCGCCGCGCTCAGGATGCCGGCGGAAAACAGAAGGCCGCGCTGGGTGTTCACCCCGCCGGTCGCCCGCAAAAGGGCGGCCTCGTAGTCGCGGCCGATCTCCCGAACCAGCGGCAGCAGGGCGGTCGGATCGCCGACATGATTCCAGCCGGCTTCGGCACATTGATAGAAACAGGGCGTGATCGCCGCCGTCGAGACCAGAAAGGTCCGCAGCGACATGTCACGATGAGCGCCATTGGACCGGGCTGTGACCAACCCGGGCTTGGGATGCGTGGACACTTCCAGAAGAGCGCCGGCGACGAACGCGGATCCGATCCGCCACCAGGGTTCCAGGCTTTGTTCCGCGGCCCTTTTTTGGACACGGGTACGCCGCGCGAATTCCATGGACGTTGGCCCATAGCTTCAGTCGGCGGCCGCGATACGACGCGCGCCAGCGACTGCGGCTGGTGTCCCTGCGCGCGCATACCCGCACAGTCGACACGGCCGTTAGTGGGTCACCTTCACAAAATTCACGTAATCACACGGTGATATCGTTTGACGGAAAGTCGGCTATCCTAAAGTATGTCATACTAAAGGAGGGAACCAGCCAACTTGATCACGATGTCACGAGCCATCCCAGATGGCGCTTACGGCACCACACACTTGGTGGCGCATCACACAGCCCCGGACCTCCGGGGCTACCTCTGGGGCTGGACTTCCGCCCGCCCTGAAGTGGCCATATTTCTTACTCAGTTCGCGCCGAATGTCCAGATCAAACGTGCGCAAGCAATATGCATGGCTGAACTGCACCGCGTTTGCCCATCCCAAGCGGCCGTCAGAGCCCCCACTGCGGATGAAAACCCTTCTAACGCCCTAAAGACGGGCGCCGTCGGGACGACGAACGGGCCGGACGGCGGAGCGAACGGACGCCTCTTTCGTGAGCAGCGCTGCCGAAAAAGCCGGCACGCCCCCGAGTCGCGTCCGGTTCGACCGGATCAACCGCCCCCCCGACTCGTCCGGTCCATCGCGTCCCTGCTCAGATATGCATAACGCCGAAGCCCATGCGCTCATGATTGGTCTCGGGATGGAAGGCGGACTCGCCGTGGGCCGCGATCACGATCCAGCGACCGTCGGACACAATGGCGACCTTGAGCTTCAGGCTCGATTCCGCCGCCACATCCGAGGTCACACCCTTCAGGCACTCCAGCCCGGCGTGGATCACCGCGTGGATCTCGTTGTGCTGGTGGTGGACGACGTGGCTGTGAAGCGCACAGGTGACCAGGGAGCGAACGAAACTCTTGGTTACTTCCGACTGAATGCCGCTCACAAACGTAACGCCAATCTTAAGGCGCGTTTTCTCGGCAATGTACGCCTTGAATTCGTCCTCTTCCTCACGGGAACTGATCGCCGCAAGAATGGCATACTTGCCAAGGCGGTTCGGATGAATATCCATGGCTTTCCCCTATGATTGCAGGATCATCACCGCCTGCATAACTCGTTGGCATTTTGGGGCCGCCTGTATACCGACTTCCTTGCCGTTACGCACTTGGAAAATATTACCTATAATCTGTAGGAGACTACCCGCAATACGAAGACGGCCGTCCGTACGATTTGCGTTAAAGCATCGGAAAACTTCATTCCGTCTTTTTCTGTCTTTTCGCAGGAATCTTACGACCATGGTCGCGACTCGGCGGGATCCCATTCGGCCGTCGCTCAAACCGGCCCCCGCCCTGAGCCCCGCGAACACGAGATCGCCGCCCATGAGGCCGACGGCCTAGGCACGGATGATCCCACGCTCCGCCGGGCTGAGCGAAGCCGGTCCGAATCACGCCTCAGCCGCGAACCGCAGCGCCATGGATGCGCGATAGCGGGGGTCCCCGGTTACCGCGTGAATGTGGTCGAGCGTCGCCAGAACCCGGCCAAGGCCAATTTCCCGCCCCCACCCGATCGGTCCCTTGGGGTAGTTGACGCCGGACCGCATGGCCGCATCGACGCCGGCTTCGTCCGCGACGCCCTGCATCACGGCCTCGAAGCCCTCGTTCGCCAGCATGGCGATGGTCCGCATCACCACAAGGCCGGGCCAGTCGGGCAGCCGTGTGGCGACGATCCCCAGGGCATCGAGGCTCGTCCGCAGCCGATGCACCACAGCGTCCGGCACGTCGGGGGAGGTGGCGAAGCCCAAGCGCCTGCCGGTCTCCGGGGTGATGAGGTCGCAAACGACGACGGGCGTGCCTCGCGCCCGCGCCAGGCGGGCGGCCGTTCGCCCATCGGTCGACGTGACGAGGACGCCGTCCACCTCCATCTCCCGCGCGGGATCAAAGCCGGGGATCGGCGGGGCGTCGGACGGGCCGGTCAGGGTCGCGGGGCGCGGCGGCGCGGCACCGGCCGCGTAGCTGTAGACCCCCTGCCCCGTCTTCCGCCCCAGACGTCCGGCATTGACCAGTTCGAGCTGCGTGATCGAGGGGCGGAAGCGCGGGTCCTGGTAAAAGGCATCGAACACCGACCGGCAGACGGCGTAGTTCACATCGTGGCCGATCAGGTCCATCAGCGCGAACGGCCCCATCCGGAACCCGGCCCCCTCGGTCAGCAGCGCGTCGAGGGTCGCCGGATCCGCCACCTGCTCCTCGTACAGGCGCAGAGCCTCGGCATAGTAGGGCCGTGCCACCCGGTTGACGATGAACCCGGGGGTCGACTTGGCGTGCACGGCGATCTTGCCCCAGGCCTCCGCCGTCGCGTACGCGGTGGCGGCCACCGTCGGCGCCGTAGCGACGCCCGAGATGACCTCGACCAATTTCATGATCGGGGCGGGGTTGAAGAAATGCAGACCGATCAGGCGCTCGGGCCGGGCCAGCGGCCGCGCGATCGCGGTGACGGAGAGTGAGGACGTGTTGGTCGCCAGAAGGACGTCCGGGCCGACGATCTCCTCCAGCGCCGTGAAAAGCTGCCGCTTGGCGTCAAGGTCCTCGACGATCGCCTCAAGGACCAGGGCGGCGTCCGCCATGGCATCCAGGGCGGCGACGGTTTCGATCCGCCCGAGCAGCGCGTCGCGCGCCGCCGCCGTCATCTTACCCCGGGCCACCACCTTGGCCAGCCCCTCGGCGATCCGGGCTTTGCCCGCGTCGGCCGCGCCCGCGACCGCATCGAACAGCCGCACCGGATGGCCGGCGGCAGCGGCCACCTGCGCGATGCCGCCCCCCATGGTGCCCGCGCCGACGACACCGATGGCCCGATCTGTCGCGATCGACGTCATTCGCCCGCTCCCTTGCGCCACTCCCCGCCCGTCGTCCGGTCGCCCGGCGACGCACGATGTCTGTTCGGGCGTCGCCGGATCTGACGGGGCGTCGGACACCCGGGTTATATCAGACCGTGTCGGCCGCCGCCGCGATGTCGGCGAGGATCGCCTCGACCGTCTGCACCCGGCAGTAGCCGCCGAACGCCTTCAGCGCCTGCTCGTGCCGGGCGTCGGTCTTGGCCACGCAGGCATCGGCGGCACAGACCATGTAGAACCCCAGGTCGGCGCCATCGCGCACCGCCATGTCGACGCACTGGTCGGTCAGTAGGCCGGCCACGATCACGTTGGTGATCCCCATGTTGCGCAGGACATAAGCGAGAATGGTGGAGTTGAAGACGCCGGAGGAGGTCTTGGGCAGGACGATATCGTCGGCGGCCTTGCGCGCCTCGGGCAGCACGGCGGCCAGCGGCGAGCCTTTCGGCACCAGGATGTCCGACAGCTTGTGGTCCAGGCTGCGGTCGCGACCGTCGGCGGTCAGGGCTTCGATGACGGTGTAGACGATCTCGCAGCCCTGCGCGCGGGCGCCGTCCACCAGCCGGGTCAGAGCCGGCAGCATGCGGTTCGACAGCGCCCGGGCGTATTCGGGATAGGCCTCCAGCAGCGCGGGCTCGACCTCGGCCGCCTGCACATCCACGACGACGACCGCCGTCCTGGCCGGGGTCAGGGGCCAGTTGCGGACCGGATCCACATACTTCACAGCGGTCCCTCCCGTGTGATGGTGACGTCCTCCAGGGCGATCCCGACCGCGCGCGCCGCCTGAATCAGCGCAGGGGTCAGCACACCGGCCCATTGGTCCACGCCGGTCGGGTCGCGGATCAGGTCGTTGCGGACCTCGATCTCGACGCTGGGCAGGCCCCGGTCCTCGCCGTGCACGGGCACAGTGTAGTCGCTGGTCCGGCTCATGACGTAGGGTTCGTTGCGGCCCACCACCCGCTCCCCCAGGGTTCGGGCCAGACCATCGAACAGCGCCGGCGACAACACCGGGTCCCGGTCGTACAGCACGCCGACGTGCCAGGGACGGGGGGTGCCGTAGAACACCGGGGTAAAGCTGTGGATGCTGACGAACACCGTGGGCGTGCTCGCCGCCGCGCGGGCCTCCAGGACCGACGCGATGTGATCCTGATACGGTTGCCAGATCGCCGCCGTGCGGGCCGCGACTTCCTCCGGGGACAGATCCACATTGCCGGGCACCGGAATGCCCTCGCCGTGCTCCGGGATGAAGTCGGGGGCCGTGGTCGGGCGGTTGCCGTCGCAGACCATGCGAGAGTACGGCTGATGGATCAACGGCGCGTTCAGGCGTGTGGCGATGGCACGGGCCAGATCCAGCGCTCCGATGTCCCACATGAAGTGCTTGGCCAAGTGCTCCTCAGCCAGACCGAGAGAGCCCAGCCGCGCCGGGATGCGCCGCCCGCCGTGTTCACACACCACCACGGCGGGGCTGGTGCCGTTCGGGTTCTCATGGGCGACGGGCGCCGGTTCGCCTTCGGACAGCACACCGGACGCCAAACCGTTCAAAGCGTCGCGAGGGTTCACACCAGTCTCCCCTTGCAGATACGACAAATATCATGCACATTTCGTGTCTATGGGTCGAAATGTCAAATTTCTTTTGTCCGCACCACACCAGGATTCCCGTAGCAGGACCCCCGCATGACGCTGTTGCAGGCAACGGATGTCGGCAAGCACTTCGGCGGCGTGATCGCCCTCTCACGGTTCTCGCTCACCATAGAGCCGGGTGATCTGCTCGGGCTGATCGGACCAAACGGGGCCGGCAAGACCACGGCCTTCAACGTCATCACCGGCGTCCTGCGTCCCAGCGAGGGGCATATCGCGTTCGACGGCCGCGACGTCACCCGGGCGTCGCCGGAACGCCGGGCCCGCCTGGGCATGGTGCGGACCTTTCAGAACATCCGCCTGTTCGATGATCTGACGGTGCGTCAGAACGTGATGGCGGGGGCGCACGCCGCAGCCTCGGCCTCGCCGGTTGAAAGCGTCCTGGGCCTGCCGCGTGGGCGCGCGGCCGAACGGCGCATTCGCGCCATCGCCGACGCGATGATCGAACGCACCGCGCTGGAGCCGTTCGCGGGGCAGACGGCGGGCGCACTGTCCTACGGCGACCGGCGGCGGGTGGAGATCGCCCGCGCCCTGGCCGGCGCCCCCCGGCTGCTGCTGCTGGACGAGCCGGCGGCGGGCATGAACGACTCCGAAAAGCACGCCCTGTCGGCCCTGATCGACTCCCTGAACCGGGAGGACGGCCTGACCATCGTGCTGGTGGAGCACAACATCACCATGGTGGCGGCGCTGTGCCGGCGGCTGGTCGTCATGAACAAGGGCGAGGTGATCGCCGAGGGGGCGGCCGCCGACGTCCTGCGTCAGCCGGAGGTGCGCGAGGTCTACCTGGGCCGCCGCCGCCCGCAGGGGGAGGCCGCCGCATGCTGACCGTGGAGGGACTGCAGGTCACCCGGGGCCGCACCCGCGTTCTGACCGATCTGACGCTCGAGGTCGGCGCGGGCGAGATCGCAGCACTCATCGGCTCCAACGGGGCCGGCAAGACCACCACGCTGATGGCGCTATCGGGGCTGCTGCCCATCGCCCAGGGCACGGCCACACTGCGCCTGGACGGCCAGACCTTCGATCTGACGCGCGCGGACCCGGCGAAGCTGGTGCGGGCCGGGCTGGTGCATTGCCCCGAGGGGCGCCAGATTTTCACCCGCCTGACCATCGAGGAAAACCTGCGCCTCGGCGCCTTCCTCAACCGCGATGAGGCGCGGGTGCGGGCGCTGATGGACGAAATCTATGCGCTGTTTCCGGTGCTGCGGGAGCGGCGGCATGAGGCCGCCGGCGGGCTGTCCGGCGGGGAACAGATGATGCTGGCCATCGGCCGCGCGCTGATGGGGGAGCCGCGCCTGCTGCTGCTCGACGAGCCGTCGTTGGGGCTGGCGCCGCAGGTGACCGAACGGATCTTCGACACCCTGCGCGACCTGAACGCCGAGCGCGGGGTCACCCTGCTGCTGGTGGAGCAGAACGCCATGATGGCGCTCGACATCGCCCACCGGGGCTTCGTCATTCGCGAGGGCCGCGTGGAACTGGCCGGGTCCGGCCGCGACCTGCTGGAGGATCCGCATGTGATGGGCGCCTACCTGGGACTTTCCGCATGAGCGACTACGCCATCCAGCAGATCGTCAACGGCCTGTCGCTGGGCAGCCTGTACGCGCTCGTGGCCATCGGGTTTTCGCTGATCTACGGCGTGATCCGGCTGGTGAACTTCGCCCACGGGGATCTGATGATGGTGGGCGCCTTCGCGACCTTCGGCCTGATCGCCACGGATCACGTGCCGTGGGTGGTGCTGCCGCTGCTGGTGCTGGTCGCCGGGTTCCTGTCCGGCGGGCTGGTCGAGCGGCTGGCGTTCCGCTCCATCCGGGGCGCGCCCATGATCACCGGGTTCATCGTCACGCTGTCGGTGTCGGTGGCGTTGCAGAACCTGGGGCTGATCCTGCTGGGCGCACAGCCGCGCAACTTCTCCTTCCCGGCCGTGTTCCGCGAGCGGGTGGCGCTGGGTGGGATCGATGTCGCCATCATCGACCTGACCATCCCGGCCGTCACGCTGCTGTGCGCGGTGCTGCTGACCGTGTTCGTCAAGACGACACGGATGGGCATCGCCATGCGCGCGGTGTCGGAGAACACGCTGGCCGCCCGGCTGATGGGCATCTCCATCAACCGGGTCGTGCTGCTGGTGTTCGGCATCGGCGGGGCGCTGGCGGCGCTGGCCGGGCTGTTCTGGGGGGGCAAGTTCGGCCAGATCGACCCGTTGATGGGCTTCGTGCCCGGCCTGAAGGCGTTCGTCGCGACCATCATCGGCGGGGTCGGCTCGCTGCCGGGGGCGATCCTGGGCGGTTACATTCTGGGCTTCGCCGAGGTGGCGTTCGTCGGGTTCTTGCCGGCCGCGTACGCCGGCTACCGCGATGCCTTCGTGTTCGGCCTGCTGATCCTGATCCTGCTGGTCCGGCCGAGCGGCCTGTTCGGCAGCACCGAGGAGGAGCGGGCATGACCCCCCGCGCGGCCCCCCGGTTCGCCGTGAGTCCGACGCAGGCGCTGGCCCTGTTCACTCTGCTGCTGGTCGGGGCGGTGGTGGGGCTGGAGGTGTTCGGCAGCGGCTACCTGCGGACCCTGGCCGCGCTGACGCTGATCAACATCCTTCTGGCGGTCAGTCTGACCATGACCAACGGGTTCACCGGGCTGTTCAGCCTGGGACACCCGGCGTTCATGACCCTGGGCGCCTATGTCGCGGTGATGTTCACCTATCCGGTGGGGCGCCGGGGGTTCGCCATGCCCGACCTGCCGGACATGATCCGGGACGTCGCCTTGCCGCTGCCGGCGGCGGCGACCGTCGGCGGGCTGACGGCGGGGCTGGTGGCGGCGGTCATCGGCCTGCTGGTGCTGCGCTTGCGCACCCACTATCTGGCGGTGGCGACGCTGGGGCTCATCATCGTGGTGCAGACCCTGGCCCTGAACCTGGATGGTCTGACCCGGGGTGGGCGCGGCCTGACCGGCATTCCGCGCGAGGCCTCGCTGCCGCTGATCGCCCTATGCACCCTGCTGGTCGTGATGCTGTGCTGGCGGATCAAGCATGCCTCCATCGGCCGCGCGATGCTAGCGGTGCGCGAGAACGAGATGGCGGCGCGCTGCGTCGGGATTCACGCCTTCCGGCTCAAGATGCTGGCGTTCGTGCTGGGGGCGGCCCTCGCCGGGTTCGGCGGGGCGCTGCTGCCGCATGTCGTGTCGGTGATGACACCGAAGTCGTTCGGGCTGATGCTGTCGTTCAATCTGGTCGCCATCATCGTGGTCGGCGGGCAGGGCTCGGTCATCGGAGCTATTGTGGCCGCGCTGGCCATCAGCCTGGGCGGCGAGGCCCTGCGCGGCCTGGAGGAGACGTTCCAGCTTTACGGCATCACCCAGGTGATCGTGGCGGTGGCGCTGATCGCCGCGCTGATGTGGCGGCCGAAGGGCCTGTTCGGCCTCCGCGAGCCTCTGGTGCGTACGCCATGACGACGGATGCGGTCTTCACGCCGACACTCGATCCGGTCACCACGGCGCTGCTGCTGATCGACGTGCAGCGGTATGTGCTGGACCCGTCCAACCACCCGCCGCGTCCGGAGTTTGACGCCCGCGCGCGCGATGTCGTCCTGCCCAACATGGCACGCCTGCTAGAGGCCGCGCGGGGGAGCGGGGTCGAGGTGATCTACACCGTGATGGGCAGCCTGACCCGGGATGGGCGCGACCGCAGCCTGGACTATAAGCTGAGCGGGTTTGAAATCGTGGCCGACACCCCGGCCGCCGCGGTGGTGCCGGAGGTCGCGCCGGTGGGCGACGAGATCGTGCTGCCGAAGACCTCGGCCAATCTGTTCAACTCCACCCCGTTCGCCTATGTGCTGCGGAACATGGGGATCCGGACCGTGCTGTGCACCGGATTCCTGACCGACCAGTGCGTCGAGCAGACCATGAAGGCCGGCCCCGGCGAGGGGTTCGCCATGGTGGGCATCCCCGATGCGTGCGCGGCCAACACCGACATCCGGCACACCCTGGCCCTGGCACGCTTCGCGTCGTTCGGGGCGCAATGGGAGACGGCGGCGATCCTGCGCGCCCTAGCGGCCCAAACCTGTACGGGGGCCTGAGACGGGGAGACAGCGGCGGACGGGGTCGTGCGCCCCGGCCCGACCTCAGGACGCGCTCAGGATGCGTCGTGGAACAAGCGGGCCGCGACGACGGCGGCGGAGGTGCGGTTCGCCGCGCCCAGCGCCTCGACCAGAACCCGGACGTGCGTCTTCACCGTGGCCTCGGAGATGCCGAGCGCGCGGCCGATCTCCTTGTTGGTCTGGCCCCGCGCCAGCAGCTCCAGCACCTCGGTCTGCCGCCGCGTCAAGGACGGGAGGGCGGCTTTGGGGGGCGGGGCTCCGGCCGGAGCCGGGGCGGCTTCGCCCGCGGGAGGGCCGCTGTCCAGGGCGCCCACCACCTCTGACCACAGATCGTGGAAGCCCGACAGCAACGACTCGGCGTACTGGGTCAGAATGGCATCGGCCCGCGGCGCCTCGTCCCGCAGCATGGCGGCAGCCACCCGCCGGGCGCTGTCGTCCAGGACGACGGCCAACTGGTACCGTCCATCGCCCCGGGGTGTGCCGAACAGCACCGACAGCGGACGGTCGGCGTCGTCCCGGGGCAGCGCCTTGAATTCGTGCCAGATGCCGGGGCCGACGTCGGTCGTCTGCGCTTCCGACGGCACCTGAAGGAACTGGGACAGGCGGGCGCCGCGCGGGGGGGCCTCCCGCAAGCCGAGGGCGCGCTGGAACATCGGATTGGCGAACCGGATGGTCCCCTGGTCGTTCATCAGAACAACGCCCAGCATGCCCCGGACCAGGGCTTCCCATAGGCCGGCCGCTGCGGCCTGCCGCAGCGACGCCTGGGGCACGAACTCCGCCGTGCCGATGGACCCGCTGAACTCCCCGGAGAGGGGATCGAAACACCGCCGCCCTTCGACCCGGCAATACAGGGTCTCGTCCCGGTGTGTGCGGGCCTGGTACATGGAGGCCCACGAGCCATCCCCGCGGGCCACCTGTCCGTCCGTATGGACCTGCGCGTTTAGGGTCCAGGATCGGTCCGAGAAGACGGCCGGGAAGGGCTGGCCGATGAGTTCCACCGGATGGCGGCCCAGGAACTCCAGCACCAGATTGGAGACGAACCGAACGCGCCCGGTCGGATCCGTTTCCCACACGACACACGGCAGAATGGTGGTGAGCGCCATAAAGCGCACGTCGAGATCCCCGACATCGTCGGACAGGACGTGAGCCGCGCACCGATTCACCTTACTCATCCTGCCAGGACTCCAAGTCTCGGACCGCCCCCAGGAACCCGGGTTGCCGGCTCCAGTGTGAGACCACGGCACGCGCCGTCTCCTCATCCACCCGATCGAAGAAGTCCGCCAGCGCCGTCGGATCCTCCCCCGGATCGTCGAAGGCGTGCGTCCGAAGGCGCGCGCTGACCCGGCAGAAGTCCAGATACTCGTGCCGGGTCATGCCCAACGCGGTGCAGACGATGGCCAGGGATTCGCTGGCGGGCTCGAACAGGATGCGGCGGACCAGCACCTTGCGCAGGCCCAGCGCGCTGCTGATCAGGGAGACGGCGAGCCGGATGTCGCGACCGTCCATGGCCGACATGATGAGGCGCCTGACGCGGTCCCGGTCGTCCGCGACCGCTTGCGACAGGGTGTCGGCCCGGCCTTCTATGCAGTCGTCCTCCGGACCCAGGTCCGTGTCTTTCAAGACCGTGTCCAGACCTTCGTCGATGACCGAGGCCGGGATGTTCCAGGTGATCAGAATGTACTGGCGCAGCGCCGCCGACACCCAGTGGCAGAGCTTACGGGCCAGCTCGGGCGTCAGCTCGGGTCGCCGAACCAGAGGTTCGTGGAAGCTGCGCTCTGTCCGGGCGCGTTCGACGAGATAGGCCAGGGTCGCCTCGGCAATTGCGGCGTCATGATTGCGCAACAGCTCGACAACCACATTGGACTCGCCGACCTCCGCGATGATGTGGCTGACCGATTGCGACAGCCCCGGCCGCTTGGCGATCGTCATGCGGTGTTCGATCGCCTTGTGCTTGACCAGCTCCACCAGATCCTCGTCGCGCAACACCCGGCTGCGCAGCAGGATCGGATAGGCGATCTCGATCGGTTCGTTTGCCAAGAACCAGATCAGGTCGTGCGGACAGCTCTTGGTTTCCGCCAGAACCTGAACGAGACGGTCGCGAATCGACCGTTCCACCTTGTAAATGAGGGTCTGCAGAATATCGCTGAGCAGCGCCCGCTCGCTCGGCGACAGACGGCCCGGGCGGCCGTCGAGCAGTTCCATCATGAAGGTGGCGAGGGACGCACGGGATTGCTCCGAGCGATGCCGCGCGAGATCAAGCAACTCGTCCGTGCTCAGACGGCCTCGGTCGCCCACAGCACCTCTTGCGAGGTCGGCCTGATGAACGCGATCTCCGAGCACGCCGTTATCCCCCCCGTCGCCATCGCCGGCGGTCACCATGCGAGACTCGAAGTATAATTAATATAGAAGCCCTTGTCATCACGGATCATCGCAGCTTAACTATCAAAGGGATAAGGAATGATCGGGAGCACGCGCAAGGCCTAAGTGCCCGTTTTCTTGATCGAGGATGATCCCTCATGCCAAGTATGCCTTTTTTCTCGTGATACGCGCAATACCTGAGTCCACCCGGTATTGAGGCCAGCGTCCGCGACCTCCGGATGAAAAATAAGGCATTTCGCATCAAATACGATAGACAGCGCCGTGAATAGGGCCATGGCCCGCCCCGGGCCCGCACCGTCCGCGCCCATGGGTAACGCCGGTCTCGCGATCCGGACCCGTGACGGCGAGCCGGTGACCCCGCAACGGCGGTCGGGGAGTCGTCGGCCCGCACAGCGACCATACACCGCGCCGGATCGCCAATGCCGAGGTGGTGCCGGTGCCGAGGCATTGGCCGTCGCGATGACGGTCGCGGTCGCAGTCGCGGTCGGAACGCGACCACGCTCACCCCGATTCTGGCACCCTGACTCGGGCGCAAAGCAGAAGGACGGCCGAGCGTCCCTCTACACGTCCGCGACAAGAAGAACGTCGTGTCGATGCGGCTTGCGATACTGGCGATCCGCTCACGACCCACCACATTTCTTTACAGGGTTCAGAGCGACATATGGGGATCAAAGGCCGGATACAAAAGCCCACCGGGCTGAATTCAGCGGCGGGATCGGCGGGTCACGCCTCGCCGCGCAGCCACTCCAGCGACCAGCCCCCCGCACCCGGCGTGGTTTCCAGCCGCGCCGCCAGCCAGGGCAGCGCCTCGCGTAGGGTCTCTTCCAGGCGCCAGGGCGGGTTGACTAGGATCAGGCCGCAGCCCGCCAGCCCGGCCAGCACCGTGGTCGGCCGCACGGTCAGTTCGACCGCAAGCACGCGCGGAACGGCGCTGTCCTGGATCATCTGACGCATCACCGCCACGGCGCCGGGGTCCTTGATCGGGTACCAGAGCATATAGACCCCGGTGGCGAAGCGTCGGTGTGCCCGCCCCAGAGCCAGCGCCAGGGCCTGATACTCCTCGCGCTCCTC
Source organism: Roseospira marina (assembly GCF_014197855.1). Taxonomy (GTDB): domain Bacteria; phylum Pseudomonadota; class Alphaproteobacteria; order Rhodospirillales; family Rhodospirillaceae; genus Rhodospira; species Rhodospira marina. The sequence continues at coordinate 28,927 of NZ_JACIGJ010000007.1, forward strand.
GAACGGCGGATCGATCAGGATCAGGCCGCGCCGCTCCGCCGGCGGCAGCAGAGCGGCGAGCGCAGCATACCCGTCCCCCTCGCGCACGATTACCCCCGGCGCCCGGCCCAGCAGGTCCGCGAGCACGGCGTAATCCTCAGGATGGCGCTCCACCGCCACCATCCGGTCTCCGGGCCGCAAGTGGTGGGCGGAGATCAGGGGCGAGCCCGGGTAGATCGTGGCCCCCAGCTCCTCCTGGATGGCGCGGACGTGATCCAGATAGGCCCGCACGGCCTCCGGCGGGTCCGCCGCACCCCACAGGCGGCCGAGTCCGTGTCGCCACTCCCCCGTCCGTATGGCGGCGGGGCCGGTCAGGTCATAAGCCCCGATGCCGGCGTGGGTATCGATCACCGCGAACGGCTTGGCCTTGGCGCGCAGATGCGCAAGGACGTGGATCTGAACCATGTGCTTGAGCACGTCGCCGACGTTGCCGGCGTGGAAGGCATGACGGTAATTCACGAAGGGGCCACCTCACCGCATCCGGACATAGGAGCCGGGCGCGTCCTCCAGGGCCGGCAACGCGCCCTCGCCCGGCACGCGGGCCGGCACGCGCGCTTCCGGGCAGTGCGCGTCCAGCCAGTCGCCCCACATCGGCCACCAGGATCCCTCGGTGTAACGGGCGCCGGCCAGCCATGCCTCGGGCGTCTCCGGGGCGTCGTCGCGCGTCCAGTAGCCATACTTCGGCGGCTCCTGCGGCGGATTGATGGCACCGGCGATGTGGCCCGATCCGCCCAGCACGAACCGCACCTCGCCGCTGAGCAGGCCGGTGGTCGGGTAGACCGAGCGCCAGGGGGCGATATGGTCCTCCTTGGTGGCCAAAACAAAAAACGGCGTCTCGATCCGACCCAGGGCGATCGGCGTGCCGTTGAGCGACAGATAGCCCGGCTGGCGCAGGCCGTTCTCAATATAGACCTTCTCCAGGTACCACGTCAGCATGGCCGCCGGCAGCCGAGTGGAATCGCTGTTCCAGAACAGCAGGTCGAAGGCGGGCGGTTTGCGGCCCATCAGATAGTTCATGACGTGGAATGACCAGACCAGGTCGTTTTCGCGGATCATCGCGAACATGTCCTGGAGGTGGTAGTTCTCCAGGTAGCCGGTGTCCTTCATGTGCTGGCGCAGCGCCCGCACCCGGTCGTTGTCGATGAACACGCCGATTTCACCGACGTCGGTGAAGTCCACCATGGTGGCCAGGGTGGTGGCGGTGCCCACCCGGTCGGCCTCGCCGCGTGCCGCCAGATAGGCCAGGGTCGCCGTGACCAGAATGCCGCCGATGCAAAAGCCCAGGATGTTGACGGTGCGCGCGCCGGTCGCGGTCTCGATCACGTCCAGCGCCGCCAGGGGGCCGTTGGTCATATAGGCGTCGAAGCCCCGGTCCGCATGCTCCGGCCCTGGGTTGATCCAGCTGATGACGAAGACGGTATGGCCGCGCGACAGGGCATAGCGGACCAGACTGTTCTTTTCCCGCATGTCCAGGATGTAGAACTTGTTGATCCACGGCGGCACGAACAGCAGCGGCCGGGCGTGCTGCGTCTCCGTCAGGGGCGTGTACTGGATAAGCTGCATCATGTCGTTCTGGAACACCACCTTGCCCGGGGTCGTGGCCAGGTCGCGGCCGACGACGAAGGCGGTCTGGTCGTTGGTGGCGATGTCCAGGCGCCCCTTGCCCCGGTCCAGGTCGTCGAGCAGGTTTTCCAGCCCATCCAGCAGGCTCGCCCCGCCGGTCTCCAGCAAGCGGGCGCGGGCAGCCGGGTTCAGGGTGAGGATGTTGCTGGGCGACAGCGCGCTGAGGATCTGGCGGGTGTAGAACTCGACCCGAAGCTGCTCCTTGGTGCCCTTCGGCAGGGTGGCGAGCATGTCCTGGGTCGCCGCCTCCAGCGCCAGATGGCTGTCGCGCAGGGCGCGGCTCAGCGGATCGGCCGTCCAGCCCGGATCGCGGAAGCGGCGGTCGCGGGCCGCGGGATCCGTCTCCGGTGGCGGTTCGGTCCAGGCCGTCATCCAGGCTTGCGAAACCTTCAGCACGGCATTGGCTTGAAACGCCCACAGGTCGGCGGGCCGCTGCGCCAGTTCGGCCCACACCCGCAGAAAGGCGGAGGTGACGGACTTCACATCCACGATCGAGAACTCGCCCCCGGTCGCCTTGGCCGTGGCGCGGGCCTGCGCGCGAGCAAACAGCGTCTGCGCCCGCTGCACCAGGGTCATGTATCGGGTCCACTGTTCGGTCGTGACGTCGTTCGCCATGCCGTCTGTCACCTTCGTCTGCCGGAGGTCGCCATGCGGGGAAGAGGACCGCTCGGGTCCCGGGCAGCCGCCGGTCTTATACACCATCCGTTCCGGAGGGCCATCCATTCCGGGTGCGGTCTCGGCGCGTGCCGACGGGATGGTGCACCGCGACAACACCGGCGCTGCGCGGCAGAGGCCGTGATCGGGGAGACACGTCCGGTCGACCGCCGACGGGGATCAGGATGGAAAAGCGTCAGATGGCCTGTAAGCCGGGTTCTGTCCCCGCGTCCGGGCGGACCCGGACACGATGGATGGCCATTCATCTGGGACGTCCGTCGCCGGACGCCTCGCGCGACCTACCCGAGCGGCGGCGCGAAAACACGCCTGGCCCCCGCCCCGAAGGGCTGGGCCGGCCGCTCCTACTCCGTCTTGCTCCCGGTGGGGTTTACCGTGCCCCCCCTGTCGCCAGGGGGGCGGTGCGCTCTTACCGCACCCTTTCACCCTTACCCGTCGGCGCGGTCCGAAGACCGGCGGACGGGCGGTTTGCTTTCTGTGGCACTTTCCCTAGGGTCGCCCCCGCCGGACGTTATCCGGCACCGTGTTTCCGTGGAGCCCGGACTTTCCTCCCCGCCGGTCCACGGGGGACGCGGCGGGGCGGCCATCCAGCCATCTGACGCGGCGCCAGGATACGGCGGCCGGCGCGCGGGTCAACCGCCGTGCGCGGCCATCAGGCGCGAGACCACGGCGTCGAGGTTGCCGCCCTCATAGAGATACGAGTCCACCCCAGCCGCCTCGCCCGCCTCCACGTCGCGGGGCCGGTCCCCCAGCATGAACGAGCGCGCCCGGTCCACGGGGTAGTCCGCCATGGCCTGAAGAAGCATCCCCGGCGCCGGCTTGCGGCAGTTACAGGCCCTGCGGTACGGCGGTGCGCCCTCGCGGGGATGATGCGGGCAGTAATAGAAGGCGTCGACGCGAGCCCCCTGGCGCGCCAGATCCTTCGCCATCCAGGCGTGCAACGCCTGCACGCTGTCCTCGTCGTACAAACCCTGGGCGACCCCGGACTGGTTGGTGACCACGAACACCCACCAGCCGGCCTCGTTCAGGCGCCGCAGGGCGTCGGCCGCCCCCGCGATCCACACGATCTGGTCCGGGCGGTGGGCGTAGTGGACATCGAGGTTCAGAGTGCCGTCTCGGTCGAGAAACGCGGCCGGGCGGGGCGTGCCGGCAGGCGGGTGCGGTGGCTCGGTGGTCATCGGTGTCCCATCAGATTAAAGCGCCCGCTGCGCCATGCGCCCGATCAGATCGAGTTGCTGCCGCAGGCACGTGGGTCGGTCGTAGCGGTCGATGATCGTGTGGCGGGCGGCGGCGCGCACAGGGGTGAGTTGGGCGCTCCGGGCCAGCGCGTCGATCACCATGGCGGCGAGCGCGTCCGGATCGTGGAACGAGGTCAGCAGGCCGGTTTCGCCGTGGGTCACCACCTCGCGCACCGGGGGCGTGTCGGAGCCGACGACCAGGCAGCCGCAGCTCATCGCCTCCAGCATCGACCAGGACAGGACGAACGGATAGGTCAGGTAGACGTGCACCGACGACACCTGAAGGATGCGCCGGAACGTATCGTACGGCACCTGGCCGGTGAAAATCACCCGGTCTGCGGGCAGCGGCACCTCGGACAGCAGTGTTTCGCGCCAGGTGCGGCCGTCGCCCGGCGCCTGCCCGTAACTGACGTCGTCGCCGCCGACGATGACCACGCGGGCGGCCGGTCGCGCCTCCAGAATCGCGGGCAGGGCGCGCATGACGATGTGAAAGCCCCGATAGGGCTCCAGATTGCGGGCGACGTAGGTGATGACCTCGTCCTGCGCCCGCAGGGTCATGCCGTCGCCCAGGGTGACCGTCGCGGTCGGATCGGGGGTCATCACGCCGGTATCGACGCCCTCGTGAATGACGTCGATCCGCGGGTGGAACAGGGGCGGATGGACGCTCTTCTGCCATGCGGTCGGAGTCAGGGCCCGGTCGCAAGCCACCAGGGACTGCAGAATGTGGGTCGCGCGCATCCGCGTGCGCGCGGCGGCATCGAGGGTCAGGGCCTCCGGCGCCTCGAACCCGACATCGGTGCCCCGGGCGGTGTAGTAGAACTCGCTGTAGATCAGCAGCGGCACCGAGGGGAAGACGTCCTTGATGAACAGCGCCTCGCCCCAGCCCGAGTGCGCGATGATGAGGTCGGGCCGGAACCCGCCGTCGCGCAGGGTCACAAGCTGGCGGGCGGCGCCCTGACCGTGCAGCACGGCGTTTTCGGCCCGTACCAGATAGGGGTGGATGCCCTTGGTCACCGTGCGGTGCAGGCGATAGGGCATGACCCGCGCGCCGGGGATCTGGCGGTCGGTCCGGGTGCCGATGAACACCATGTCGTAGCCGCCCTGCGCGGCCAGGGCGCGGGCCATGTGGCGGAACTGGCCGGGCAGGTTCTGATGGATGAAGACGAGTCGCATGCAGGCGTCCGGCGGAAGGCGGCGGGCGTACGGTGGGCGGCGGGCGGGGCCCCGTCCCGCAACCCAGGGATCACGATCAGGAGTTCGCGGCGGCGGCCGGGGTGGGGCGCGTACCGGGGCCCGTCGCCCCGGCCCCGTGATCGTGCCCGTCATCGTGCCCGATATGCGGCACCACCGTCACGCGGTTCCGGCCGTCGCGCTTGCTGTCGTACAGGGCCGCGTCGACCCGGCTCAGGATGGCATCGAACGAGTGCGTGGGGTCCACCACCTCCATCACGCCCAGGCTGACGGTCAGCCCAATCTGTTTGCCCCCGGGAAGGGCGATGCGCAAGTCGGCCGTGCGTTCCCGCAGCCGCTCGGCCACCACCCGCGCCTCGTCGAGACCGGTGCCGGGCAGGAGGGCCGCGAACTCCTCCCCGCCCAGGCGGGCGAACACGTCATTCTCGCGCAGGGTTTCGGTGCTGGCGACGGTGAAGGCACGCAGGGCGTGGTCGCCCACCGCATGGCCGTGGGTGTCGTTCAGCACCTTGAAATGGTCGAGGTCCATCATGATGACGCTGAGGGCCCGCACCGATCCCCGATCCAACCGGGCCAGTTCCTGGCGGGCACAGTCGAACAGATGGCGCCGGTTGAACGCACCGGTCAGCGGATCGGCGATCGACAGCCGGTGCAACTGGCTCTTCTGTTCCTCCGCGAGTTGCAGGGCGGCGTCCAATTCCTCGGCCAAGGCGACCACCTCCTGGGCCTGCTGCTCGGTCAGGGAGCGTTCCATCTCCAGGTCGTCCTCATGGGCGACGCGGTCCGTGACGTCGAGAAGGGTCATCTGCACCGCCGGCCGGCCGTTCCACTGGATCGGCCGGGCCATCTCCTCCACCCAGATGGAATCGCCGCGCCGGTTGCGACAATGGACCCGGCCGGTCCAGGTGTGGATGGCCCCGACGGCGATGCGGCTGTGCACCAGTTCAAGGTCGGCGCGGTCCGTGGGCTCCACCAACTCCAGGAAGCTCGACACGGTCAGGGCGTCGGACATGGACGCGAAGCCGAACATACGCGCGAACGCCGGGTTGACGAACAGCAGCTTGAAATCCGCATGGATCAGGAGACCTTGAAGCGACCCGTCGACAAGGTCGCGGTACAGGGCCTCCGATCTTCGCATATCCTCGCGCCGCCGCTCCGCCTCGCGGGAGATGGTGATGTAGCGCCAGGCCAGCCACCCGACCATCAAGGCCGCCAGAATCAGCACCGGCACGACCAGCAGCGTGGACCGGGTCAGCAACCGGACCCGCGCCATGGCGTCGGAGAGCTGCGTGCGCTGAGCCGTGTCGGCATTGGTCCAGGACTCGCGCAGCAGGTCCAGGGCCATTGGCGCGTTGGCCCCCTGCAAGGGGACGACGTCCGCGATCATGGCCTGAGGGATGTTCCGCTCGATCATGTGCCGGACCACGCCGAGCTTGTCCTGGTATTGGCTCAGCGCGGCGGATAGGGCACGCAGCGCGAACCGCTCCTCGTCGTTCAGACGCAAGGCTCCGTACCGCGCCACGAGCGCGTGCAGCGTCTCCAGGCGGCGTTCGATCGTGGTGGCCGTGACGGGATCGCGGGTGCGGACGTAGGCGGCGAGATCGTTCGGAAGGTCCGTGAACCCCGTGTCGCCCTCCAGCAGGGTCAGAAGCGCGATCTTGCCCCGGACATTGAGAGCATAGTCGGCCCAGGTCGCTTCCGTCCGCTTGGCCGCGTAATCTGCCATGGAGGTGACAAGCATCAGCCCCCCCACCGTCATCGTCAGCACGATGAGCGACGCGGCGACAAGAATCCGAAAAGGGGTTCCCCCCTTTGTCGTTGCGGCCATGAACCTGCCCCGTTCCAGGCGTTCCATCCGTTGCGGCGATGGCACATAACGACACCTAGTTCTTGGCCAACACCCCCACCCCAGTCCAAGATTCGGTTACTGTGCCTGAAGTGCAACCCCGCTTGCGGTACAGGGTCGGCACATAGGATACACGTGCTGGCGCGTGTCACGCCAGGACCATACTCGCGTTACGGCTGTGGCGTGTAACAGAGGGGCAGCAGGGGTCGATGGTTGAAGAGCGATCCAGGGATGGGATGTGGGACGGGATGCGGTGATGGGACCGGGTGACGGACTGGGTGACAGAACGGGTGACGGAGCGGGTGACGGAGCGGGATGGGGACCCGACGGGCGTTCGGCGCAGCCCGGGCTGTCGGTGGTGATGGTGTATTACGGCGGCGCCGAGGCGCGCCCGGTGCTGGACGCACTGCGGGCCGAACCGGCCGTGGCCGAGGTGATCCTGGTCAACAACCTGGAAAGCGGTCCGCCATGGCCGCCCGCGCTGGGCCCCCGCCCGGAGGGCGACGGGCCGCCCCTGCGCCTCGTGCACGGCCAGGGCAACGTCGGATTCGGGGCCGGCTGCAATCGCGGCGTGGCCGAGGCCCGCGGCGACCGGCTCCTGCTGCTCAATCCGGATTGCCTGCCGGCGCCGGGAACCCTCCCGGCGGTCCTCGCCCTGGCCCCGCGTCCGCCGGATGAGGCCTGGATGATCGGCGCCCGTCTGCTCGGCCCCGACGGGCAGGAGCAGGTCGGCGGTCGGCGCAATGCGGGCACGCCGGGACAATGGCTCGGCGAGGCGTTCGGCGGCCGGTTCGCCCGCGTCAACCGGCACCGCGAACCGCTGCCGACGGCGGACCTCGTGCCCATCCCGGCGATTTCCGGGGCGTTCATGCTGATGCCGACCGCGTTCTATCGGCGCCTCGGCGGCTTCGATGAGCGGTATTTCCTGCATTTTGAGGATCTGGCCCTGTGCCGTGCGGTCTGGCGCGCGGGGGGCCGCGTGCTGTTCGCGCCGCATCGGACGGCCGCCCATCTGAAAAGCCGCTCGCCGGTCTCCGGACTGTTCGTCACGCGGCACAAAATCCGGGGCTGCTGGCGCTATTTCACCACAGAGTTCCGGCCGGAGGGCGCCCCGCGCTGGTGGCTGGCGCTGGCCTGGGCGGTGCTGTCGGGCGGCCTGTTGGCCAAGACCCTTCTCAGCGGCGGATGGCGCCGTCCGTCCGCCGCGCGCGCCAGATCGGCCTAAGGCCGGGCATTGAGGCCGGGCATCAGGCTTCTCCGGTATCGGGGGCCACCGGGGGGGCGGGCGCGCTGGGGGGCTCCGGCCCTAAGACCAAGCGGCCGTCGCGCACGCCGGTCACCCGCATCGCGGTCCCCTCTGGTGCGGAGAGGGCGTCCGTTTCCGCCACCGCCGCCCACTCGCCATCATCCACCCGCACGCGCCCCTACCCGTTGGTCAAAGGCGTGGTCAAAACGACCACGCGCCCAACGTGCGCCAGGGCCCGCCGGTTCAACATCGGGTGATCGGTCTTGACGGCCCCGGGACGCCAGATACGCCGGCCGGCAAGGGTGGACGCCAGGGCGAGACCGGCGAACAACAGCGCCTGACCCTCCCAGGGCAGCCCCGGCGTCAGGACCCCAATGACCCCGGTCGCCCCGGCCGCGAGCGCAACCCAGAGGAAGAACACCCCCGGCGCCAGCAGTTCCAGAACCAGACAGGCGACGCCCAGGATCCACCAGTGCCAGAACACCAAAGCCGTGGGCCACGCGACATCCATCGGACCGAGTCCCCGCAGTGGGTCAGGACGGGCGGGTGGTGGCCCAAGGACCGGCGACGGGACCGGCGACGGGGCCGGCACCCGGAATCGACGGCATCACCGCGGCGGTGGCCGCGCCCGTCCCCGGGGGCGCCGGCGGGGCCGTGGGCGCGACCGGCCGACGGCCACCCCCGCCGCCTCCCCCGGTCCCGTCCGGCCCGGGGGGCGGGTCGGAGGGCGGGTCGGGGCGCAAGGCCTCCTTGGCGATCTCGGCGATGCCGGCGAGGGAGCCGAGCACGCCCGTCGTCTCCATCGGCAGCATGAGGACCTTCTGGTTCGGCGCCACCGCGAGGCTCTGCAGGGCTTCCACATACTTCTGGGCGACAAAGTAATTGACCGCGCCCATGCCACCCTTGCCGATGGCCTCGCTGACCAGGGTGGTGGCGCGGGCTTCCGCCTCCGCCAGCCGTTCGCGGGCCTCGGCGTCGCGCCAGGCCGCCTCGCGCCGGCCCTCCGCCTCCAGGATAGCCGCCTGCTTCTGGCCTTCCGCCACCAGGATGGAGGCGCGCTTGTCGCGCTCCGCCTTCATCTGGCGGCCCATGGATTCCACCAGATCGCGCGGCGGCGAGATGTCCTTGATTTCGATCCGGGTGACCTTCACGCCCCACGGATTGGTGGCCAGATCCACGACCATCAGAAGTTGCGCGTTGATCTTGTCGCGTTGGGACAGCAGGTCGTCCAGGTCCATGCTGCCCATGACCGTGCGCAGGTTGGTCATGGTCAGGTTGAGGATGGCGTTTTCGAGCTGGCGGACTTCGTAGGCGGCCTTCGGCGCGTCCAGGATCTGAAAGAACACCACCCCGTCGACCGTGACCATCGCGTTGTCGCGGGTGATGACCTCCTGCTCGGGGACATCGAGAACCTGTTCCATCATGTTGAGGCGCTGGCCGACCTGTTCGACGAACGGCACGATCAGGTGCAGGCCCGGGGTCAGCGTCTTGGTATACTGACCGAAGCGCTCCACCGTGTATTCCCAACCTTGGGGCACGATCTTCACGCTCAGAACGATGAAGACGATGGCCAGAACAACTAGCGTGACAACGAGGATGGATGTTTCCATCATGACCTGTCTTCTCCATCGCGCGACTGCGGGGCTCATCGTAGCATCGGGATCCGACCCCGCCTAGCAGGGGGCCTGATGGGAGCACGGCGCAGCAGGGGCCGCGGTCGGGATCCGAGTCGAAGCGCACCGGGCGTCCGATGGCTCTTGATCGACTCCGGGGACAGCCTGAGAACGGGAACGAAGGCGCGCGCGCCGGGCGGCAAGGCAGGACCATGGATCCCACGTTCATCAAACCGGACGACCTGAGCGAGATTCGGGCGCGGCGCTCGCGTCAGATCGTCATGCTCTCCGGGGTCCTGGTGATGCTGCTGATCGGCGGTGTGCTGGGCTACTGGTCGTGGCAGAGCTACACAGCGGCCATGAATCGGGCCACGGAGATCACCCAGGCGTTCGCCCAGACCTACAGCGCCTTCACGGCCAGCGCGCTGGACAATGTGGATACCTTGCTGACCGAGGTGGACGCATTCGACCAGGCGCGGGTCTCGGGGAGCGCGCCGCCCGACCTTCAGAGCTTCCTGCGGATGCGCGTGGGCCAGATCCCCGTAGTACGGGCCTTGATCGTCGTGAATGCCGACGGCACACCCGAGCTGTGGACCGGCGGATGGCCGCCGCCGAACATCGCCAATCATCCGGACTACATCGCCCACGTCGAAGGTGGCGCGACCACCCCCTGGCTGAGCCCCGTGTACCGGGACCGCACCGACGCGGCGCGCTTTGTCTTCGCCCTGGTGCGTCCGCAGCGCGACGCCGATGGCACCTTGGTCGGCAGTGTCGCGGCGATCATCGATCAGGCGGCGTTCGCGGAGACCTACGAGGCCCTCCTGAGCTCCGACAACGCGTCGGTCGCCGTGGTGCACTTCAACGGGCGCATCATGGTGCGTCTGCCGGACCCGGGGCAGACCATTGGCGACAGCATCGCCCGCATTGCCCGGCGGACCCCGCATGGCGCGTTGGCGGAGACCTACGTCCTGCGCTCCACCGTGGACGACGTGGTGCGCGTCATCTCCGAACGGCAGGTCGGTCACTATCCGCTCATCGCCGGCGCCACAATCGCCCAGGACGCGGTGCTGGCCTCCTGGCGGCGGGACGTGGCCTGGGGTCTGGGGTTGTTCCTCGTCTCCGGGATCGCGGTGGTCGGACTGACCAACAGCCTGATGCACCTGGACACCCAGCAAACCGCCGCCCGGGTCGCGCTGCAACGCCAGAACACCGTGCTGTCGGCGCAACAGGAAACCTCGACGGACGGCATTCTGGTGGCGTCGCCGGAGGGGCGGATCCTGTCCTGGAACCGCCGCTTCGCCAAAATCTGGGGGGTCTCCGACGACGCCCTGGAAACCCGTGAGACCCGGGTTCTGTTCGAGGCCATTCGCCAGAAACTGCCGGATCCGAGCGCGTTCGCGGCGCGCCTCCGGTTCTTGTACGAACACCTCGACCTTGATGAGCTCGAGGGTCAGGAGATCCGCCTGACCGACGGGCGCGTTCTGGAACGGTATTCGCGCGGGTTGCATCACGAGGACGGCGTCGGATGGGGCCGCGCCTGGTTTTATCGCGATGTGACCCGCAGCCGGGCGGACGAGCAGGCGTTGCGCGAAAGCGAGCAGCGGTTTCGAGACGTGGTCAACGCCGCCGACGAATACATCTGGGAGGTGGACGCCGAGATCCGCCTGGTCTTCGTGTCGGAGCGCGCCACCGACACCTTCGGCGTTTCGATCACCGAACTGCTTGGCCGCTCGCTGCTGGATCTGGTGGCGGAGGAAGACCGCGAGTGGGTGAGCGCCCTGTTCTCCGCCGCCCAACTGCGCGGCGCCAAACTGGACCTGCCCGAATACCGCATCGTCACCGCCAGCGGCGCCACGGTGTGGCAGCGGACCAGCGGCGTGCCGGTACTGGAGCGGACCGGTGAGGTGCGGGGGTATCGCGGCGCCTCCACGAACATCTCCGATCTCAAGGCCCGCGAACTGGAGCTTCAGCGGGCGAACGAACGCCTGGAGGAGCAGGCGCGCGCGTTGGTCGATCTCGCCGGCCGGCTGGATGCGACCAACAAGGAAATCCGGCTGGTGCAGGAGCGTTTCGATCTCGCGGTGCGCGGATCGACCGATGGCCTGTACGACTGGAACCTGGAAACCAACCGCATGTACGTCTCGCCCCGCTGGCGCGAAATGCTCGGGCTTGGCAGCACGGAAGCGGAGGTCGACCCGTCGTACGGCACCACACGCATTCACGCCCACGACTATCTGGGCGCGGTGCGCGCCCTTTCCCTGTATCTGGCCGGATCCGAAGACACCTACCGATCCATCCACCGCATGCTGGGCGCCGATGGACAGGCGCTGTGGATCCTGGACCGCGCCCAGGTGGTCCGGGCTCCGGACGGACGGCCGGTGCGGCTGGTCGGCACCCACTCCGACGTCACCGAAATGCGCCGCTACGAGGAGGCGCTGCGCCGCGCCAAGATCGAGGCCGAGACCGCCAACGCGGCCAAGTCCCGCTTCCTGGCCATGATGAGCCACGAAATCCGCACGCCGATGACCGGGGTCCTCGGCATGACCGATCTGCTCCTGGCCTCGGACCTAAGCGCGCGCCAGCGGCGCTACACCGAGACCCTCAAGCAGTCGGCGGATGCGCTGCTGGCGCTGCTCAACGACATCCTCGACTTCTCCAAGATCGAGGCGGGACAGATCCATCTGGAAGCCGCCGATTTCGATCCCCGTCCCCTGGTAACCGAGGTGGCGCAGTTGTTCAGCGTCACCGCCTCGGAGAAAGGGCTGACGCTGGACGCCGTGGTGGAGACCCGAACGCCGCCGCTGGTGCGCGGCGATGCCCATCGCCTGCGGCAGATCCTGTTCAACCTCGTCAGCAACGGCATCAAGTTCACGGAACAGGGCACGGTGCGCCTTCGTCTGGAACGCTGCGTTCCGACGGCGCCGGACGCCGGGTGGGAGCTGACCTTCGCGGTCGAGGACACCGGGATCGGCCTGTCGCCGGAGCAGCGCGAGCGTCTGTTTCAGCCCTTCATCCAGGCCGACGACACCACGACACGCCGGTTTGGCGGCACCGGCCTCGGGCTGGCGATCTGCAAGCGTCTGGTCGAGCACATGAGCGGCGACATCGTGGTCGACAGCGCGCTGGGCCAGGGCTCCACGTTCCGGTTCTGGATCCGCGCCGGGGTGGCGGAAACGGTGGGCGAACCAGCGGCGGAGGGGGGGGCGAGTCCGGCCGTCCGGTTCGCGCGGGCCGCGCCGGGAACCCGCCTGCTGCTGGCCGAGGACACGGCCGCCAACCGGCTGTTGATCGTCACGATGCTGGAGCGTCTGGGCTTCACCGTGGAGGAGGTCGAGGACGGTCGCGCCGCCGTCGAGGCCGTGGCCGCCGCACCCGAGGCGTTTGCCCTGGTCGTGACGGACATGCAGATGCCGGTCATGGACGGGCTGGCGGCGACCCGCGCGATTCGCGCGCTGCCCGGCGATCCGCCGCCGGTGCTGGGCCTGACCGCCGATGCGCACCCGGAAAACCGTGCGGCCTACATCGCCGCCGGTCTGGTCGATGTGCTGACCAAGCCGGTGGACTGGGACCGGCTGACCGCCGCCGTCACGGCCCATGCGCGCGGGGTCACGTGGGTGGAGACCGGGACCGGGAACCACGACACGACGGACGGCAATGCGGGACCCGCGGGCGGGGCCGGGCGGGTGGAGTCGACCGCTGCGGCGCGCGTACACGACGACGCGAACGATCCGACCGGCGCGGAACCGGGTGGGCCGAGGAGGGCCGGGGCCGCCGACGCCTTGAGGACGCCGCACCCGTGCCCGCTGTTCGATTCCCGCACGCTGCAGTCCCTGGCGAGCCGGATGGGCATCGCCCGGATCGGGCCGATCGTGGAGTCGATGCTCTCCAGCGTCAGCGATCAGATGGCTAGCCTGAACGCGGCGGCGCGTGCCGATCCACCCGATCCGGAGCAGGTCGGGCGCATCGGACACACCCTCAAAGGTTTAGCGGGGCAGTTCGGCGCTCAACGTCTGGCGGAAACGGGGCAGATGTTGCAGAGTCGGCGTCCCGTCGGGCCGGACTTGACCGACGCATTGCCCGGGATCGAGGCGACCGCGTCGGCGACCCAAACCGTGGTGCGGACATGGCTTGAAGAGGCGATGGATCAAAGCGCATGACGTCACCCCCCACCCGTGGTGACCTCGCCCGCGGCGAGAGCCATTCCGCCCGCGTCGTCATCGTGGACGATGTGGAGCCCAACGCCCGCCTGCTGGCCGCCATGCTCGAAGGGCTGGAAGGCGCACGGGTGACCGTCGTCACCGAAGCGCGGCAGGTCGTGGATCACTGCGCGGTGGAAACACCCGATCTGGTCCTGCTGGACTACCGCATGCCGGAGGTGGACGGCCTCACCTGTCTGCGGCGCCTGCGCGACAGCAGCGCGAACCAGGATATCCCCGTCATCATGGTGACCTCGGACGATTCGGCCGATCTGCTGCGAGAGGCATTCGACGCCGGCGCGACCGACTTCCTGCGTAAGCCGGTCGACGAGTTCGAACTGCTGGCGCGGAGTCGCAACCTGCTGCGTCTGCGTGCCCGCGAGCGGGCCCTGACCGAAGCGAATGCGGCGCTGGAGCGGCTGGCCGGGGAGGATCCGCTCACCGGCAGTATCAACCGCCGCCGGTTCATGGACGCCGCCGGGTCCGAACTGACCCGCGCCACCCGGCATCGGCGCCCGGTCAGCGTGGCGCTGTTCGACATCGACCACTTCAAGGCGATCAACGACACCCGGGGTCATGCCGCCGGCGACGCCGCCCTGGTGGCCCTCGCCCGGCTGTGCCGCGAGGCGGTGCGCGCCTCCGATCTGGTGGCGCGTTTGGGCGGCGAGGAGTTCGTTGTCCTGCTGCCGGAGACCACACTGCTCCACGCGGTCGAGACGGCGGAGCGGCTGCGGGCCGCGATCGCCAGGCTGTGCGTAGAGCACCAGGGGGACACGTTCTCGGTCACCGCCAGCGTCGGCGTCGCGCAATGGGCCGCGCCGGACGAGAGCTTGGACGATCTGCTGCGGCGGTCCGACGACGCCATGTACCGGGCCAAGGCCGGCGGCCGGAACCGGGTCGAACGCGCGGAGTCGCCGACCGAGGGAAACTGAGATAGCTTTGGGTCCGCCCCCCGTCGGCGCGCCGCGCCCGACCCGGGAGCGGAGGCGATTAAGCGGACACGTCCGGTCAATCGCCGATCGGTATCAACGGGACCCGTATGGGGGCCCTGCAAAGGGGATCCGTACGAGGGGAACCGTTTCGAGGGAACGTTCAGGGGAGCCGTGTCGCCGATGTCGACCTTCGTTATTCCACCCAGCCCGCTCGTCAGCCTGCCCGTGGCCGGTGAGGTCGGGCGTTTCCCGGTGCGCCGGGTGTTCTGTGTCGGCCGCAACTACGCGGAACACGCGCGCGAAATGGGCGTCGACCCGGCGCGCCATCCGCCCGTGTTCTTCTCCAAGCCGGCGGACGCGGTGCTGCCCGAGGGCGGCGACCTGCCCTACCCGCCGGCGACCAGCGATCTGCATCACGAGGTCGAGCTTGTGGTGGCGCTCAAGCGCGGCGGCCTGGGCATTTCCGTGGCCCAGGCAGACTCCTGCGTGTTCGGCTACGGCGTCGGCATCGACCTGACCCGCCGCGACCTTCAGGCCAAGGCGAAGAAGGCCGGCGAGCCGTGGGACATGGCCAAGGGCTTCGACCTGGGCGCGCCCGTGGGCGTGCTGTCGCCGGCGGACAGCCTGAGCGAGCCACCGACCCGGGGGCCGATCCGGCTGAGCGTCAACGGCGCGGTGCGTCAGGACGGCGATCTGTCGCAGATGATCTGGTCGGTGGGGGAGATCATCCACCACCTGTCGACCTTCGTGGAATTGCGTCCGGGGGACCTGATCTTCACCGGCACGCCGTCCGGCGTCGGCGCCTGTGGGCCGGGGGACACCCTCGACGCCATGGTGGGCGGGCTGGCCTCCCTCAGCGTCCGGCTGCTGAACCCGAGACTCTGATACCCATCACCGCATGAACAGACGTCATGCGGTGATGGGCCGGTGCGACGGCACCGGCGCCGCGAAGCGGCGGAGGCGATTGAGCGGACGAGTCCGGTCAATCGCCGATCAATAGGACGCCGCAGACCAGGGAATCGGCGGGGCGGCGCGTCAGTGCATGCGCCCGCCCAGCGGCACCGGCTGATCGGGGCTCAGCAGCACGACCTTGCCGTCCGCGTCGGGCAGGCCGAGGACAAGGCACTGGCTCATGAACCGGCCGATCTGCTTGGGCGGGAAGTTCACCACGGCGATGACCTGCCGGCCCACCAGGTCCTCCGGGGTGTAGTGGTCCGTCACCTGGGCGGAGGTCTTGCGCTCGCCGATCTCCGGGCCGAAGTCGACCCGCATGCGGATGGCGGGCTTGCGGGCGCCCTCCAGAGGCTGGGCCTCCAGCACCCGGCCGACGCGGATGTCGACCGCCAGGAAGTCGTCGAAGCTGATCGTCTCGTCCGCCGCATCCGTCGCCATCGGGGGGTGTCTCCTGCGTCCGTCCGGGCCCTGCATGCCCGCGTG
This sequence comes from Roseospira marina, assembly GCF_014197855.1. Lineage (GTDB taxonomy): Bacteria > Pseudomonadota > Alphaproteobacteria > Rhodospirillales > Rhodospirillaceae > Rhodospira > Rhodospira marina. The sequence continues at coordinate 44,960 of NZ_JACIGJ010000007.1, forward strand.
AAAGACAAGCAGCCCCGGCCGACTCCGTCAAGGCGGGGGAGCGTCACCCCTTGCCTGCCGGCGCGCGGCCGTGCTTGGATCGCCGCCGTCGTTCCGCTGATCGCGCCGCCCGGGTCATGTCCTGCCTTCTGTCTCCTCCGCCCTTCGGCGACCGCCGCCGCGTCCGGATCGGCCTGCTGGGCGGATCGTTCAACCCTGCCCACGCGGGACACCGGCATATCGGGCTGGAGGCCCTGCGGCGGCTGGATCTCGATCAGGTCTGGTGGCTGGTCTCGCCCGGCAATCCGCTGAAGGCCGGGCATCCCATGGCCCCCCTGGCGGAGCGGATGGCGCAGGCGAACCGGATGGCCCGCCACCCGCGCATGGTGCCGACCGGGATCGAGGACCGCCTTGGCACCCGCTACACCATCGACACCGTCCGCGCGTTGACCCGCCGCTTCCCGCGCGTCCAGTTCGTGTGGCTGATGGGGGCCGACAATCTGGCGCAGTTCCATCGCTGGCGGGGCTGGACCGCGCTGATGGAGATCGTTCCGGTTGCGGTTTTCGATCGTCCGCAGTATTCTTGTGTGACCTTATGGTCCCGAACCGCGCGTCGCTACGCCCCGTGCCGTCGTCCGACCCGATCGGCGGCGACGCTGGCGGGCACCGGAGCCCCGGCCTGGGTGTTTCTCCCCATCCGGCGGCACGCGGCCTCGGCCACGGCCATACGGGCGGGCCAGGCGGGATCCGTCTGACCCGGCACGGCCCCGCACGTCGGGGCGATCTGGCAGGAAAGGACCGAGCCATAACTACCCCAACGTTCGACCCGACACGCGTGGACAGCGTGCTTGAGACGGTCGAAGCCAGCCTCGCCGATCACAAGGCCGAGGAACTGGTGCGTATCGATCTGGCGGGCAAAACCGACTTTGCCGATGCCATGGTCATCGCCTCCGGCCAGTCGGCGCGCCATGTAAGCGCGCTGGCCGACTATCTCGTCGAGGCCCTGAAGGACCAGGGACTGCGACCGGCCGTGGAGGGCGTGCCCCAGTGCGACTGGGTGCTGATCGATGCCGGTGACGTGGTGGTGCATCTGTTCCGGCCGGAGGTTCGCGCCTTCTACAATCTGGAAAAGATGTGGGGGGCCCCCCGGGCCGCCGCCGCGCCGATGGCCGGCCACATGCCGCCCCCGCCGCCGCCGTTGATGATGGCCGCCGCGCGCTAAGCAAAAAAGGGGCGTTCCGCCGTGCAGTGTCTCCTGATCGCCGTCGGGCGTGCCCGGGGTGGTCCGGAGGCCGCATTGTTCGACGCCTATGCCGGACGGCTGCGCGGCGGCTGGAGCCTGACTCTGCGCGAGGTGGAGGAACGCCGGCCGTTGCCCGGCCCCGACCGCATGACGCGGGAGGGGCGGCTGCTGTTGGATCAGGTGCCGGACGGCGCCCATGTCGTCGCGCTCGACGGCGGCGGTCGGCGCTGGTCGAGCGAGGACCTCGCCGAGCACATGACCCGGCAACGCGACGCGGGTACGCGCGCCGTGGCCTTTCTGGTGGGTGGCGCGGACGGGCATGCCCCGGACGTGCTGGCGCGCGCCGACGTCACCCTCTCGCTGGGCGCCATGACGTGGCCGCATATGCTGGTGCGCCCGATGTTGGCCGAGCAACTCTATCGCGCGTGGTCGATCCAGGCCGGTCACCCCTACCACCGCGGCGGATAGGGCACGGGAGCGGGCGCCTCCGCAAAACACCAGCACGCCCCCTACACCAGCACACCCTGGGCCGGCTGGTCGGTCAGGATCTCCGCCTCGCGCAAATCCACCGAGACCAACTTGGACACGCCGCGTTCCATCATGGTCACGCCGAACAGGCGGTCCATGCGCGCCATGCTCATGCGGTGGTGGGTGACCAGCAGGAAGCGGGTCGCGGTGGTCTTGGTCAACTCCTCCAGCAACGAGCACATCCGGTCCACGTTGGCGTCGTCGAGTGGCGCGTCCACCTCGTCCAGCACGCAGATCGGCGCCGGGTTGGTCAGGAACACCGCGAACAGCAGCGCCAGCGCGGTCAACGCCTGCTCCCCACCCGACAGCAGGGAGAGGATTTGCAGCCGCTTGCCGGGCGGGCTGGCCATGATCTCCAGCCCGGCCTCCAGCGGATCGGCGCTTTCGATCATCTCCAGATAAGCCTGACCGCCACCGAACAGGCCGGTGAACAGGGTGCGGAAGTGCTCGTTCACGGCGGTGAAGGACTCCACCAGCCGCTGGCGGCCCTCCCGGTTGATCTCCGCAATGGCCTGACGCAGGCGGGCGATGGCGCCGGTCAGGTCCTCGCGCTCGTGGCGCAGGCCGGCCACCTTCTCGTCGAGTTCGGCCAGTTCCGCCTCCGCCCGCAGGTTGACCGGGCCGATGCCGTCGCGCTGCCGCGCCAACCGGGTCAAATCGGCCTCGGCGTCCGTCAGCGCGGGCAGCGCATCGTCGGGGGCAAGGCCGGCGGTCTCGGGCAGTGCCTCCGGCGTGCAGTCCAGCCGGTCAGCCACCTCCGCCGCCACGGTGCGGCAGGTGGCCTGCCCCTGCTCCACCTCCGACTCCCGGCGCACGCGGGTTTCGCGCGCCTGGGCCAGCGCCGTGTCGGCGGCCTTGCGGGCGCCGTCGGTCTCGCGCGCGCGGGTTTCCGCCGCCGCCAGCGCGTCCGCCGCCGCCGCCCGGTCGGTCTCCGCCGTTCGGATCGCGTCGGCGAGCGCGGTCTGATCGGCGCGCAGGCGCTCCGGCGCCGGTTCCAGCTCCGCCAGGGCGGCCGCGATCTCCGCCCGCCGGGTGTCCAGATCGGCCAGGGTCGCCCGGCCCTGATCGCGCCGCGCGGTCCAGGACGCCAGTTCATCCGCCACCGCCGCCGTGCGGCGCTCGCGCTCGCCAATCTCGCGCAGACGGCGGTCATGCTCGGCGCGGGCCTCCACCAGCGCCGTGCGCGCTGCCGTCAGGTCGGCGCGCAGCGTCTCCAGCGCGGCCCGGGCCTCGGTGCCGTCGCCCAGATCGGCCCGTTCGACGCGGGCGGCCTCGGCCTGGGTGGTGGCCTCGGCCCCGTCCGCCGTGACCTGATCGAGCGTCGCCTTGACCGAGGCCAGCCGGGTCTCCGCCTCCGCCGCCTTGCGCCGCATCGCCTCCTGCGCGGCGCGGGCCTGAGACAGCGCGCCGTCGGCGGCCTTCACCGCCGCGCGGGCGGCCCGTTCGCCCTCCTCCGCGCGGGTGAGCGCGTCGCGCGCCGTCTGCACCGTGGTCTCCGCCTCGGCCACGCGGGCCTCCGCCGCCGTCAGGGCTTCGGTCAGCTCCGCCAGCCGGTTGCGGGTACGCAGCCGCGCCGCCGCCTGGGCGCCGGCCGCCGCGCCCGCACCGGCCCCGGCGCGTAACGTCAAACCATCCCAGCGCCACAGGTCGCCGTCCGCCGTCACCAGCCGCTGGCCGGGCCGCAGATCGTGGCGCAGCGCGTCGCCGGTCGCCCGGTCCCGCACCACGCCTATGGACGCCAGCGCGCGCGCCACGGCGGGCGGCCCCTGAACATGATCGGCCAGCGCCCCCACGCCGGAGGGCAGCGGTGCCGCGTCCCCCAGGGGGAGAGCGGCCCAGAACGCGGGCGCGGCGGGATCGAGCGCCGCCGTCAGGTCGTCCCCCAGCGCCGCCCCCAGCGCGGTCTCGTAGCCCGGCGCGACGGACAGCGCCTCCAGCACCGGGGGCGCGTTGCCGGCGGGCGGGGCCTCCCGCGTCAGCATCTGTTCCAGGGCCTGGACCTCGGCGCGCAAGCTGGCGCGCTCCGCCGCGACACCCTGGGCGGCCTCCCGCGCAGCGTCGAACGCCCCCCGGGCCTCAATCCGCGCCGCCTCCGCCTGTTCGCGGCGGGCGGTGGCCTCGGCCTGGGTGGTCTCGACGGCGGTCACGGCCTCCGCCGCCCGTTCCAAGTCCGCCGGATCGAGCGCCCGCGCCCGCGCGGTCTCCACCTCCCGGGTCAGGTCGTCGCGCCGCCGCGCCAGCCGTTCGGCGCGCTGGGTGGTTTCCGCCAGGCGCCGGTCGAGCGCGGCGCGCTGGGCGTCCGCCTCCGCCAGCGCCTGGGTCGCCCGGGTAGCCTCCGATTCGCGTGCGTTCACATCGGCGTTCACCACCTTCAGGCGCGCGGCGCTGGCCTCCCGTGCGGCGTCCTCTCCGGCGGCGGCCTCGTGCAGCGCGGTCTGCTCCTGGGTCAGGCGGGCGAGCGCCGTCTCCGCGTCCGCTGCGCGGGTCTGCTCCCGGGCGCGGTCGCGGTCGGTCTGCTCCAGGCGGGTGCGGTTGTCGGTGAGGGCTGCGTCCACGCGGCGGGCCTCCGCCTCCAGGCGCTCACGCTCGACGACGAGGCGTTGCACCGCCGCCGCCGTCTCCGTCGCCCGCTCGCGCAGCGGGTCCAGAGCCTCCGCCGCCGCCTCGTGGGCGGTGCTCGCGGCCGTCGCGGCCGCCGTGGCCTCGCCCACCTGCCGTTCACTTTCGCGCAGGGCGGTGCGCGCCCGGTCGAGGCCGCGAATCGCCGCCAGCCAGCGGCGGCGCAGGACCACCGCCTCGGCATGGCGGATGGCCTCCGAGATCTCACGATACTGGGCCGCCTGCCGGGCCTGCTTGCGCAGATTGCGAGCCTGCCCGTCGAGCGCCGACAGCACGTCGTCCAGGCGCTCCAGGTTGGACTCCGCACCCTTGAGCCGCAGTTCGGCCTCGTGCCGGCGGGTGTGCAGGCCGGAGATGCCGGCGGCTTCCTCCAGCAGGGCGCGGCGCTGCGCCGGTTTGGCCGCAATGATGGCCCCGACCCGCCCCTGCGACACCATGGCGGTGGAGCGCGCCCCGGTGGCCGCGTCGGCGAACAGAAGCTGGACGTCGCGCGCCCGCGCCTCCTTGCCGTTCACGCGGTAGGCGGAACCGGACCCGCGCTCGATCCGGCGGGTCACCTCCAGGTCCGGGAACTGGCGGAACGCCGTCGCGGACCCATCGCTGTTGTCCAGGTCGATCGTCACCTCGGCGATGTTGCGCGCCGGCCGCTGGCTGGTGCCACCGAAGATGACGTCATCCATCTCCCCGCCGCGCATCTGCTTGGCCGAGGTCTCGCCCATGACCCAGCGCAGCGCCTCGACCAGATTCGACTTGCCGCAGCCGTTGGGGCCGACGACCCCGGTCAGCCCGGACTCGATGACGAGTTCGGTCGGATCAACGAACGACTTGAACCCGGTCAGGCGCAGGCGGGTGAACTGGACCATGGAAATAGGGAGCGGCGCGGAGGGACGGCTGGCCGATCAGCCGCCGGCCTCGGCCAGGGCGGCCTCGATCGCCTCCGACATGGCCTCGGCGGAATAGCTGCCCTCGTGCTTCTTGCCGTTGATGACGAAGGTCGGCGTGCCGGAGATGTCCCATTTCTCGTCGGCGGCGGCCTGACGGTTGCGAATCTCGGTGTACAGCGCTTCGTTCTCCAGGCAGGCGTCGACGTCGTCCTTCGACATGCCGCCCAGGCGGGCAATGCCGGTAATAGCTTCGCGCGGATTGCGGGTCATCCAGGCCGACTGGTCGCTGAAGAAGATCTCCACCAGCTTCTGGTACATCGAATCCGGCGCGCAGCGGGTGATGAGCGACACCGCGCCCGCGATGTTGTCGAGCGGAAAGTCGACGATGCGCAGCTTCGCCTTGCCGGTGTCGATGTAGCGTTCCTTGAGGACCGGCAGGTGATCCGTGTGGAACGCGGCACAGTGCGAGCAGGTGAACGAGGAGAACTCCAGGATCTCCACCGGGGCGTTCGGGTCGCCGAGGTAATGCTCCGTGTACCCCGACGCCGTTGCGTCCGCCGCGGGTTCGGGGGCCGCGGTCTCGGACTGGGCCAGGGCGGCGGTGGCGGGCGTCAGCAGCATCCCGGCGGTGACCAGCAGGGCGGCCGAGCCGGGCAGGGCGGCGAACAGGCGGCGGCGGGACAGCATCGGTCGGGTCACGGAGGACCTCCTTTCGGGTTCGGCGATGGAACGGCGCGGTGGCGCGGGCCGCCGGTCGAGAGCCAGAGCGTGGCCCCTGTATAGGGGGACTGTTCGGGTCCAAACAAGGCGGGACCGCGCGGAGAACACCAGGATGCCGACAGCGCACCACGGGAATGGGGCGAAGCGGTGGCGGGGTATGGGGTGGGTCGCTCCCGTGGCCCGGTCGATATCCCCCATGCGACGCACCGGGGGTTCCGGCGAGGACGCGCCAGGGGTAGCGTGACCGCCCGTATCCGTGTTGCCGATCCGTTGCCGGAGCCGCGTTCGCCCATGAGCCTAACCGACCGCCCAACCGAGTCCGCCCCCCAAAGCCCACTCGAGGCGCCCACCGCCCCACCGACAGGCCCCCTGGCCGGCCCTCTGGCCGGTCTGCGCGTGCTGGACCTCAGCCGGGTCTTGGCGGGACCGTTCTGCACCCAGCTCCTCGGCGACCTGGGCGCGGACATCCTGAAGGTGGAGCGGCCCGGCACCGGCGACGACACACGCGCCTGGGGCCCGCCCTTCCTGACCGACCGCGACGGCCAACCGACACGGGAGAGCGCCTATTACGCCTCCATCAACCGCAACAAGCGCTCGCTGGCGGTGGACATCACCCGGCCGCAGGGGCAGGCGCTGATCCGGCAACTGGCGGCGCAGTCCGACATTCTGGTGGAAAACTTCAAGGTCGGCGGGCTGGCGAAGTACGGGCTGGCCTACGACGACCTGAAAGAAGCGTGCCCGGGACTGATTTATTGCTCCATCACCGGATTCGGCCAGACCGGCCCCTACGCACCGCGCGCCGGCTATGACTACCTCGCCCAGGGCATGGGCGGCATGATGAGCCTGACCGGCCCCCCCGACGGCGACCCGGTCAAGGTGGGCAACGCCAACGCCGACCAGATGACGGGGATGTATGCCGCTGTCGCCATCCTGGCCGCACTGCACCATCGCACCGCGACCGGCGAGGGCCAACACATCGACGCCAACCTGCTCGACAGCCAGATCGCCTGGCTGACCTATCAGGCGCAGAACTGGCTGGTCTCGGGCGAGGCGCCGAAGCGCCACGGCAACGCCCATCCCAACATCGTGCCCTACGACACCTTCCCCGCCGCCGACGGCCACCTGATTCTGGCGGTCGGGAATGACGGCCAGTTCCGCCGCTTCTGCGCGGTCGCGGGGCGGCCCGATCTGGCGACGGATCCGCGCTTCGTCACCAACGCCGATCGCATCGCGCACCGCGAGGCCCTGACCGCGATCCTGCGGCCACTGATCGCCACCCGACCGCGCGACGCGTGGCTGGCGGACCTGGAGGCCGTGGGTGTGCCGAGCGGTCCGGTGAACAGCATCCCGGACGTGTTCGCCGACCCGCATGTGCAGGCGCGCGGCATGACGGTGGACATGGCCCGGCCGGACAGCGACACGCCCCTGACGCTGATCGCCAACCCGCTGCGGCTGTCCAAGACGCCGCCGTCCTACCGCCGCCCGCCGCCCGGAATCGGGCGCGACACGGCCGCGATCCTGGATGAACTGGGCCTGACGGAGGCGGAACAAACCGCGCTGATTGACGGCGGGGTGGTGGCCTGACGGTCGAGCGGCGGCGTCCGGGTTCCCGAGTGGGTGGGTCGGAGAGCTATCCAGGTTTGTCTGGCCGGGAGGGGGCAACTCGTGCGAGGCTGATCCTCCGTCTGGAGACGGCGGCCTTGCTCGTCCTGTCGCGGAGGCTCCACGCTTGACTACACTTTCGGCTCCCTTCGTTCCTCGCGCCACCCAAGGCAGCGGGCGTTTCCGGGTCTGGCCGGGAACGCCACACAACCTCGGGGCCACGTGGGACGGTTCCGGAACCAACTTCGCCCTGTTCTCGGCCACGGCAACGGGCGTGGACCTGTGCCTGTTCGACGACTCGGGCACGCGGGAAATCGCCCGCGTCCCGCTGCCCGAGCACACCCACGAGGTTTGGCACGGCTATCTGCCGGATGTGCGCATCGGTCAGTTGTACGGCTTTCGCGTGCACGGCCCTTACGCGCCCGACGCCGGGCACCGGTTCAATCCGAACAAGCTGCTGCTCGATCCCTACGCCAAGGCGCTGGCCGGGCAGGTGACGTGGCATGATGCCCTGTTCGGTTATGTGGTGGGCGATCCCGACGGCGACCTGTCGTTCTCGACCACCGACAGCGCGGCCTACATGCCCAAGTGTCAGGTGGTGGACACCGCGTTCACGTGGGGGGCCGAGCCCTTCACGCAGCGCCCGTGGCACGACACCATCATCTACGAAATGCACGCGCGCGGCTTTACCATGCGCCATCCGGAGGTGCCGGTGTCCCTGCGCGGCACCTTCGCCGGCCTGGCCGAGGCGCCGGTGGTGGAGTACCTGCGCACCCTGGGCGTCACGGCGGTGGAACTGCTGCCGGTGCATGCCTTTTTGCACGACCGGCACCTGATCGACCGGGGTGTGCGGAACTACTGGGGCTACAACACCATCGGCTTCTTCGCCCTGCATCCGGAGTACCTGGGCAAGGGCGGGCTGAACGAGTTCAAGATCTTCGTGCAGGTGATGCACGATGCCGGCATCGAGGTGCTGCTGGACGTGGTCTACAACCACACGGCCGAGGGCAACCACATGGGCCCGACGCTGTCGTTCCGGGGCATCGACAACGCAAGCTATTACCATCTGATGGGGGACAATCCCCGCTACTACAACGATTTCACCGGCACCGGCAACGCCCTGGAGCTGCGCCACCGCAATGTGCTGCGCATGGTCACGGACTCCCTGCGCTACTGGGCGGAGGAAATGAACGTCGACGGCTTCCGCTTCGACCTCGCCACCACACTGGCGCGGGTGAACGGCGCCTATGACCAGCACGCCGGCTTCCTGGATGCCGTCGCGCAGGACCCGGTGCTGTCGCGCAAGAAGATGATCGCCGAACCCTGGGACACCGGCATGGGCGGCTATCAGGTGGGCGGCTTCCCGCCCGGCTGGGCCGAGTGGAACGACAAGTACCGCGATACCGTGCGCAAGTTCTGGAAGGGCGACGACGGCCAGTTGCCGGAGTTGGCCTCGCGTATCTCCGGCTCGGCCGATGTGTTCAACCACCAGGGTCGCAAACCCTGGGCCAGCGTCAATTTCATCACCGCGCACGATGGCTTCACGCTCAACGACCTCGTCAGCTACAACGACAAGCACAACGAGGCCAACGGCGAAGACAACCGTGACGGCCATTCCGACAATCATTCTTGGAACCACGGAGCGGAGGGGCCAACCAACGACCCCGGGATCCTGGCCCTGCGCCGGCGCCAGCGCCGCAACTTTCTGCTCACCCTGCTGATCTCGCAGGGCGTGCCCATGCTCGTGGCCGGCGACGAGTTCGGCCGCACGCAGAAGGGCAACAACAACGCCTATTGCCAGGACACCGACCTGAGCTGGATCGACTGGCCGGGCATCGATGCCGCCGGACGCGACCTTCTGGCCTTCACCCAGGCGCTTATCAAGCTGCGGCGCGAGCACCTCGTGTTCCACCGCTCGCGTTTCTTCCAGGGCGCGGTCATTCCCGGCACGGCGGTCAAGGATGTCACGTGGCTGCGTCCGGACGGCACGGAAATGACCGAGGACGACTGGCACAACGGGACCGCCAAGACCCTTGGCATGCTGCTGTCCGGCGAGGCGGGCCTGACCCACTTGACGGAGAGCGGCGAGCCGGAGCCGGACCAGACCTTCCTGGTGTGGCTGAACGCCTCCCACCTGGACATGACCTGCCGCAACCCGCCGCTGCCGGCGGGTGAACGCTGGCATGTGGAGGCCGACACCCTGGCCGGCAGCCCGCGCCATAACGCCGCCGGCGCCCGCACGGTGGGGCAGAAGAAGGCCTCCGCCTCGAAGAAGGGCCGGGTGTTCGTCGCGGCCCGCTCGACCCTCATCCTGTCCCGCCAGGAGGTCTCGCCCAAGGAGCGCGAGGCGGCCGGCGGTCAAGGCTACGGCAACCCGCTGGCCCGGCCGCGCTTCTGACGGCACCCTCCCCCCCGACCGCAACCGGGCCGCAGGCGGGCGCCCGCTCACCCCCTCGCTCCCGACAGCCGTGCGCGCCCCGACAGCCGTGTACGAAGGTGAACGATCCATGACGTATGACGCGGCGGACACCCGCCACACCATGCCCTTCGGGGCCGAGGTCTTGCCGGAGGGCGGGGTCCGGTTCCGCCTGTGGGCCCCCGATGTCGAAACGGTCGCCTTGGAGATCGTGACCGGCGAGGCCGCGCATGGCCTCGCGGTCACCGACCGTCAGACCATGGTCGCCATCGGCGATGGCTGGTGGATGCTGGAGGTTCCGGACGCCGGCCCGGACACCCTGTACCGCTACCGCCTGCCGGACGGGCTCGCGGTGCCGGACCCGGCCTCGCGCCATCAGCCGTTCGATGTGCATGGCCCCAGCCGGGTGGTCGATCCCGACTCCTATGCGTGGCGGGAGGAGGCGTGGCGCGGCCGCCCCTGGCACGAGACGGTGCTGTACGAGCTGCACCCGGGCACCTTCACGCACGAAGGCACGTTCGCCGGTATCGAGGCGCGTCTGGACGCCCTCGCCGCGTTGGGGATCACGGCGGTCGAGTTGATGCCGGTGGCGGACTTCCCCGGCCGCTGGAACTGGGGCTACGACGGCGTGCTTCAGTTCGCACCCGACGCGACCTACGGCACACCGGAGGACCTGAAGCGCCTGATCGACGCGGCGCACGCGCGCGGCCTGATGGTGTTCCTGGATGTGGTCTACAATCACTTCGGGCCCGAAGGGAACTACCTGCACTGCTACGCACCCTCGTTCTTCGATGCGGAGCTGCACACGCCCTGGGGCGCGGCCATCGACTTCACCCGGCCGGCGGTGCGCGAGTTTTTCGTGCACAACGCTCTGTTCTGGCTGGAGGAATACCGCTTCGACGGGCTGCGCTTCGATGCGGTCCACGCCATCCAGGATCCCTCGAAGGAGCATATCCTGGACGAGATCGCACGACGCGTGCGGGCGCATTTCGCCGACAGCGGCCGGCATATCCATCTCGTGCTGGAAAACGACGACAACGCCGCCCGGTTCCTCGGCGCGCCGGGCGACCGCTACGACGCGCAGTGGAACGACGACTATCACCATATCCTCCACCATCTGCTGACGGACGAGGCGCACGGGTACTACGAGGACTATGCCGATGATCCCATGGACCGGCTGGCCCGCTGCCTGACCGAGGGCTTCGACTACCAGGGCACGCCCTCGGCGCACCGCGACGGCGCGACACGCGGCACGCCAAGCGCCGCTCTGCCGAGGACGGCTTTCGTCGATTTCATCCAGAACCACGACCAGATCGGCAACCGGGCCATGGGCGACCGCCTGACCACGCTGGCGCCCGACGCCGCCGTGGTGGCCGCGCTGGCGCTGCTGCTGCTGGCGCCGCGACCGCCGATGCTGTTCATGGGCGAGGAATGGGGCAGCCCCCAGCCGTTCCTGTTCCATGTCGATTTCGGCGAGGACCTGCGCGAGCCGGTGCGCGAAGGCCGGCGCGGCGAATTCGCCCGGTTCCCGGGCTTTTCCGATCCGGGCGCGTGCGCCCGCATCCCGGACCCCTTCGCCACCGAGACCCATGCCAACAGCCGGCTGGACTGGGACCGCCGCACCGAGGAACCGCACGCCACCCGCCTGCGCTGGATCACCGGCCTGCTGGAGACGCGGCGGACCGCCGTCACGCCGCTGATCCCCACGTTGGGCCCGGCCAAGGCGGAGCGATTCGGTCCGCGCGGTCTGTGCGTGACGTGGCCGGATCCGCACGGGCCCGACCTGATGCTGGTCGCGAATATGGGGCCGGACCCGGCGGAGATTCCCGCCTGCGCGCCCCCCACCGGGCCGGCCCTGGCCGTTGTGCCCAGCGGGGCGTTGACCGCGCTGCGTTCGGGAGCGCCGCTGCCGCCGTGGTCGGTGGTCTGGGCGCGGAGCGCCTGACGCCCGTTCGCGCGCCCGGGAGAAACCGCTCATGCCCCCGACCTCGACACCGACCCAGCCCCTCACCCTGGGCCTGCTCGTGTTTCCGCGCCTCATGCAGCTCGACATGACCGGCCCGCACGAGGTGTTCAACCAGTTCCCCGACAGCCGGGTCGTCACCGTCTGGAAGGACACCGCCCCCCTGCAGTCCAGCGCCGGGTTGACCCTGGTGCCGGACGCGGCGTTCGCGGACTGCCCGCCGCTGGACGTGATCTGCGTGCCCGGCGGCGCGGGCACCACCGCGCTGATGGAGGACGCGGACACGCTCGCGTTCCTGCGGCGGCAGGCGGAGGGCGCACGCTACGTGACCTCGGTATGCACGGGATCTCTGGTGCTGGGCGCGGCCGGCCTGCTGCGCGGACGGCGGGCGGCCTGCTACTGGATGGCGCGGGACCATCTGACCGCGTTCGGCGCCATTCCTGATCCAGCCCGGGTGGTGATCGACGGATCGGTCATCACGGGCGGCGGGGTGACCGCCGGGATCGATTTCGCGCTGACGCTGGCGGCGGAGCTGTTCGGCGCCGCCACCGCTCGCCGCATTCAACTGGCCCTCGAATACGCGCCCGCGCCGCCCTTCAACGCCGGAAGCCCCGACACCGCCTCGGCCGAGGATGTCGCGGCGGTGCAGGCCGCCGCGGACGCACGCGCACGGGATCGCGCCGAGGCCGTGGCCCGCGCCGCGTCCCGGCTTTCGGCCTGAGCGCGACGGCGCGCGATGACCGGTCGCCCTACGCCCGGCCGCGTCCCGGCGGACGGCCTGGGGGATGCGCCGTCATCACCGCGGTGCCCAGGCGTTCCAGCACCGCGCGCAGCTCCGGGTCCGTCACCTGGGCAAGCTTGTCCTGCAACGCCCGCTTGGCTTGCGGAGAGGGCGGCGGCGGCGGCAAGGCACGCGCGGCATGGCGCGGGCCCACCCCGCTGGGGCGGGCCACCGGCCCCTGGGTGACCCGGATGGATGTGACGGCGGCGTAGCCGAGGTGGGTGTTGATGCGCTCGCACAGCAGGGGCGCGCGGTAGGTGATCTCGGTGGCGAAGGCGCCCCCGGCCACTTTGACGTGGAGCGTACCGCCGGGGGGCGGCGCCTTCGGTCCTTTGCCCGCCGCTCCTTTTGCGGATCGCTTGCCCGGCGGCATCACCAGCCGCACCGGCAGGCAGTGGCGGGCCAGGGTTGGGCCCACGATCGCCTCCCAATGCGTCAGGATCGGCCCCAGCGCCAGACCGCGCCGGCCGAGCAGGCGGCGGGTGGCCGGCTCCAGCACATGACCGACGGTGCGTGACCGCTGGCTGCGCTGAGTCAGGTCGCGCACCGGCAGGCGCTCGCCCTCCTGCGTCACCAGGCGGCGCAGCCACGCCGGGGAAACGGGCCGTTGAGCCGGGGTGTTGTCCGATGCCATGAACGGTCTCGCCTGTTGCCTTGGGCGCGCGGATGCCCCCACATGATGCCCGCACAGGAAGCCTCACCGTCCGCGCCCGGTCAAGGCGCCGTTCCCGCTTCGCCCGTCCTGCCCCGCTCGTCTTGCCTCGTTTGCTTCTCCCGGGAGACCCGCCCATGGCGCGCCGCGCCGCCCGCTCCGCCACCGCTTCGACCGCCGCCGTACCGGTTCCCGACGCCGCGACCGCCGCCGACCTGGGGGCGCGCCTGCTGGCGTGGTACGACCGCGACCGCCGTGACCTGCCCTGGCGGCCGAAGCCCGGGGAGACCCCCGATCCCTATGCGGTGTGGCTGTCGGAGATCATGCTGCAACAGACCACCGTCGCGGCGGTGAAGCCGTACTATGCGCGCTTCCTGGAGCGCTGGCCGACGGTGGCGGCGCTAGCGGCGGCGGAGGACGACGCGGTTATGACGGCCTGGGCGGGCCTCGGCTACTACGCCCGGGCGCGCAACCTGCTGAAGTGCGCCCGCGTGGTGGCGGGCGATCTGGGCGGGCGGTTCCCTTCCACCGAGGAGGGCCTGCGCGCCCTGCCCGGTGTGGGCGCCTACACGGCGGCGGCCATCGCCTGCATCTGCTTCGGGTGCCGCGCCGTGGTGGTCGACGGCAATGTCGAGCGCGTTATGGCCCGCCTGTTCGCGGTGGAGGCCCCGCTGCCCGGCGCCAAGCCCATCCTGCGCACACTGGCGGACGCGCTGACACCCACCGCACGCTGCGGCGATCACGCCCAGGCGGTCATGGACCTGGGGGCCACGCTGTGCACCCCCCGCTCGCCGGCCTGCGGGCTGTGCCCCTGGATGGACGCCTGCCAGGGCCGTCGCGCCGGCCTCGCCGAGCACCTGCCGATGAAGACCCCGAAGGCGGAGCGCCCCACGCGCCGCGCCGTCATGTTCTGGATCCAGCGCAAGGACGGGGCGTTGCTGCTGCGCCAGCGGCCGGCCTCCGGCCTGCTGGGCGGCATGATGGAACTGCCGTCGTCGCCGTGGGAGGCCGTGCCCATGCCCGACCCGGCCGAGGCGGTGACCCAGGACGCGCCGCTGCCGTTCCAGACCTGGCGGCCGCTGCCCGGGCTGGTGACGCACACCTTCAGCCACTTTCACCTGGAACTGACGATCGTCATGGCACGGGTGGGCGCCAACCCCCGGGCGCGCGGCGTCTGGGTGCCGCTGGACCGGCTGGAGGAGCACGCCCTGCCCACCGTCATGCGCAAGGCCATCCATCACGCCCTGACGAAGGGCTTTTAACGGCTTGAATCGCCCGTCATTTGGGAAAATCCGGCCGCCGCAGCAGGGCGGTCACGATGGTCAGGCCGGCCCCGATGGCGCCGATGGTGAACACCACCCGCAGCGCATAGGGCACGGTGCCCAGCAGAACGCGGTCCGGCTCGACGATGTCGGGCAGGGTCAGCTCCATCAGGCCCATGATGGCGTGCGCGGCCGCGCTGCCCGGGATCATCGGGATGCAGCCGGCCACCGCCAGCGTGTTGCCGCCGCGCCGGAACCCGCCCGGGATCAGGTCCAGCGCCTGCACGCACACGGCGACCGCCGCCGCCGCCGCGAACGAGGCCGCCTCGAGGCTCCATCCGGCGTCCAGGCCCAGGGTGCGGACGCTCAGGGCCAGCGCGCCGGCCGCCCCCGCCCACAGGATCGTCGCCACGCCGAAGTTGAACAGCACCCCGAACGCTCCGGCCGCAACCGCGCCGAACAGCGCCTGATGCCACATCGGCCGGTCAACGGCGAGCATGGTGCCGGGTTCCGTCATGCCCAGGGTGACCTGCGCCACCCAGACCCCGACGGTCAGAAACACGAGCATCATGCCCACGCTGACGGCGCGCGCGCTGCCCAGCGTCGGCAGCCCCTCCATGATATCGGTCTGGGCGTTCAGCGCGTGCACGCCCGGCACCAGCATGAGCACCGCCGCGATCATGGCGGTCTCCGGCATGCCGCTGCCGAGCCCCAGCGACGCCGCCGCCGCGAGCAGGGCGGCGATGAACGCCACAACGGCGGCCACCACATAGGCGTTCACCCCGCGCCCGGCCAGATGATGGCGCACACCCTGGCCGATGGCGCCGGCCGCCAGCACCGGCCCGACGGCGAGCCAATCCACGCCCAACAGCCGCCCGAACGCCGCGCAGGCGATGCCGGCGGCCAGGGCGACCAGAGGCCAGGGATAGCGGCCGGTGTCGCGCTCCACCGCGTCCAGAGCGGCTTGGGCCTCGTCGGCCGTGGAGGCCCCGCGTCCGATCCGGCCCACCACCTGCCGCAGGGCGTGGTTGCGGCGCAGGTTGACGCCGTGCGGCCCGACCCCGGTCATACGGGTGATGGTGTTCGCACCGCTGCCGACCGTGATGGCCAACGAGGCATAGCCCACCCGAATGTGCACCGCATCCGCCCCCAGGCCCCGCGCCACCCGGGTCATGCCCTCGTGCACCACCAGCGCCTTCACGCCGCTTTCCAGCAGCAGCCGACCGGCTCGCAGCGCCGTCATGGCAATGCGTTCGAGATGGCGATGGCGCAGCAGAACGGGATCGGCGGCATCGGAGAGAGGGGATTCGAGGGCGGTCATCGGTACGTCTCCGCGGAACGCTGGGACGAGGACAAGGGGCGGGAAAGAGAAGGCCAGACCAGAACGACGCCCGGCGCGGCGTTCGCGCGCGACCGGGTTCGGGCTGAATGGGGTTCGTGCTGGACTTGAGCGCCATCATCGTGAAAATCGGCCCGCGTTTCCAGTCCAAGCCGCGTCGGCACCGCGCGAGGGAGAGCCCGTGATGACACCAACACCGTCGCAGCCCCGGCGAAAAGGATCCGACGCGGGTGTCCGGCGCACGGTGGGCGTCCTGGTGGTGGGTCTGGTCCTGGCGGGGCTGGCGGGTTGCGCATCGCAAAACGTCACGACGCCCGAACGCTCGGCCAGCGAGCAGCTCCTTATCTCCACCGCCGCCGACCGCGCCGCCGAGTCTCTGGCCGAAACCCTTCCGGTCACGGGGCCGGTGTACGTGGACGCGATCAACTTCGACGGCTACGACGAGCGCTATGCCATTGGCGCCATCCGCGACGCCCTGCTGCGCAACGGCGCCCGATTGACCCAAACGCGCGAGGCCGCCGACACCATCGTGGAGATCCGCGCCGGAGCGTTGTCCATCGATCGCGAGGAGGCGTTGGTCGGCATGCCCAGCCTGACCTTGCCGATCCCGTTGAGCGACACCGTCTCCACCCCCGAACTGGCCGTGTTCAAGAAGGATCTGGCCCAGGGCGTGGCCAAGATCGCCGCCACCGCCTACGACGCCGAAACCGGGGCGCTGGTGGCCTCCACCGGGCCGACATACGGCTTTTCCAACAAGGCCGTGTGGACGCTGCTGCTGGTCCTGACCTGGGACACCAGCGATCTGATCGGCGACGACGCCCGCCCGAGTCCGGAGCCGTGGGAATAGCGGCGCCCGACCCGCCCCCCGCGCCGTCCTTACCGCCGGCTGTACTTGCCGACCACGAGATGGAAGCTCACCACGTCCTCGCACGGCACGTCGAAGTCGTGCGGCGGGTTGAACTGGCGCAGCCTCAGGCCCTCCCCATCGATGCGCACCAGGCGTTTGACCAGCGCGTGCTGGCCGCCGTTCAGCCGGCGAATGACCAGCACATCCTGGCCGGAGAACGGCGGGCGTGTCGGGTGGCACAGGATCATGTCCCCAGGTTCGAACGCCGGGCTCATGCTCTCGCCGATCATGTAGAAGCCGAATCCGCCCTTCACCCCCTCCAGCGGGGCCGGACGCCGCACCCACTCGATCGGCTCGAAACTCACGATCATCTCCCCATCGGGCCCACCGAGAGCGGACCCGTAGACCGGTAAATCGCGCGCCCCCACCAGACCGTCCGTGTACGGCTGGTCCAGCGGCACATCGGAGCGGACCCCAGCCGGATCCGGCGGGAGTCCCAGGTGATGGCCGTGTTGGGGCTCCTGCTGAGAGTGGGGGCGGTGCGCCGCCTCGCCAGGCTCGTCGGCGAATCCGGGGAGTGCCCCTCCAGGGGCCGCACCCGGTTCACTTCGTACCGCCGGCCGGTCCCCCACGCCCGCCCCATCTCCGAACTGCAACCACGCGGGCGGCACCCCAAAGGCGCCGGCGTAGCGCTCCAAAGCGTGGCCTCGCAGGCCGCGCAGGCCGTTTTCATGGCTTTTGTAGGTGTTTGGATTCCAGCCGAACGCGAGGGCCGCGTCCGTGGCGGTCGCGTACCCGGCCTGTTGGCGCGCCTGGCGCAATCGGGCGGCGGTGGTGTCCATACCGCGCATCGTACCACGGTCCGTTGCGTGTTTCCACTTGACCGGCGCGGTTCATTTTGCACCCTATGAGGCGAACGTACCATGAACACACGGCGCGTTCGGGACCGCAGGTCCCGCTCGCCCGCCCTTTGGTCCGCCTTTCCCGCCGCGAGGACGCCCGCCCATGTTTCATTCCGTCCCGGTTCCGCCACTGTCCGGCCGCCTCCCCATCGCCGACACCCTAACCGCCGACACCCCAACCGCCGACACCCCAACCGCCGACACCTCTGCCACGACTCCCAACCCTGCCCCCGCCGATCCGGCGGCGGCGCTCCGCCTGCCGGTCCAGGCGCGCACGTTGCTTGATCTGCTGATGCGCGCCGCCGGCACCGGGGCGCCCTGCCCGAGCAACTTCGCGCTCATGGATGCGCTCGACCTCGCCAGTCCGGACGGCGTGCGCAAACACCTGGCAATCCTGCAGGAACACGGGGTCATCGCCCTCGAATCGGCCGGGCAGCGCCGCCGGGTCACCCTTCTGGCCACCGGGGCGCGCACCGACTGGTCCCGGACCAGCGGCCACGCCCGCGCCGGCGCCAAGTACTGCGACGGCTGGGGCAACGGCTCGGACGCGATCCTGCTACGGCTGGCCGACGCGGGGCTGGATCTGGCGACCATGGCCACGCGGCTGGGGCGGACGCCGTCCAGCGTGCGCCATCGCCTGCGCCGGTTGCGCGCGGCCGGGGCCGCTCGTCGGCCCCCGGAGGCGGATCCGATCCCCATGCGTGCGACAGCGGCGGCGCCCCCCTCCCCTTCGGCGGCGCCCCGCCCGCTGCGCCGCGACGTGGTGACCCACGACCCCGACCGTCCGGCGGACGAATCGGCCCAGATCGCCGCCTTCCTGGCCGCCGGGCGCGGGCGCGTGCTGCCGCCGGCCTATGTCGGCGCGGTCCGCGGCGGGACGCCGCTGACCGGGCAGGCGCCGATCAGTGCGTTGGCCCGGCGGGTGCTTCTGGTGCTGGAGGACACGCCGCGCTCGGCGGCGGAACTCGCGTTCCAGGCCCGCCTGGACCCGCTGCTGATGCCCGAGATCCTGCGCGATCTGGCGGACGCCGCTCTCGTCACCCGCCACGCCTCCCGACGTCGCGGCGGCCTACACCCGGTGGAGCCCCGCTACAGCGCCGGCCCGCGCGCCGACGCCATGATCGAGGCCCTGGGGCTGGCCGAGGCCCGGGCCGCCCGCCGCGCCGCGCCGCGCGCCGCCGGAGCGCCCCGATGACCCGCCCCGAATGCAGCCGACGGATGCGCCGCCGCTGGAGTGGACCGGCGGCCGCCGTCGCTATCGCCGTCCTGATCGCCCTGGCGGCGGCCGTGGCCGGGGGTCTGTTGCCCCTGCATGATGCCATCGCGCTGGCGCTCGCCCTGCTGGGAGACTGACCGCATGCCCGTTCGCACACAAAACCGCCGCCGCGCGGCGCTCGCCGGCCTGCTCGGGCTGACCGTTGCCCTCGGGGGCTGCCTGCCCGCCGCCGTGCTGTCCGGCGCGCTGATCGGTGGCGTCGGCCTGTACTGCGCCGGAGTGTCCGAGGCCGGCAAGGCCCTGGCCCGCGAGGCGCTGACCGGCGGTCAACGCCTCCTGGCCTGCCCGGAGCCGGCCGGGGCTCCCAATCCCGATCCGGAACCCGATCAGGGCCCGCGATAGGCGTCCGTATCGCGATCGGCGCAGGGCAAATTAGATTTATCTGAAGCAGCAGCTTGACAATCCGCAGGCAGCTTGAAACCTTATTGCGCTTCTGGTCTTTTGCCAGCAATGAACTGCCCAACCCGTTCGCGCACATGCGGATCGAGGCAACCAAGGTGGTCAATTCATAAACGAATGGGGATACGTCGCGATGAACACATGGAAAAGGGGGCGGGCGGGTCCCGCCCTGGCTGCAGCCCTGCTGTTGGCCGGGGCGGCCACCCTGACCGGGCCCGCGCGCGCGGAGTCCGGCATGACGGCCGATCCGACCGTCGAGGTGATGGCGGGCGCCTGCGCGTTTTGCCACGGCACGGACGGCAACGGCGTGGGGGCCTCGATTCCCTCGATTGCCGGGCTACCGATCGAAACCTTTACGTACATGATGACGTCCTATCGGGACGGCACCAACCCCGCCACCGTGATGGACCGCATCGCGCGCGGCTACAGCGCCGAGCAGATCGAGGCGCTGGCGACCTACTTCGCCGAAAAGCCGTTTCACCGCGCACCGCAGCCCTGGATCAACGTGGCGCTGGTTCCCGACGGCAAGGATCTGGCCGCCGAATACTGTGAGTCCTGCCACGAAAACGAGGGGCGCGACGGCGAGGGCGTCGGCATTCTGGCCGGCCAGAAGCTGAACTACATGCGGTTCTCGGTGCACGACTTCCTCAGCGAGGCGCGCGAGATGGAGCGCCGGCAGGCGCGGAAGTTCCGCGACCTGATGGACGAGCGCGGCCCGGACGGGTTCGAGGCCGTCCTGAACTACTACGCCAGCGTGCCGTGAGGGAGGGAACCATGCAGACCACACGTCGCGGGTTCCTCCGCACCTCCGCCGCCGCCGCCACCCTGCTGGGCACGGTCGGCCTGCCGCACATCGCGCGCGCCGCCGAACCGCGCTTCGTCGTCATCGGCGGCGGACCGGGCGGCGCGACCACCGCGAAATATCTGAAACGCTATGCGCCGAACGCCGCCGTCACGGTCATCGAACCGCACAAGACCTACACCACCTGCTTCATGAGCAACGAGGTCATCGGCGGCGACCGCGCGCTGTCCACCCTCGAGGTCAGCCTGGACGGCCTGCGCCGCCACGGCGTCGACGTGGTGGAGTCCATGGCCACGGGCATCGACGCCGACGCCAAGACCGTCACCACCGAAGGCGGCGACACCTTCGCCTTCGACCGCTGCATCCTCTCGCCCGGTGTGGACTTCCGTTACGACGCCATCGAGGGCTATTCGGCTGCGGCAGCCGAGGTCATGCCCCACGCCTGGAAGGCCGGCCCGCAAACCACCCTGCTGCGCCGCCAGCTTGAGGCGATGGAGGACGGCGGCACGGTCATCCTGTCCGTCCCCGCCAACCCCTTCCGCTGCCCGCCCGGGCCGTACGAGCGCATCAGCCTGATCGCCCACTATCTGAAGCAGCACAAGCCGAAGTCCAAGATCCTGGTCCTGGACGCCAAGGACACGTTCTCCAAGATGCCGCTGTTCACGCAAACCTGGGAGATGTTCTACGGCTACGGCACCGACACCAGTCTGATCGAGTGGATCCCCAAGGCCGACGGCGGCACGGTGACCGGGGTCAACCCGGACTCAATGGAGGTCACCGCCGTCACCGGCACCTTCAAGGGCGATGTGGTCAACATCATCCCGCCGCAGCAGGCCGGGGCCATCGCGGTCGCCGCCGGTGTGGTCGAGGACGGCTGGGTGCCGGTGAACAAGAGCACCTTCGAATCGCTGGTGGTCGACGGCATCCACGTGCTGGGCGATGCTTCGGCTGCGGCGTCCATGCCGAAGTCCGCATCCAGCGCGAACGCGCAGGGCAAGGCCGTCGCCGCCGGCGTGCTGGCGCTGGCCCGGGGCGAGGACCCGCCGGTGCCGCACCTCGCCAACACCTGCTACTCCATCGGCGGGCCCGACCACGGGTTCTCGGTCGCGGCGGTCTACGCCTATGACGATTTCGAGAACGCGCTGAAGCCGGTGCAGGGCGCGGGCGGCATCTCGCCGATCGACGCCGACGCGGAGTACCGCCGCCGCGAGGCGTTCTACGCCCACAGCTGGTTCGAGAACATCAAGGCCGACATCTGGAGCTGATCCCGGACGGATCGGTGACCGCGGGCGGGTCGTTTCGGCGTGCCCGCCCGCGGTGCCGCGCCCGCCCTGCCGCCCGTCGTCCCTGGAGGCCCGATGACTGACTCCGATCCGTCCTCCCCGCAGAAGCGGGGCCTGCTCCGTCGGCTGTGGCGCAACCCGTTCGCCACCGCCACCGGCACCGCTTTGTTCATCCTGGGCGTCCTGGTGCTGGTCGGCGGCGCCTACGGCGGCTTCACCGTGTTCGCCGCCGCGACCAACACCACCGAATTCTGCATCTCCTGCCACGAGATGGAGGTCGGCCCCTACGCCGAGTACAAGACCTCGATCCACTACGCCAACCGGACCGGCATCCGGGTGGACTGCGCCGACTGCCATGTGCCGAAGCCGTTTTTCCCGAAGGTCATGGCCAAGGTGATCGCGTCCAAGGACGTCTATCATCACCTGCTGGGCACCATCGACACGCCCGAGAAGTTCGAGGCACGCCGCCTGGAGATGGCCGAACGGGTCTGGGCGCGGATGGAGGCGACCGACTCGCGCGAGTGCAAAAGCTGCCACGCCTTCGACGCCATGGACCTGCGCGAACAGGGCCGGCGCGCCGAGATCAAGCACCCCGACGCCATGACGGAGGGGCGCCACTGCATCGAATGCCACAAGGGCATCGTCCACGAACTGCCCGAGGGGTACGACGGATGATGCGGGTTCGACGGGCGACACGTGTCGCCGCCGCCGGGATCGCGCTGGCGATCCTCGCGGCCCTGCTGCCGCCACCCGCCGCGGTGGCGGACGAGATCGTCTCGGCCATCGCCCGGGGCGGGCGCCTGTACGACGACTGGCGGACCGAGTTGGACCTGCACACCCGCCGCATCTCCCACCTGCCCGCGCCGGACATCACCGGGGCCGCCGCCGAGGGCGAGGGCCTGTGCGTCGCCTGCCACGGCTGGGACTACCACGGGGTTCCGTGGGCCGAGGGCGGCTCGATCGCCGACCGCGCCGGCACCGATCCGGCCGACGTCGTCGCCATCCTGACCGACGCGACCCACGGTTACGGCACCTATATGGACGAGACCGACCTGCGCGACCTCGCCCTGTTCGTCACCCGGGGCCAGATCGACATGACGCGCTGGATCAGCATCTCGTCCGGCCGCGCCAAGGGCGAGGCGGAGGCTGGATCTGTGTACTTCCAGTCCATCTGCGCCGGCTGCCACGGCGCGGACGGCATGGCGGTCGAGGAGATGCCCCCGCTGGGGCCGTTCAGCCGCGACGAGCCCTGGCACGCTATGCACATCATGATGAACGGGCACCCCAACGGCAGCATGCCGCCGCTGCGGGTTCTGGATGCGAGCCACCTTGCCGACGCCCTGGCCTACATGCAGGCGCTCCCCAGCCGCCCGGTCATCGCGGCGGTGGTGCGCGGCGGGCGCCTGTACGACACGTGGTCGGTCGAGGCTGGCCGCTCGGTGCCGGAAGGCTGGCACCCGCTGTGGCCCGAGGATCGCCGCACCGAGGCGGAGGCGGCCGGGGGCGCGGCACTGGCGCGCGCCCAGGCGCGAAGCTGGCGCTGCGTCAGTTGTCATGGATGGGACTACCGGGGCCGCGACGGCATGGCGATGGGCGGCACCCCGCCGCCGTTCGTGGGCATCGACGGCAAGGCCGGGGCCGATCCCGCCGCCCTTGCCGCCCTGCTGACCGACGACGCGCACGGCTATGGCCGTCTGCTCAGCCGGCGCGACATCATGGATCTGGCGACGTTCGTGTCGGTCGGGCAGGTCGACATGGCACCCTGGATCCACCCCGACACCGGGCATTTCCTGGCGGACGGCGCGGCGTTCGAGGGGCACTACCAGACCATCTGCGCCACCTGCCACGGCCCCGACGGTCAGGCGATCCGAACCATGCCGCCGGTCGGGCGGGCGGTCGCCGGAGAGCCGCAACGGGCGCTGCACAGCGTGTTCAACGGGCACCCGGGCGAGGCCATGCCGCCGCTGCGGGCCATGGGAATCGAGACCGCCGCCGGCATCCTGTCCTTCGCCGAAACCCTGCCGCCCCGCAAGCACTGAGACCCGCCTGCGGTGCCGCCAACGCAAAGGAGGCGGACAACGGAGACCGGCCGTCGCGCCCCCGCAGCACGCCGGACACGCGATGGCGTGCCTCGGCCCGCATTGATGGGCTCGCCTCCGGAATGGTTCCCGTCCCCCCCTGGGCGTGGCGGGACCGGACGCGTACACTCCCCTGCTCAAATGAGCCGAAACCGGATGCGGCAGTGGGAGACAGGGATGCTGCTTGGCTGTATAGGCGACGATTTCACGGGATCCAGCGATCTGGGGAACACCCTGGCGCGGGAAGGCATGCGGGTGGTTCAGTACACCGGCGTGCCCGACGGACCGGCCGACGACGATGTCGAGGCCGGCGTGATCGCCCTCAAGACCCGCTCGATCCCGCCGGCGGAGGCGGTGCGCCAGTCCCTCGCGGCGTTGGCATGGCTGCGGGACCAGGGCTGCGAACAGATCGTCTTCAAGTACTGCTCCACCTTCGACAGCACGCCCGAAGGCAACATCGGCCCCGTCGCCGAGGCCCTGGCCGATGCGTTGGAGGCCGATAAGGTCATCGTCTGCCCGGCGTTTCCCGGCACCGGGCGGTCGGTCTACCAGGGGCATCTGTTCGTGCGGGACCGGCTGCTCAGCGAGAGCGGCATGGAATCCCATCCCCTGAACCCGATGACCGACCCGGATATCCGCCGTTGGCTGGCCCGTCAGACCCGGCTGGAGGTCGGGCATATCGCGGCACCCACGGTGCTGGCCGGGCCGTCCCCGATCGCCGCCGCGCTGGAAGCCGAGCATCAGGCCGGCCGCCGCCTGATCGTGGTGGACGCCCTGCGCGACGCCGACCTGCGCGCCATCGGCGAAGCCGCCGCCGGCCTGCCCCTCATCACCGGCGGATCGGGCATCGCGCTCGGCCTGCCCACGAACTTCGCCCGACGCGGCCTGTTGGGCCATGGCGGGCGCGCCTGGACCGGCCAGCCCGGCCCCTGTGTCGCGCTGTCGGGGTCGTGCTCCAACGCGACCCGGGGGCAGGTCGCCCGCCATGCCGCGCGCTACCCGACCTTTGAGGTCGTGGCCGGCGACGTGATGGCCGGCCGCGTGACGCCCGAGGGCCTGGCCGAGACGCTGCTGGCCGCCGAGGGCCTGCCGCTGGCCTACAGCTCCGCCGACCCGCAGACCGTCGCCGCCGCCCAGGCGGAGTTTGGGCGGGAGGCGGTCGCGGCCGCGCTGGAAGGGTTCTTCGCCACCCTGGCCGCCCGGCTGGTCGAGGGCGGTGTGACCCGGCTGGTGACCGCCGGCGGCGAGACCTCCGGCGCCATCGTGGAGGGCCTCGCCCTGACGACGCTGGAGATCGGCCCGGAGATCGACCCCGGCGTGCCCGCGCTGCGGGCCGGCCCGGCCCTGACCGTGGCGCTGAAATCCGGCAACTT
Source organism: Roseospira marina (assembly GCF_014197855.1). Lineage (GTDB taxonomy): Bacteria > Pseudomonadota > Alphaproteobacteria > Rhodospirillales > Rhodospirillaceae > Rhodospira > Rhodospira marina. The sequence continues at coordinate 69,908 of NZ_JACIGJ010000007.1, forward strand.
CGGCGCCGAGGACTTCTTTGAAAAGGCGGCGACCGTCCTGGCGGGTGACGCATGACGGAGGCGCAGCTTCGCGAGCAGATGTGCCGCCTGGCCCAGTCGATGTTCGACCGCGGCCTGACCGGCGGCAGCACCGGCAATATCTCGGCCCGCACGGCGGACGGGGGCCTGCTGGTCTCCCCCACCGGCTCCAGCTTCGGCCGCCTCGATCCCGGACGGCTGAGCCGGTTCGATGCCCAGGGCCGCCTGATCGACGGCGATCCCCCGACCAAGGAAATGCCGCTGCACACGGCCTTTTACGAGACCCGGTCCAAGGCCGGGGCCGTGGTGCATCTGCACTCCTGCCACTCGGTGGCGTGGTCGCTGATGCCCGACGTGGACGAGGACGACTTCCTGCCCCCGCTGACGCCCTACGCCATCATGAAGCTGGGGCGGGTCAAGCTGCTGCCGTTCTTCCTGCCCGGCGATCCGGCGATGGGCGAGGCGGTGCGCGGGCTGGCGGGCAAGCGCAGCGCGGTCATGCTGGCCAACCACGGCCCGGTCGTCGCCGGCAAGGATGTCGAGGCGGCCTGTAACGCCATGGAAGAGCTGGAAGACACCGCGCGGCTGGCCATGCTGATGCACGGACGCGCACCGCGTCAGTTGACGCCGGAGCAGGTGCGCGCGCTGGTGACGAAATTTGATGTGGAGTGGGACGCATGACCCGGTTTTCCGCCAATCTCGGCTTTCTCTGGACGGACCGGCCGCTGCCCGACGCGATCCGCGCCGCCGCCGCCGCCGGCTTTGACGCCGTCGAATGCCATTGGCCCTATGACGTCCCGTCCGAGGATGTGGCGCAGGCGCTGGCCGACACGGGGCTGCCCATGCTGGGGCTCAACACCCGGCGCGGCGATGTCGCGGCGGGGGAGAATGGGCTGGCGGCCCTGCCCGGCCGGGCGGCGGACGCGCGCGCGGCGGTCGACGAGGCTCTGGCCTACGCCCGCGCCATCGGTGCCGCCAACGTTCATGTGATGGCCGGCGTGGCGCGCGGCGACGCGGCCCATGCGGCCTTTCTCGCCACCCTGGACTACGCGGCGGCGCAGGCGGAGGCGGACGGGATCACCATCCTGATCGAGCCGCTGAACCGCTACGACGCCCCGGGGTACTTCCTGACCACACCGGAGCAGGCGCGGGACGTGATCGCGGCCGTGGGCCGGCCGAACGTCAAGCTGATGTTCGATTGCTACCACGCGCAGCTCATGGGCGGGGACCTGACGCACCGGCTGACGGACCTGCTGCCCGTGATCGGCCACATCCAGTTCGCCGGTGTGCCGGAGCGCGGCCAGCCGGACCGGGGCGAGGTGCACTATCCCAACGTGTTCGCGACCATCGACGCCCTCGGCTGGGCCGCGCCGCTGGGCGCGGAATACAAGCCGGGCGGGGATACGGACGCCACGCTGGGGTGGCTCGCCGCCATGCGCGCGGGCGCATAAAAACCAAAGGGACGAGAACGAGGACGATCGGCGACGCGGCGGCGATGAGCCTGACTCATCGCCGCTTTTTTTCGCGCCCGGGAGCGCGCCGACCGGTCGGCCTTGCCATCCTGCGGCGCGTCGCCTTCACCTCAGGATGATGTACGGGCACCGAGGGGACCAGGGGACCCGCCGGGCCCCCCGGCGGTCAGTTGGGCACGTAGGCGTCCAGCAGAGGCAGGGCATCCCCCAGGAACGCCCGCAACCGGGCGTCGGCGTCTTCGGGGTCCTCGGATTGACGGATCGGCGTGATGACCCGGACCAGGGCGCCGTCGGTGCGGCCGAGGGTGAGCGCGTCCCACACGTTGGCCAGCTTGATCCGCAACTCGTCGGTCAGCCGGCGGTGGCGCAGTTCGAACCAGAAGTACACGAGCTGGCGCTGGGTGCCGTTGACGATCACGCTGCGGTTGACGGTCAGCGGGGTGTCCATGCCGTCCGGGGTGAGGGTCGTGTCCGACAGGTCGGTGATTTCCCAACCGCCCGCCGGAATGCAGACCGCGGGCGAGTGAATCGTCGCCCGGCGGTCCTGGGCGTCGTACCAGGCGACATACAGGTTCACCGGCGTATCGACCTGCGGGTTTTCGTAATCGGCGACGATATAGTCGTCGACCTGCAGCGTTTCGAGCTGGGTCGGCAGGATCGCCCGCTCCGTCCCGGACCACCCGTCGATCGACAGCGGGAACGTGGCCAGGGGCTTGCGCGGCGGCACGGTCCGCGCCCCTTCCGGCAGCGCGCTGAAGGCGACGACGCCCGCCACCACCGCCACCAGGGCGACGATCAAGGCGGGCGTGGCCCGGGCCATCGGCGCCGGCACGCGACCGGGTGCGGGGATGATGATGTCGAGGTTCAGGCGGGCGACGAACAGCCGCCGATCACCGGAGATCAGCATCAGGATCTGGAGCACCACGAACAGCAGGACCAGGCCGAACACGAAAATCACCCAGCCCTCAAAGGCGTGCATGAACCCTTCGGCGGCCTCGACGCCCTGATAATTGACCAGGATGCCGGTCAGGGCGATGCGGGCGCTGTTGATGGCGATCGTGATCGGTACGGTGAACAGGAACAGCACCACGCGGTGCCAGATGGGCCCGGCATAGATATAGCCGACCAGGTAGGCGAAGCTGGCGAGCGGGAACAGATAGCGCAGGCCGTTGCAGGCCTCGGCAACCTGAAGCTGGTACAGACCCAGGTCGATGATGTTCCCGTTCAGGAACACCGAATAGCCCATCGCGCGCAGGATGTCTGTGCCCAGAACCGACGAGATGTGCTGCATCGTCGTCGAGACCTGGATGTACAGCGTGTTGGGCAGGGGCAGCGCGAAGAACAGATAGGCGATCGGAAACAACAGCCACCGCAGCCCATAGGCGCCGTACAGAATCAGGACGAGACCGAGCAGCGACAGAATGAAGCCGTAATAGCCGAAGGTCGGCATGCCGCCGACCTTGGCGAGAACCGCGAGCACGGCCGCGAACACGACGATGGCGGCCCCGATCCCCCCGCCGCGCGAAACCGCCGGGGGGGTCATGCCGCGCAGCGCGTGCCAGATCATGAGCAGAGCCAGCGGCGGCACGATGTAGCCGTAGCTGAACTCGTCGCGCTCCCACGCACTGGCGGCGTAGATCAGGCCGTCCCAGAACAGAACCCCGAAGCACACGATGCAAAGGGCTGCCGCCCCCAATTTCACGAAGGCGCCGGCACCGCGCCCGTCGGCGTCGCTGCGGCTGTTCACGTCCTGACCGACCATCGCTCTCTCCGCATCCATTCCACACTCGAAGGGCACCGGCCCCTTCGGACTCCGGTCCGGGACACGCCCCCCGGATAGGGCCCCCGGATACTGCCCCCGGGGGCAGGCTCCGTGTGGGGACCCCGCGCGCGGTCACGAGACCCGGACGCCGGCCTCAGAACGCCAGACGCCCCCCAATAAACACCGTGTTTTCCGTATACTCATCCTCGGGATCGTCGCTGAACCGGTGCGCATGCGAGGCGCCGCCGAACAGAGACGCGGAGTCCGTCAGCAGATAGGTCAGACGGCCCCGCGCCGAGAGGGTCAGCGATTCGTCCGTATCGCTTCCCGAGGCGTGTTGCGATCGCAGCGTCAGGGACGAGGTCCACTCCCGGTTGAGGGTCCGATTCCAGCCGCCCGTGAGGCTGACGGAGGTTTCGTCCTCGCCTTCATCAGTGCCGCTGACGTACTCCCGATTGGTATAGGCGCCGGTCAGGCTGTAGGTGTTGCGCCGATAATTGCCGACCACGCCGAACTGCCCCGTGTACGCCAAAGACACCCCATCGTCGTTGTCGCCGCTGGTTCGGGAGGTTTGCGGCAGCACCGAATCCTCACCCCGCGTCCGCTCCTCGCCCTCAAGTCGCGACGCCCGGCCCATGGAGGTTTCCAGCGCCCGACTGATGGCCGCCTGCACCCGCAGGCGGGGCGTGATGGCGTACGTCATGTCGCCCTCGATCCACTGATCGCCGTAGCGACGACCGTAGGTCATCGACAGCGTACCGTGTGCGCCCTCGAACACGCCGCCGGCGTTCCAGAAGATACCGGTCAGATCCTCTTCGCTCTTGGCCTCGACCCAGCCGTAGCCGACCTGACCGATGGCGGTGAACCAGCGTGTGACCGGAACGCGGGTCGTCAGGCCGGCCGTGGTCTCCTCGAAATCGCCGGCCCCATCATTCCGCGAGTCACCGCCAAACTGCGTGTTCTTGCGGTGGTCGAACTCCCCCTGGAAGCCGACCCAGCGCAGCTGGCTGCGCGTGTCCACCGTCAAGGTCTGCTGCATCTCGCGTTCCCGGTCGGAGCCGCCGGACCCGCGCGAGCCGTCGTCGCCATCGGAGTCCGAGGTGTCCGTTTTCAGGGTCTCACGGTGCCGGAACCGCGCGAGGGCCTCAATGTCGTCGACGAACACATAGCGGGCGTAGGGGCTGATCTCGACGGTGTTGACGGTTTCGGTGTTATCGTCCGAATTTGCCCGCCCCTCGGTCTGGGGCGCGGTGTCGTCGATGAGCACACGGCGCGAGGATGCGTTCGCCTCCACGCCAAGCAACGTGGGAATGAAATCCAAGGCACCGGCGGCGCGGATGTCCTGATCGATGGTCGGATCGCGGCCATTTTCGGTCTCGACCCCAAGGCCGGCATCGAGAGTGACGTTCATCCGGCGCCAGACCGCGCTGAACGCGGTGTTGTAATCCACGCGGTTGATGATCGCGCCGTCCTTGTCCTCGTCGGGTTCGAGGTCGACGTTGTCGGTCGCGATGACCTGGGTTTCAACGGCTTGGTCCAGGGTCAGATCGACCGACCATGCGGGAGAGACGGCGACCACAGCGGCTCCCAGTAGTCCCACTCCGGCTGCGGTCAGCGATCGTTTCATGGCGCAAACGGTCTCTCGTGTCGGCGGCGGGCCGCCGATCCTACAGCAGGGCCTCGGGGATCAGGATGATGTCGCCGGGCAGAAGGGCGACGTTCGCGTCGATGTCGCTGTCCTTCAGCAGATCCTCCAGACGGACCCGGTAGGTTTCGCGCGCCTCGCCCTTGCCGCGCACCAGCAGGGCGCCGTTGCCGTCCGCAAAGGGTGTCAAACCACCCACGGCCAGCATGACGTCGATCAACGTCATGTTCTGGCGGTACGGGACCGCCGTGGGGCTGGCGGCCTCGCCCACCACCCGGATCTGCTTGTCCAGCGGGCCGGTGAAGTCGTTGACGATCACCGTCACCAGGGGCTCCTGGATGTAAGGACGCAGGGCTTCGGTGATGTCGCTGGACAACTCCGCCGGCGTTTTGCCGGCCGCCACCATGTCGGAGAGAAGCGGGGTCGAGATCCGCCCATCAGGGCGCACGGTCACCTGCCGCGACAGCTCCGTGTCCCCCCACACGAAGATTTCCAGGCGATCCAGCGCACCGATGGTATAGATGCTGGGATCCGCTCCTGGGTCGACCGGGGCGTCCGGATAGGAAGAACAGGCCGCCAGCGTGGCGCCCATGGCGGCAAAAAGACAGGATCGCCAGAGCATTCGAGCGATTGACATGATTTCGTCCCCTGAGGCACCGGTGCGCATCCATTGCCCGCGCCGCGCGCCGGAAAGACCCGGCGTGCCTCTCCCGCGCTACACGAGCAACCGGCACGCAAGTGGCCGCCCCCCAGCCCGCTCGCAAGCATAAAACTCGTTATACACGATCACGTCGATACGACCACCCTATCTTCCGTCCGATGGCCGCCCGGCCACGAGCACGGTGTTCGCAAAGTCACACACTTCATTTGACGAGTGTTTTGCGACGGCTAGAACGGCCGCATCCATGAAACACCCGAGAACGAGGGCCGGTCCGGGCCACTTGTCCGTTGCGGCGGCCCGCGGATCCTCCCCATATCGGATCCAGCGAAACCGCGACCATCTGGCGCTTGCTCTTAGGAGGAGCGCCGTCCGGGGGGACGCGCGGCTGCCCGCATTGGGGGCCGGTGTCCTCGCCACAGACGACAAGGACGATCAACATGGATCTGGAAACCTTCACCGACCGCGCCAAGGGCTTCCTGCAAGCGGCGCAGACCATCGCCCTGCGGGAGCACCACCAGCAGGTGACACCCGAGCACCTGTTGAAGGCCCTTCTGGACGACCCGGAGGGCATGGCCGCCAGCCTGATCGCCGCGACCGACGGCGACGTGGAAAAGGCCCGCTCCGGCATCGACATGGAGGTGGGCAAGCTGCCCCGGGTCGAGGGCGCGACCAACATGTACTGGTCGCAGCAGACCACGCGGCTGCTCGACCAGGCCCAGCAGATGGCCAAGAAGGCCGGCGACAGCTATGTGACCGTCGAACGCCTGTTGCTGGCTCTCGCCCTGGCCAAGGGCACGCCCGCCGCCAAGGTGCTGGCGGAGGCCGGCGTGACGCCGCAGGGCCTCAACGGCGCGGTGGAGCGCCTGCGCAAGGGCCGCACCGCCGACAGCGCGGGGGCGGAGCAGCAGTATGACGCGCTCAAGAAATACGCCCGCGACCTGACCGAGGCGGCGCGCGAGGGCAAGCTCGACCCGGTCATCGGCCGCGACGAGGAAATCCGCCGCACCGTCCAGGTGCTGTCCCGCCGCACCAAGAACAACCCGGTGCTGATCGGCGAGCCGGGCGTGGGCAAGACCGCCATCGTCGAGGGCCTCGCCCTGCGCATCGTCAACGGCGACGTGCCCGAAAGCTTGCGCGACAAGCGTCTGATGGTGCTCGACCTGGGCGCCCTGGTGGCCGGCGCGAAGTATCGCGGCGAGTTCGAGGAGCGGCTGAAGGCCGTGCTGTCGGAGATTTCGTCCAGCGACGGCGAATACGTGCTGTTCATCGACGAAATGCACACCCTGGTGGGCGCCGGCAAGGCGGAGGGGGCGATGGACGCCTCCAACCTGCTGAAACCGGCCCTGGCGCGGGGCGAACTGCACTGCATCGGCGCCACCACGCTGGATGAATACCGCAAGCACGTCGAGAAGGACGCCGCCCTGGCGCGCCGGTTCCAGCCGGTGTTCGTCTCCCAGCCGACGGTGGAGGATTCCATCTCCATCCTGCGCGGCATCAAGGAGAAATACGAGCTGCACCACGGTGTGCGCATCGCCGACGCCGCGCTGGTGGCGGCCGCGACGCTGTCCAACCGCTACATCACCGACCGGTTCCTGCCCGATAAGGCCATCGACCTGGTGGACGAGGCCGCCGCGCGCCTGCGCATGCAGGTGGACAGCAAGCCGGAGGAACTCGACGAACTCGACCGCCGCATCATCCAGTTCAAGATCGAGCGCGAGGCGCTGAAGAAGGAGCCCGATCCGGCCTCCCGCGATCGCTTGCTCAAGCTGGAGGACGAACTGGGCGACCTGGAGGCCAAGGCCGCCGTGATGGCCGCCGACTGGGAGCGGCAGAAGGGCGCCCTGGCCGACACCACCAAGCTGAAGGAACAGCTCGATCACGCCCGCGGTGACCTCGACATCGCGCGTCGTCAGGCCAATTGGGCGCGCGCGGGCGAACTGGAATACGGCGTCATCCCGGGCCTGCAAAAGCAGCTTGAGGACGCGGAGACCGGCCAGGGCGACGCCATGCTGAACGAGGTGGTGACGGAGGAAACCGTGGCCTCCATCGTGTCGCGCTGGACCGGCATTCCGGTGGACAAGATGCTGACCGGGGAGCGCGACAAGCTGCTGAAGATGGAGGCGGTCCTCGCCGCCCGCGTGGTCGGGCAGGCGGAGGCGGTGTCCGCCGTCTCCAACGCCGTGCGCCGGGCGCGTGCCGGGCTGGGCGATCCCAACCGGCCCATCGGCTCCTTCCTGTTCCTCGGCCCCACGGGTGTCGGCAAGACCGAGCTGACGAAGGCTTTGGCGGCGTTCCTGTTCGACGACGAAACCGCGCTGATCCGCGTCGATATGTCGGAGTACATGGAAAAGCACGCCGTGGCCCGCCTAATCGGCGCCCCTCCGGGCTACGTCGGCTATGACGAGGGCGGCGCGTTGACCGAGGCGGTGCGGCGTCGGCCCTATCAGGTCGTGCTGTTCGACGAGGTCGAGAAGGCGCACCCGGACGTGTTCAACGTGCTGCTCCAGGTGCTGGACGAGGGCCGCCTGACCGACGGCCAGGGCCGGGTGATCGATTTCAAGAACACCCTGATCGTCATGACCTCGAACCTCGGCGCCGACATCCTGGCGGCCCAGGGCGAGGGCGAGGACAGCGCCGCCGTGCGCGGCGTGGTCATGGAGGAGGTGCGCGCCGCGTTCCGGCCGGAGTTCCTCAACCGCCTGGACGAGATCCTGCTGTTCCACCGCCTGTTCAAGGAGCACATGGCCGGCATCGTCGACATCCAGATCGCGCGGCTGGCCAAGCGCCTGGACGATCGGGGCATCACGCTGGACATGGACATGGCCGCCAAGGCGTGGCTGGCGGAGCGTGGCTACGATCCGGTGTACGGCGCCCGGCCGCTCAAGCGGGTGATCCAGCGCCAGCTTGAGAACCCGCTGGCCGTGCTGGTGCTGGAAGGGCGCATTGGCGATGGCGACACCGCCACCGTCTCCGCCGGCGAGGGCGGCCTGATCGTCAACGGCCAGGCCCTGGAGCAGGCGGCGGCGTAAGTCCGGTCGGCCATTGAACGGCTATGCCCGTTCAATGGCCTCCGGCGCGTCGTGGCGCCCGTTTTAGACGCATCGCGCACACGTTGCAGGGCGGACCGAAAACGGCGACCGACCGCCCCCGAGCCCCCGCCTGTGCCCGCCGCGCGGGTTACCTGATGCCGCTGCCTGTGTGCCAGGGCGCGGCGGAGGCGGCGGGCCTGACGGGATCGCGCGTCTACCGGGACCGGGTCATGGGGTTCATGACCGCGGGCGACCGCTGGACGGAGGCCGGATCCGACTCGCGCGCATACCAACGCGGGGAGTAGACCCAGAGGCGTTCCGCCAGCGCGCGCGGCACGGTCTGGGTGGCCGAGGACCCGATCAGGATCACGGTGCGCATGTCCGCATCCTCCGGCCGCACGGCGCCCAGGGTGGTGACGCGCACGGCTTCGTCCGGGCGCGCCACGTCACGGGCCAGCACAACGGGCGTCTCCGGCCCGCGCACCGTCCGCAGCCGGTCCAGCGCCTGCCCCAACTGCCAGGGCCGCGCCTTCGACACCGGGTTGTACAGCGCCATCGCCAGGTCGGCCCGCGCGGCATACTCCAGCCGCTCCAGGATGACGTCGAGCGGCTTCAGGTTGTCCGACAGCGACAGGATGCAGAAGTCGTGGCCCAGCGGCGCACCGATCCGGGCGGCGGCGGCCTGCGCGGCCGTGATGCCGGGCACCATCTCCAGCGCCACGCCCTGCCACGCCGGATCGTCGCCGGCATGCAGCGCCTCCATCACCGCCGTCGCCATGGCGAAGATGCCCGGATCGCCCGAGGAGATCACCGCCACCCGCGCCCCGTCCGCCGCCAGGGCGAGGGCGTGGCGGGCGCGGTCCATCTCCACCCGGTTGTCGGAGGCATGCACGGCCTGATCCGGACGCGCGGTCCCGACCAGCCGTTCGGCCATGCGGATATAGGTCTCATAGCCGATCCAGTGGTCGGCGCGGCGCAGCACCTCCCGCGCCGCCGGGGCCAGCAGATCCGGGCTGCCCGGCCCGAGACCCACCACGGCCAGATGCCCGCGCGGATGGCCCACCGGGCGCACGGCCTCCGGCGTCCGCGCCACCGCGAGCGCCACCGGCCCGTCCGCCCACAGCGGCCGGTCGCGGTCGCCCTCGGGCACGGCGCCGGCGACCAGGGCGGTCGGATCGCTCGCCTCGGCCACGAAGCGCACCGGGGCGTCCAGCGACACCGCCAGACGGTGCAGGTCCGGCCGCGCCATCGCCGCGCGGGGCGCCAGTACGGCCGCCACGGCCTTGGGCGCCAGTACCGCCGCCGCCAGGGCGGCCGGGACGGACTCTGCGAGGTCGTCCCCCTGGCCCGCGACAGCGACCACAACGGTCTTCGGGTGGAACACCAGATCGCCCGGCGCCGCGTCCCGATCATCCGGGCTGACCCGAATGCAGCGGTCCCCGTCCGGGGTGAACGGCAGGCGGCTCTCGGCCAGCCAGGGCGCCTCCCCCTCCAGCCGCACCGACGCACCGCCCAGCAGGTCGGACATGAACGCCTTCGACGCGCCGGGATCGCGCGCGACGTAGCCGGCGGGCGGCGCCTCCAACGTCACGCTGAACCGCACGTCCCCAGTGGTCGTGATCGCGGGCACCACGTCCAGCGCCGCGCCGATGCGCCGCGCCAGGGCGTTGACCCCATGCAAGCCACCCAGCAGCGGCACGACGGCGCTGCCGTCCTCCGCCACCGCCAGCACCGGCGGCTCCAGCCGCTTGTTCTGGAGCAGCGGGGCCAGGGCGCGGATCACGATGCCGCTGGCGCACAACGCGATCAGGGGCACACCGTCCCGATGCAGGCCGCGCAGGGTCTCGCCGAAGCCCTCATAGGCCACGTCGGCGCCCTCGACCCGCCCGGCCAACCCGTGAATCCGCGTGCCCTCGGGCAAGAGGGCCTGGATGCGCCGCGCGGTGTCCAGGCTGCGCTGGCCCAGGATGACGATGGCGGCCGGCGTGTCCGTCCCGTCCGTCATACCGGCGAGCCCACCCAGGTCCGGCCCGGAATCAGGATCACCGAGAAGTAGGGCACCGTCGCCGGGTCCACGTCCGCCAGCGGCAGCGTGCGCTGGGTGGTCATGGTCGCGCGCTCCACATACAGCGCGCGGTCCAGCAGGCCGACCTCCTCGATCACCCGGCGCACCTTGGTGAAGGTCTTGCCGAGCTTCATGATCGCGGCGGCGTCGGCCTCCGTCAGACGGCGGCGCAGATCGTCCTCCGTCATGACGCCGGACAGCACGGACAGATACTGGTCGCGGTAGACCAGCGGCGTGCCCAGCACCGACGCCCCGGCCAGGATGGAGCACACGCCCGGCACCACCTCGGTCTCGTAGCGGTCCGCCAGCCGGTCGTGCAGGTACATGTAGGAGCCGTAGAAGAACGGATCACCCTCGCACAGCACCGCCACGTCGCGCCCGGCGTCCAGGTGGCCGGCGATCTGCTCCGCGCAGCCGTCGTAGAAGCCGGCCAGCGCCGCCTCGTAATCGAACGGGGGCGGCGGCGCCTCGATGGTGACGGGGAAGACCATCGGCAGGCGCACCTGCTCGTCGCGCAGATAGCCCTCGGTGATGGTCAGGGCGTGGCCCTTGCGGCCCTCCGCGCTGGGAAACGCGACGACGTCCGCCGCCCGCAGCCGGTTGAGCGCCTTGACCGTGATGAGTTCGGGATCCCCCGGACCGACGCCCAGACCGAACAGGCGTCCCTTGTGCTCGCTCATATCAGCCGTGTGCCTCCCGCCCGAGGGCGTTCACGGCGGCCGCCACCATGGCGCTGCCGCCGCGCCGGCCGGAGACGGCGACGAACGGCACGCCCCGGCTGTTGGCCGCCAGTTCATCCTTCGACTCGACCGCGCCGACATAGCCGACCGGGAAGCCCAGGATCAGCGCCGGGCGCGGCGTTTCCGGATCGTCCAGCATGGCCAGCAGGTGGAACAGCGCGGTCGGCGCGTTGCCCACCGCTACAATGGACCCCGCCAGATGGGGCCGCCACAGTTCCACCGCCGCCGCCGAGCGGGTGGTGTCCATCTCGCGCGCCATGGCACGCACCGGCTCGTCGTTCAGGGTGCAGATCACCGCGTTGTCGGCCGGCAGGCGGGCGCGGGTGATGCCCTCCGCCACCATGCGGCAGTCGCACAGGATCGGCGCGCCCCCCTCCAGCGCGGCGCGGCCGGTGGCCCCGGCGCCCTCCGAGAACACCAGCGCATCGATGATGTCCGGCATGCCGCAGGCGTGGGCGACGCGGACGGCGATATCCTCCAGGTCGGCGGGGATGCGGCTCAGGTCCGCCTCGGACCGGATGATGGCGAAGGATTGCCGGTAGATGGCGTGCGCATCGCGGCTGTAGGCGTGCATGACAGGGTCCTCGCAGTGATCGTCCCGGGGGGCGTCCCGGGGGACGGCGCGTGCGCCGATCCCGGGTCCCGTGTTCGCGGCGTGTGTCTACACCGGGACGCCCGTTGGAGGAACCCGAAAGCGCACCCGCGCGCACCCGCGCACGCCCCCAAACCCGCCGCGAGGGTTGCCACGGTCGGGCGGGTCTCGTATCACCCCGACCGGATCCGGAGGGACAACGGTGCACGACGACAGCATACCCCGGCCGACGCCCTGGCTTACGGTGGTCGGTCTCGGCGAGGACGGCCTGGACGGGTTGGGACGGGCGGCCCGGCAGGCGGTGGAAACAGCCCCCGTGGTGATGGGCGGCGCGCGGCATCTAGAGCTGCTGCCCGCCATCCCCGGCCAGGAACGGGAGCCCTGGCCGACGCCGTTCGCGGACGGTTACGAGAGGGTTCTGGCCCGGCGCGGCACGCCGCTGTGTGTGCTGGCGAGCGGCGATCCCATGTTCTACGGCCTGGGCGCAACCCTGGCCCGGCGCGTGCCCGCCGCCGAGATGCAGGTGTTCCCGGCGCCGTCGAGCGTGTCCCTGGCCGCGGCCCGGCTCGGCTGGGGGCTGCACGAGGTCGCCACCCTGCCCCTGCACGGCCGCCCGCTGGCCACACTCCATCCCCTGCTGCACGAGGGCGCCCGGCTGCTGCTGCTGGGCGAGAACCGGGAGACGCCGGCCGAGGTGGCGGCCCTGTTGACGGCACGCGGCTTCGGCGCCAGCACCGTCACCGTGCTGGAGCACCTGGGCGGCCCGCGCGAGCACCGTTTGGACGGCACCGCCGCTGGTTGGCCGCATCCGCCCGGCGCCGATCTGGCGGTGATCGCGGTCACCTGCGTCGCCGATCCCGACCACGACGGCGGCCTGACGCGGCTGGCGGGGCTGCCGGACGATGCCTTCGACCACGACGGCCAGATCACCAAGCGCGACCAGCGCGCCGTGACCCTGGCGCGGCTGGCGCCCCGGCCAGGTGAACTTCTGTGGGACGTGGGAGCCGGGTGCGGCTCCATCGGGATCGAGTGGATGCGCACCCATCCCACCGCCCGCGCCCTCGCCATCGAGACCCGCGACGACCGCCGGGCGCACATCGCCCGCAACCGCGATGCCCTCGGGGTCCCGGGCCTGACCATCGTGGCCGGCGCGGCGCCCGAGGCCCTGGCCGGGCTGGAGGCGCCCGACGCCGTGTTCATCGGCGGCGGCCTCACCGTGGCCGGCGTGTTCGACGCCGTCTGGTCCGCCCTCAAGCCCGGCGGCCGGCTGGTCGCCAACGCCGTCACCCTGGAAAGCGAGACCGCCCTGGCCGCCCTGCACGCCCGCCTGGGCGGCGATCTGACCCGGCTGTCGGTCGCCCAGGCCAAGCCGCTCGGCGGCTTCCACGGCTGGCGCACGGCCATGCCGGTCACGCTCTACTGTGTCACCAAGCCGGGCCTTGGCTCCGGCCCGGAGTCTGCGACATGAAACACATTCTTCTCATCGGCATCGGCCCCGGCGATCCGGACGCCCTCACCCTGGCCGCCATCAAGGGCATCCGCCGCACCGACGTGTTCTTCTTCCTGGAGAAGGAGGGCGACGGGAAGGACTCGCTGATCCGGTTCCGCCGGGAGATCCTGGCGGAGCACGCGGCCGACCGCGCCTATCGCGTCGCCGCCGGGGCCAGCCCGAAGCGGGACCGCGCCTCCGCCGACTATCAGGGCGCGGTCGAGGACTGGCGCCGCCGCCGCACCCAGGTGATCGCCGACCTGATCGACGGCAACATGGCGGACGGCGAGACCGGGGCCTTTCTGCTGTGGGGCGACCCGGCCCTGTACGACGGCACCATGCAGAACCTGCACGACCTGATCGCCGAGGGCCGCGACGACATCACGTTCGAGGTCATCCCCGGCATCACCTGCGTGCAGGCCCTGACGGCGAAGCACCGCATTCCGCTCAACCGCGTGGGCGAGGAAATCGTCATCACCACCGGCCGCCAGATCGAGACCGGCGACCCGGCCACGGTCACCAACAGCATCGTGATGCTGGATTCGCGCGACGCCTACATGCGGCTGCGCGACCGGCCGGACATGGACATCTTTTGGGGCGGCGACGTGGGCAGCCCGGACGAGGTGCTGATCGCCGGCCCGCTCGACGAAACCGCCGACCGCATTTCCGAAACCATCAAGGCCCAGCGCGCGCGCAAGGGCTGGATCATGGACACCTACGTCCTACGCCGCCGCCGCGCCCCGGACGCCAGCGGATCGTGAGTCACGACGTCGGCCCCAGCCGCACAAGCCGGCCGTTGCCGGCGTCCGTCAGCAGATACAGCGCCCCGTCCGGGCCGGTCACCACGGCCCGGATGCGACCGAGTTCATCCGTGAGCAGCCGTTCCTCCGCCACCACGCGGTCGCCGTCCATCTCCAGGCGGGCCAGCAGGCGGAACTTCAGCGCGCCCACGAAGATGTCGCCGCGCCATTCGGGGAACGCCGCGCCGTCGTAGATGGTCATGCCCGACGGCGCGATCGACGGATCCCAGTAGTACACGGGCTGTTGCAGGCCGGGCTTCGCGGTGCCCTCGCCCATCGGCGTGCCGTTGTAGTTCAGGCCGTAGGTGATGATCGGCCAGCCGTAGTTCGCCCCGCCCCGGGCGATGTTCAGTTCGTCGCCGCCCCGGGGGCCGTGCTCGTGGAACCAGACCACGCCGGTATCCGGATGCACATCCATGCCCTGGGCGTTGCGGGTGCCGAGCGCGTAGATTTCGGGCCGGACGTCGGCATGGCCCACGAACGGGTTGTCCTCCGGGATCGAGCCGTCCGGGTTCAGCCGCAACACCTTGCCGGCCAGATCGGTGAGGTCCTGGGCGCGGGGGCGCTCGCCGCGCTCCCCGGTGGTGACGTAGAGCTTGCCGTCGCCGCCGATCGCCAGCCGGGATCCGTAATGTCGGGACGTGTGCCCAACCGGGGTCGCGTCCACGATCACGGTCACATCCCGCAGGGCGTGGGCCTCGCGGTCGAACACCGCCCGCACCACGCGGGTGTTGGCGCCGTCGCCGTCCGCCGGGTGCGACAGCGAGAGATAAATGTGGCCGGTCTCGGCGAAGTCCGGCGGCACCAGAACGTCCAACAGACCGCCCTGCCCCACCGCGCGGACCGGCGGCACGCCATCAATCGGGCGCGGATCCAGCGTTCCGTCGGCCCATAGGCGCAGACGCCCCTCGCGCTCCGTGATGAGCGCCGCGCCATCGGGCAGGAACGCCAAGGCCCAGGGGTGGGCGAGGCCGTCGGCCAGCACCTCGACCGTGAACGTCTGCTGCTCGGAGTCAACCGTGCGGGTCTCGGCCCCACTCGGCCCGGCGGCCAAACCAAGGGTCAGGAGGGCACAGGCAAGAGCCGTGCGGCGGCGGGGCGCGTGTCGGGGTGTCGGGATCCGGTCCGGCATGGCGGGTCCTTTCCTCTCCAAGGCGGCCTTCCATGGGATGCGCTTCAGCGGGATATGGGGGGCGCCGGATGCCCGGGGAAGACCCGGCGCGCGCGCTCTACGCAGCCGAGCGAGTCTGGGCGCGGCGGGCGTAGGCCCGCGCCCCGGCGATCAGGGCCGCCGCCGACAGGTTCATGGTCAGGGCGTACAGGATGGCCGGCACCACCATATCCGGGCGGCCGAGCAGGCTGGTGGCGATGAAGATCGCCAGCGCCGCGTTTTGCAGGCCCGTCTCCATGGCAATGGCGACCGTATCCGCGAACGACAGCCGCAGCAGCCGCGCCGTCAGCAGACCCAACGCCATGGTGCCCAGATTCAGCGCCAGCACGACCGGGCCGAGATCGGCGGCATGCGCCATCATGGTCTCGCGCTGGCCGACGAAGGCGCCGACTACGATCAGCGCGAACACACCCGTGGCGAGACCGCGCGCGGCCGGGCGGATGCGCTCTGTCAGGCGCGGGGCGACATGGTTGAGCAGCATGCCCAGGGCAATCGGCACGCCGGTCACGCCGAACACGCCGCCCAGGATCTGGCCCAGCGGCAGGCGGATCGCCTCCGCCTCGCCCATCAGCAGGCCCTGGCTCAGGCCCAGGATCAGCGGCACGCTGACGATGCCGACGAGGCTGCTGATCGCGGTCATGGAGACCGACAGCGCCGCGTTGCCTCCCGCCAGCACGGTCAGCAGGTTCGACGTGATGCCGCCCGGACAGGCCGCCAGCGCCATCAGGCCCAGCGCGAACACGGCCGGGCCGTCGTAGACCATCACCAGCGCCGCCCCCACCAGCGGCAGAAGGACAAGCTGATTGACCAGCCCCGCCCCCAGCGCCAGCGGCTGGCGGAACACGCGGGTGAAGTCCGCCACCCGCAGACCCAGCCCAATGGACAGCATGATGAACGCAAGGCCGAGCGGCAGCAGGATGGCGATCATGGGGGAAGCGGGTCACACGCGGAAAACGGAGGGAGGACGGAACGGCGGGATCAGCACGTTGGGCGTCAACGATGGGACGTCAGAGCTTGCGCAGGGCGTCCATGGCGGCCTGATGGAGCTGGGCCTGTTCCGGCGAGAAGCAGACGAAGCGCACCAGCTCGATCCGGTCGTCCATCTCCAGGGCGCGCGCCACGGACAGGACGGCGACGCGCGCGGCCCGGTCCTGCGGGAAGCCATACGCCCCGGTGGAGATCGCCGGAAAGGAGACCGACCGCGCGCCAGCCTCGGCGGCGGCGAGCAGAGCGTTGACATAGGCGGCGCCGAGCAGGCGGTCGGCGTCCTCCGGCGACAGGGCGTCATAGATCGGCCCGACCGTGTGCACGACCCAGCGCGCCGCCAACTCGAAGCCGCCGGTCACCTTGGCCTGCCCCGGCAGACACCCGTCCAGCTCCCGGCAGGCCTCCAGCAGGCCCGGCCCGGCGGCGCGGTGAATGGCGCCGTCGACACCACCACCCCCCAGCAGGGTTTCATTCGCGGCATTCACGATGGCGTCGGTGGTCTCGGCCGTGATATCGCCCTCGACAACCTCCATCCGGCTGAGCCCGGCTGTGTTCATGCGGTCCTCCCCCTGGGTCCGGTGTGGCCCGAATGGCGCGGGCTCTGCTTATCAGCACCATAACGAGGCTGACCGCCGGGTCAAACGGAAGCGGGGTGGTTTGGCCGGGAAATCCCCCCTTGCCCGGAACGGACAACCCGGGTATCCTTCAGAGATAGATGGAACGCCATCCCATAACATCCTGAACAATAAAACTTTTTTTCGTCCTGTTCGTAAGGCCGGGATTCCCCTGCCCAAGAGGAATGCGGTGATGAGCCGAAGCGCTGCCGGCGTCCAGCGGATGCCCTTTCTGCCACCCGCCGCCGCCGTGGGACTGGCGCGTCTGACGCGACGCGCCGCGGGGTTGGCCGTCCTGGCGCTAACCTCGGTGATCCTGGCGGCCCTGCTGACCTACGAGGCCGCCGATCCCTCCTGGAACGTCGCCAGCGCCGCGACGCCCCGCAACATGATGGGTGTGCCCGGCGCGCTGCTGGCGGACGCCGTCGTGCAATGGCTGGGCCTGGTGACCGTCCTGCCCGTCCTGGGGCTTGGGGTCCTGAGCCTGCGCCTGATGAGCGGGGAGCCCTTGCGCCCCCGCTCCCGGCCGCCGCTGGCCCTGCTGGCGGCCCTGCCGCTTTTGGCCCTCGCCCTGGCGACCCTGGCGCCCGGCAGCGCGTGGCCCAGCTACGCTGGCGCCGGGGGGGTCACCGGCACCGTTCTGCACACCTGGACGCTCCATCTTCTGGCCATGGTCGCGCCACGCGGCGCCTGGGACCTCGTGCCGGGCGCGGTGGCCGCCGGGCTGGCGGGCTGGCTGTGTGTCATCGCCCTGGGCCTGCGCTGGCGGCATGTGGCGACGGTACGCACCGGCGTGTCCGGAGCGGCAACCCGAATCCAGACCATCGGGCGATCGGGCGCCGGCTGGCTCGCCCACCTCCGCGCCGCGGTGCCGACGGGGGAACGGCGGGAGCCGGTTTTGGGCGGCGCCGCACCCGAGGACCCGCATAACGACAGCGACGCCGTCCCCGCGCCGGAGGCCAAGGCGCCCACGCCCCGTGCGACCCGACGCGCGGTGGTGGAGGCCCCGGCCAAACCGCCGGCCGCCCGCGCCGCGCGCGAAACCCTGCGCGCCCGGCAGGGCACCCTGTTCGTGGGCGGCGAGGAGTCGGGCGAGGACGGCCCGGCCGTGCTGCCGCCGCTCGACCTGCTCAACCCGCCGCGCACCACCGACCAGCAGCGCCGCATCAACGAGGAAGCCCTGGCCAACAACGCCCGCCTGCTGGAGGGCGTGCTCGGCGACTTCGGCATCAAGGGCGAGATCGTGCGTGTGCGCCCCGGGCCGGTCGTGACCCTGTACGAGCTGGAACCGGCGCGCGGCATCAAGACCGCCCGCATCATCGGGCTGGCCGACGATATCGCGCGGGCGATGAGCGCCGTCTCGGTCCGAATCGCCGTCATCCCGGGCAAGAGCGTCATCGGCATCGAACTGCCGAACGCCCGCCGCCAGGGCGTGAACCTGCGCGAGATGCTGGCCAGCGAAGAGTTCGCCGGCGGCGACCTGACCTTGACCCTCGCGCTGGGCCGCGACATCGGCGGCGGGCCGGTGCACGTGGACTTGTCGCGCATGCCGCACCTGCTGATCGCCGGCACGACCGGGTCCGGCAAGTCGGTGGCGGTCAACGCCATGATCCTGTCGCTGCTCTACCGCCTGCCGCCCGACCGCTGCCGCCTGATCCTGATCGACCCCAAGATGCTGGAGCTGTCGGCCTACGACGACATCCCGCACCTGCTGACCCCGGTGGTGACCGACCCGGGCAAGGCGGTGGTGGCGCTGAAGTGGGCGGTCAAGGAGATGGAGAACCGCTACCGCGCCATGAGCCAGCTCGGCGTGCGCAACATTCGCGGCTTCAATCAAAAGGTCGAGAAGGCGCTGGCCGACGGCGGCCCCGTCTCCCGCACCGTGCAGACCGGGTTCGACCCGGACACCGGGGAGCCGGTGTACGAACAGCAGGAGATGGACCTCAGCCCGCTGCCGCACATCGTGATCGTCGTGGACGAGATGGCCGACCTGATGCTGGTCGCCGGCAAGGAGGTCGAGGCCGCCATCCAGCGCCTCGCCCAGATGGCGCGCGCGGCCGGCATCCACCTCATCATGGCCACCCAGCGGCCGTCCGTGGACGTCATCACCGGCACCATCAAGGCCAACTTCCCGACCCGCGTCAGCTTCCAGGTCACCAGCAAGATCGACAGCCGCACCGTGCTGGGCGAACAGGGGGCGGAACAGCTTCTGGGGCAGGGCGATATGCTCTACATGGCGGCCGGTGGGCGCATCACCCGCGTGCACGGGCCGTTCGTCTCCGACGAGGAGGTGGAGCGCGTCTGCGATCACCTGCGCGGCCTTGCGGCGCCCACCTATGTCGAATCGGTCACCGTGGACGAGGACGAGGACGCCGAGGACACCGCCGGCTCCAGCGTCGCCGCGAGCGAGCCGCTGTTCGACCGCGCCGTCGATCTGGTGGCGCGCGAGCGCAAGGCCTCGACCAGCTTTGTCCAGCGCCACCTTCAGATCGGCTACAACCGCGCCGCCCGCATCATCGAGCGCATGGAGAAGGAAGGCATGGTCAGCCGCGCCAACGCGGTCGGCAAGCGCGAGGTTCTGTTGCCGCCGCAGCAGGCGGCCTGAGAGGGCAGCCGCGCGGCACTCCGGGTTGGTCCCGCCCGGTGGGGGGTCGAGCGAGACCCTTGCGGGACAGACTGAGCCGCCGGTCCTGGGTTTGCCTCCGGGGACCGGCGGCTTTTTTTCGCGTTCAGACCAACGCGATCACGCCACCATCCGCGTAATGAGCCGCCCGCAGATGCCCGCGCCGGACAGATAATCGGTCCGGGGCGCGGCCCTCGGCCTTCAGGCCGTCCAGGGTGGCATCGTAGCCCGCGGCGTCGTACACGCCGTCGTTGACCGTAAAGGGGATCGGCCCGCCCGCGCGGGTCACCTCGTCCCGCCCGGGACGCCCCCAAAACCCGACCCCGGATGAGGGGTGCCGCGGCAAGCCCCTCACCGCACATTCACAGAGAGCTACAGCAGCACCAGACCAATGGCCGTCGTCAGGGCCATCGCAGCCTGCACCCCGCCGGTGCGCGCCAGCACCGCGTTGAAATCGCCCGGAGCCCCCGCCGTGGCGAAGGCCCGCCAGGCCCGCCACGCCAGCGGCGCCGTCACCAGGCCAAGGGCCGCCCCGCGCAACGTGGGATCCACCAGCGCCAGGGTGAGCAGACCGGCCAACGCCCCCATCATCAACACGCCGTACACCCACACCGCGCGCGACGGCCCCAGCCGGATCGCCAGGGTGCGCCGGCCGGCGCGTGTGTCGGGGCCGATATCGCGGGTGTTGTTGACCAGCAGGACGGCCGCCGCCAGCAGACCGACGATCAGCCCCAGGCCCACGGCCGGCGGCCCCACCGTGCCGGTGTGCAGATAGGTGACCCCGCCGACCGCCGCGACGCCGAAGAACGCGATCACGGCCAACTCCCCCCAGGGTCCGCGCGAGATCGGCCACGGCCCGGCGGAATAGGCATAACCGGCCAAAACCGACAGGACCCCGATCGTCAGAATGGGCCAGCCACCCTGCCAGACCAGCCAGACGCCCAGCAGCACGGCCAGGGCGAACGCCGCGTGCGCCGCCATCAGCACCTGCGTCGGACTCATCCAGCCGCGCGCGGTCACCCGGGGCGGCCCGACGCGGTCCTCGCCGTCGGTGTGGTTCAGGGTATCGGCCGCGTCATTGTGCAGGTTGGTCCCGACCTGGATGGCCAAGGCCGACAGCGCGGCCGCCGCCGTAACCCCGGGGCGCGCGGCGCCGCTTTCCGCCCAGCCGAGGGCGGCGCCGGCAATCACCGGCGACAGCGACAAGGGCAGGGTGCGGGGTCGGATCGCATGCCACGCGATGACCGGCCACGAGGGGCGGGGCTCGGGCGAGCGAGCGTTGTTCATGGACACCGTCATGGGGCGGCCCGCCGGCCGTCGTGGATCGCGGCGATGCCCAGCGACACGGGCCGCACCGTCACGTTCGTCAGACCAGCCTGCTCCAGCCAGCCGGTGACGGTCGCCCGGTCCGGGAACGCCCGGATCGAATCCACAAGGTATTGATAGGCCTCCGGCCGGCCGGCCACGGCCGCGCCGACGCGCGGGATGGTGAGCCGGGAATAGGCGCCGTAGAGGCCCCGGATCGGCCGCCAGGGTTGCGAAAACTCCAGGCACAGGAAGCGACCGCCGGGCACCAGCACGCGCGCGACCTCGGCCAGCGCGCCTTGCCGGTCGCGCATGTTGCGCAGCCCGAAGCTGACGGTGACCAGATCGAACGTGCGATCCGCGAAGGGCAGCGCCTCGCCCATGCCGGCCACCCAGCGTAGGGGCGGCCCCGCCGCGTGCCCGCCCGTCGTGCGGGCCCGGCCGCGCGCCATCATGCCCTCCGACGGGTCACACACCACCACGGACCAGCCGTTGCGGGCCAGACGGTCCGCCACATCGCCGGTTCCGCCGGCCAGATCGAGCGCAAGGCCCTGTCCCGTCGGCCGGCCCGCCCGAGCGCGCAGAAGGGCCTTCCAGCCGCGATGGACGCCGCCGCTCATCATGTCGTTCATCAGGTCATAGCGGGGCGCGATGGCGTTGAACATGGCCCGGATGCGGGCCGGGTCCTGCGGGTGGGCGCTCCCGTCCGGCGGCCCATCCGGAGGCCCCTCCGAAACCGGCGCGGCGGTCGAAGCGGCGGTCGAATCGGTCATGTCTGCTGTCCTCTCGTGGCGGGCGCGCCCGGATGGGCGTCCACCGGGTCGTGCGGCCGGTCGGCGCCCCGGAGCGCGGCGCGGCGGCGTGCGGCGCGATGGGCCACGGCGGCCAGCCCGCTGCGCAGCAGCCCGGGAAAGACGCGGTCGAACACCAGCCCGGCCAGCCGGTCGGCCATTTCGTAGTCGGCCTCCAGATGGACGCGGACGCGCCCGCCGGGGCGATCCGCGAACCGCCAGGTCTGACGCAGCGTTCGGAACGGCCGGTCGTGTGAGACGATGTCGATCCGTTCCCCGGGCGTGAAGCGGGCGCGGCTGAGGAACGTCATCGTCAGGCCGCCGGCGCCGACGGTCTGATAGACGCGCAGAACCGGACCGTCCGGGCCGTCCTCCCAGCCGTCCAGACGCACGCCGGCGAAGCCCGGCATGAACGCCGGATAGTCGCCGATGTCGGCGATCACCTCGTACACCGCCGGGCGGGGCAGCGGCAGATCACGCTGAAGACGAAGACAAGCCATGGCGGAAAAGGTGTGGGCGGGGACGGACGGCGACGAGCGCCTTGGTTAGGCGTCCGGGACGCCCGGGTCAAGTCGTGCGAGGACAGGACGGCCCCGCGCACGGGCGCGGTTGCGGCGATGGGACCGCCTCGCCTAGGGTGCGCCGGAGCCGTCCTGCCTCACACCAACGGAGCCGACACCGATGGAGCCCCCATCCATGGAGCCCACGCCCACGCCCACGCCGCCCTCGCCGGACGCGGCGTCCCCGCGCGCCGCCATCGGCCGGACGGACTGCGCCACCGACACCATCACCCCCGGGCCGGTGATCCGGATGCAGGCGACCATCAACGACGCCGTCGAGGACCCCGCGCCGGGCGACCCGCTCCCGCCCCTGTGGCACTGGCTGTACACGCTGCCCGCCGCGACCATGACCGACGTGGGACCGGACGGTCACGCGCGGCTGGGCGGCTTCCTGCCGGCCGTACCGCAGGAACGGCGCATGTGGGCCGGGGGCCGCCTAACCTTCCACGATGTCCCGCTGGGGATCGGCGGCACCATCACGCGGGAATCCGAAATCCTCGATGTGCAGGAAAAAACCGGCGCGGCCGGCGCCATGGTGTTCGTGACGGTGCGCCACGCCATCTCCACGGCGCGTGGACTGGCGGTGGAGGAGGACCATGACATCGTCTATGTCGCGCGCCCGCCGGCGTTCGTTCCGCCGAAGCCCCGGGCGGCGCCGCCCGACCCGCTGTGGCGGGAGCCCCTGCCGGTCGATCCGGTGCGGCTGTTCCGCTTCTCGGCGCTGACCTTCAACGGCCACCGCATCCACTACGACCGCACCTACGCGACCGAGGTCGAGGGCTTCCCGGGCCTCGTCGTCCACGGACCGTTGCAGGCCATGGCCATGATGGAAAGCGCCCGCCGGCAGGTGCCCTCGGGCCGGCCCCACACCTTTGCCTACCGGGGGGTCCGGCCCCTGTTCGATACCGAGACGGCGGCGGTGCAGGGCTATGCGCGGGCCGACGGCGGCCTCGACCTGATGACGGTCAACGGCGACGGCTTCGTCTGCATGACCGCCACGGTCCACTGGCACAGCGCGGACGACAGCCGGTAGGCGCCCCCGGAATCACGGCCACGGAACCGAGCGGGCCCGGTGTGCGTTGCCGAGGTGCGGGCTGAAACGCCCGCAGCCGACGCTTGCCCTGAACACCGCGCGGACCCGGACCCATGATTCCCCTCTGGCTGCACACCCTGTCGATCGTCTGCCTGGTCCTCGGCGCCCTTGGCGCCATCGTGATCGCCCTCGACGAACGCCGCGATCCCCAGCACATGTGGATCATGAACGTGGTGTGGCCGGTGGTGGCCCTGTTCGCGCCGTTCGTCGCGGTCTGGGCCTATTTCCGCTACGGCAAGCTCGCGACCCACCGCGCCATGCATCATGCGATGCAGCATGATCAGCCGATGCCCAGCAAGACCCAGACCCCATTCCCGGTGATGGTTGGCAAGGGCACGGCCCATTGCGGCGCGGGCTGCACCCTGGGCGACATCCTCGCCGAATGGCTGGCGGTCCTGGTGCCCTCCGTGGCGGTCTGGTTCGGCTGGACGACGCTGTTCGCCGAGAAGATGTTCGCCGTCTGGGTGCTGGATTACGTCTTCGCCCTGCTGTTCGGCATCGCGTTCCAGTACTTCACCATCAAGCCCATGCGGAACCTCTCGGTGGGGCAGGGGCTGGTGCAGGCGCTCAAGGCCGACGTGCTGTCGCTGACGGCATGGCAGGTGGGCATGTATGGCTTCATGGCAATCGCGCAGTTCGCACTGTTCCGCGCCCTCCTGGGCGTGCCCCTTGAGGTTCCGACCCCCGAATTCTGGTTCATGATGCAGTTGGCCATGTGGTGCGGCTTCGCCACCGCCTATCCGGTGAACCGGTGGCTGGTGAAAACCGGCGTCAAGGAACAGATGTAAGGACCGACTGACCGAGATCCCGAGGCAATCCCATGCATATGACACAGCTGACCGAAACCGCACGCGCCCTGGTCGCCGACGGCAAGGGCATTCTGGCCGCCGACGAAAGCACGGGCTCCATCCGCAAGCGTTTCGACGCCGTGGGGGTGACCTCCACGGAGGAGAGCCGCCGCGACTACCGCCACATGCTGGTCGGGACGCCGGGGATCGGCGCGCACATCAGCGGCGTCATCCTGTTCGACGAAACCCTGCGCCAGACGGCGCCCGACGGCACCCCGTTGGTCCGGCTGATCGAACAAGCCGGCATGATCCCCGGCATCAAGGTCGATACCGGCGCCAAGCCGCTCGCCCCCGACCCGGAGAGCGGCGAGACCGTCACCGAGGGCCTGGACGGGCTGCGCGACCGGTTCCAGGAGTACGCCGCCCTCGGCGCCCGCTTCGCCAAATGGCGGGCCGTCTACGCCATCGGCCACGGCAAGCCCAGCGCGCGCAGCGTGCACGTCAACGCCCACGCCCTGGCGCGCTATGCCGCGCTGGCGCAGGAGGCGGGCATCGTCCCGATCGTCGAGCCCGAGGTGCTGATGGACGGCGCCCACGACATCGACGCCTGTTTCGCGGCGACCGAACGGGTCCAGCACGCCGTGTTCACGGAGCTGGTCGCGCAGGGTGTGCGGCCGGAGGGCCTGCTGCTCAAGCCGAACATGGTGATCTCCGGCGCGAACGCGGCGGCGCAGGCCGACCCGGACACGGTCGCGGAGCGGACCCTGGCCTGCCTGCGCCGCACGGTGCCGGCCGCCGTGCCGGGCGTGGTGTTCCTGTCCGGCGGGCAGGGCGACGAGCAGGCGACGATCAACCTGGACGCCATCAACACGCGGGCCCAGCGGGACGGCGCGCCCTGGCGGCTGAGCTTTTCCTATGGCCGGGCGTTGCAGCAGGCGGCCCTGCGCACCTGGGCCGGCGACAACGCCAAGACCGAGGCGGCCCGGGCCGCGTTCCTGGAGCGCGCGCGGGCCAATCAGGAGGCCGCGCTGGGCCGGCTCGCGGCCTGAGGCTTGACGGCGGCACCCGCTGCGGGTTCCCTCAAACCCGCAGCGGATGGACACAGATCGGGCCCGCAACGGGCGTCAACGGTCCGTGTCAAAGGCCGTTGGTCTCAGTGCGTGGCGTAGACCGTGGGCTGGTCCGGGCCGTCGAACAGCAGGACGGCATAGGGGGAGTCATGCCCCGGAACGTCCATGCCCGGAGCGGCCGGCGGCATGCCGGGCACCGCGAGGCCGGTGGCCGCCGGGGCCTCCGCCAGCAGGCGCTGGATGTCGGTGGCGGGCACATGCCCCTCGATCACATAGCCGTCCACGGTTGCGGTGTGGCACGAGACCAGATCGTCCGGCACGCCGGCCAGCGCCTTCACCTTGTACAGCGCCTCCGTGTCCTTCTCGATCACCGTGAAGCCGTGCGCGCGCAGGTGCTCGCCCCAGGCGCCGCAGCAGCCGCAGGTCGGGGCCTTGTAGACGGTGATGACGGACGCCTCCGACGCCGACGCGGCGGCCCTGGGCATAGCGGGCTCAGAGGCGGACGCGGCGGCGACCGCCACGGGTGCGCCGACGAGTAAGGCGCCCGCGACGAGGGATCGGACGGAAAATCGAAGCATGAACCATTCTCCTTGGACCAGAGGCCGAGGAGAATGGCAGGCTCGCGTCCCCCGTCAAGCCCGGATCGTTCCGGGGTCGGTTGCAAAGATCCGGCCGCGTTCAACCGACGCGCGGCTCGTCGAGTGGACGGGCGAGACGGCCCCGGACTCAGGCGGTCATCGTCCGATGCCGTCGAGGCTTACGCCGGGGCCGTATCCAGCCGTCCGACGACGTCGTCGCAGCGCCCACAGACGCCCTCGTGCGCATGGGTGCCGACGTCCGGCAGGACCTTCCAGCACCGCTGGCACTTCTCGCCCTCGGCCCGCGCGACCACGACGGCGACGCCCTCGTCGCCCTCCAGGCGGAACGCCTCGGCCGGCGGCGTGCCGTCCGCCGTCAGCGTGATGCCGGAGGTGATGCAGAGATCCGCGAGGTCCAGGCCCTCGCAGGCCGCGACCACGTCCGCCGGGGCGTACACCACCGGATGCGCCTGCAGGCTGGCGCCGATCTTCTTGGCCGCGCGCGCCTTTTCCAGCGCACCCGTGACCACGCGCCGCAGCCGGCGCACCTTGGCCCACTTCTCGGCCAGGGCGTCGTTGCGCCACGTCCGGGGCACGTCGCGGAAGACCTGGGTGTGCACCGTCTCGTCCTCACCGGGATGGCGGATCAGCCAGGCCTCGTCGGCGGTGAACGAGATGAACGGCGCCAGCCAGCGCACGAGGTGATCGAACAGGATGTCCAGCACGGTGCGGGCGGCCCGGCGGCGCAGATCATCGGGCGCGTCGCAGTAAATCGCGTCCTTGCGGATGTCGAAATAGAACGCCGACAGGTCCGAGCCGCAGAACTGGAACAGCTCCTGGAACAGGGTGTGGAAGTCGAAGTCCTGAATGCACTGGCGGGCGATGGCGTCCATCTCCGTCAGGCGGTGCAGCACCCAGCGTTCCAGCTCCGGCATGTCCTCGACCGGCAGGCGCTCCGCCTCGGTGAAGCCGGCCAGATTGCCCAGCATGTAGCGCAGGGTGTTGCGCAGGCGGCGGTAGCTCTCGCCCACCTGCTTCAGGATCGACTTGCCGAAGCGCAGATCGTTGGAGTAGTCGGCCGACACCACCCACAGGCGCAGAATGTCGGCGCCCATGTCGTCCCAGACGTCCTTGGGCGCGATCACGTTGCCCTTGGACTTGGACATCTTGTCCTCGCCCTTCTCGTCCAGGAGGAAGCCGTGGGTCAGCACGGCCTCGTAGGGCGCCCGACCGCGCGTGCCGCAGCTTTCCAGCAGCGAGGAATGGAACCAGCCGCGATGCTGGTCCGAGCCCTCCAGGTACAGCGAGGCCGGCCATTGCAGGTCGTCGCGCGCCTCCAGCACGAAGGCGTGGGTCGAACCGCTGTCGAACCAGACCTCGACGATGTCCGTCACCTTCTCGTAGTCGTCGGGGCTGTAGGCGCTGCCCAGGAAGCGTTCCTTGGCGTCGTCGTGGAACCACACGTCCGAGCCCTCGGCCTCGAACGCAGCGGCGATGCGATCCACGACGGCCTGATCGCGCAGCGGCTCGCCGCTGGCCTTGTGCAGGAACAGCGGCAGCGGCACGCCCCAGGCCCGTTGGCGCGACACGCACCAGTCCGGCCGCGTCTCGATCATGGAGCGGATGCGGTTGTAGCCGGTGCGCGGCACCCAGCGGGTGGCGTCGATGGCCGCGAGGGCCTTGGCGCGCAGATCGTTCGTCTCCATCGAGATGAACCACTGCGGCGTGTTGCGGAAGATCAGCGGCGCCTTGGACCGCCAGGAGTGCGGATAGCTGTGCACCAGCGAGCCATGGGCCAGCAGCGCGCCGACGTCCTTCATGGCGTCCAGCACGGCCGGGGCCACCTTGTACACATGCTGGCCGGCGAACATCGGCACATGGTCGAAGTACAGACCATCGCCGCCCACGGTGTCGGGCACCGTGATGCCGTTGGCCATGCCGAGCCAGTAGTCGTCCTCACCATGGCCCGGCGCGATGTGGACGAAGCCGGTGCCCTGGTCGGTGGTCACGAAGTCGCCCGGCAGCAGCGGCACCGGGAAGTCATAGCCCTGGCCGTGCCAGGGGTGGTGACAGATCGTCTCCGCCAGCTCCCGGCCCTTGAAGCGGTGGGCGATCTCATGCTCGGTGATGCCGGCGTCCGTGCAGACCTGGGCGACCAGATCGGCCGCCACCGCCAGCCGCTCACCGGGGACGGCGAGGCTGTCGTCGGCCGCCGCGACCACGCGCAGCACGACATAATCCATGTCGGCGCCATAGGCGATGGCGCGGTTCCCGGGCATGGTCCAGGGGGTCGTGGTCCAGATCACCACGCTGGTGTTTTCCAGCTCGGCGATGGGCGCGCGGTGCACCGGGAAGCGGACCCAGATGGTGGTCGAGGTGTGGTCGTGGTACTCGACCTCGGCGTCGGCCAGGGCGGTCTTTTCCACCACCGACCACATCACCGGCTTGGCGCCCCGGTACAGGCCGCCGTTCATCAGGAACTTGCCCAGTTCCCGGGCGATCTGGGCCTCGGCGGCGAAGGCCATGGTGGTGTAGGGCGTCTTCCAGTCCCCGACGACGCCCAGGCGCTGGAACTCCTCGCTCTGGATATCGACCCACTTCTGCGCGAAGTCGCGGCATTCCTTGCGGAACTCGATCGGGTCGACGCTGTCCTTGTCCTGGCCGCGCTTGCGGTAGCCCTCCTCGATCTTCCATTCGATCGGCAGGCCGTGACAGTCCCAGCCTGGAACGTAGTTGGCATCCTTGCCCAGCATCTGATGGCCGCGCACGATCACGTCCTTCAGAATCTTGTTCAGGGCGTGGCCCATGTGCAGGTGGCCGTTGGCGTAGGGCGGCCCGTCGTGAAGAATGAACTTCTCCCGGCCCTTCGACTCGTCTCGCAGGCGCCGGTACAGATCCATGCGCTGCCAGCGCGCCAGAATCTCCGGTTCCTTCTTGGCCAGCCCGGCCTTCATCGGGAAGTCGGTCTTGGGGAGGAAGACGGTGGTTTTGTAATCCACGCTCATGGCTCAGCCCTTGGCGTTCAGCAGGCGGCGCGCTTGATCCGCGTCCGCCGCAATCTGGGCCTTGAGGGACTCAAGGCCATCGAATTTCCGTTCCGGCCGCAAGTGCGCGACCATTTGAACCCGCAGGTGGTGGCCGTACAGATCCCCGTCGAAGTCGAACAGGTGCACTTCCAGCAGCGGGGTGGTGTCGTCGAAGGTGGGGCGCCGGCCGTAGTTGGCGACGCCCGCGTACCACAGCGTCTCTAGCCCGCGATCGATCCCGGCCCGCACGGCGTAAACCCCGACCGCCGGGGCCACGTAATCGCCCAGCCGCAGGTTCGCGGTGGGAAAGCCGATGGTGCGGCCGCGCGCGTCGCCGTGCTCGACCCGGCCCTCGACCTCCCAGTTGTGCCCCAGAACCGTGGCGGCCTCGTCCACGCGCCCGGCCTGGATGGCCTCGCGCGCCCAGGTCGAGGAGTAGGTGCGGCCCTCAGGGCTCAATTCCGGCGGCACGGTGGTGACGTCGAACCCCAGACCGCCCGCCATGGCGCGCAGCAGATCCGCGTCGCCCGTCCGGCCCTTGCCGAAGTGATAATCCTCGCCGATCACCACATGCCGCACGCCCAGCCCCTGGGCCAGCACCACCTCGACGAACCATTCGGGCGCATGGCTGGCAAAATCGCGGTCGAAGTGCTGCACATAGAGGAAATCGGCGCCCAGGTCCTCGATCCGCCGCGCCTTGGTGCGCAGGGACGACAGCGCGAACGGCGGCGCCTCGGGTTGGAACAGGCGGCGGGGGTGCGGCTCGAACGTCATCACGCCCAGGGGCGCCGCCGGACCGACCGCGCGCCGCGCTTCGGTTGCCGCCGCGATAACCGCCCGATGCCCCAGGTGGACGCCGTCGAAGTTGCCTAGCGCCACCGCCCCGCCGCGCAGGTCGGCCGGAAATTCGTCATAGTGGCGCAGAACGCGCATGGTGGGCGCGGGCTCCTGATCTCGGACCGGACGGGGGGCCGGACTCCGGGTCCGGCGAGCGGATGACATGGGTAGGCGATCCCGTGCCGCCGCGCAAGGCGCAATACGGGGCCGACGTCAGGCTTGGAGGCGCCGGCGCATTCAACTTTTCAGGATGAATTGTCAAATATTCAGTCCATGGCATCATGATCGGCTCGCTCTTTTCGCGAAGGAGGCCGCCCCCCATGACACTCCCGGATCCCGCTATCGTGGTGCCCGGCATCACCGCCACATATTTGCGCGACGACTACCCGTTACCGCCGGAGGTCATCTGGCGGGTGCTGCCGTTCCAGAAGCACTTCGGCAGCGCCTGCCTGCATCCGGACGATCTGCGCTACGAGGCCCGGGAACCGGCCCTCATTCGCCCCGGTCCGCTCTATGAGGTGGCGTACAAGGAGCTGATCGACGAGTTGCGCTACGACCTGTCGCCCTCCCCGGAGGCAGAGGTGCCCGTCTATCCCTTCGCCTACGACTGGCGCAAACCCCTGGACATGATCGAAGCCGACCTGGATGCCTTTATCGACGAGGTGATCGAGCGCACGGTGCTGACCCGCCATTACTACAAGGATGGCTATGATTGCCGCCGCACGGTCACGCTGATCGGCCATTCCATGGGCGGGCTCATCATCGCCGGGTTCCTGCAGGCGACCGGGGGCCTGCGCACGCGGCGCCGCCGAACCTGCCCCGATCATCGCGTGTCCAAGGTCATCTCGCTGGCGTCCCCGTTCCGGGGCTCGTTCGAGGCGGTGGTGAAGATGACGACGGGCACGGCGGATCTGGGCCTGGGCGCGTCCAGTTCGCGAGAACGCGAGGCCGCCCGCCTGACCCCGGCGCTCTATCACCTGCTGCCCAGCTTCGACGAGGGCCTGGAGGTGCCGGCCCCGCTGCCCCGAACGCTGTTCGACCCGCAGGTCTGGCAGCCGTCGATCCTGCGCAGCATCGAGACGTTCGTGGCCCGGACCTCGCCCATCACCCGGACCGTCCGCAAACGCACGGAGGCCCTGTTCGCCGGGCTGCTCGATCAGGCGCGGACCCACCGCGAGCGCCTGGACGCCTTTCGGCTCGATCAGGCGGGTCTCGGCCCCCGGGACTGGCTGGCCGTGGTCGGGTGCGGCGCGGACACGCGCACGCGCCTGACCATCGCCGCGCTTGAGGATGGCCCGTCCTTCGTGCTGACCAGCGACGACCGCCGCAACACATGGCCGAACGGCACGGACACGGGCGATGGCACGGTTCCGTTCCTGGGGGCGGAACCGTCGTTCCTGGACCGGGCCAATCTGGTGTGCGTGACGCCCGACGACTACGGCTATTGGGAGTTGGAGGACAAGGCGCTGACCCGGTTCGGGGGCGGCTTCCACGGTATCCTGCCCAACATGAACATGCTGCACCGCCTGATCGTCCGGTTCGTCACCGGCGCGCCGGACCCGCACCAGAAGACATGGGGGCGTCCGGCGCCGGGTGTTCGGCCGGACGCCTGGGACCCGCCCATTCCGGGGCTTCGCAACAAGGCCCTTTAGGACAGCGAGGACAGCGCGGTGCTCTCCGCCTCCCGGCGGGCGTCCTGGCCATCCGGGGCGTCGTCCGGGTCCAGGGCTTGCTGCTGCTTGGCCCAGAGGGCCGCGTACGCGCCACCGCGCGCCAGAAGCTCGACGTGCGTGCCGCTCTCGGCGGCGCGGCCGTCCTCCAGCACCACGATACGGTCGGCGTCGATGACCGTAGACAGCCGGTGCGCGATCACCAGCGTGGTGCGGCCGGCGGAGACCTGGCGCAACGCCGCCTGGATCTCCTTTTCCGTATGGCTGTCGAGCTGACTGGTCGCCTCGTCGAACAGCAGGATGGCGGGGTCCTTCAGGATGGCGCGGGCGATGGCCACCCGCTGCTTCTCGCCGCCCGACAGCTTCAGCCCGCGCTCCCCCACCCGGGTCTCGTAGCCCAACGGCAGGCCCATGATGAAGTCGTGCAGCGAGGCCAGCCGCGCCGCGCGCTCCACATCCGCCCAGGGGGCCTCCGGATTGCCGTAGGCGATGTTGTAACCGATGGTGTCGTTGAACAGCACGGTGTCCTGCGGCACCACCCCGATGGCCCCGCGCAACGAGGCCTGGGTCACGGCGCGCACGTCCTGACCGTCGATGGTCACGCGGCCATCGGTGACGTCATAGAAGCGGTACAGCAGGCGGCCGATGGTGCTCTTGCCCGCGCCCGACGGTCCCACGATGGCGACCGTGCGCCCCGCCGGCACCTCCAGGTCGATGCCGCGCAGCACGTCGCGGTCCGGGCCGTAGGCGAAGCGCACGCCCTCGAACCGGACCGCGCCGCCGTTGCGCCGCAAATCGGGCGCGTCCGGCGCGTCCGCGACCTCCGGCGGTTGGTCCTTCAGCGCGAACATGACCTCCATGTCGACCAGGGCCTGCTTGATCTCGCGGTAGACCATGCCGAGGAAGTTCAGCGGCGTGTAAAGCTGCATCAGGTAGGTGTTGACCAGCACGAAGTCGCCCGCCGTCATGGTCCCGGCCACGATGCCGCGCCCAGCCATGGTCATGATTCCGACCAGCCCGGCGCTGATGATGGCCCCCTGCCCGATGTTCAGCAGCGACAGCGATGTGTGCGACTTCACCGCCGCGTTTTCGTACGCCGTCAGGGCCTGATCGAAACGGCGGGCCTCGTGCGCCTCGTTGCCGAAGTACTTCACCGTCTCGTAGTTCAGCAGGCTATCGATGGCCTTGGTGTTCGCCTCGGCGTCGTGCTCGTTCATGGTGCGGCGGAAGTTCAGTCGCCAATCCGTGATCGCCAGCGTCCAGGCGATGTAGACGGCGATGGTCGCCAGCACCGCCGCCGCGAACGTCCAGTCGTACAGCCGCCACAGGATGATGCTGACCATCGCCAGTTCGATCAGCGCCGGCCCGGCGCGGAAGGCGAACAGGCGCAGCACGATCTCGATCCCGCGCGTGCCACGCTCGATCACCCGCGACAGACCGCCGGTCTGGCGGTCCATGTGGAAACGCAGGCTCATGGCGTGCAGGTGGCGGAACGTATCCAGCCCGACGACGTGCATGGCGCGCTCAACCACGCGGGCGAACACCAGATCGCGCAGCTCGTTGAACAGCACCACGCCGACCCGCGCGAGCCCGTAGGACAGGATCGCCAGCAGCGGCACCGCCACCACCACGTCCGGCACCGTCAAGGCGTCGACCGCGTCCTTGTAGTACAGCGGCACGTAGACGGTGGCGATCTTGGCCAGCACCAGCAGGCCCAGCGCCAAGACCATGCGCGCGCGCAGGCGCGGGTTGTCGCGCGGCCACAGATGGGGAATCAGACGCCGCAGCACGCGCCAGTCGCCCCGAATGCCCTGCGGCGTTTCGGGCGGCAACGTGGTCGGGTGCTTTTTCACGAAGGGTGTCTTTCGGGGCGGGGCGGTCGGAGGAACAGAACGGGTGCGCCAGCGGGCGCGTCTCACATCCTACCTAATCCCGGCGGGGACGCGGTGCAAGGCGATGATGCCCCCCCGGACCGGGGCCGCTCTTGCAGCCGATCGAGATTGGCCTCCAGCCATTGCTCGACCGGCTCCGGCCGGCCGAAATGATACCCTTGCAGGATGACGTTGCGGTGTTTCCGCAGCAGGCGGACGTGTTCCTCGGTCTCCACGCCTTCGGCCACGACCTCGATGCCCAGGATGGCCCCGATCCCCAGAATTACGTCGATGATCCGGGCGTCGTTCTCATCCCTGGGCGCGTCCAGGACCAGCCCCTTGTCGATCTTCACCTCGTGGATGGGAAGCCGCTTGAGGTGGGACAGGCTGGAATACCCGGATCCGAAGTCATCCAGGGAGAACCGGATGCCGAAGTCCCCGAGCCGGCGCATGGTTTCGATGACACTGTGCACATCGTGCAGGATCAGGCCTTCCGTGACTTCCAGAACCAGGTGCTCCGGCCGGATCCCGGCGGCCGCGACGGCCTGGCGTATATGAGTGACGAACGAC
Source organism: Roseospira marina (assembly GCF_014197855.1). Classification (GTDB taxonomy): domain Bacteria; phylum Pseudomonadota; class Alphaproteobacteria; order Rhodospirillales; family Rhodospirillaceae; genus Rhodospira; species Rhodospira marina. The sequence continues at coordinate 103,735 of NZ_JACIGJ010000007.1, forward strand.
GGCACCGCGAAGTGGAACGGACTGATGTTGACGGAAATCCGCAGCCGTTTGTTTTGCGCCTCGGCGCGCCGAATGATCGCGATGGCCTGGTCCAGCACCCAGCGGTCCATGTTGACGATCAGACCCGTTTCCTCGGCGATCGGCACGAAGGTGTCCGGCGGCACCATGCCGAACTTCGGATGATTCCAGCGCAGCAGGGCCTCGGCGCCCACAATGGTGTCGGTCTGGCTGACCTGGGTTTGCAGCACCAGCGCGAACTGCCCGGCCTCCATCGCGCCCTTCATGTCATGGATCAGCGCGAACTTCTCCTGCGCCTGCCGGCCCATGGACTCGTCGAAGAACACGACCGAATTGCCGCTGTGCCCGGTCGCCCGGTGTCGCGCCGTATGGGCGCGCTGCAAAATGGTGTCCGCCGCGTCTCGGCCGTTCTTGGGAAAGATGCTGATGCCATAACTGCACGACAGCGAGACATTGAAGGCGTTCACGGCGAACGTCACCGCCAGGGCGGTCTGGAGACGCTCGGTCATCACCAGCGCCTGCTCGGCGGCTTCCGGCCGGCTCCGGGCGGTGGGGGTGAGGACGATGGCGTATTCGTCGCCGGCCAGACGGGCCACGGTGCCGTCGTCCCCGAGTTCCGTGGCGACTCGCTTGGCGATCTCCTTCAGGACGAGATCCCCGACAGCCAGCCCCTGGGATTCGTTGATCGCGCGGAACGCATCGACGTCCAGGGCGATCACCGCCGAATAATAACCCGCCGTCTGGCAGTAGCGCAGCGTCAACTCAAGACGATCGAAATAGAGAAGCCGGTTGGGCAACCCGGTCAAGGCGTCGTACCAGGTCAGCTTGTCGATTTTTTCCTGGGTCCGGAGGGCCGCCGAGGCATCCTCAAACATGATGACGTAGTGCGTCGTAATCCCGGCCGCGTTCCGAATCGCGGTTGCGCTCAAATATTCGGGGTAGGACTCACCGTTCTTGCGCCGACTGCGAAGCTCGCCGTGCCACGATCCCGTTTCCGTCAGCCGGACCCAGACATCCGCACCCGAGCCGGCATAGCCCGCGGTGAATTTCAGGTCGACGACGTTGCGCCCGACCGCCTCAGCCATCCGATACCCGGAAATGCGGGTGAACGCGGGATTGATCCGAACGATCCGGCCGGAGGGGTCGCACACGATGACGCCCTCGCTGGTCTTGTCCAGAAGCTCCTCAATCAGCGTATGGTGCTTGTGGGGCGCATGGGATGGACCCTGTTCCGGCGAAAACGGGCCGGAGATCTTTTCAAGATCGTCGATCTGCTCGCAGAGGATTTGATTATCGGCCAGCAGGGCGTCCATCAGCCCGCGGGTGGTCATGTGCGTGCGCACCCGCGCCCGGACCAGCGGGATCTTGAACGGCTTGTGAATATAGTCCACGGCACCCGCGCTGAAGCCACGCGCCTCCGACGCCTCGTCCGTCAAGGCGGTCATGAAGACGACGGGAATATCCTGTGTGCGTTCGGTCCGCTTTATTTTCTCGCAGAAACTGAAGCCATCCGTGCCCGGCATCAGGATATCCAGCAGGATCAGATCCGGGATGTCCTGCGTGTTCAACACACCCCAGGCGTCCTCCGCGTTGGTCGCGACTGTGATGTCGTAGTCTTGGCGCAAGGCCTCCAGCAGGGTGCGAAGGCTGACGGGATCATCGTCCACCACCAGGATAAGCGGATGGCCAAGGGTCCGTTTCGAGGTCGGGTCACGCATCTCAACGTCTCCGCAGGAGCCCTGAGCCGCTCCGTTCGACGGCGGTCGCGCGTATGGCCGCCGCGCCGCACGGGGTTTATCGGGCCGATGTCTCATCCGAGACCGCCGCCGCCGGGCTGTTCTCCACCCGATTGCGGCCACTCCTCTTGGCCCGGTATAGGTTTTGGTCGGCCGCACTCAACAGCGCCGCGATGCCGTCCACGTCCCTCTTGGGCTCGCCGTCGGTGCTGCACCCCAGACTCGCGGTGACTCGCAGGTCCGCGGCCCCGGGGTGATCGTCGAACCGAAGGGCACCGATGGCCAGACGAACGTTTTCGGCAACGGTGCCGGCGCCGTTCCGGTCGGTCGCGGGCAGCACGAGGACGAATTCCTCCCCACCGAACCGCGCCAGATAATCGCCTGGTCGTCTGAGCTGCTCGCGGACGGCGGCGGCGACCCGGCGCAGGACGTGGTCTCCGAACGGATGGCCGAAGGTGTCGTTGAGCCCCTTGAAGTGGTCGATGTCAACCATGACAAGGGATAATGGGGACCGTTCGCGCGCCATGCGCCGCCATTCCCGCTCCGCGACCTCGTCGAACGAGCGACGGTTGGGCACGCCGGTCAGGGCGTCCGTTCCGGCCAGCGTTTCCAACGCCATGGTCTTGCGCCGCAGGTCGATATGCGTCCGGACCCGCGCCTGCAGCACCGCGGCGGTGAACGGTTTGGTGACGAAATCCATCGCCCCCAACGTGATTCCCTTTTCTTCCGTCGCCGGGTTTTGGTCCCCCGTCAGGAAAATGATGGGAATGTGCTGCAGGTCGGGCTCCGCCTTGAACGTCCGACAGACCTGAAGGCCGTCGATGTCCGGCAGGTTCAGGTCCAGAAGCATCAGATCGGGCTGTTCCGCCCGTGCGACAGCGTAGGCCTCCCGCCCCTCGGTCGCGACGACGAGATCGTAGCTGTCCCGGAAGATCGACGACAACAGCCGGAGCGTGCTCGGGTCATCCTCGACGATCAGCACAGTGGGTCGAACGTCAGTGCCGGCCATGATCGATCAACGTCTGTTTCAACTGGGAAGCGGCGCGTGCTGCGCCCTTCAGATCAAACGCCTCGATTTTCTGGCGCATCCCCTCGAACGCCTCCGAATAGTGGGCGCCCAGATATCGCCTCACGGTATCAACAAGCGGGTCCGGCGCCAAACGATGTGTGTTCAGCAGCGCTATGATTTCCTCCAGCGCACCGATCGCGGCCTCCCGGTCCAAGGGGGTATCGGGGGCGAGAGCGGCGGGCTCCGGCACGACGGTTCGGATCTGCGACAGGGCGCGGTCCAGGGCGATCTTGACCGGGCGGCCGTCGTTGGGGCGCCCCGCCCGGGTGTCGATTTCCAGCGCCAGCGCCGCGTCGTGGACCTCCATCGCGCCGATGTTGGCCGCGGCCCCCTTGAGGGTGTGGACCAACCGCTGCCGCGTCGCGGAGTCGCCCCGCGCCTGCGCCGCGTCAAAGGCCGCGATCCACGACTCGTTGTCCGCCAGGAAGGCGCCGAACAGCCGCACCAGCAGGGCCGAATCCCCGGACAGCCGGTCCAGCACGGCGGGAAGGTCGAATCCCGCCAGGGCGTCGAGCGGAGTCGCCCGCCCCGCGCGCGGAGCGGCGCCGGCCACGAACGCAGGGCCCGGCGTCGGCGCGGACTCTGGGTTCGGCGGCGCCTCGGCCGGGAGCCATTCGATGAGCGTCCGCTCCAGAAGGGCGCTGTCGATCGGTTTGGTCAGATAGGCGTTCATGCCGGCCCGCAGAGCCGCGATCCGGTCCTCGTTGAACGCGGCGGCGGTCATGCCAATGATCGGAATGCCGCCCACGGGTCCCTCCAGCGCCCGGATAGCCTGCGTGGCCTGGAGCCCGTCCATGGTCGGCATATGCACGTCCATCAGCACCAGGTCGTAGTCCTTCGCCCTCAGGGCGTGGACGGCCTCCTCCCCGTTGCCCACGATATCCAGCGCGGCGCCCATGCTGGTCAGAAGATGGTACGCCACCTCCTGGTTGACCACATTGTCCTCCGCCAGAAGAATCTGCGCCCCATGCACCCGCGTGACCGCCGAGGCCTCGGACCCGGTCGCCGGGGCCCGTGGGGCCGGAACGGGCGGATGCGCGGCGGGTTCCAGAACCTGGGACAGCGCATCGAACAGTTTGGAGGCGGTTACCGGTTTCGGCAGCAGGGCCCAGGGCACATCCTCGCGCGTCAGGGGAGACGTCCGCCCCTCCGCGCCGGGATCAACGATGCCCACCAGAGGAACCGCCGCCGATGCGGTGCGGTCGCGGAGCCTCTCCACCACAAGAGCCGCATCGCGCATGGGATCCGCGTCCTGCGAGCAATCCACGAGAATAGCCGCGAACTCCGGGGCCTCCCCGGCCGCGGGTTCGCACAGCGCCAGGGCCGCGCGGCTGTCCACCGCACAGGCGCTTTCGATCCCCCATTCCCACAGGTAGCGGACCACGATGTCCTGACTGTCCGGCGTCCCGCCCAGCAGCAGCATGCGTTTCGCCGCATGCACGGGCTCATCCAGGGTCGGTGCGTCCTGCCGATCGAAGGGCAACCGGAACCAGAACGAACTGCCGCCGCCAAGGGTGCTGGTCACACCGATCTCGCCCCCCATGGCGGAGACCAGATGCCGGCAGATCGCCAGCCCAAGGCCGGTACCGCCGAAGCGCCGGGTGGTGGAGGTGTCCGCCTGAGAGAATGGCGAGAAGATGATCGCCTTCTGGTCCTCGGTCATGCCGATGCCCGTGTCGGTAACCGAAAACCGCAACGTGCACGCCCTGGGAGACCCGCCCTCCGCACGAACGGCGATACGAACCGAACCACGTTCGGTGAACTTGAGGGCGTTGCTGACGAGATTGGTCAGGATCTGGGTCAGCTTGAGGGCGTCGCCCACCAAAAAGGTCGGAACGTCGGGCGGAAGGTCGGCCAGCAGCTCAATGTCTTTGCGCGAGGCCGTAAAGACGAACATATCAAAGATATCGTTCATGATATCGTCGAGATTAAAGTGCTCGGCCTCGAACGTGAGCTTGCGCGCCTCCATTTTAGAATAGTCGAGAATATCGTTGAGAATACCCATAAGAGCCCGCGATGATCCCAGGATCTTGTCGAGAAAATCGATCTGCTGGTCGTTCAGATTCGTTTTGCGCAACATCTGGGACAGACCGAGAATCGCGTTCAACGGCGTGCGCACCTCGTGGCTCATATTGGCCACGAATTCGCTCTTGGCGCGGCTGGCTTCCTCCGCCTGCACAGTCCGGTGCTCCAGTTCCGCGTTCATGGCTTCAAGGCGGAATTGCGCCCGCTTGAACTCGGAGATATCGGAAACGATCATCACGACGCCCTGGACGGTATCGTCGGCGATATCCGGGATGTAGTTGGCGATGACGAACACGTCGTCGCCCGCCGGCGACACCCGCTCCTGTTCGAAGACCTGCATCTGCCCCGCCATGGCCTCGCAAAAGCGCGGATAGTTCTCCTCGAAGTGCCGGGGGTCCACGAGGTCGCGCAGCGCGGCCCCGATGCACGCCTCCTTCGGAACACCGGCCCAGGTCCCGAAGGCGATGTTCGCGAACGTACAGGTGTCGTCCGGCCGCCAATAGGCGACGGTGGACGGAATCGCGTCCGCGATGGTTTCCAGAAGACGGTTGGAATTGGCGAGCTGGTGCGTGCGCTCCTCGACAAGACGTTCGAGCCGGTCCTTGTACTGCTCCAGTTCGCGGCGCACCCGCAGCAGCTCGGACACGTCCTGGAACGCCAGGAACAGGCGCCCCGTAAGCATGCCGCCGGTGGCCATGGACGCCGACAGCAAAATGTCGGACCGCTGCCCGTCCGGCGCGGTGATCTGCGTTTGGCCGGTGGCGACGCGAACGTCCCCCGTCTCGGTGAGCCCGAGGACGAGACGGAGCACGGCCTCCTGGCTCTCCAGATCGGGAAACACGTCGCGCAACGTGGTGGCATCCGGGATGTGGGCCGCCACCAGGGCCGTGGGGCCCCCTTGGCTGGCGATCGTCATGGCATCGAGAAGCTGGGCCCTGTGCCGAGGGTCCAGGGTGTCGATCGACCGGCGGATGGCCTGATCCCCGATCCGCCCGTGCGTCCACTCGGTCAGCGCGGCTTTGGCGTCCACCTCCAGCAGCGTCACGGGCGCGGTCGCCAGCAGGGCCTGCACCCGCTCGTATTCCTCGCGAGCGCGGACCTCGGAGCGCTTCACGTCCTCGATGTCCGTGTTCGACCCGTACCATTTCACGATCTGGCCCTCGGCCCCCAGGATCGGCACGGCGCGGGTCGCAAACCAGCGGTACTGGCCATCGTGCCGCCGGATCCGGAAGTCCACGTCCAGCTCCGTCAGGGTGGCGACGCAGCCCTGCCAGGCCGCGAACAAACGCTCTTTGTCGTCCTCGTGCACGCACGCCAACCAGCCGAAGCCGAGTTGGTCCGCCTCCGGAACGCCCGTATACTCCACCCACTGCTTGCTCAGATAATCGCACAAGCCGTCCCCGTCGCAGGTCCAGACCAGATGGGGCATCGACTCCGCCAGCATGCGCCAGCGCTCCTGGCCCACCGCCAACGCCGCCGACATGCGGTAGCGGTCCGTATCGTCCAGGCCCACGACCGCATAGCGTGGCGCCGTGCCGGCGCGGCTGGGGATGGGATAGACGGTCAGGATGAGGCGGGTCTCAAGGGCCGGATCGTCGGCCCGCACCCGGACGTGGCGGCGCCGCAGCTCGTCCCCCTGGTCCAGAAGGTCCTGAAACCGGGTGAGCGGGCCCCCGACAGGGCCCGCGTCGGCCAGATGTTTGAGGATCGACCGGCCGATCAGGTCCTGGACCGACTCGACGCCGAAGATCCGGGCGGCCGCCTCGTTGCACAGGGCGATGGTGCCGGCGCCGTCGCAGACGACGATCAGGTCATTGCTGCGCCGGATCAGGGCCGCATAGATGTCCTTCTCGTCCTCCAGCCGTTGCCGGTGGGAGAGATCGACGACGCTCGCCACGACCATCCGCCGCCCATCCGTGACCAGCCGGCCAAGGCTGAGATTGACGGGAAACGATGTCCCGTCCTGGCGGCGCGCCTGCAGGTCACGTGCAACCGTCAAACGATCCACGTTGGAGGCCATGAACCCGGTCCGCAGCCCCGCGTGATTCACCCGCAGGTCGTCGGGGAGAAGACAATCGACGCTGACGCCGATCAAGGCCCCCGGCGCATAGCCGAACATGCGCTCGAGGCTGGGGTTGGTGATGACGATGTCGCCCGCGTCGTCGGCAACCAGGATTCCGTTCGGGGACACCTCGACGACATTCTGGAAGACCTGTTTGGCCTGGGTCAGTTGGCTCAGGTTCTCGGTCCGCGCCTTGATGCGGATCAGTTCGGCCGCCTGCGCCCCGCGCGCCGACAACTGGCGCTGGAACAGGACACTCAGGCCGTAGGCAAGCAGGACGGCCCCCAGGGTCGCGCCCCCGACGGTGATCCAGATCGACCGGGCGAGCGCGGCCAGGGTGGCGCTCGGGATCACGGAGACCAGGGTCCAGCCGCCGCGCTCTTCGACCGGGTGGTTGACGGGCCCGCGCGGCGGGGTGCGGGTCCACACCCACAGGCCGGAAGCGGTGTCAACCGTGCCGGCGACGGCGTTCTGAATGCCCTCCCACACCCGCGGTTCGGTGTTGCCCAGGAACACCGGACGACCGAAGTCCAAGGCCCAAGCCTGGCCCGGATCGTCGTGGATGGCCCACGTCCCCGTACGGGTCAGGATTCGAATATTGTTTGTTTCGCCGAATAATGATCGTATCCTCTTCAGGACAGACTCAACAGAGATGTTGATGATTAAAAGTCCATTATCATCCGGTCCCGTCTCGCTCAAGCGAAGGGCCACACGGATGGTCGGCGTCAGGGGACGCTCTATTTTTCCATTCTCTCGGTTCAGGTTGATGTCTGAGATATAAAAGGCCTTGGCGTCCAGGTTCATCGTATCCCGGAAATACGACGTATCGCTTTTATCCTGATTCGCCCAGGCCGGAACCGCGACGGCAAACGGTCCCACTTTGTTGACGCGGGCGCGCTCCACGCCATCGGGCCCGATCCACCGCGCCTGAACATAGGTCGGATTGCGCATCAGAAGAGTCGCGAAGGACCGTTTGAGAAGGCTGAGGTGCGTGTCCGGCGCCTCGAGGGCGCGCTGCACGTCGATCTCCCGGGTCACACCCGCCAGCTGGTGCATCGCCGCCTCGATCGTCACGTTCAGCTTCTGCGCGGCAACGCCGACCAGATGGGTCTGAGCGGTGACCATCGCGGTCCGTTCACTGGCGTGCGTCAAGACACCGACGATCCCGCCGCTGAGGAGGGCGATCACAACAAGCGGGACAAACAGGCTCCAGGCCGGCCGCAGCCCGCGAAAGACCCGGCCCCCGGGGCCGAGGGGCGCGGACCGACCGCCCGTCCTGGCGGAAGAGGAAAGGTCGGCGGCGGACAGGGATTGGGTCCCGCGATCATCCATGGAAAGCCTGTTCGCTTCTGCCGAACTCGGGGCGGCGTCACCGCGCGACCCGTCGCGGGACGGCATGAGGGCCCGGCCCGAAGCCCGGCAGTCCCGTCGGCGGCGGACACGCGGAGGCTTCCCGCGCGCACGGGCGGAGGCGAAGGGCGAGCGGAGGGCCGACACCGGGCGGCGCTATCGTATCGCCACGCTCGTTACCGAACCGTTAGGAACCGGGCGTCCGCACAGGCGCTATTTAATCGGAATGCGAGTAATTTGAGCGCGCCCCATTCGAACGCGCCATCACCTGGGCGCGCTCGCCTTGAGGGGCGGGACGGATCTGGGGGTCCAGCGCCGCGTCGATCACCAGGGCGATGCGATGAGTCGCCGGCTCGTGCCTTTCCCGCAGGTCGCTGTCGGGATCGCCGCCGGCCGCTTCGGTCTCCGGCCGGTGGGCTCGAAGGCACCGAGGCGTCAGGCGGCGCCCTCGCCGGCCTCGACCTCCGCAGCCGCGTCGGCATCGTCCCCGACCTCGACAGTCAGGGTCTCGACCCGCTTGCCGTCCTCGGAGACCGCGAGGGCAAGGCGCCCGTGCTTAAGGTCCAGCGCGGCGGCACCGAACAGCTCCCGCCGCCAGCCGTCCAGAGCCGCCACCCCGGCGTGGTCGTCCGCCGCGATGCGCTCCAGATCGGCGGTTGAGGCGACCAGCTTCTGGGCGACGCCGGCGGCCTCGCACTTCATTTTCAGCAGGACCTTCAACAGGTCGATGATGGGGCCCAGGCCGTGCGGCAGATCCTCGCGCGCCGGCGGGCGGGGCAGGGTGCCGAGCGGCCGGGCGCGGGCACGGTCGAGCGCGTCCAGGATATCGCGGCCGTGGCGCCCCTCCGCCATGCCCCGCGACATGGAGCGGACCTGCGCCAGCGCCTCCACCGTGTCGGGGTTCTGGGCCACGACGTCCAGCAGCGCCTCGTCGCGCAGCACGCGCTGGCGCGGCAGGTCGCGGGCCTGAGCCTCGTGCTCCCGCCACGCCGCCAGTTCAATGACGCCCGCCAGATAGCGCTGCGACTTGCCGCGCACCTTCAGGCGGCGCCAGGCCTCCTGCGGATCGGTCTCATAGGCGGCGGGGTTGGTCAGCGCGGCCATCTCCTGGTCGAGCCAGCCGACGCGGCCGTTGGCCTTCAGCATGGCCGCCAACTGCTCGTAGACGACCCGCAGGTGCGTGACGTCCGACAGCGCGTAGGTCAGGTGCTTCTGCGACAGCGGCCGGCGCGACCAGTCGGTGAACCGCATCGTCTTGTCGATGCGCGCCTTGGCCAGCTTGTTCGCGAGTGTCTCATAGCCGACCTGCTCGCCGAAGCCACACACCATGGCCGCCACCTGGGTGTCGAACAGGGGGCGCGGCAGGTCGCCGAGCATCTGATGGAAAATTTCGAGATCCTGGCGCGCGGCGTGGAACACCTTCAGCACGCTGGTATCCCGCATCAGGTCCTTAAGAGGCTCAAGGTCAATGCCGGGCGCCAGCGGATCGATACACCACGCCTCGTCCGGGCCGGCGACTTGCACAAGACAAAGCTGCGGCCAGTACGTCTTCTCGCGCATGAACTCGGTGTCCACCGCGACAAAGCGCGCACCGCGCAGGCGGTCGCGAAAAGCCGACAGGTCTTCGGACGTTTGAATCAGGGACATACTTGCCTTCTATCCGGCCATGCGGGGGATGGCAAGACGGCCGTTTGCGGCAGACGCCCCAATCCCCGCCGATTGGAGCGCCTCCCCCCTCCATTTGGTGGATCGCAATGCGAGAGTTATCCGATAACTGCTCGTTTATCGGTGCAAACTCCACCGTATGGAGGGGCCAACCATGGGGTGGATTTTAACGCCTATAAAGTTCGGCATACATTCTGACCCAACAGGTCATGTGCCGGTCGCAGGCTGAGGGCGGCCTCAGCCAAATCACTCCAGAGCCATGCACGCACCCTTTGAACCGAAAACCGTGGGTCCGTCGCGTTGGGGGCACGACCGCGTGGGCCAGCACCTTGGGAGAATGATCATGAAGTTTTTCGAACGCATGAGCGCCATCGCTGCCGGAACCGCGCTGATGGTCGGTCTGTCGGGCGCCGCTCACGCCGCGTACGTCGCACCGACGGCCGTCACCTGGGAAAACAACGGCGACGTCGATACCGGCCGTGACAATGTCGAGGGCGTGAAGGAGCAGGGCGGGGACTTCCTCAGCCTGGGCCGCGGCGGCTGGGCCGTGATGGACTTCGGCGCCGAGCGCACCGGTTCCGGCCTGGTGATCGAAACCACGTACAATTGCACCGACACGCCCAGCGGTGAGTGCACGTATGGTGAATCCGCGAAGGTGTTCGCGGCCCTCGACTGGGACGGCACCTACGCCGCCACCGCCGATGGCGCGAACCCGCTGGGCGGCGCGATGGAGGGCTCGACCACGACCTACTCCGGCGCGGATTGGACCTATGTCGCCGCGGTGCCGAACGGCGACGCGCAGACCGGTTTCACCTTCGATATTCCGGGGCCGTTCCGCTTCCTGGCCATCGTGGACACCACCACCGGCACGAAGTCGAAAGACGGCTTCGACATCGACAAGGTCGCCGTGACCCCGCTCCCGGCCGCCCTGTGGTTCCTGGTGACCGCCATCGGCGGCCTGACGGGCGTCCGTTGGCTGCGGAAGGGTCAGCCGGCGACGGCCTGACCAACACATCGTGACGCACCGGGCACGCCATCGTGCCCGACAGCCCCCCGGCGGAACCCGCCGGGGGGTTTGCGTATGCGGGCCCGGCGCGATGCGCCATGCCGGTCGCCCATACGGCAAGCGGCGATGAGCCACCGCAGGCCGGCAGCCCTCGACGCGGTCCAGGCCCAGACCGCGCAATCATACTGTGAACTCGGGGGCTGACGGAGCCTCATAAATTGAGGCTGTGGAGCGAGCAATCGCCATTTGGTTTCAAAGTGCGTGGCGTGACCGATACGACGCCTGCCGCCCGATGAGCTGTTGAATCACTTTCGCAGCTGCAAAGCTTAAGCGATTCCAAAGATTGATGGTTTTTTCTTAGCACACTGATTCTTTGATGAAAATCGGATTTCATGCTTGCCAAAAATTCAGTTGCATGCGATAAAAAATCATCTGGGGAGCATGTGGCGGCCACCACATGCTCCCCAGGGCTAGAGGGATATTTCTTGGCTGCTCAGTGCCGATGGTTTACCGCTTTGCGTTACCCAAAGGACTTTGCCGCCGGTATTATCCGGGCAGTTTGCCACACTGCGCACCTCCTTTCAGTCTTGATGCGGTTGCGGCGGAGGGTAACCCCTCTACCGCAACGTTCTTACGCTACCCCACTTGTTCGGGTGGCGCAATAGATTTTGTATCCACAGGGGTGTGGATAACTATATGTGGGCTATTTGACTGGGCGCGGAGTAGCGGACGGACCGGCGGCGGCTGCGACCCTTACGCGTCTTCCATCGATATCGCCCGTGTCCTTGGGGCGTCTTTGGATTATAAGTCTTTTTTAATTCAAACATTTGCGTCATCTTGAGCGAACAAAGCGAGCCGAAGGATCTCCCTAAGGGGAACAGTTCCGGACGGGTCGCGAGTCAACGCTGGCGATCCCTCGCCGCACGCGGCGGCGAGGGACGACGACACGGGCGGCGTTACAGCACCGACAGCATGCAGGACACCAGCGGGTGGCGCACCACGTCGCGGTCGGTCAGTTGCACCACCGCGATGTCCTCCAGCGCCTCCAGCCGGTGGGCGATCTCGGCCAGCCCGGAGACCCCGGGCAGCAGGTCGGTCTGATCCGGATCGCCCGTGATGACCATGCGCGAGTGCCAGCCCAACCGGGTCAGCAGCATCTTGATCTGGCCATAGGTGCAATTCTGCGCCTCGTCGATGACCACGAAGCAGTTGTTCAGCGTCCGCCCGCGCATATAGGCGATGGGCGCGATCTCGATGGTCCCGTCGGCGATGAGCGCCTTGAGCCGCTTGCCGCCAGTGCGGTCCGACAGCGCGTCGTACAGCGGCCGCAGGTAGGGCAGCAACTTCTCCTCCATGGTGCCCGGCAGATAGCCCAGGTTCTCGCCCGCCTCCACGGCCGGACGGGACAGCACGATACGGTCGATGCGTCCCTCCTCCAGGTGCCGTACGGCGGTGGCGATCGCCAGATAGGTCTTGCCCGTGCCGGCCGGGCCGATGGCGAGGGTGAGGGGGTGATCCTCCATGGCCTCCAGCAGGCGGCGCTGGTTGTCGTTCTGTGGCCGGATGGTGCGCTTGTAGCTTTGGTCGCGGTGCCCGTCGATCGGATCCCAACCCACGCCGAGCGGATGCAGCGGCACCGGCGGGTTGTCGTACCGGTGATGATCCTGCGGCGCGCGGGCGGCGGCGGACTTCGCGGAACGTCTGGCCATGGCGGTCACGTCCTTTCGCTGAGGGAGCTTTCGCTGAGGGGGCTTTCACCGAGGGGGTTTTCGCGGGCGGGAAGGGCGGCGGTCGCCCCGGATCGCCGGGGCCACCGAAGCGGCGCGCCTTGGCGGCGCGACACAAAAAACGCCCCCGAGGAGCTCGGGGGCGGTGGGGTCAGCGGAGGGCTTCGGAGGGCGCGCGGCCGGGACGTCACGGGACGGGGTGCGGTGCGGCGGATGGGGCGGGGCCGCGCATCCTGGGGTGCGAGCGTGGCCGGCCGGTCCGTGCGGCGAATCCGTCCCATTTGTTCTCCCATGGCGGCGCCTCGATTCAACCCTAGCCGGAATGACCGACTCTGTCACGGTGCTTGTGCGTGAAAGGACCGTGACACTACCAGATGTGGGATTCCGGCACCGCCGGGCCAAGGACATCCCCACCGGGGGCGCGCGCGTTTCGTCACCAAATTGTCGGGTTTTGTCGCCCATCCCCGCTTCGCGTGGGCACGGGGGCCGTGCTAAGGTCTTTCGTCCACTCCGGGAGCGGCCCCGGGGGCCGGCGCCGGTGTTCCAGGGCGCCGACCGGGCCGTTCCGCGCGGCAAGGACTTGACCGCCATGCCGAATGACCCAACGTCCCGCCCGTCTCTCGCCCATCTCCGGTTTCCCGGTCAGCCCCCCGCCCCGCGACGTGGGCCCCTGGACTCTCTCGGACCGTCCGCCCTGCGCAAGGTTGGTGTTATGACTCTGCCCGTCGTCGTCGACCCGGCACCCCGGATCTACAACCTGTTCCCGACGCTGGCGGGACCGCTGTCGCAGTGGCCGGCGCATTTCGACCGCATCCGCCGCATGCGGTTCAACTGGGTGTACGTGAACCCGATCCACTACCCCGGCTTTTCCGGCAGTCTGTACGCGGTGAAGGACTACCACGCCCTGCACCCGCTGCTGGACGACGGCAGTGGGCAACCGGTGGACGTGCAGCTCCGCACCATGCTGGACGCGGCCCATTCCCGCGGCCTGAAGGTCATGCTTGATCTGGTGGTGAACCACACGGCCAAGGATTCCCCCTGGGTCGAGCAGCACCCGGACTGGTACGTGCGGGAGGCCGATGGCGCCGTCCAGTCCCCGTTCGCCATCGACCCGGCGGACACCAACAACAAGACCGTCTGGGGCGATCTGGCGGAGCTGGACTTCTCCCCCCGCCCGGCGCGTGACGCGATGGTGGCGACCTATGCCGGCATCGTCCGGCACTATGCGGACCTTGGCTTCGACGGCTTCCGGTGCGATGCCGCCTATAAGGTGCCGGGGGACGTCTGGTCCACGCTGATCGCCGCGGCGCGCGCGGTGCGGCCAGACACCCTGTTCGCCGCCGAGACCCTGGGGTGCCGCCTGTCGGAGATCGAGCAGTTGCGCCCGGCCGGCTTCGACTATCTGTTCAACAGTTCGAAGTGGTGGGATTTCCGGGAACGCTGGCTGCTGGACCAATACACGGCGTTCCGCTCTCTGGCACCCTCCATCGCCTTCCCGGAGAGCCACGACACCCCGCGCCTGCGGGCCGAGCAGCCCAATCCGAACGATCTGAACGCGGTGGAGAGTGCCTACCGCCGCGCCTGGTTGTTCGCGAACGTGTTTTCCAGCGGCACCCTGATGCCGATGGGCTTCGAGTTCGCCTTCGCCCGCAAGCCCGACGTCGTGCACACCCGTCCGGAGGACTGGGAGGACACACCCCTCGACCTCAGCGGCTACATCGGCGCCGTCAACGACATGAAGCAACGGGTGCGCGTGCTGAACTGGGAAGGGCCGCAGGAGATGGTCGACCTCGGCGGCGACGTCTGCCTGCTGGTGCGCGCGGCCGAGCACGATCCGGACCGGTCGGTGGTCCTCATCAACCGCGACCGCCACCAGGGCCGCCGGGTGCCGGTGGACCCGATCCGCACCCCGCGCCACGGAATCGGCGATCTGCCCCTGGCCGAGATGACGCCGGCGCGCGCCAAGGGTAGCCTGGATCGCGGCGCCACCATCGCGCTGGAACCGGGTGAGATCCGTCTCTTCGTCCATGACCCCAGGGAGCCATCATGAGCAAGCGGAACGCGGCCACGACCGGGACGGGCGCGGCCATCGACCTGTCCCTTCTGTCCAGCCGCCCGATCGTCATCGAGCAGGTGCGGCCGGCCATCGATCACGGCCGCTTCGCCGTGAAGCGCCGGGAAGGCGACACGCTCACGGTCACGGCCGCCATCTTCACAGAGGGGCACGGTGCCCTCTCCGCCGCCCTGAAGCTGCGCCGGGCCGGCGCCACCGACTGGCGCGAGGCGCCCATGGTGTCGGTCAACCACGGGCTTGCGCTGTGGGAAGGGACGATCCCGCTCGACGACATCGGCCGCCACGAATACACCATCGAGGCGTGGCGCGACCCCTGGACCTCCTGGACCGACGAGGTCGGCAAGAAGGTGGGCGCCGGTCAGGACGTCGCCCTGGAGCTGCTGGAAGGCCGGGCCCTGGTGGAGGCGGCGGCCGCGCGCGCATCCGGGGACGATGCCGTCTACCTCAACACGGTGATCAAGGGCCTGGACGCCACCGACGCCACCCAGGCCTCCAAGGTCGCCCTGATGACCACCCCAGACGTGGCCCAGATCATGGCACGCTGGCCGGACCGCAGCGCGGCGGTCGAGTATGACTTGATTCTGCCCCTGGTGGTCGATCCGCCGCGCGCCACCTTCGCCGCGTGGTACGAGATGTTCCCCCGCTCCCAGGGGACGGAACCGGGCCGGTGGGCCACCTTCGACGACTGCATCAAGCGCCTGCCCGAGATCCGGGCCATGGGTTTCGACGTGCTGTACTTCGTGCCGATCCACCCGATCGGCGTCAGCTTCCGCAAGGGCAAGAACAACAGCCTGGAGGCCCAACCCGGCGAGCCGGGCAGCCCCTACGCCATCGGTTCGGCCGAGGGCGGGCACACCGCCGTCCATCCGGAACTCGGCACCATCGAGGATTTCGAACGCCTCGTGCGCTCCGCCAACCACATCGGCATGGAGGTGGCGCTGGACATCGCCATCCAGTGCTCGCCGGATCATCCCTGGGTGAAGGAGCATCCGGAATGGTTCAAGTTCCGACCGGACGGCACCATCAAATACGCCGAGAACCCGCCCAAGAAGTACCAGGACATCGTCAACGTCGAGTTCTTTGGCCCGCATCAGTATGATCTGTGGGAAGAATTGCGTCAGGTCTTCCTGTTCTGGATCCACCACGGTGTAACCATCTTCCGCGTGGACAACCCGCACACCAAGCCGGTGCCGTTCTGGGAATGGGTCATCCGCACGGTCAAGGATGAGTATCCGCACGTCCAGTTCCTGGCGGAAGCGTTCACGCGCCCGCCCATGATGAAGATGCTGGCCAAGGTCGGCTATACGCAGTCGTATAGCTACTTCACATGGCGCAACAGCAAGGCGGAGCTGACCGAGTATCTGACCGAGCTGACGCAGACCGAATGCGTCGAGTACATGCAGCCGAACTTCTTCGCCAACACGCCGGATATCCTGCCGGAGTTTCTGCAGCGCGGCGGGCGGCCCGCGTTCATGATCCGCGCCGTGCTGGCCGCGACGCTGTCGACCGTCTACGGCATCTACAACGGCTTCGAGCTGTGCGAGAATGATCCGATTCCGGGCAAGGAAGAGTACAACAACAGCGAGAAGTACGAATTCAAGGTCTGGGACTGGGAACGCCCCGGCCACATCAAGGATCTCCTGCGCCGGCTCAACCGCATCCGCCTGGACAATCCGGCCCTGTGGCGGTTCGAGACCCTCCGGTTCTATCCCTGCGACAACGACGACGTGCTGTTCTATGGCAAGATGAGCCCGGACGGCGACAGTCTGATCTTCGTTCTGTGCACGGTGAACCCGTTCGACGGCCAGCACGCCTGGATGCAGTTCCCCCTCGCGGCGATGGGAATCCCGGAGGATCAGGGCTTCGAGGTCGAGGACCTGCTGACCGGTGATAAGCATCTGTGGACCGGGGCGTGGCACCACTACTACCTGGACCCGACCATCAACCCGGCCGCCATCTTCCGCGTCACGCCCTGGCGCCCGGTGGACTACCGCACGCCAACCGCGTAGACACAGCGCGCGTTCCCGCTCACTGCCTTCTGAAGACGGACCACGAAAGGGCCGCACATGAGCACCGATGTCACGATGGATCCGCTCTGGTACAAAGACGCGATCATCTATCAGCTTCACGTCAAGGCGTTCGCCGACAGCGACGGCAACGGCATCGGCGACTTCGCGGGATTGACGGCCAAGCTCGATTATCTGACCGAGTTGGGCGTGACGGCGGTATGGCTGCTGCCGTTCTACCCCTCGCCGCTGCGCGACGACGGCTACGACATCGGCGACTACAAGTCGGTCAACGAGTCCTACGGCTCGATGCAGGACTTCCGCCGCTTCGTGAAGGAAGCGCACAAGCGCGGCCTGCGCGTCATCACCGAGCTGGTCATCAACCACACCTCGGACCAGCACCCGTGGTTCCAGCGCGCCCGCGCGGCCAAGCCGGGCAGCAATCACCGGAACTACTACGTCTGGTCCGACAGTGACCAGAAGTACCAGGGCACGCGCATCATCTTCACGGATACCGAGGAGTCCAACTGGGCCTGGGATCCGGTGGCGCAGGCGTACTATTGGCACCGCTTCTTCAGCCATCAGCCGGACCTGAACTTCGACAATCCGAACGTCTTCAAAGAGGTCGTTCGGGTCATGAAGTTCTGGTTCGACGCCGGCGTGGACGGCATGCGGTTGGACGCCATCCCCTATCTGGTGGAGCGCGAGGGCACCAACAACGAGAACCTGCCGGAGACCCACGACGTCATCCGCCGCCTGCGCCGGTGGATGGACGAGAACTATCCCGACCGCATGTTCCTGGGCGAGGCCAACCAGTGGCCCGAGGACGTGCGGCCGTACTTCGGCGACGGCGACGAATGCCACATGGCGTTCCACTTCCCGGTCATGCCGCGCATCTACATGGCGGTCGCGCAGGAGGACCGGCACCCGATCGCCGACATCATGCGCCAAACCCCATCCATCCCCGACACCTGCCAGTGGGCCATCTTCCTGCGCAACCACGATGAACTGACGCTGGAGATGGTCAGCGACCGGGAACGCGACTACCTCTACAACACCTATGCGGCCGACAAGCGCGCGCGCATCAACGTCGGCATCCGCCGCCGGCTGGCTCCGCTGTTGAACAACGACCGCCGCAAGATCGAACTGTTGAACAGCCTGCTGATGAGTCTGCCCGGTACGCCGATCGTCTACTACGGCGACGAAATCGGCATGGGCGACAACATCCACCTGGGCGACCGCGACGGCGTGCGCACCCCGATGCAGTGGTCGCCGGATCGGAACGGCGGCTTCTCCCGCGCCGACCCGGCCAACCTGTACCTGCCCTCGATCATGGACCCCGTCTATGGCTACGGCGCGGTGAACGTGGAGGCGCAGGCGCGCAGCCCGCACTCGCTGCTGAACTGGATGCGGCGGCTGGTCAACACACGCAAGCGGCACAAGGCCTTCGGGCGGGGCACGCTGGAGTTCCTCTACCCCGGCAACCGCAAGATCCTGGCCTACCTGCGCCGGTTCGGGGGCGAGGACATTCTGTGCGTCGCCAACCTCTCGCGCGCCTCGCAGCCGGTGGAGCTGGACCTGTCCGCATTCGAAGGGCGCGTGCCGGTCGAGCTGCTCGGCCGCAGCGCCTTTCCGCCGGTGGGCGAACTGCCGTACTTCGTCACCCTGCCCGCCTACGGATTCTATTGGTTCCTTCTCACCGAGGAAGCGGAGGCCCCGTTGTGGCATGAACCCTACGTCCACCCGCTGCCGGACTTGACGACGCTGGTCGTCCCGAAAGGCTGGGCCAGCCTGTTCACGGGCCCGACCGGGGACGCCCTGATCGGCGAGATCCTGCCCGAGTTCCTGCCCAACCAGCGCTGGTTCGCCGGCAAGGAGCAAGGCATCGGCTCGGTCACCGTCCACGATCAGGCCTCGGTCGCCGGCGAAGGCGAGTCCGCGTTCCTGATGGCCCTGGTGGACACGCATCTGGCGGACGGCGAGATCCAACGCTACCTGTTGCCCCTGGCCGTGACCTGGGAGGGTAAGGAGGAGGATCCCATCGTGCCCCTGCTGCCCTACGCCCTGGCGCGCGCCCGCCGGGTGCACCGGGTGGGCGTGCTGCACGACGCGCTCGCGGATGCGCCGTTCACGGCCGCCGTGATCCAGGCCTTGCGGGAGTCGCGCGAGGTGCACAGCGCCCACGGCGGCACCGTGCGCTTCCGGCCGACCCGCCTGCTGGCCGAGGAACCCCACGTGGCGCTGGAGGACATCGGCCGCCTGGGCCGTGAGCAGTCCAACACCTCCATGCTGATCGGCGACCGCATGGTGCTGAAGGTCTACCGGCGGCTGAGCGAAGGCATCCACCCGGAGCTGGAGGTGGGCCGCTTCCTGACCGACGTGGCCGGCTACACCAACACGCCGGCCCTGCTGGGCTCGGTGGAAATCGAGGACGAGGCCGGCGCGCCCACGGCGCTTGCCGTGCTCCAGGCATTCGTGCGCAACCAGGGCGACGGCTGGGCGTACAGCCAGGACTACCTGAGTCGCTATCTGGACGACGCGGCGCTGCGGGTGCAGGGCGGCGTCGTCGAGGGCGCCGACCGCGAGGAGGCCGACCACTCCCTGTACCTGGGTCTCGCGGAGACGATGGGCCGGCGCGTCGCGGAACTGCACCGCGCGCTGGCCATCGACACCGACGATCCGGCGTTCCGCGCCGAACCGGTCGCGCCCGACGACCGCCGCCAGTGGCTCGATCAAGTCAAGGCGGAGGCCGCCAAGGCGCGCAAGTCCCTGGAGGGCGCGCTCGACTCCCTCGACGAGGACACCCGAGCCGTGGCGGACGACCTGCTGGCCCATTGGGACCGGGTCGACGGCGTGATCGAAACCGCCCTGCCCGAGGGCGTGGACCTGATGAAGACCCGCTTCCATGGCGATCTTCATTTGGGCCAGCTCGTCGTGGCCAAGGACGACGTCTACATCCTCGATTTCGAGGGTGAGCCCGCCCGTGCCGTCAACCAGCGCCGCCTGAAGCACATGCCGCTGAAGGACGTCGCCGGCATGATCCGGTCGTTCAACTATGCCGCCTGGGCCGCCCTGTTCGAGCGGCAGGTGGTGCAGCCGACCGTAATGGAGGACCTGGGTCCCACGGTCGAGCAGTGGGAGACGCAGGTGGTGGAGACCTTCCTGAAGGGCTATCACGACACCATCGGCGATTGTCCCTCCGTACCGGCGGACCCGGACTCCTTCCAGGCCCTGCTGACGCTGTTCTCGCTGGAAAAGGCGTTCTACGAAATCGGCTACGAGACGGCCAACCGTCCGGCCTGGGCGCGGATTCCGATTCGGGGCGTGCGCCGTCTGGTTCTGGGCGACCCCAGTGCCTGACGGACGGGAGCATCCAACCGGCGGACCAGCGATCATGGGGGGAAAGCCGGGGATCCCCCCGCCCGATCTGCGGGTCTGGCCCGGCCACCCCTGGCCGCTGGGCGCCACCTGGGACGGGCGCGGCGTCAACTTCGCCCTGTTTTCGGAGCGGGCGGAGCGCGTGCAGCTCTGCCTGTTCGACGCACGCGGCCGGGAAACCCGGGTGGACCTGCCCGAGTACACCGACGAGGTCTGGCACGGCTATCTGCCCGACATCGGTCCGGGGCAGACCTACGGCTATCGGGTGCACGGGCCGCACGCCCCGGAGCGCGGCCTGTGGTTCAACCCGCACAAGCTGCTGCTCGATCCCTACGCCCGCGCCCTGACCGGCACCCTGGACTGGGCGGGGCCGCATTTCTGCTTTCAGCTTGGCCACCCGCGCGCGGATCTGTCCTTCTGCACCCGGGACAATGCCGACACGATGCTGAAGTGCCAGGTGGTCGAGACCGGTGCCGGCAGCGGCAGTTTCCGGCCGCCCCGGCACAACTGGCACACCAGCATTCTGTACGAAATGCACGTGCGCGGCTTCACCATGCGCCATCCGGACGTGCACGAAAGCTACCGGGGCACCCTGGCCGGCCTCAGCGCCCCGGCGGTGGTGGACTACCTGCGCGGCCTGGGCATCACGGCCGTGGAACTGCTGCCCGTGCAGGCGTTCCTGGACGACCGGCATCTGTACATCCGGGGTCTGCGGAACTACTGGGGCTACAACCCGATCGGCTTTTTCGCCCCGCATCCGGCCTATCTGGCGACCGGCCAGTTGCGCGAGTTCCGCACCTTCGTCCGCACCATGCACGACGCCGGGATCGAGGTGATCCTGGATGTGGTCTACAACCACACCGGCGAAGGCAATCACATGGGGCCGATGCTGTCGTTCCGGGGCATCGACAACACCAGCTATTACCGTCTGGTGCCGGGCAACGAGCGCTACTATCTCGACTCCAGCGGCTGCGGCAACACGCTGAACTTCCGCCACCACCGGGTGGTGCAGATGGTCATGGATTCGCTGCGCTACTGGGTCGAGGACATGGGCGTCGACGGCTTCCGCTTCGACCTCGCCAGCGCGCTGGCCCGCGAATCCGGGCACTTCGACCGTGAGGCTGGGTTCCTCGACGCCGCCCGCCAGGACCCCGTTTTATGCCGGGTCAAGATGATCGCCGAACCCTGGGACGTCGGCGACGGCGGCTACCAGCTTGGCAACTTTCCGGCCGGCTGGGCGGAGTGGAACGACCGCTACCGCAACACCGTGCGCAGCTTCTGGCGCGGCGATCCCGGGCAGGTCCCGGACCTGGCCACCCGCATCACCGGCTCGTCCGACATCTTCGCCCGCCGGGGCCGCAAGCCCTGGGCCAGCCTGAACTTCGTGACCGCGCACGACGGCTTCACGCTGGCGGACCTCGTGTCCTACGACCGCAAGCACAACGAGGCCAACGGCGAGGACAACCGCGACGGCACCAACGACAATCGGAGCTGGAACCACGGCGTCGAGGGTCCGACCCCCGACAACGCCATCGCCACCCTGCGGCTGCGCCAGCGGGTCAACATGCTGGCCACCCTGCTGCTGTCGCAAGGTGTGCCGATGCTGCTGGCCGGGGACGAGTTCGGCAATTCCCAGGGCGGCAACAACAACCCGTACTGCCAGGACAACGCGACAAGCTGGCTGGACTGGGACCACATCGGCACCGATGGCCACCGCCTGCGCCGGCTGGTGACTTGGCTGATCCGGCTGCGCCGCTCCCACATCGTCTGGCACCGCGACCGCTTCCTGCGCGGCGAGCCCATTCCCGGCACCTCGGTCATCGATGCCCTGTGGGTCAATCCGGACGGCCGCGAGCGTACTCCGAACGATTGGGAAAACAGCAACACCCGATTCATCGGATTGTTGTTGCGTGGTGAGGCCGGTTTCTACTACGTCACGGCCACGGGCGATCCGCGCCCGGACGAGAGTTTCCTCCTGTGCATGCATTCCGGCGTCGAGCCGCTGACGTGCCGCCTGCCGGCGCTGTCGGACGGGGGGCGTTGGGTGCCGCTTCTGGACACGGCGGATGGTCCCGTGCTGTCGGCCGCACCCGCGCAGGCGGACGGCACGCCCTTCCGGATGGCCGGGCGGTCCCTGGTGCTGTTCCGGCGCGTCTCGGCGCACGCGGCAACCGGCCCGGACGCCCGCCGGGCCGTGGCCCCGGACCCGTTGGACCGGACCCTCGGGGATCGGACCCTCGGGGATCGGACTCTGGGGGACCCGCCCGCGGGGGACCGACCACCGCAGCACCGGACCCGGAACTCTCGCCCGGCGTAGCGGACCGTCCTACCTACATCCCAGCGAACACCCCAGCGACACACCCCAGCCCCTCGGCACGGAGAACGGTCATGAGCGAGTCGGACGAACTCGAAGCCCTCGCACGCCGCGCCGGTGTCTCGCCCGAATATTGGGACGCATTCGGCGCCCACGCCGTGGTGCCGGCCGCGACCAAACAGGCCTTTCTCGCCGGCATGGGCATGGCCGCCGGTGACGCGGCGACCGCCGGTCACACCCTGGCCGATCTGGAGGCGCAGACGTGGCGGCGCCCGCTGCCGCCCTGCCTCGTCCTGCGCTGCGAGGCCGAGGGGCTGGACCGCCTGCCGCTGGTCGTCGCCATCCCAGACACGGCGCGTGATGCCGCGCTCGACTGGCGCCTGACGCCGGAGGGCCGGGATTCGGCCGACGCCGACAGCGGCCACGCCGCCCTGAGCGGCCCCGGCGTCACCGACGCGGGGACCACCACGATCGACGGCACCGTCTACCGCCGCGTCGCCCTGGCCCTGCCGGTGGCGCTGCCCTGGGGCTATCACACCCTCGACGTGGCCCTGCCGGGCGAGGCACCGGCGCGCACGGTGGTGATCGTCGCCCCCTGGCGCAGCTACCTGCCGGACGCCATGGCCCAGGGCGGGCGCGTCTGGGGGCCGTCGGTGCAGGTCTACGGCCTGCGTGGGCGCGACGACTGGGGCATGGGCGACTTCGCCGACCTGCGCCACCTGACCGCCCTGAGCGCGCGCGCCGGCGCCAGCGTGGTGGGTATCAACCCGCTGCACGCCCTGTTCCCGACCCGGCCGCGCCATGTCAGCCCCTATTCGCCGAGCAGCCGGCTGTTCCTGAACCCGCTGTACATCCACATTCCAGCGGTGCCGGAGTTGGCCGACAGCGACGGCGCGGCGGCGATCATGGAGACCTCCGGCTTCCGCGACCGCCTGGGCGCGCTGGCCGCCGGGGACCTGATCGACCACGAGGGCGTGCAGGCGCTCAAGCGGCCGCTGCTGGAGGCCCTGTTCGAGACGTTCCGCACCCGCCACATGGGCCAGGGCACCGCCCGGGATGTCGCGTTCCAGGCCTTCCGCGCCGACCGGGGCCGCCCGCTGCACCTGTTCGCGATCCACGAGGCGCTGGCCGAAACCTTCGCGGACCTCGGCCACTCCCACCGCGAATGGCCGGCCGAGTATCACCACCCGGACGCTCCGGCCGTGGCGCGCTTCGCCGAGGACAACGCGGAGCGCGTGGCGTTCCACGAATATCTTCAGTTCGAGGCCGACCGCCAGCTCGCCCATGTGGCCGACACGGCCACCCAGGGCGGCATGACCCTGGGCCTGTATCATGACCTCGCCCTCGGCGCGGACCAGACCGGCGCCGACATCTGGATGAACCAGGATCTGGTCGTGGACGGCGTGGCCGTGGGCGCGCCGCCCGACCCTATGAACCTGAAGGGGCAGAACTGGGGCTTTCCGCCGCTCAACCCCGTGCGCCTGCGCGAGCGGGCCTATGATATCTTCATCGAGGTGGTGCGCGCCGGCATGCGCCATGCCGGGGCGCTGCGCATCGACCATGTGCTCGGCCTGATGCGCATGTTCTGGATCCCCGCCGAGGCCGAGGCCGGCGACGGCGGCTATGTCGGGTATCCGTTCGACGAGATGCTGGCCGTGCTGGCGCTGGAAAGCCACCGCCAGCGCTGTGTCGTGATCGGTGAGGACCTGGGCACGGTGCCGGATGGCTTCCGCGAGCGCATGGCGCAGGAGAACATCCTGTCCTACCGGTTGTTCTACTTCGAGCGCCGCATGGACCAGTCGCTGAAGGCCCCGGCGGAGTACCCCGCCAAGGCCGCCGTGGCCATCGGCACCCACGACCTGCCGACGCTGCGCGGGTTCTGGACCGGGCACGACCTGGACGTGAAGAACGCCATCCACCTGTTCCCGAGCGACGAGGTCTTCGACCGCGAGCGCCACGCCCGCGCCGACGACCGCGACCGGATTCTGGGCACGCTGGCGGCCGCGGGGTGTGCGGTGGCGGGGGATGACGGCTCCGGGTCCGGCCTGTCGGCGGATCTGGCCGACGCCATCCACCGCTTCATGGCCGCCACGCCCAGCATGATCCTGCTGCTGCAGATTGAGGACGTGCTGGAGGAGCTGGATCAGGCCAACGTTCCGGGCACCGTGGACGAGCACCCGAACTGGCGTCGGCGGCTGAGCGTGCCGGTCGAGGACCTAGCCACTCATCCGCGCTTCGCCGCGCTGACGGCGCTGCTGCGGACCGCCCGGCCGCGTCCGTCGTAAGACGCGCCGCCCCCTCGACCGACCCCGTCACGCGGGCGGCGCCGTGCGCAGGCCGTGGCACGCCACCACCAGCAGCGTCACCAGCGCCAGCGCCCCGGCCTGATGGGCGGAGGCCAGGGGGGTCGGCACGTACAGCAGCAGGGTCGCGATCCCCAGGCCCACCTGCGCCAGGATCATCACGGGCAACAGGCGCACCGCCCAGCGCGTGCCGGAAGACACGGGCGCCCGCCACGCGGCGACGGCAAAGGCCAGCACCGCCAGCAGCGTCACCAGGGCCAGCACGCGATGCTGGAACTGGATGGTGATGATGTTCTCGAACGGGTTGCGCCACCAGGGCTCCAGGTGGAGCACCCCGAACGGCACCCACTGCCCGGCCATGCGGGGAAAGGTGTTGAAGCTCAGGCCGGCCTTGTAGCCCGCCACCAGCGCACCCGCGATCAGGGTTGCCCCGGCCAGCGCCAGCGCCAGCCCACCCAAGCGGCGGGTCCATATCCGTTCGGCGAGGGCCAGTGCAGGCGGCCCGCGCAGCAGGTCGAGCGCCACCCACAGCATCGCCGCGTAGATCACCACCGCCAGCCCCAGATGGGCGGCAAGGCGGATCGGGCTGACGTCCGGCCGGTCCACCAGCCCGCTTTGCACCATCACCCAGCCCAGCACACCTTGCAGACCGCCGAGCACGAACAGACCCACCAGCCGAGCGTGATAGCCACGCGGAATGGCGCCCCGGATCCAGAACCACAGCAGGGGCAGCAGGAAGGCGAGGCCGATCAACCGCCCCAGCAGGCGGTGCACGAACTCCAGCCAGAAAATCCCCTGGAAGCCGGCCAGGGTCATGTCCGGGTTGACTCGTTGGAACTCCGGATACTGTTTGTAGGCGTCGAACAGCACCTGCCACGCGGCCTCGGTCAACGGCGGCACGACGCCGGTGAACGGCCGCCACTCGACGATCGACAGGCCCGACTCCGTCAGGCGGGTCAGGCCGCCCACCACCACCATCAGCGCCACCAGGGCGCAGCAGATCAGCAGCCACAGCGCCACGGCGCGCGGCCGGGCGCGGCCGGAGTCGGTGGCGCGGGCCGCGGCGCGACCGGCGAGAGCGGAGACCGCCGGCGGCACCGAGTCAGGTCCACATCATCGGCAGGTGCTTGTCCAGCAGCACGGCCAGGAACACGCCCATGAGGTACACCATGGAGCCGAAGAAGGTCCGCCGCGCCAGGGTGCGGTCCTCCGGCGCGCGCAGCAGGGCCACGGTGCCGAGCAGGAACCACGCCCCGAACAGCAGGCTGATGACGCCGTAAACGGCCCCCAGCTCCCCCAGCATCCAGGGGAGCAGGGTGGAGGCAACCAGCAGCACCGAATTGATCAGAATCGCCTCGGCGCTGCGCCGGGCGCTGGTTACCGCCGGCAGCATGGGCACTCCGGCGGCGCGGTAGTCGTCGCGCAGCAAAAGGGCCAGCGCCCAGAAGTGCGAGGGCGTCCACAGGAACAGCGTCACCGCCATCAGCAACGGCAGGGACCATACACCGGGATCAACCGCCGCCGCGCCGGCCAGCACGGCGAACGATCCGGCCGCACCGCCCACGACGATGTTCCACCACGTTCGGCGCTTCAGCCACACGGTGTAGACGATGGCGTAGACGAAGGCGCCCAGAAACAGATGCGCGGCCACCAGCCAGTTCAGCGCCACCCCCGCCAGACCGACGCCGGCCACCAGCAGCGCCAGCGCGAAGGCCAGCACGCGGCGGCAGTCGGCCGGGCTCGCTGTCACCATGGGGCGGCCCCGGGTGCGTGTCATGCGGGCGTCGAGGTCGCGCTCGTAGAGATGATTGAACACCGAAGAGCTGGCCGAGCCCAGCAGCATCGCCAACGACAGGGCCACCAGCGTTACGGCCTCCACCGTCTCGGCGACGGCCATATAGCCGATGATGGCGGTCAGGGCGATGATGACGCCGATCCGCATCTTGCACAGTTCCATGTAGTTCGCGAACGTCATGGCCCTTGCTCCTCCCCGTTCCGCCCCGGGGCAGCCCACCCCTCGCGCCACGCCTCGCGGGCGGCGGGTCCTCCCGTGACACCGACCCGTTCGGGTGGGTTTCCATGAAATAGTCAACAAAGGGAGTCGGCTAAAGAACCCTGAACTTCGCGTGGGCTTTGGCCTGCCGGATCAGGCCGGCCAGGACGATCCACACGAACATCACCCCTCCGAGCGCGGCCAGCCCCCCGCCGGCGCCGTTCAGGCCCATGAACACGGATTTCGCCGTGGAATCGAGCCCCTGGGCCTCGCCGGCCAGCTTGCGGCCGACGCCCAGGACTCCGGCGCCGTACAGCCCCACGGCCTGCACCAGCGATCCCACCGCATACAGCCACAGCAGCACAAGCCGGGCGGTCGGGCGGCGCTGGACGCGGGGACTCGGCACCAGGCCGCCCAGGAACAGGCCCATCACGGCCAGATTCACCCCCGCGATGATGGCATGGTAGTGCGCCGGGGTCCGGGTATCGCCCCAGCCCACCAGAAACCCCAGAACACCCCCGGCCGCGAACAGCACCACCGACCCCACCAGCGCCAGCCGCCCCGGCGTGCCGAACAGCCCGCCCCCCAGACCGACCCCGCGCGCCCGCACGAGCATCCAGGCGGTGGCGATCAGCAGGATCGCGGGTTGCAGCGTCAGCCCGGCCTTGTACAGCAGCGTGAACGCGGCGTAGTGGCCGGCGGTCTGCACCGGCGCCCAGACGAACACCAACGGCCCGACCCAGGCCACCAGCGCGATCAAGGCCAGCAGCGCCGCGAACGGGCCGGTCGGCAGCGGCGCGCGGCCGACGTGCCGGGTGCTCAGGTGGTGCCACAGCGTCAGCATGACCAGCGCGTTGACGAACTGGAGCACATGGCCGCCGGCCCAGAACCGCCACTCGTTCAGCGCCTCCGGATCCGGCTCCGGCGTCATGGTCAGCGCCGCCAGCGCGACGCACACCAGCGCCGCCGCGAAGGTCAGCGCCCCCATGGCGGCGCCGAACGCCATCATGTCGCGCGCCAGCACCCGGGGGCCCAGGCTGAGCAGGCGCGCCAAGGGCAGTGCCACACCCAACGCCACCACGCCCAGGGCACCGTGGTACAGGGGGTGATCGACCACCGGAACGTAGTTGTTCAGGGACGGCGCCCCCAGGTTCAGCACCGCCGGCCCCAGCAGCAGGCCCATGCCCGCCGCCACCGTCATCCAGCCGGCGCGCGCCCAGGGCGCCATCGCCGGGCCACGCCCGACCCGACCGGCGCCCAGCACCGCCAGCAGCCCGAGAACGGCCAGGAACCAGACCACCACCGACAGCGTGACATGGGTGACCAGCGCGCGACGGAAAAAGCTCTCCCACGGCCAGGGCAGCCAGTCCTGCACCCCCGGCACCCGTGCCAGCGCCAGCAGAACGGCCAGCAGGCCCGCGAGCGCCAGGGCGGCGATGGCGACGGCACCCCAGGCGCGCGCCGGCCGGTCCACGTCGGGATGGATGGGCTGGGCGCTGGCGTCGAACGGCATCGCGGCGTCCTCCGATCCGGCCGGACTCACGCGCCCGAGGCCTGGGGATAGAGGTGATACAGCATGCCGTAGATCGCGACGCCGGTCACCGTCACATACAGCCACAGGGGCAAGGTCCAGCGCGCCAACGCCTTATGGCGGTCGAACCGGCCGGTCCAGGCGCGCCGCACGATCTCGACCACCAGCGGCACGATGGCCACCGCCAGGATCACATGCGAGACCAGGATGATGTAGTAGATCACGCGAATCGTGCCCCGGCCCGGAAACACGAAGATCGGCGCCGTGAAGTGATAGACGAGGTAGCTGATCAGGAAGACGGCCGAGACGGCGAGCGCGGCGATCATGACCGCGCGGTGGGCGTCCCGCCGGCCGGCGCGGATCAGTCCGAAGCCGATCAGAAGCAACACGGTCGACACGGCGTTCAAGGCCGCGTTGACGTGGGGAAGAACCGTGGCGGTATCCATCGCGCGGCTCCCGGCCCCTAAAAACCGTACAGGGTGATCTTGATGACCATCGACAGGTAGACGGCCAGCCCGACGGCGCCCAGAACCCAGGCCAGAGTCGTGTTGCGCATCGGCGTTCCCTGCGTGGTGCGGCGGTCCATGGGCGCTCCTCCCGGAAACCGGTGGCTCCGGCTTGTTTCGCCCCCGGAGTCCACCCAAATCCGACCCGAGAAGTCAACACATGGACCCGCGCCGCACGCAACGGATTTCAACGCCGCGCTGGGTTCGCGTGCGCATCAACGAACAAATCTTTCAATTTTGTGAGTATTTTTGTTTGGTTCCGTCCGGTATACTGCGGCCCATTGACGTTGTGTCGTCCCGGCCTTGAATGCTGCCCGGCCCCGGTCCCCGACCCGTGCGTCCCCGACCCGAGGCCTGTGCCCAAACGCACCCAAGAGCGGCCGCGCCGGGTATCCAGGGAGGACTCACGCCCATGTCCACGATGACCGCGACCCTCGCCACCGGCCCCGAGCCCTCTCTCACCGCCGTGACGGTCGATGACTCGGGGGGGTGGATCCACAAGGCACTGGCCGATTTTCAGCGCGCCCCCGGGCTCAGCCTGACGTACGGCGGCCTGTTCGTCCTGCTGTCGTGGGGCCTGTCGGCCCTCGTCCTGTACGCCGGGCTCGGTTCCGTTCTGCTGCCTCTGACGAGCGGCTTCATGCTGGTCGGTGCCGTGTTCGCCGTGCCGCTGCACGTCATCAGCCTCGCCCACGAGCGGGGCGAGCGTATCGGCCTGCCCGAGGCCGTCCGCCGCAGCCTCGCCAGCCTGCCCGGCCTCGCCATCGTCGGCGTGACGCTGACCCTGGTCATGTTGGCCTGGATGCTGCTCGCGCTGCTGATCTTCGCCGCCTTTTACGGGGGCCAGCCGCCCAGTCTGGCGCGCTTCGGCACGGACCTGCTCAGCAGCCCGCAAGCGGCGTTCTTCCTGGCCACGGGCACATTCGTCGGCGCGGTCATGGCCACGGTCGCGTTTTCCATCGCGGCGCTGTCCATCCCGATGCTGGTGGACAAGCCCGACACGCAGCCGATCCACGCCATGGCCGTCAGCCTGGAAGCCGTGATACGCCAACCCGGCGTGATGATCGGGTGGGGCGCCACGGTCGGCTTCATCACCGTCTCGGGGATGGTGCCGGCGTTCCTGGGCCTGGCGTTCACGCTGCCGCTGGCCGGCTATGCCTCCTGGCACGCCTATCGCGCCCTGCTCCCCCAAGGGGTGTAAGGCGGGGCGGCTCCGCGGCTTCCCTTGCATCGGGGGAACCGCTAGTCTGGTGCGCATCCATCAGTGTGAAGAATGGATGCGCCCGTGGACCCACGACACCTGCGCCATCTCCTGGCGGTCCTGGAGGCCGGCTCGGTGTCCGGGGCGGCGCGCGCGCTCGGCATGGGCCAGCCCGCCCTGAGCCAGAGCCTGCGCGCGCTGGAGGAGGACCTGGGCGCCGTGCTGCTGCACCGGCGCCCACGCGGCGTCGTTCCCACCGAGGAGGGGCGCCTGCTGGCCGAGCGCGCCCGGCGCCTGCTCGCGGAGTGGGACGGGCTCGCCGACAGCCTGCGCGCGGCCGCTGCCGAACCGGCTGGCGTTCTGGCCATCGGCGTGCCCACCTCGTTGGGGCACGCCGTCAGCGTGCCGGTCGCCGAGGCGCTGGCCGACCGCTTCCCGCGCGTGCGGCCGCGTCTGGTCGAGGGCCTGTCCGGGCACATCATCGCGTGGCTGAACGCCGGGGACCTGGACCTCGGCCTGATCTTCAACACGGAAGACAGCGCGGACCTTGCGGTGGAGCGGCTGGCCGAAGAGCACTTGTGCCTCGTCTCGGCGCCGGAGGCGCGGCCCCACGGCCCCAGCATCACCTTGGCCGAGGTTGCGGCCCGCCCGCTGATCCTGCCGGGGCGCCCCCATGGCCTGCGGGCGGAGGTGGAACGCGCGTTCGCCGCCCTCGGCCCCGGCCGGACGCCCCACGTCGTGATGGAGATCGACGCGCTGGATCACATCGTGACCCTGGTGGCGCGCGGGCGCGGGGATGCCATCCTGTCGCCGCGCGTGGCCCGCACCGCCCTGGGGACCGGCCGCATCGTCGCCACCCCCATCGTCGCGCCGACCATCACGCGGACCATCGGCCTCGCCCATTCGCGACTGCGGCCACCGTCCATCGCGCTGCGCCACGCCCTGCCCGCCCTGGCCCCGCTGATCCGTCGGCTGGTGCGCACGGCCGCCGAGGGCATCGAGAGGGCGTGAGGCTTACTCCCCGGGGCGCGGCGCGTCCCGCATCATGTCGCGCAGGATGGCGTCGGTGGTCGGATCGTCGGACAGGAACGGCCCGGGGTTGGCGGCGTCCGCCGTCGGTGGGGCCGGCGTGTCCGGCTCGGGGGTTTCGGGAATCGGCGCGGCCGGCGGCGGCTGGGTGGTCTGGGGCGTCGACGGCGTCACCTCGGCCGCAGCCGGGGTTTCTGCGGGCGTCGGCGCGGGTGTGGGCGCGGGTGTGGGCGCCGGAGTGGCGGCCGGGGCGCGCCCGGACCCGGTCGTCCGCGCCGTCTGAAGCGTCACCGTCGGCGCCGCAAGATCGCCCGAAACCTGGATCGGCAGGGGATTGGGCAGGCGGATCAGGCCCGACACCGCGTCGCGGAGCGGACCGTCCGACAGGTCCAGCACCCCGGCCGCGTCCACCGTGCCGCCCAGCAGGTCCACGCGCCCCGACAGGCTTCCGGCGTAGAGCGGGCTGGTCAGCCGCGCCGGATCCACGGTCAGGGTGCCGCCGTTCAAGGTGAACCGGCTGTCCAGCGCGGCCCGCCGTTGCGCCGGATCCAGCCGGCCCAGAAGCGAGCCCGCCAGATCGTTCAGCGCCGCCACCGGCTCCAGCGCGCTCGCCAGGGCGGAGCCACGCACCGCGCCGGTCCGCACATCCAGATCGGACAGGCTCAGCCGGCCCTCGCCCGTGGCCGCACCGACCAGCTCCCGCAGGCTGGCGCCCGCCCCGCGCGCCGCCAGCCGCAGCGTTCCGGACCCGGCGGCACCGGCCGCGCCGTCCACCCCCGGCAGGCGCGCCACATCGAACCCGTCTACCGTCAGCGCGAGGTCATAGGACCCCGGCGCGCCGGCGATGACCGCCAGACGGCCCTCGGCCTGACCGCCGTACAGGGTGCCGGTCAGGGGCTCGATATGCAGCACGCCGTCCGCCAGCCGGGCCGACAGATCGGCGTTCGTCAGCGACAGAGCGCCATAGGCCAGCGCCGTCGCCCGCAGATTAATGTCCGCGTCCAACGCGACCAGCGGCGACAGGTCGATCGGCGCCGTGGACCAGGACCACGCCACCGGCCGCACTCCGAGGGAGGCGGGCGGAGACGGCGGGGTCCCGACCCGCCAGGCCGCCGGAATTACGCGCCGCCCCAGAGCCGGGATCGGCGCGTACCGGGCCTCACGCGCAGGCGGCAGATAGCGGTCCAGATACAGCGGCGTGGTGCTCAGGCCCGCCGCCAGATAGGGCCGCCCGCCATCCGGGCGCAGGTCCAGGCGCGCCTGCCCGGTCGCGCGGGTGTCGCCCACCGTCAGGTCGATGTCGTTGACGGTGATCTGGCCACCATCGGCCGCCGTTGCGTCGGCCCTTCCCGGGTCCACCTTCACCTGCGCCGCCAACGCCACCGCGCCGAGGGGCGCCCCGGCGGGAGCGTAGGACGGCGCCGCGAGCCGAATCAGGCGCACCGCCTCCGGATGCCGCAAGTCCACAGCCATGTCGAGGGTGGGGGCCCTCCCGCTCAGGCCGGTGATGTGCCCGGTGGTGTCGAGCCGCCCGCCATCCGCCTGGGTCGCGGTGGTCAGGTCCAGATCATCCATCGTGCCGTTAAGCACCAGGGTCTGGGTCACGGCACCCAGATCGCGCAGCGCCGGGGGCAGTTCCGTGCGCAGCAGCCGGGCCGTGCGCCCAATGTCGCCGGTGTTCAGCGTCACCGTGAGGCTGTCGGCGCGCGGTTCGGCACCGAAGCCCGACACGCCGCCCCGGGCCTCCAGCGCGCCCCCGGCCACCCGGTCGATGGTGAGCGCGGCCAGGTCCAGCCGCCCCCCCACCAGCGACCCGTCGAGCCGCACCCCCCGCATCGGCAGGGTATCGATGGTCAGACGGCCGAACGCGAGCCGCAGGTTGGCGTCGATGGTGTTCAAGATCGACAGGGCGGACAGCCGAGGCGCGGCCCCCGTCGGGCCACGCTCCGGATCCCCGGCGCGGTCGTCACCGTCCGACGCCGGCAGATAGGCGTCCACATTCAGGGAGTCCACGCTCAGGTTGGCCCCCAGACCGAGGCGCGCCCCCGGGCGCACCACCAGCGCCCCACTCACCCGGCTGGTGTCGAGCGTGACGTCCAGATCGCGGATCCGCACGGCGTCCGGTCCGCCGTCCACGTCGGCCGACAGCGCGAACGCCCGCAGACGGTCCGCCGGCACCGGCTCCACCGGGACGCGCAGCCAAGTGAGGATGTTGCGCAGATTGCCGGCGCGCGCCTGGACCATGCCTTCCGCATGCGGCGCGCCCTCGGCATCGGACACGACCCCGGTCAGGCTGAGCCGCGCCGCCCCGGGCAGGGTGGCGCCGGCCTCGGTGACCGTCAGCACGCCATCCGGGGTCAGGTTCGCGTCCAGGGTCACTTGGCGGACCACCTCGCCGCGCCACGTCAGAGTATCGGCGGTCAGATCCAGGCGCGCCGTCATATCCCGGGGCAGCGCGATGGCCGCCAGCGCCGCGCCCGGCGTTTGGGGCGGATCGGCCGTGTCCGGATCGACCGTGGAGGAGGGCAGGGGACCGGCACCCGCCAGCCACGCATCGACATCCAGGGCGCGCAGGCGCAGATGCGCCTCCGCCGTGAGGCTCCGGTCCCGCACCTGACGGACCATGGAGAGAGTGCCGCGCACCTCCGCCTCGCCCAGCGCCACCCGCAGGTCCGACAGCGCGCCGCCGTCCACGGTGCCCGACACCTGACCCTCGACGGAGAACGGCCGCGCCGTCAGGGCGGCCACACGCGGGGACGGCGGCGCAGGCGCGCCCAGCGCCCGCAGGGTCGCGGTCAGATCGGCACCGGCCGCATGCAGGGTGCCGTTGAGGACCGGCCGGCTGCCGCCCAACCCGGACAGCGCGCCGGACACTTCAATGGTGGTGCCCGTATCGGGCAGCAGCAGGTTGGTCTCGATCGGGGTATCGTGCAACGCTGCGACCTCGCCCGACACGATGTCGAACGCGACCGGGGTTCCGGCGACCACCGCATCCCCGGACAGGCGCAGCGGCCCTTTCAGGCTCTGCGCCGAGAGGTCCAGGCCCACGGCCTCGGCCCGGATCTCGCGGCCGCTGGCCCCATCGCGGAACACCACGAGACCGTTGTCCACCCGCACGCTGTCCAGGCGCACCGTCAGGTCCAGGCCGGACAGGCGCCCGGGGTGGAGCGCCCCGGTGCCGTCCCGCAGGGCGGAGTCGTCGTCCCGGGTGCCAAGGGCCCAGTTGACGCGACCATTGCCGAGCCGCTCCAGCAGGACCACGGGATCCAGGATCCGGATCGTGCTGACCCGCACCTCGCCCCCCAGCAGCGCCGGCAGATCGAGAGCCACCCGCAGCGCACCGATCCGTGCCATATCGCGCGTGGAGCCGCCGGCGATGTTGGCCAGTCGCACGCCCTCCACCGACAGCATCGGCGTCGGCAGAAGCCGCATGGAGAGGTCGCCGTCGATGGCGGCGGCGCGGCCGGTGGCCGCCTCAAGCTGGGCCGCGATCCGCTCCCGCCAGGGGTTCCAGTCGATGAACGACGGCGCCGCCAGCGCGGCCCCCAGCACCACGACAAGGACAATCCCCAGAATCAGCAGCAGCTTCCGCACCGGCGCAGGTCTCCCGCGAGGCCCCGGCCGCCCGGACCGATGGCGCGGCACGGCGCGGGGCAGCGTTCCCGACGTTCCGGCGATGGTACCCGGATTTCCCGAGACGGCAAAAGCGGCGGGGACTCCGTGCCCTCGGGGTCGCGGCGGCGTGTTCTCGCGGCAACACCTCACGCGGACCCACGCCCCCTCCGCACAGCCCGCGCGGCGGCCCCGTCCCTGGAAAGTGACCCCGACGGCAAACAGGCCGTGCGATCTTTCCGGTTCCGGCGGGGCCTGCGGCGTGATAGATGCAGGCGCGGTGCGGCTGGCATCGTCCGATGTCGCCGTGCCTCTCTCCCCCCGTCCGCGCCGTGGGACACCCTGATGCGATTCCTGGATTTCGAACGCCCCATCGCCGAGCTGGAAGGCAAGATTGCCGAGCTCCGCCATCTCGGCGACGCCGATGGCATGAATATCGTCGAGGAGGTGGCGCGCCTTCAGCAGAAGGTCGAACGCCAGCTTCAGCAGACCTACGCCAAGCTGACCCCGTGGCAGAAGACCCACGTGGCACGGCATCCGGACCGGCCGCACTGCCTGCGCTACATCGACCGCCTGATCGAGGATTTCACCCCGCTGGCCGGCGACCGCAGTTTCGCCGAGGACCAGGCCATCATCGGCGGCCTGGGCCGGTTCCGCGGGCAGGCCGTGGTGGTGATCGGCCAGGAGAAGGGGCACGACACCGAAAGCCGGGTGAAGCACAACTTCGGCATGCCGCGCCCCGAAGGCTACCGCAAGGCCCAGCGCCTGATGCGCCTGGCGGAGCGGTTCGGCCTGCCGGTGCTGACGCTGGTCGATACGGCCGGAGCGTTCCCGGGCAAGGGCGCCGAGGAGCGCGGCCAAGCCGAAGCCATCGCCCGCGCCACCGAAACCTGCCTGGATCTGCGCGTGCCGTTGCTGTGCTGCGTGATCGGCGAGGGCGGCTCCGGCGGCGCCATCGCGCTGGCGGCGGGCAACGTTGTTCTGATGCTGGAACACGCCATCTATTCGGTGATCTCGCCGGAAGGCTGCGCCTCCATCCTGTGGCGCAGCGGCGACAAGGCGCAGGACGCCGCCGACGCCCTGAAGCTGACCGCGCAGGACCTGGACGCGCTCGGCGTGATCGAGGAGATTGTGAAGGAGCCGCTGGGCGGTGCCCACCGGAACCCGGAGGTCGCCATCGACGCCGTCGGCGACGCACTGGAGCGCCATCTGCAGGAGCTACTGCCGCTGTCCGGCGAGGCCGTGCGGGCCCGCCGCCGCGAGCGGTTCCTCGCCATCGGACGCCAGGGCCTGAGCTGAGACCGGCCGTGCCCAGGCCAATCCTGGTTCGCGCGGCTCCCCCATAGCCGCACGGAAGGACCGCGCCATGACGGACGACTCCGAACGCCCGACGGATTCCGCCCCCCGCCCGACCCTATCGATCCTGGAACGCCGCCGCATCGAGGCGGAGTTCGCCCGCGAGGTCTTCGACTCCATGGTCGCCCATGCTGGGGAGGAGGCCGCGCGCACCATGCTGCGCGATGCGGTGACGCGCATGGCCGAACGGGCGGGCGCCGCCATGGCGGCCGAGGACCGGGCGCAGGGTTCGGTCACCCTGGAGACCTTCGCCGACCGCCTCAAACTGTGGCAGCAGGACGACGCGTTGCGGCTGGAGGTCCTTGAACGCGGGCCCGACCAACTCGATTTCAATGTGGTGCGGTGCCGCTATGCGGAGCTGTACGAGGCGCTCGGCGTGCGGTCGATCGGCGACATTCTGTCGTGCAACCGCGATGGTCAGTTCATTTGCGGCTATGATTCGCGCATGACACTCACCCGCAGCCAGACCATCATGGCGGGCGCGTCGCATTGCGATTTCCGGTATCGCAGGACGTCCGGCGCCGCGACGGCGACCGAACCGGCGGCCGAAGACCCGACGGAGGATGGTGGATGACCTACACGGGACCGATGGAACGCATCGAGGCCCTGCGCCCCGACATGCAGGCGTGGCGCCGGGATCTGCACGCGCATCCCGAAATTGCGTACCAGGAGGAACGCACCAGCGGCCTCGTGGCTGAGAAGCTGCGCGCCTGGGGCCTGGACGTGCACACCGGGATCGGCAAGACCGGCGTGGTCGGGACGTTGAAAGGCCGCCATCCCGGCGAGCGTGCCATCGGCCTGCGCGCCGACATGGACGCCCTGCCATTGCAGGAAACCAACACGTTCGAGCATCGCTCCCAAAACGAGGGGCGGATGCATGCCTGCGGCCACGACGGGCACACCGCCATGCTGCTGGGTGCGGCCAAGGCGATGGCCGAGGCCCCGGAGTTCGCCGGCACGGTGCATTTCATCTTCCAGCCCGCCGAGGAAGGCGAGGCCGGCGCCCGCGCGATGATCGAGGACGGCCTGTTCCAGCGATTCCCCGTCGAGTCGGTGTGGGGCCTGCACAACTGGCCGGGGCAGGATGTCGGCACCTTCGACGTGCGCCCGGGGCCGATCATGGCCGCCACCGACACCTTCCGCATCACCCTCACCGGGCACGGCGGGCACGGCGCCATGCCGCACCTGGGCACGGACGTGGTGACCGCCGCCGCCTCGCTGGTCAGCGCGGCGCAGACCATCGTGTCGCGCACCATCAACCCCATCGACTCCGCCGTGGTGTCGGTAACCATGATTCACGGCGGCGAGGCCTTCAACGCCATCCCGAGCACCGTCACGCTGGGCGGCACTGCCCGGTCGCTGTCGCCGCAGGTGCGCGACACCATCGAACAGCGCCTCGGCGAGATGGCGCACCACATCGCCGCCGCGCACGGCGTGAGCGCCGAATACCACTACCAGCGGCGCTATCCGCCCACGGTCAACGCCCCGGACGAGACCGCCCTGGCGGTCGAGGTCATGCGCAGCATCGTCGGCGAGGCCAACGTCAACCCGGACGGCCAGCCGACCATGGGCGGCGAGGACTTCGCCTTCATGCTGCAGGAAAAACCCGGGTGTTATGTCCGGCTGGGCGCCGGGCCAGGGCAGGCCGGGTGCATGCTCCACAACACCGGCTACGACTTCAACGACGACATCCTGACGCTGGGCGCGACCTATTGGGTCCGGCTGGTCCAGCGCCTGCTGGGACCTGACGCCCCCCCCGCCTGACCGAACCGGCCACGCACCGCATCCGCAACCGCGCCCGCAGGGTCATCGACCGTGCGGGCGCGGTTTGTTTTGAGGCCATGCAGAAAACCGCGAAGAGCTGTGTCCTGGTGGGACTCTCACCCGCCGTGAGGGATCTGTGGCGGAATTGTCGCACGAAATGCGAAATATTCGCAACCGCACAGCGATGGTGCGCTGCCGCATTGACCGGGCGCGCGCGCTCATGCCGTTATCCCTGATGGTGTTGCGGGTTTGGCGGACGGAGCCGGGGGGGCTCGCTCCCGATCCGCGCGGGACGGGGGAGGGACCGTCCCCATCCGCCCTTCGCCGCGCGGAGTCCCACGCATGTGGGGTGATGAAAGGATACGTCATGAAGAAAGTTCTTTTTGGCACGACGGCCCTGATCGCCGCGGCCAGTTTCGCGGGCACGGCACAGGCTGAGAAGATCAAGCTGGGCATCGGCGGCAAGCAGGAAGTCTGGTTCGGCGTCGCCGACGTCGAAGACAATGCGGACGAGACCTACAGCTCCACCGGTATGTCGACCGACACCGAGCTGTACTTCACCGGCGACACGACTCTGGATAACGGCATCACGGTCCGCGCCGTCGTCCAGTTGGAGGCCGACCAGGGCGGCGGCGATGACGCCGACGAAACCTACATCACCATGTCCGGCAACTTCGGTGCCCTGCAACTCGGCAATCGCCAGGACGTGGTGGCCAACATGGTCTGGATCGGCGAGGAACGGACCGCCCAGGATTGGGACGAGGCGTTCGACTGGGTCCCGGGCTTCGGGGACCGCTACGTCTACAACTACTATTCGGTCGACGACACGTCGATCGGCTACACGACCCCGTCGTTCTTTGGCTTCAGCGGTGCCGCCAGCTATACGCCGGACTCCCGCGACCGCGTGGGCTTCGGCGATTGGAAGACCGGCAGCGCCAAGGACATGTTCGCCGTCGGCGGCGCGTTCGACAACGAATTCAGTGGCATCGGCGTTCACGCCGACGTGGGCTATTGGGACCAGCAGGGCGCCGGCGGCGCGCCGGACGGCAGCCTGATCCGCGGCGCGCTCGCGTTGAGCTATGCCGGCTTCACGTTGGGCGGCTCTTACGGTGTTCAGGACTATGAGGGCGACGACAACGCCGTCAACACCTGGCAGATCGGCGCATCGTACGTCGCCGAGTCCTACGCCTTTGACGCAAACTACG
Source organism: Roseospira marina (assembly GCF_014197855.1). Classification (GTDB taxonomy): domain Bacteria; phylum Pseudomonadota; class Alphaproteobacteria; order Rhodospirillales; family Rhodospirillaceae; genus Rhodospira; species Rhodospira marina. Next base: position 142,665 of record NZ_JACIGJ010000007.1, read on the forward strand.
GCCAGTCCGAGACCGACGATGCCGACGACGACGTCGAGGCTGATTACGTCAAGGTCGGCGCCAAGTACGTTCTGGGCCCGGGCGTCAATCTGAGCGCCTCCGTGTTCCACGCCAACTACGACGACGACGCGGCCCGCGAGGATCGCGAGGTGACCGGTGGCCTCATGGGCGTCGCCCTGAGCTTCTAACTTCCCGTCCACACGCGGCCCGTGGCGCCCCGTTCGAGGGGGCGCCACGTCGGCCGGACGGCGGCGCCGACGGTGGCGCGAATGGGGCCGCGCAGGGGGTCCGAAAGGGGGGTGTTGCCCCGCCGCCACGCCCTCTGCATTTGCGTGCTTCCCGGGCAGCAGTGTCGTTGACGAACCCGGCCCCCGCGTGTCTTTATCCTCAAGCGAACCCGGCGAGACCGGCGGGAATTCTGCCTTCGGACCGGCTCCCAGAACAGTCGGTCCGCAAAACTCAGGCGAGAATGAGAGGAGAAGTCATGAAGAAGGTTCTTTTCGGCACGACGGCCCTGATCGCCGCTGCCGCTTTCGCTGGCAGCGCCCAGGCGGAAAAGATCAAGCTCGGCATCGGCGGTAAGCAGGAAGTCTGGTTCGGCTTCGGCGACGTCGAAGACAACGCGGGTGAGACCTACAGCTCCACCGGCATGCAGACCGACACCGAGCTGTACTTCACCGGCTCCACCACCCTGGACAACGGCATCACCGTGAAGGCCGTCGTTCAGATGGAAGCCGACCAGGGCGGCGGCGACGACGCCGACGAAACCTACATCACCATGTCCGGCGGCTTCGGCGCGCTGCAGCTCGGCAACCGTCAGGACGTGGTCATGAACCAGTCCTGGGGCGGCTCCGACCAGGGCGGTCAGGACTGGGATGAGGCTGTTGGCGACTGGAGCCCGAAGCCGGCTGGTGCCGACCTCGAATTCGGTGACACGCTGAGCTACAGCTACTACTCCAGCGACGACACCTCGGTTGGTTACACCACGCCGTCCTTCTTCGGCTTCAGCGGTGCCGCCAGCTACGCCGCGAACAGCAACGATCGCACGAAGTTCGGCGATTGGAAGACCGAAGGCGGCTACAAGGACATGTATGCCGTTGGTCTGGCCTTCAACAACGAGTTCAGCGGCATCGGCATCCACGCCGACGTCGGCTACTGGAACCACGACGGCTCCGCGTCCACCCCGGATCGTGACCTGATCCGCGGCGCCGCGGCCCTGAGCTACGCCGGCTTCGAGCTGGGCGGCGCCTACGGTGTGTGGGACCACGAAGGCGACGACAACACCATCGACGTCTGGCAGGTCGGTGCTGGTTACGAGAACGGCCCCTACGGCCTGGACTTCAACTACACCAACATCAACAACGAGCTCTCCAGCGACGACGAAGACATCGATCACTTCAAGGTCGCCGGTAAGTACATCCTCGGCCCGGGCATCAACCTGACCGCGTCGGTGTACCACACGGCGTACGACAAGGATAACGGCGACGACCGCGACATCACCGCCGGCCTGATGGGCGTTGCCCTGAGCTTCTAAGCTTAGCGCAATCCGCTTGGTGGTCGGTTCTCGGATCGACTGCACGGAAGGGAGGGGCTTTGCCCCTCCCTTTTCGTATATGTGGCACCCACCAGACCGGTCCGGGCCGATCGACCGTACGTCGGGGCCGAAATCATCGAATATCCGTTTCGCCCGGGATGCGCCACGCGCCGCGAAGTGCTATATGCGCGGAACGGTGCCGGAGGGTCCGCCGCACCGGCCGAGCCACGCGCCCCGCCGTCGGTTGGACCACCGGGATCGGCACCGAGGCACACCTCAGGCAAAGAGCGATGCGCGACATGACGGCGTCGGACCAGGGACGCCCCTCCTCCGATCGGGCCGCGGCCCCGGGACACGCCCGACCCGGCCCATCCCCCCACACAGACGACGCAGCGCGACCGGACGCCCGTCTGTCCCCGTCCGGCCGTCGGCTGTCCTGGTGGCAGCAGAGCACCCGACTGGTCCGCTATCGGCTGGTCATCCCTCTGTTGCGCAGCGGCCACGCCCCGGAGCACACGGCGCGCGGCGTCATGATCGGCCTGATCTGGGCCATGACCCCGCTGGTCGGCATCCAGATGATGATGGTGGCGCTGACCTGGATCATCACCACACGCCTGTTCTCCTGGAACTTCAGCCTGGTGCTGGGTCTGGCCTGGACATGGGTCACCAACGCCTTCACCATTCTGCCGTTCTATTATGCCTACTACGTCACCGGTCAGGTGCTGCTGGGGCACTGGGACGATATCAGCGGCTTCGACACCTTCGTGGCGCTGTGGCAAGGCACCTTCGGCGCCGACATGGGGTTCTGGGCCGCGTTGTGGGTCTATCTGGTGGACATCGTCGCCGGCTGGGGCCTGCCTCTGGTGGTTGGGTCGATCCCCTGGGTCATCATCTGCGGATTTTTTGGGTACCGTCTGAGCCTGCGGGTGTCGCGCCGCTACCACGCCAAGAAAATCGCACGCCGGGCGGCCAGCGAACGCCGCAAGGCCCAGCGTCGGGCGGACCGCGCCGCGAAGGACTCGGCCAAGACGGACGCGGAGGGAACCGGTCCGGAAAGATCCGCCCAGGATCCGCAGGTCTGACCACGCCGCGTCGCCCGTCCCGCCGACTCGCACGGCCCCCGCACTCCGCGTCCTGCCGCCCCGCCCTTCGGCGCTCACCCCTCGCCACAAGGATCGCCGCTGTCGTGCCACCCCAGACACCGAAAAAGCAGGCGCCGTTTCCCACCCGAGAGCAGGTGGTCGCCTACATCCGCGACAACCCCGACCACGTGGGCAAGCGGGAGATCGCGCGCGCCTTCAATCTGAACGCCGAGCAACGCCCGCTGCTGCGCGCCCTGCTGAAGGACCTGGAGAAGGACGGAACGGTGCAGCGCGGCCGCAAGCGCCGCTTCGCGCCCCCGGGCACCCTGCCCGAAGTCACCGTCCTAACCGTCCACGGCACCGACGCGGACGGCGAGCTGTTGGCCCGCCCGGACACGTGGGATGCGGACGAGCTGGGCCCGCCGCCGCGCGTGCTGGTACTGCCCATGAAGGGCCGCCACGCCGCCGCCATCGGGGTCGGCGACCGGGTGCTGGCGCGGGTCGCCCGCGACGGCGACTCGAGCTATGTCGCCAAGCCGATCAAGCGGTTGGCCTCGGCACCCACCCGCCTGCTCGGCGTTCTGGCCGAGGGCCCGGACGGCTGGCGCCTGCGCCCGACCAACAAGCGCGACCGCAACGAATACATCGTGCGGGCGGCCGATCGCGGCGAAGGCGGGCTTGGCGACCTGGTCGAGGCGGAGATCGTGCCCGGCCGCACCTACGGCCTGCGGATGGCCCGCGTGCTGGACCGGTTGGGCGACACCGCCAACCCGCGCGCGGTCAGCCTGATCTGCCTGCACACCCACGGCATCCCGACCGAGTGGCCGCCGGAGGCGGAGGATCAGGCCAAAGCCGCCGGACCGACCCCGCCCGAGGATCGGGACGACCTGCGCGACGTCCCGCTGGTCACCATCGACGGCGAGGATGCCCGCGATTTCGACGACGCGGTCTGGGCCGAATCCGACCCGGACCCCGACAACCCGGACGGCTGGCATGCTATGGTCGCCATCGCCGACGTGGCCTGGTACGTCCGGCCCGGCGACGCCCTAGACGACGAGGCGTTGCGGCGCGGCAACTCGGTCTATTTTCCGGATCGGGTGGTGCCGATGCTGCCGGAGGCGTTGTCCAACGGCTGGTGCTCCCTGCGGCCGAACGAGGACGGGGGCTGCCTGGCGGTCGAGATGTGGTTCGACGCGCGCGGTCAGAAGATCCGCCACCAGTTCCGGCGCGGCATCATGCGGTCGGCGGCGCGGCTGACCTACACCCAGGTGCAGATGGCCGTCGACGGCACCGTGGACGACACCACCGGCCCACTGGTCGAGCCCCTGCTGCGCCCGCTCTACGGCGTGTTCGCGGCCCTCAGCGGCGCCCGGGAGAAACGCGGCAGTCTGGAGCTGGACCTGCCGGAACGCCGCGTGATGGTGGGGGAGGACGGCACCGTGTTGGGCATCCAGCCGCGCGCCCGCTACGACAGCCACCGCCTGATCGAGGAACTGATGGTGGCCGCCAACGTCTGCGCGGCGGAGGAGCTGGAGCGGCTACGCGAACCCTGCCTGTACCGGATCCACGATGAACCGTCGCAGGAGAAGCTGGGCGCGCTGCGTGACTTCCTGCGCACCCTCGACATCTCCCTGGCGCCGGGGCAGGTGATGACCCCGCACCTGTTCAACCGCGTGCTGGAGCGTGCCCGCGACACCGAACACGAACACTTGGTCAACGAGGTCGTGCTGCGCGCTCAGGCGCAAGCCGAGTACAACCCGGACAACATCGGCCATTTCGGGCTCGGCCTGCGCCGCTACGCGCATTTCACCTCGCCGATCCGCCGCTATGCCGACCTGATGGTGCACCGGGCCCTGATCCGGGGCCTGCGGCTGGGCGCGGGGGCCCTGGAGGACGATCAGGCCGAGCAGTTGGCCGAGATCGGTGGGCATATCTCCTCCACGGAGCGGCGCGCCGCCGCCGCCGAACGCGACGCCGTCAACCGCTTCATCGTCGGGTTCCTGGCCGGCAAGGTCGGCGCCACGTTCTCCGGGCGCGTCAACGGCGTGACCCGCGCCGGACTGTTCGTCACCCTGGACGACACCGGCGCCGACGGCCTGATCCCCATCAGCACGCTGCCGGCGGATTTCTACTGGCACAACGAGGACGCCCGCTGCCTGGAAGGGCGGGAGCACGGCCGCGTCTACCGCCTGGGGCAGCCGGTCACGGTGCGCCTGCGTGAGGCCGATCCTCTGGTCGGCGGCCTGCTGTTCGAGGTTCTGGACGACGACGGGACGGCCCCCGCCGGGCGGCGCGGACCTCGCACAAAAGCCGGCGGCCCAAAGGGCGGGCGGCCAAAAACGGGCGGACCGGGGCGGCGGCACGGACCCCCGCCCCGCCACCGGGGGCGCTGACCCGGCGCCCCCGCCACACCCTTCCGTCGCCTACGACACGTAACGGCACTGTGAGGCCGGGGTGCGCGTGTCCATGTTGCGGCCCCGGTTCATGTGGTCGTCGATCTCGGCGGCCGAGCCGATCATGCGGCCGTACAGGAACACGTTGAACGCGGCGGTCTCCAGATCGCCACCGGTCAGGGCGCCGGAGCGGTAGTCCTTCCACAGCACGGCCAGCAGCAGCGCCGCGATGACGGCATCGATGTTCACGCAGAACACGTAGGGCGAGGCCCCGACCTCGTACAGCGCCGTCACCAGCTCGCGGTAGAAGGCGTGGAAGATATTGTAGTCCCCGCGCTCCGCCATGAACCGGGCGATGAACTCCTCGCGCGGGTCGTGGTTGACCGGCTTGCCCCGGAACACCGGATGATGCACGCCGGGCAGGGCGCGGGTCTCCAGGCCGAGTTCCTTGGCCTTGCGCTTCTCCGCCTTGTAGGACTCCGCGAACGCCATCGCCATCGCCGTCAGATCGAGGCCGTGGTTCGGGTCGGTCGGATCCTCCAGCCCGCTGCCCTCGAACTGCTGCAACAGGAAGGCCATGCCCTCGAATCCGTTGCCGCCATGGCTGAAGCCGGTGTGGGTCAGGAACCCGGCCATCGCGGTGTTGATCTGCACCCGCTGCGGCGTTTGCGGGCCGTCCGCCGCCACCGCACCCTTGGCGCCCTGGGCGGAGATGGACCCCGGCCCGTTGGAGATCAGCAGACCGATGAGCAGTTGCAGGGGCTTGGCCTCGTCGCCGCGCGCCCGCTTGCCCGTCACCGCCAGATAGCACAGGTCGGCCACCGTCCAGGCGCTGAACCGCTCCTGGCGGGGAATGCCGTGCAGGTTGCCGCGCTCATGGTGGCGGCCCTCGATGGAGGCCCCGACCATGACCCCGTACAGACGCAGGTACCACGGCAACGTCTCGGCGGTCAGGCGGCTGATGCGCTTGCGGGTCAGCGGTCCCCAGGCAATTGTCGTGGCGATGGCGGCCAGGATGGCATCACGCGACGGTCGCCCGCCCAGCGTCTCCAGGAAGCGCAGGAACACGGAATCGCAGCCCCGGTCGCGCACCGCGGTCAGCATGGCCTCCGGTCGCGGATCGGCGGCCTCGTCCGGGCGGGCGAGGAACAGGGCGCGGGTGGCCTCGTCCACCGCGACCATGGTCACGTCGAACGCCGGATCCCGCCCGGTGCGCAGCCCCGTCGGCGCGAACAGGTCGATCAGCGTGCGCGCGCAGGCCAGCGGGCGCTCGACCCGGCGCGGGCCCACGATGGACACCGCCGCCGCCATGATGGCGTTGGGAGCGTTGCCGGCCTCGCGCGCCGCATCGGCGGCGATCAGCATCGGCTCACCCACCAGATTGACCTCGGCCGAGACCGCAACGTCGAGCAGCGCGCGGTCATGCGCGTCCGCGATCTCGTGCACCAGCGGCAGGGCGAAGCTGGCCTCCAGCGGCTCCAGCGCCAAATCGAGCACGGAATGCCCATGCACCGACGTCACCTGGGTCTTGGGGTCCATGACCGAGGCCCCGGAGGCATCCTTCATGCCCTGGCGGGCGAAGACGGCGCCGATCCGCTTGCTCAGCGCGCCGATCTGCGCGTCGTAGGGCGCCATCGCCGGCACCAGCGGCAGATCCAGGTCGGCGGGGAGGGCGATGCCCTGGGTGTTCGCCATCCACGGCTTCAGCGCGAGGGATCCGGTCGGCGCGAAGTCCGGGGTCATCCCGTTCAGCGCCATGACCTGGGTCAGCGCGGCCGGAATGTCGGCGATGTTCACCACCACAGCGCCCTTGGCCGAGGCGTGCGGTGTCTCGGGCGTCCACAGGCCGTCGACGCCGAACGTCTCCATGAACCAGCGTTCCTTGTCCTGGGCGCTGTCGCCGCTGCCCGCCATGGCGCCGGCGTGGCCGACGGCGCGGGTCAGCTTGGACTTCCAGCGCCCGACCACGCAGGCCACCACCGGCTTGTCGAACGCGACCTCGTGCTCGTAGTAGCCGCCGGGTTCCACGTACAGAACCGCCGCCTTGGTGCGCGCATCGTTGCTCAGGGCGAAGGCGAAATCGCGCGCGGCGTAATGGATGTAAATGTCCTTGCCGGACGAAATCAGCGTGGTGGTACCCCAGCCTTCCGTGGCGAGGTACTGCGCGATCGTGGTCGTGAACCCGCCCGAGTTGGAGAAGATCGCCACCGTGCCCTTGCGCAGCGACTCGTCCGGATGGTCCCCGCCCAGCGCGCCGCCCAAGCGGATCCGGTTCCAGGAATCGGCGACGCCCAGACAGTTGCCGCCGATCACATCCACGCCGTTGGCCTGGGCGATGGCCCGGATCTCGCGGGCGTCGTGGACCGCGACCTTCTCCGTGATGATGATGATCTTGGACAGCTTCGGATTGACCCGGATCAGCTCGGCCACGCCATCGCGCACCCCGGCCGGCGGCAGGTAGACGACCCCGGTGTTGAAGCGGTGACCGGCGTTCATGCCCTCGCGCACGTTGTTGTAGACCGGCACGTCCCCGATCGGCGTTGGCAGAACCTGCGTCCCGCGTCCCGGCGCGGTGCCGTAGACCACGTTGCCGCCCGAAAAGGCGTGGCTGATCGGCGTCACCGTGCGGGATTCCCCACCCAGAATATTCAGCACACAGACGCGGTCGGTGGGGGCCGCCACATCCTCTAGGGATCGGATCCCGAGGTAATAGCTGAACCCTTCGATACCTTGGCGATACATCGTTCGCTCCCTGTTCCCGAGCCGTCGTCTCAGGCGTCGTCCTTGAGGCCGCCTTCTTTGAGTCCCATGTGGCGGGCGATCACCGCCCGCCCGCCGTCCGACATCCAGGCGTCGACCTTGCGCGCATAGGCCACAACCTCCGAGATCGCGCTGTCGAAGCCGAAGAAGCGGTACGGCACCCCGAGCGCGTCGCAAGTCTCGGCCAGCGTGCCAAAGCCACGGATGAGGTTGGGTCCGCCGCGTCCCACCACCACATGCAAGGGGGTGGGGCCGCGCTCCGCGAAATGCTCTCGCAGGGCGTCGCCCATGGCCCGGAAGGTTTCGTGAATGTCGGTGTTGTTGGCCTTGCCGCCGATGATGAACAGCACGTTCGACTGGCGGAGGAAGTGGCGGTAGCAGATGCGGGCCACGGCTTTCATCTTCTCGTACGGCGGGTTGCCGCCGAAGTCCGACGAGATGATGGCGCTGTCCCCCAGGACCTCCGTCACCAGGCTGTTGGCCCCGCCGCCGAAGGTCGGCGCCAGGATGGTTCCGTGCTCATTGATGACGAAGACGTCGGATTGGCCTTGATAGGTGCGGAGTTGATTCACCTCGTGCTCGAACTCCGAAACACTGCCCGCGAACAGGTGCGCCGGCAGGCCCAGGCGCGCCATGCGTGGGTCGTCGCGGTCGAACCCGGCCTTGAAGTCGCAGGCCACGGGCAGCAGGCGCCCGCCCGCCTCCGCCCGCAGGCGGATCGGGTTCAGCTCCAGCGTGGTCATGCCGTAGTGGTGAAACAGGTCCCACAGGCGCGGCAGGTGTTGCACCAGCGGCGAGATGATCTCGCGCGGGGCACCCAGGTCGGACAGCGCATTGGCGACGACGAAGGCCTTCAGGCCGGTCAGCGCCTCGAACGGAACGGTGGCGAGTTCGCTGTGGTCCAGCTCCTCAATCTCGATCCCGCCCTTGTGGGTGATGGTCATGGTCGGCGCCCGGAAGTGGGTGTCGTCCGTGATGGAGAAATAGACCTCATGCTGCGCCGGAACCCCGGCCTCGAACGTCACGCCGTTGGCCTTGGCGACGAGGGCGCCGTGGCGATGTTCGGCGAAGTACAGCCGCTCCTTCTCCGCCAAGGCCGATTTCAGGTCGCGAACGACGCCGACCAAACCGGCCTTGCCCTTGCGCCCCACGCCACCCTTGAAGATCGGCTTGACGAAGACCGTGCCGTGCCGATTCAGCAGGTCCTGGATCTCGTCCTCGCTGGCCCCCGGACCGAGCACCTCGGTGACGGGAAAGTCGACGTAGCGCAGCAAGGGGGCGCCGTGCAGCAGCCCGGTCAGTTGCATGACTGGCTCTCCTTCGTGGTGACCCCGTCACGACAACCGCGTGTCGACGGTCCGCAAACCGGGGGCCATGGCCGGTATGACCGTAAGACCTGTAAGGGGTATCAGCCCTCGCGCGCCCGGCCATGCGGTTCGTTTGCATGGCTGGGGGGCACCGCGAGGACAGCCCCTGACCGGCCGGGCCAGGATTGGTCGTTGCCCGGCCATCATGACACCGAACGGCCGGCGCGCGCGAGAGGCCCGATTGCGCAAACAGACCGGCATGCGCCATTGGAGGAAAGGAGTCGCTCATGACCGTGCTCGTCATCGGCGCCAGCCGGGGCATCGGGCGGGACACCGTCCGCGCCACCTTGAAGGCCGGCCACCGCGTGCGCGCCTTTGCCCGCTCCGCCGATAGCCTGCCCATCCGGCATCCGAACCTGGAGCGATGGCGCGGCGACGCCCTGAACCCGGACGACGTCGCCGCCGCGCTGGTCGGCGTGCAGACGGTGATCCAGACCCTGGGCGTGTCCGCGCGCGCCCTGATGGAACCGGTGACGCTGTTTTCCGAGGCGACGCGGGTCCTGCTCCCGGCCATGGAGCACCAGGGGGTGCGCCGGCTGATCACGGTGACCGGATTCGGCGCGGGGGACTGCCGGTCGGCCATCTCCTGCCCGCAGCGCGTCCCGTTCCGCCTGCTGCTGGGCCGCGCCTACGACGACAAGAGCGTGCAGGAAGAGCTGATCAAGGCCAGTGCGCTCGACTGGACCATCGTCCGGCCCGGCATCCTGGTGGGCGGGCCGGGGTTCGGGCGGTATGCGGTGCTGACCGAGCCGCACGAGTGGCGCAACGGCGTGATCGCCCGCCGCGACGTGGCCCGCTTCCTGGTCCGTCAGATCACCGACACCACGCACATCCATAAGGCGCCGGTGCTGGTCTGGGGTTAGGCGCGACGGGCCTGGATCGGCATCCTTTGTCAGATGGGTGCGCTGCACCATATCCTTGGGACGGGTGCGGTCGCCTGGCCCGGCCACGGTCACGGCCACGCGGGGCGCCCACATCGCAAAGGCCCTGCACGAGAAGGCCCATCGCGCGTGTTTCATCGCGAACTCCCTGTGCATATCGCAGCGCGGCATGCCGCGCCCGCAAGCAAAGACAGCGGCAGGACCACGGTGGTATGAACCGGGTCCCCCAGGACCGTTCGAGGACCGTTTCCGTGCTGGAGAGCCTGCCCGACCCCGACTGGCCCGCGATCGCGCGGGCCGACGCGCCCGTCAACGCTTCCCACCTCAGCTATCCCGTCCGGGTCCGCGACGCAGTGCCGGGTGGCGCCATCAGCCTGCCCGGCCTCGCCGACATCTGCCAGGAAGCCGCCGCCCGCAACGCCGCCGGCTTCGGCCAGGGCCTGACCGAGACCATGGCCCGGGGTGCGGTCTGGGTCATGAGTCGCATGCGGCTGGCGGTGCGGCGCTATCCCCGCCTCGGCGAAACGGTGACCGTGGACACCTGGCCGGCAGGGCTGGAGCGCCGCGGCGCCCTGCGCGTCTATCGCCTTGGAGTCGCGGATGAGCCGGTGATCGGCGCCGCGATTTCGGTCTGGTCGCTGTTCGACCTGGCCACTCGGCGACCGGTGGCGGCGATTGAGGCGGTGTTGGGTGACGTGGCGACGGGGCCCTGTCTGCTGCCGGTCCCGCCCACCGTGCCGCCCACGGTTCCCGCAAGCCCGGGCGGCGCCGCGCGCGAGCGGGCCTATCCCGTGCATCCGGCCCAGATCGACGTCTACGGCCACGTCAACCACACCCACCTGATCGCGTGGTGCCTGGGCGAGAACGCGGGCGCCGACGGTGTCGCGGCGTCCCCTCTGTGCCCCCGCGACATGGTGATCGGCTTTCGGGCGGAGGCCCGGCCGGACGACACCGTGGTGGCCCGGCGCGATGCCGGACACCCGAACGCCGAACGGGGCGGGCGGGTCGGGTCCGCCCTGACCGCCGGTGCGGACGGCCGCGAGATCGCGCGCGCGGTCGCGTGGTACGGATCCGCCGCTCAGTAGGACCGGAAGACCCGCTCGCCCGTGTCCGTCTTGATCCACTCGAACGCGGCGCCCGCCGCAACGGGTTCAGGGGGGCGGGGGTTCAGGACGCGGGATCGCCCGGAAGGATCACGTCCCCGGCCCAGAACAGGCCCAAATCCGTGGCATCAAGCGCAAGGTGGCGTTCGGTCAGGGCGTCCGGCGGCCCCTCATTCCGGAGCAGCACGCGGTGGCTATCGCCGTCCGGCCCCGCCGACGCGCCGCAGTCCTCCAGCGCGTCCAGGATGGCCGTGGCTCCATCGCGGAAGATCAGCAGCGCGGGCAGGTGCCCGGTGTGCGCCGGCAGATCCTCCCACCGCACCCGCGCGTGCCGCGCCCGCAACTCCAGCGCCTCAGCCACCGCCAGCACCGTGCTGAGCGAAAAGCCATCGCCGGTAATGCCGAACTGTTCGGCCAGCCGGTCACGATCGCCGGCCACGCCACGATCTGCGGCGATCAGCAGCAGGCGATCCAGGAAACAGCCATTCACGGACGGGCCGGCCGTCTCGGCCGGGGGCGGGGCCGTGCTGTCGGGGGAGCGGGCGATCATGGGGGAGACATGGCCCGATCCGCGCCGCGAAGCAAGGGTCGGACGCGATCGGCCTTAGCCCGATCCGATCGCGCCCACCCCCAGCGCGGCCCCGCCCCCGCATCCGACAGCGTCGCAGGTCTCCATGCGGGCGCGTGCGATCTTGCTGGCGGACTGCTTCGCCTTTTTCTTGTAGACCGCGATCTGACCGGCGATGTCGTCGGCGCTGCGCGCCGCGTGGGCGCGCGGCAGTTCGATCACGGCCGCCGACGCCGTCAGAAGCGGCAGGTGCCGTTCGTTGCCGTCGCGGTCGCGGCCGATCATATAGCCGCGTTGGCGCGACACCTCGTCGTAGAAGCTCTCGACATCGTTGCGGAAGCGTTCGATCAGGTTGCCGATCAAGTCGACGGCGGTATCCCCGTCGTAGTCCTTGAAGCCGACGAAGAAATCATCCCCACCGACGTGCCCCACGAACACATCGTGCTGCGGCAGCTCCTTGCGCAACAGCTCCGCGAACAGGGTGATCGCGCGATCCCCCTGGCGGTACCCATAGGCGTCGTTGAACGGCTTGAAGTTGTCGAAATCGAGATACACGATGATCCAGAAGGCCTGATTGTCCAGAAGCGCGTCGGCAATGTACTCGTTGATCATGTTGTTGCCGGGCAGGCGGCTGAGCGGGTTCTGGTCCCGGGCCATGGCCAGATTTTTCTCACTGATGACCTTGAGCAGCGAGGACGCCGACAGGAAGCCCATGTATTGCCGGTCGCAGGTGATGAGAATGCACTCAGCCCCGCCGGAGGCCGAAAACACCTCCAGGATCCGCTCCGCCTTAGTGTTCACGTCGGCGACCGGGCAGCGCACGACGAACTCGTCCAGGGTCTTGCCGAGCGCCCGGTTGCTGAGCAGGTCCTTGCCGTACAAGCTGTAGGTGTATTCCTTCAGGTCCGCCTCGCGCACGATGCCCAGGGGCTCGGCCGAGGCATCGACGGCCGGCAGGAAAGTCTGGTCTCGCGCGCGGCGAAACCGCTCGAACACCACGGTCATCGGCGTGCCCAGGGTGATCGGCTCAATGCTCTGGGTCTGGGAGGTGATCAGCGCGGCATCGCTGCGTGCGGCCCGCTTGTCGGTCTCGTTCAACGCCCGGATGTCGGCGCAATCGTCGGTCAGCACGGCGGGATCGGACACAGGCGGTCCCACCAGAGGCCCCTGAATGTAATCGCAGCCGGCCTGACGGCAGACGTGGTACTGGTCGACCGTCTCGACGCCCTCCGCCATCACCTGAGTGCCCATCAGGTGCACCAGATTGATCAGGCTGCCCAGGGTCAACCGCCGGGAGCGGTCCGCCGCCTGGGTTTGCACGAAGAACCGGTCCACCTTGACCAGATCGGGCCGCGCCAGGGTGAGGAGCGGCAGGCTGGCGGTACCGGCGCCAAAGTCGGAAAGGGCCAGCCGGCCGGACAGGCTCCGCAAGGTCTTGAACAGACGCGAGAGCTCGGTATGGGCGGCGGCCGCCGCCGGATCCCCCGTGCACAGGGTGTCCAGATTGAAGAACGGCAGCCGCTCCGAGATCATTACGATCACGCTGCTGGCGTGGATGCCATGGCGCTCCACCTCCACGCGCAGATGGGCGATCAGCGGATCGGCCCACGCGATCATGCGGGTATCGATGGACAGGAACAGCTTCAGCGAGGCCCGCTCGGTCAGCGCCGCGAACAGGCGCAACGCGCCAGCGTGGGCCGCCTGTACGATGTCCGGCAAGCGGTTGTCCGCCCGCAAGGGATCGGCGGGCTCGCTGCTGTCGAACGCGCCGTCGAGAAGATCGTCCGGTGAGGCGAAACCCAGGGCGCCCGCGTTGCCGATGACCGCCTCGACCCCGAGCACGCGGCCGGAATGCGTGCCGACAACCGGATGCAGGACCATGTCGAGGCGTTCGGCGATCTCGGACCACCCGAGGGCGCGGGCCCGCGCGTGGTCCGGTCCAGGCGGGGCGGCGGTCCCATGCGACATGGTGAAGCGGGGGCGATACCACACGGGATGGCGCCCACCGGCCCACGGATCACCCCAGGCCGCCGCCGGCTGAGGGCTCACGGCCGCCCCGCCGGTCCGCGGCACCGTGGGCCGGGCCGAACCCTCGTCTGTCATGTGCCCCTCGCAATCCCCGGATCGTCCGCGTGCAATCACGCCGCAACAAGACCGTTGGGACCGGTTGGACAGACCGCCGAGGCTCTCCCACCGGCCCGGGACGTCCATGGGTCACACGCGGCGCACGCGGGCCAGAAACGAAGGCCAGCATGTCCTATTCGTTGTCCAATGAAAAGCGCTGTCCGCCTTTTAAAGGCATGACAGTTTCATGATAGGTCTGGATGCGGCCGGCGGGACCGTGCCCGCGCCCGCCTCTCTCTAAAGAACAGCCGGGAGCTGGCTCATCCGACCTAGTAGATACTCTAGATCGTCGGACTCAAAATCAACACCCAAATCGCCGTACTGGGTCAGGATTCGCTCAATCATGCGGCGGCTGAACCGTTCGCGGTCGTTTTCAAGGCCGTCATAGTCGGTCTGGCGGAACGTATCGACGGCGGCCCGCAGGGCCGGATAGATCGTTTCCGGCAGCCCCGTCTTGTCGAAGATGCCACGCAGACCCAGGTCGCCCGAATCGTGTACCAGAATCCGGGCGTTGTGCAGCGTCACATCGGCCAGATCCGCCATTGCGCATTCCAGGAACACGATATCGCCCATGCAAGCGGCCCGGACGAGGATCGACGGCGTCAGACGCTTGTGCTGGCGGAGCTGGCGGACCAGCCGCTGCACGCTGAGTTCGGAGGACCCGGTGGACAACCCGATGGTGGCCCGCTCGCGCGAATGCAGCACCAGCTCGGCGGCGGCCTCGGCCGACAGGGGATGACGCTCCAAAAGCTGCTGACGCAGTGATTCCGAGACCTGATTGACCAGCTTTTCCGCGATGGTAATCGGCAACACCTCGCGTTTGATGAGCACGCCCTGCATATGCTCGCTGTCGCCGAAACGATCCACGATCGCCAGCATCGACTCTTCGCTCAGATCGGCCCCCTGATTTCCGGCCAGGACCTCGACCGCCGGCGCGGTCCCTTCCTGAGCCAGGACCTCGGCCACATCGGAGTCCACCACACTGCGCCGCGCGATCGCCACCTGCTTCGAGGTGCTCTTGCCGCGCACGATCTCGATCAGATCGGCCGAGGTCAGGACCTCGGAAAACTCCAGGATCGGCAGAGCCACGTTGTCCACGTCGCGGGCCAGCGCCGTGGCCACGTCGTGTGGCACCAGCGGATTGTCCTTCAGGTTCAACGCCAGCGCCTGGCGAACGCGCACGGCCGCATCCCGGGCCATCAGCCGCAGGATGTCCTCGGCCATCCGGCGCTCGGCGTCGGTCAATGAGCGATCGTCGATCTGACGCGCGAGTTTCTCAGCGGTTTCGGCCCGCATGTCCTCCGATGGATCGGCCAACAATCGGTTGACGTCCTGGATCGACAGTCTGTGGTCGGTCATCGTTCTCATTCTCGCGACTATGGCTCGCCGACGTTCCGTCTCCGGACCATCCGACTCTGCATCGGGACTGCCCTACCCAAAGATGGTCGGCCGCGACCTCCGAACATCTCCCTCCGGTGGAACCGTAATCCCGGACGCTTCTTTTGTATAGCCATTGACGCTCTCCGACGCCGCGAGTCGATGCGCCGGCTGCAACGAGACGGGAGTCCGTTCCGGAGGCGACCGCTGTTTTCCGCCATATGCCGCCAGAACGGTGGCCGTTCGCGTCGTTTTTTCCTACCTTAAAATCCGTTTAAAACGGCGTGTGCGGGATGGCGGGAGAGCGAATCATGGTGGGGCGTCTGATGGCACCGGGTCACGGTCCCGTATGCGAGAGGGCAGGGTGGGCACATCGGGGAACGGACAGGATCGACCCCACGCGCGAAGGCGCGGACCCTGCCATCCCCGATGAGCACACCGGCGGCGGACAGCGGATCCGCACGCGGCGGCTCCTGACGCTCATGGTCGGGTGTATGATGCTGGTGAGTGGCGTGCTCGGGGGCGCTCCGGGCCGGGCCGAAGTTTCGCTGGTCACCGATGGCCTCGATCCGGGCGAAAACCGCGTCGCCTTGGTGATCGGCAACAGCGCCTACCCAACCGGCGCGCTCACCAATCCGACCAACGACGCCCTGGACATGGCCAGCGCGCTGAGTCGGGTCGGCTTCGAGGTCACGACTCTGATCGACGCCTCGCACCGAGACATCCGCCGCGCCTACATCGACTTCGGCCGCCGGCTGTCGGACGGCGGGGTCGGGCTGTTCTACTACGCCGGCCATGGCGTGCAGGTGAACGGGGAGAATTACCTCATCCCGGTCGACGCGGTGATCGAGGACGAAGCTCACGTCGAGGTCGAGGGCGTCAACATCAACGAGATCCTCGCCCGCATGGGCGGCGCGCGGAACCGGCTCAACATCGTCATCCTGGATGCATGCCGGGACAACCCCTTCCGGTCCGTGATGCGCTCCAGCGGGCCGCGCGGGCTGGCGCGGACCAGCGCGCCCACGGGCACCTACCTAGCCTACGCCACGGCCCCGGATCAGGTGGCCCTCGATGGGGAGTCCCGGTCCAACAGCCCCTTCACCGCCGCGCTGGTGGAGGCGATGGAAGAGCCCGGCCACGACCTGGACGACGTGTTCCTGGAGGTGCGCCGCGCGGTGCTGGACGAAACGGACGGCAAGCAGGTCCCCTGGGTCAGCACGTCGGTCACCGGCCATTTCTATTTCCGACCGCCGGAGGGCACGCGGACCGAGGTCGCCACCGCGACGGCGCCGCGCACACGCTCCCTGGAGCTGTCGGCGCCCTCCATCCCCAACGCGCCGGAGCCCGGCACGTCCGAGGAGGCGCTGTTCTGGCAATCCATCATGAACAGCGACGAGCCGGCGCTGTACCGCGAGTATCTGTCGCGTTGGCCGGACGGTACGTACGCGCCGATCGCCGAGGTGCGGCTGGAGCAGCTGGAGTCCCAATCGGCCGAGACCCCTTCAGCCACGACGCCACCCGCCACTACGGCGCCCACGACACCGCCACCCGCCGGCACACCCCCGGCCTCGGCCCGTCCCGAGGTCCCTCCTCCGGCAGTCGCGACGCCCCCGACGTCGACCCCGCCCGCAACTCCACCCCAGACCTCGACCACGCGCCGGTCCGGCGTTCCGCCGGCTCCCGTGCCGTTCGGCGGCACGTCCCCGTCGACCTCGGGATCCGGACCGGATCCGGTGGCCACGGTCCCCTCGACCGGGCTGTCACCGCCCCCGCCGCGTCCACTGGGCGCCGACGGCAGCAACAATCCGGACGCCATGGACACGGCCGGCCGCACCTCCCTGATGCTGGCCGCCCGCGACGACGACCAGCGCCGCATCCGGACGCTGCTCAACGCCGGCGCGGCGGTGGACCGCCGGGCGCGGGACGGCCACACCGCACTGACCCTGGCGGCCCAGAACGGGCATGTGGAGAGCGCCCGCATGCTCATCCGTGCTGGGGCGGACCTGACCATTGAGGGACCGACCGGCCCGGCGTGGCAAACACTCGCCCGCGTTCCGGGCGGGGAGGCGCTGCTCCAGGACGAGGCCGACGTCCTCCCGGAGGTTGGGGAGGCCCTGCTGGACCCGGGGCGCGCCGAATGGCGCGAGGTTCAGGCGCGCCTGAACGCGCTGGGCCATAGCGCCGGCGCCGTGGACGGCGTGCCCGGGTCGCAGACCCGCAACGCCCTGCAGGCGTTCCAGAGCGCGCAAAGCCTGCACGCGACCGGCTACCTGACCGAGGCCAGTCTGACCCGCCTGCGGGCGGTCTCACCGGCGATCCAGATCCCGGCCGAGCCAGCGCCGCCGCGCCGCGCCGCGCCATCGCCGGCCCCGGAGCCCTCGGCCACCCTGACGACCACGCTTGTGCTGTGCCAAAGCGTAAACGCCGCGCTGGGCGGCGGCGGCGCGGACATCGCGAACCCCCTCAAAGTCACCCTGGATGACCCCATGGAGGTCGACCGGGTCGAGGTCGACGCCCACGACGACGTCGGCTTTTTCACCAACGCCGTCCTGAACCTCTACATCGACGACGATTTCATTGGCCGCCGCGACGTCAAATCGGCGGGCAGCGTGCTGACCTACAGCGCCGGACGGACCGGCCGCGTCCTTGAGTTCTATTCGCGCGAGGAGGACGGACTCACCGGCGATGAAGAAACGTTTATCCGCACGATCAAAATCTACGCCAAACGGCCCGTCGGAACCCCGGACGCCGCCTGCCCGTGATGCGTGAGGGCGGCGGCTTCTCCCGGGCACCCGGCCGGACCCAATACCGACCGACAGAGTCGCGCCAAATCCGGCCCGCGCGGGGGCCTGAACAGGGAGCAGATCGATGCAGGATGGACCGACGGACGGCACCGCCCCCGTGACGCCCGGGCGACGCCGGAGCGGTGATGTCGTCACGCGACGGACCGTGGTGACCACGGCACTGCTGGCGGGCCTGCTGGCCGGGTTTGGTGCCGGTCTGGCGCCGCGTCCGGCGGCGGCCCAGGCCGTGCCCGACGGCTACACCTTCAACCAGCGCCTGACGTATCGGATCTTTCGGGGCGACAGCCGGATCGGCCAGACCGTGTTCGAGGTCTACGCGCGCGGCGCCGACCGGACGGTCGTCACCCGCACGGTCATCAAGGTCAGCGTGCTGGTGTATTCCTACGCCAGTCAGCACGTCGCCACGGAGGTCTGGGAAAACGGCGAACTGGTCCGTTTGGAAACCAAGACCGATGACGACGGCGATGCGTTCCACGTTGAGGGAACCCGGGTCGCCGACGGCTTCCAGGTGATCGGGTCCGAGGGTACGGTCGTCGCACCGCCCCGCACCCCCCCGAAAAGCTTCTGGAACTACGGCATTCTCAGCGCCAAACAGGTCATCACCACCAAGCGCGGCGCGCTCGCGCCGGTCAAAACGACGCAGATGGGGCGCGAACACATCGCCTACAGGGGCGGCAGTGTCGACGCCACCCGGTTCCGGTTCGAAACCGACGACGTCATCGACCTGTGGTACACCGACGAAGGCTTGCTGGTGAAGGCGCAGCGGGACTCCTTCGGCAGTGACATACTGTATCTGCTGGACACCACGGGCGGTTGATCCGCGCGCCGGCCCGGGCGGGTCCGGCGATGCCTTGCTTCCGCCCCATTGACGGGTCACAGACGGGGGCGGATGTCCCCGTCCGCCGCCATGGAGGTTTCGCGTGTTCCGGTCCCGGCTTCGTTCCACCCGCCGCTCCGTCGGCGCCCCATCCACTCGAGTCCGTCCGGTTGCGTCCGGCCGTCCGCGCGCGGGTCGGCGGGGGCTCGTGGGCGCGGTCGTCGGTGGCAGTCTCACGATGAGCCTGACCGGCCTGGCCGCCGCGTCCCCCAGCGG
Organism: Roseospira marina; assembly: GCF_014197855.1. Classification (GTDB taxonomy): domain Bacteria; phylum Pseudomonadota; class Alphaproteobacteria; order Rhodospirillales; family Rhodospirillaceae; genus Rhodospira; species Rhodospira marina. The sequence goes on from NZ_JACIGJ010000007.1 coordinate 161,751, forward strand.
CGGGGCACCGGCCCCGGTCCTGCTTGCACAAGCCTCCTCCGAGGCCCCGAACGGCGCGGCGCCCCCCGCCGGACCCGCGCCCGGAACGTCCACCGACGACCTGCCCCGGATCGAGAGCACGTTCGCCGTCCTGCGGTGGCTCGACAAGTCCACGGCACGCGTGGATAAGGTCACCGTGCCGGTCGGCACCCCCACGACCCTCGGCGGGGTGGACGTCACGGTGCAGGCGTGTCGGCGAACGGCCCCCGACCAGACCCCGGAAGACGCCGCGTTTCTGACCATCCTGGAACACGCGCCGAGTGACACCGAACCCGGACGGCCGCTGTTTCAGGGCTGGATGTTCGCCTCCAGCCCGTCGCTTTCGGCCATGGAGCACCCGATCTACGACGTCTGGGTGCTGGAATGCCGCGACGATCGCGGCCCGGAGGCGGACACCGCCGAAGACCCGGACGCCAGCGACGCCACGGCCTCCGAGACCGAGACCGAATCGCAATAGAACTGGCCGCGCGGCGGGCTCATCGCCTGCTCCAGACGCAAGAGGTACTCGTCGCGCGGCACCTCGACGGCGCCGAAGCGCGACAGGTGCGTCGTGATGAACTGGGTGTCCAGCAGGCGGAACCCCCCCGCCCGCAGCCGCGCCACCAGATGGCAGAGCGCGACCTTTGACGCATCGGTCGCCCGGGAAAACATGCTTTCCCCGAAAAACGCCGCCGACAGCGCCAACCCGTACAGGCCGCCCACCAGCTCCCCATCCCGCCAGGTTTCCACACTGTGGGCAAGGCCGAGGGTGTGCAGGGCCATAAACAGCGTTTCGATTTCTTCGTTGATCCAGGTCTCGGGCCGATCCGGCATGGATTCCGCGCAGCCGCGCAGAACCGCCTCGAAGGCCGTATCCACCCGCACCTCGAACGTGTTTCGGCGCAGCGTGCGCCGCAGCGAGCGCGGCACGTGAAAGGCCTCCAACGGCAAGACGCCCCGCTGGTCCGGGTCGACCCAATACACCTTTGGATCGGTGCGCGCCCGTGCCATCGGAAACAGGCCCGAGGCGTAAGCGCGAAGCAGAATATCCGGTGTGATTTCGTACACGGCACCGTGTGCAGCTGTCGCGGGTGGAAACGGTCGGGCTGAGCCCCGGTGCCGCAACCGGACGCCGGACCGGGCGCGGCGCCATCATGTTACCGCAAACCGACGCCGGGACCGACTCTCCCGCGGATTGAAACCGCACAGGATCCCGAATCCCGCTGGCGACGGGCGGAACGTACGGGGTAGCGCGCGCGTTAAAGTGTCGTCACAAAATCGGCCGCCACGCGATGGTCGCGCAACGGCCGCACCTGAGCGGTCACCTCGGCGTACAGCGGATGCGCCTTGTAGGCGTCGAGCGCCGAGGGATCGTCAAACACCCCATGAACCACCAGATCCACGGTGTTGCCGATCTGATCCCGCTTCAGGTTCGGCACAACCTCAAACGCTCGGACATGCGGAATCTCTCCCAGGCGCGCCAGACCCGCCTGGGCCTCCTCACGATCCGCGCCGGGCTTCAAGGTGAACAAAACGACATGACGGATCATGGACGGGTCGTGGCCTTCTGGTCGGAGGTTCTGGATGCGTTTCCTGTGTCACACCCCGCGCGGCCTGTCGAGCCCCGACATGGCAGGACGCACGCGGACCGTGGTTTGGGGGACCAGAGGTGGGTATGCTTTTGAAAGCCTAAAAAAGGGGTGACACGATGGACGGGAGACGCGACATGGCCGGGATAAGACGGACCGGATGGACCCGAACGGTGCGCAGCGCGGCAGCCGCCCTGACGGCGAGTGCTCTGTTGACCGCCTGCGTGACGGCGCAGAATACAGGCGGGGAATCGGCCACGCCGTCCGGCCGTTCGGAGGCCAACGCGCAGCGGGCGCAGACTCCGGTCCGACCCACGGGCCCCCTCAACGTTGCGCTGCTGGTGCCGCTGTCGGGGCCGCAGGCGGATACGGGACAGACCCTGGTGACCGCCGCCCGCACTGCGGTCACAGACGCCGGGCCTCAGGGCATCCACCTCACCGTTCATGACACCCACGGAACGCCAGAGGGCGCCCGCGCCGCCGCCGACGCGGCGCTGGCGGGCAAGGCCGACCTTGTGCTCGGCCCACTGTTCTCCGTCGCCGCCCAGGCGGTCAAGCCCGTGCTGGCGCGCGCGGGCGTACCGGCGCTGTCGTTCTCGAACAACCGCGCTGTGGCGGGGGAGGGGTTGTATCTGCTGGGCCATCTACCGGGGCAGCAGACAGCCGCCCTGCTGGATTACGCGGCCGCGCAAGGGCATGGCCGCGTTGTCGTGGCCAGCCCGGACACGAGCTACGCGCGCATGGTCGCCCAGGCGACGCGCGAGCATCTGGCGCGAGGCACGCGAGGCCAGCTTGTGGACAGCCGGCTGTTCCCGGCCGACCTGGACTATGACAGCCAGGTCGACCTCGTGAAGGAGCTGGCCAGCATGGATCCGACCGCCGTCGTGATCCCGACCGCGGGCATCGGGCTGGTTGGCCTGTCGGCCCTGTTCGAATACTACGACGCCACACCGCCGAAGGTGCGGCTGCTCGGGACGGACCTGTGGGAATGGCCGGGCGCGTTCGCCGAGGGGTCGCTGCAGGGGGGCTGGTACGTCAGCACCAGCACGCCTCCCGCCTGGACGGAGCAGCAGACCGGGGCCCGCGTTTCGGGGTCCGGACCGATGGGCACCGCCGACGCCATGGACGCCGATGGCCACGACAGCGCCGAGACGGACGACGGCGCGGCGACCGGATCCGATACCGGCGGGAATGGCGAGGACGCAGCCCCGGCAGCCACCGCGCCCGAGCCGGAGCCGGAGTCGGAGCCCGAAGCGATCCGTTTGTTTGCCGGACCTGGAAAGCTGGAACGGCTGGCCATGGATGCGGTCGCCCTGGCGCAGGGGTGGGCCAAGGCGCGGTATCAGGTCGGGGCCGGGTCGGATCCGATCACCCGGTTTTTGACCGATCCCGCCGGATTCCGTGGCTATACGGGCCTGTTCCGGTTGACCGCGTCGGGCTTGAACGAGCGCGGGTTGCATGTTCTGGAGATTACGGAGGACGGCCCAGACATGCTGCGGCCGGCACCGGTGTCATTCGGAATGCGGGGCGCGCCCACGCGGCTGGTCGGACCGGATGTTGTGGCGCGCCTGCCGTGGCTCGCGGCCGAATACGAGGCCCTGGAGCCCTTGGACCCGATGACGGGCCCCACGGCCTCGTCCACCGCACCGGCCACGGCGCCGCCGTCGGCGTCTCCGGGGCCGGTTGCCGCGCCGGCCCCGGTTTCGGGGACCGATACCGGCTGTCGGTGGCGTGGTCGTGTCCAGGTGTGCGGACCGACATCCTGATACCCGGCGACGTGACGCGGCGCCTCGCGGTCCGATGGTGCGGACCAAAAAAAGGGCCGGCCCGAGTGTCTCGGGCCGGCCCGTTCTTTCACATCGGCCCGATCAAAACGGTTTGATAATAACCATCGGCACGATGATGAGCATCAGCAGCGTCGGAACTTCGTTCCACACCCGGTAGAACCGGTGCGAATGCTTGTTCTGGTCGGCTGCGAAGTCCTTGCGCCAGCGCGCGTACAGACCGTGGGCGGCCAGCAGGCCGACCACCATCAGCAACTTCACGTGCAGCCAGCCCTGAGTCAGGAACTGACCCCACATCAGCAGGCCGGTGATGACGGCGATAATCAGCGACGGGTTCATGATGGCCTTGAGCAGCCGGCGCTCCATGACCTTGAACCGCTCCGATGTCGCCGTGCCCGGCTCTTCCATCGCGTGATAGACGTACAGACGCGGCAGGTAGAACAAGCCGGCCATCCACGTAATAATGCTAATGACGTGGAGCGACTTTATCCATAGGTAATAGTCCCACAGATTAAACAGGGTCATAAAGTCAAGGAATTCCATCCGCCGAGCCCTTCCCTCTCTGTCGTTCGTCGTCTGGGTTCAGGATCCTACGTCTTGTCGGCCGACGGCGCGACATGCGGACACTTCGACCATTTCCCGTCGCACACCCGCGCCCCCACCTGCGAACACAACCGGCCTTGCGCGGGACCCGCCTCGATCAGGCACCCGTCGCCCTCCGTCGGCCGCACCGACTGTTCCACCAGATCGGCCAGGCCCCGGATGAACGCGCCGTGCGCCTGGACCGTCGGAACCCGCACATAGGCTGGCACACCCCGATGCTCGGCCAACTCGCCGTATTCGATATCCAGTTCGACCAGCGTTTCGGAGTGTTCCGACACGAACGCGAGGGGAACCACGACCACCGGCACGCCGTCATGACCGGCCCGCTCGATCTCCGAATCGGTGTCGGGGCCGAGCCATTCCAACGGCCCCACGCGGCTTTGGTAGCACACCACCCAATCGAGATTCGGCAGCCCCATGGCGTCCACGATGGCGGCCGCCGTCATCTCCACCTGGCTCTGGTAGGGATCCCCACGCTCGACACTGACCTTGGGCAGGCCGTGGGCCGAAAACAGAACGCGCGGCCGCCCATGATCGCTGCCCTCAATGAAGCCGGCGCGGGTCAATTCCGCCAGCGCCGTCACGAACCCGTGTTCGGTGGGATAGCAGCAGATGGTGTGCGTTTCGGCCTTCAGGCCGCGCCGGGCCGCCGTCTTCACCCACGTGTTCAGCGACGAGCCGCTGGTGGATCCGGAGTACTGCGGATACAGCGGCAGCAGCACCACCGTGTCCGGCCGGAACGCCTTGACGCGGTCCACCGTTTCCCGCGTCAGGGGATGCCAATACCGCATCGCCATAAACACGCCGATCTCGGTCCCGAGATCGCGTTCCGTCAAGGCGGCCTGCAGCGCATCCGCCTGTGCCTGGGTCTGCTCGACCAGCGGTGAGCGCCCTCCAATCTGGGCGTAGATCGCCCGCGCGATGGGCGCGCGCCGGCTGGAAATCAACCGCGCGAGCAGCCACCGCAACGGTCCCGGCGCTCCGATGATCGCCGGGTCGTTGAACAGATTGAACAGGAAGGGCTTGACCGCGTCGAGGCTATCCGGCCCACCCAAATTGAACAGTACAACCGCCAGTCGGCTCATCACCTCATCCGCGCCACGCCCCTCCACCGGACGGGGGGTGTTGCATCGGCTCCTTGTCGTAGATCCCGGGTCGTGGACTCCGGGTCGTGGGATCCGGTTTACGGGTCGCGAACCGATTTAGACCGCGTCGGGCCGCGCCGCGCCGCGGATCCGCTCCATCAGACGGGCCACGTTTTCGGGCGGCGTCTGCGGCACGATGCCGTGGCCGAGGTTGAAGATATGCGGCCGCGTGCCGCACAGCGTGTTCAGGATATGGTCGGTCGCAACGTCCTGCGCATCCCCGCCGGACACGAGATGGATCGGATCGAGGTTGCCCTGAGTCACGGCCAGCGGCTGCACCGCCTCCGCCGCCCAAGCACAGGGCACGCTTGTGTCGAGGCTGACGCCGGTCACACCGGTCTCGCGCACGAACGTCGGATACAAGATTCCGGCCCCGCGTGGGAAGCCAATTACGGGAATGCCCGGCCGTTCGGTCTGAATACGCCGGACGATGCGGCCAATCGGCTCGACCACCCAGCGCATGAAATCGGCTTCGGGCAGGGCTCCGGCCCAGGTATCGAAGATCTGGATCGCCTCGGCGCCGGCATCGATCTGCGCGATCAGATAGTCGCCGGTCGCGGTCACCAGCGTATCGATCAGGCGGCCGAACAGATCCGGACGGCCGTAGGCCCAGGCCTTGGTGGTGGCAAAGTCCTTCGAGCCACCACCCTCGATCATGTAGGTGGCGACGGTCCAAGGCGCGCCGGCGAACCCGATCAACGCCGTCGTCTCCGGAATCGCCTTGGCGAGACCACTCACCGTCTCCAGCACCGGCCGCATGTGGTCGAGGACCCGGCCCGTGTCGAGACGGGCGAGATCAGCCTCATCTTTCAGGGCATCGAGCACCGGACCCTCGCCTTGCTTGAAGGCAACGTCCTGCCCAAGCGCGTGCGGCACCACCAGGATGTCCGAAAACAGAATCGCGGCGTCGAACCCATAGCGGCGCAGCGGCTGAAGGGTGACCTCCACCGCGAAATCCGGCGTGTAGCAGAGATCCAGGAACCCGCCGGCATCGGCCCGGGTGGCGCGGTACTCGGGCAGATACCGCCCGGCCTGCCGCATCAGCCACACCGGCGGCGGCCAGACCGCTTCTCCACCCAGGGCACGCAAGAAAGGTTTGGTGGACGGCGCAGGACGGGGCTGGGACACGGTCGAGACTCCGGCATAACGACGAATGGGCGAAAAGAGCGCGACATGCGAGCCGCACGCGAAGGCCGGCCCGGTTCGAAGCCAAGCCATGCCGGGTCCCCTTCTAAACAGATCATTCTTTAAAGAAAAGAGATGGTGCTGTTGTGGGTCCCCCTGAAACCTGGGGATCCCCATTCATCCCCACGCTCATCCCCATCCGAGCGGGGTCGGGTTGAGCGCCCGCGAAGCCTGTGGATAATTTTGGGGACGACTCCGGCAGCGGATCCGGAGTCGTGTCCCGAGACTCTTTGGAATCCCCGGGCGACTGTGGAAGCCGTGAATTCTGGGGATGAATCGGGGTGGCGGACGTGTCATCCCCGTTGTTCGAGGATCGGATGCCCATCCATCCCCATGGGGACAGGGGAGGGGTGACCGGACCGGTAAACCGGGGTAAAAAACACGGTGTGTGGCGAACGGGCGGGTTGTCCCCGGAGCGGTCTGAGTCGTCCACCGAGTCATGCACAGAGATATCCGCACGCCGGGGGATAAAGACCCGTGCGCAAGGCGGGTGCCATCACGGGTCTTGCCCACCGAGAGTTAGGTCCCATCGTGACCGAGCATCATCTTCATCTCGTTTCGGACGCCACCGGCGAGACAGTCAGCAGCGCCGTGCGCGCGTGTCTCGTGCAATTCGACGCGGTTCCGCGCGTGAAGCAGCATCTGTGGTGGCTGGTGCGAACGCCCGGTCAGATCCGTCGGCTGATCGAGGGGATCGAGGCCAATCCGGGTGTTGTCCTGTTCACGTTGATCGATCCGGAGGTGCGGGCGGTGCTGGAGGAGGCCTGCCGCGAGCTGAATGTGCCGTGCGTCTCCGTGCTTGATCCGGTCATGGAAACGCTGAAGCAGTATTTCCAGGTCGAGTTCCGCACCGATCCCGGGCGCCAACACACCATGGACGACGCCTATTTCCGCCGGATCGATGCCATCCACTACACGCTGGCGCACGATGACGGGCAGCTTCTGGAGGGGCTTCGGGACGCGGATGTGATCGTGCTCGGGGTGTCGCGCACGTCCAAGACGCCGACCTGTATGTATCTGGCGAACAAGGGATATAAGGCCGTCAACATTCCCTTGGTGCCGGACATTCCGGTGCCGCAGGTGGTGCTTGATCTGCCGGGGCATGTCCCGCTGGTGGTCGGTTTGACACGAGAGCCGAAAAGTCTGTCCGATCTGCGCCGCAATCGGCTGCGCGTGATGCACGAGCCGATCGACAGCGACTACGCCAACGAGGAATTGGTGCGCGCGGAGGTCGCGCGGGCACGCCGTCTGTTCGCCCAGCGCGGGTGGCCGGTGATTGATGTCACGCGCAAATCCATTGAGGAGGTGGCGGCCGCCATCATGCAGCGAATCGAACAGGCGCGCGGGCGGGCGGAGTGACGGACACGGATCCCAGGAACCGGGCGGATGGGACAGCGCCGCCCGCGCCGTTGATTCTCGCGTCGGGCAGTGCCACGCGGCGCGCTCTGTTGGAGCGGGCCGGGGTGCCGATCGCGGCGATCGATCCGCCGGAGGTGGACGAGGCGGCGATCCGGGCGGATGTGAGGCGCGAGGGCCGCTCGGGTGAAGCGGCCGCGATGGCGTTGGCGATAGCCAAGGCGCGCGTGGTCAGCGTCCGTCATGCGGGCGCCCTGGTGCTGGGCGCCGACCAGATTCTGGAGACCGAGGACGGCGCCTGGCTGGAAAAACCGGCCGACCGGGCGGCCGCGCGCGCGCAGCTGCGCCGCTTGTCGGGCACCACGCATCGCTTGATTAGCGCCGCCGTCCTGATGCGGGACGGGGCGGACGGCGGGCAGGTGGTCGATAGCGCGGCCCTGACCCTACGTCCCCTATCCGACCGTTTTCTCGACACCTATATCGCGACGGTGGGGGACGGCGTGCTCAGCAGTGTGGGCGCGTATCAGATCGAGGGTGTGGGCCTCCAGCTCTTTTCAATCATAGACGGCGACTATTTCACGATCCTGGGATTGCCGATGGTGGCGGTTCTGGCGCTGTTGCGGACACACGGTGTGGTGGGGACATGAGCGGAGCGAACGATAATGCGCCGCTTCCGGAGGCCGGGGCCATGATGGTGCCGAGCGGAGCGGGGCGCGTGGCGGGAGTTATTGGGTGGCCGGTGGGTCATTCGCGCTCGCCAAGATTGCATGGGTATTGGCTGAACCAGTATAGCATCGATGGCGCCTACGTGCCTCTGCCGGTGGCGCCCGAGACGGCGGAGTTGGCGTTCCAGGCGCTGCCTGCGTTGGGGTTCGTCGGGGCCAACGTCACGGTGCCGCACAAGGAAACGGCGTTTCGCGCCTGCGCGACGGTGAGCGAGCGGGCGCGACGGATTGGTGCGGTCAACACCCTGATCGTCCGTGATGGGGCGCTGCATGGCGACAACACGGATGGATTCGGCTTCCTCGAGAATATTTACCAAAAAGTGCCGACATGGTCCCCGACGGATGGGCCCGCCGTGGTTCTGGGGGCGGGGGGCGCGGCGCGCGCCGTGTGCGCGGCGTTGCTGGACGCCGGTGCGCCGGTCGTGCACCTGCTCAACCGAACCGTCGAGCGAGCCGAAGCGATTGCCGCCGACCTGGGTGGTCCCATCCAATGCGGGTCTATGGACACAACCGAGGCGGTGTTGGGTGAGGCGGGCCTGCTGGTCAACACAACCTCGCTCGGTATGGAGGGGCAGCCGCCGCTTTCGGTTGATCTGACCCCCTTGGCGTCCGGCGCTCTGGTAACCGATCTGGTCTATGCCCCATTGGAAACGGCGCTGCTGGCCGAAGCGCGGGCGCGCGGCAATCCGGTGGTCGATGGCCTTGGTATGCTGTTGCACCAGGGCCGGCCGGGATTCGAGGCGTGGTTTGGCATGATGCCGGAGGTGACCGACGCGCTGCGGCGCTTCGTTCTGGACGGCAGCCCGGCCTAAGGAGATGGGGCATGCGATGTCGGGCACGGACAGCCGCTTGCCGGCGCGGTGACCGAGGAGGGCCCCGTTTGGGAGGCCGCCGGATGACGATCCTCGGTCTGACGGGCTCCATCGGCATGGGCAAGAGCACCGCAGCGCGCATGATGCGGCGGCTGAACGTGCCGTGCCATGACGCGGATGCGACCGTGCATGCCTTGATGGGGCGGGGCGGCGCCGCTGTGCCGGCCATTGCGGCCGCGTTTCCGGGCGTGGTGCGCGACGGCCGCGTGGATCGCGCCGCCTTGGGGGCGCGAGTGTTCGGCGATAACGCTGCGTTGCGCCGCCTGGAGACGATCCTGCACCCGCGCGTGCGGGCGGCCGAGCACGCCTTTTTGCGGCGTCAGGCGCTGGCGCGACGGCGGCTGGTCGTGCTGGACGTGCCGCTGCTGTTCGAGACCGGCGGCGAACGGCGCTGCGATTGTGTGCTTCTGGTCACCGCGCCGGCGTTTCTTCAGGCCCAAAGGGTCCTCGGCCGGGCGGGTATGACGCGGGAGCGGCTGGACCAGGTGCGGGCCAAGCAGATGCGGGAGCCGGAGAAGCGCCGCCGTGCCGATGTGGTGGTGAACACCGGGTTGGGTCTGGCCCCGGCCTACCGCCAGGTGCGGGCGCTGGTGCGGGATCTGCGGTCGAAGCGGACGCGGTGCCACGGGGAGGCGGAACGATGACGCGCGAAATCGTACTCGACACCGAAACCACCGGCTTCAAGCCGGAGGAGGGTGATCGGGTTGTCGAGATCGGGGCCCTGGAACTGATCAATCACATGCCGACGGGTCAGACCTTCCATGTCTATCTGAACCCGGACCGCGACATGCCGGCGGAGGCCGAGCGGGTTCATGGTCTGACCGAGGCCTTCCTGGCCGACAAGCCCCGGTTCGAGGACGAGGCCGAGCGCATGCTGGCGTTCTTCGGCGACGCCCCGCTGGTGATCCACAACGCGGCCTTCGACATGGCGTTCCTAAACGCCGAACTGTCCCGCGCCGGGTATCCGCCGTTGGCCATGGACCGGGCTATCGACACCGTGCAGATGGCGCGGCGCAAATATCCGGGCGCGCCCGCGTCGCTGGATGCGTTGTGCCGGCGGTTCGGGATCGAGAATGCGCATCGAACGCTGCATGGCGCACTCCTCGACAGTGAACTGCTGGCCGAGGTGTATCTGGAGCTGATCGGCGGTCGCGAACCCGGGCTTCATCTGGCTGGCGAGGGCGACGGCAGCGGGTCGGATGAGGACCGCTCCGCCCGCCCGTTGATCCGCACCGATCGGCCATACCGGGAGCCGCGCCCGCACAGCGAGACGGAGGCCGAGCGCGCGGCGCACGCGGCGTTTATCGCGACCCTTAAAAATCCGATCTGGACCCGCGACGAGCATGGCTGAGGGTTCGGCAAAGGCAGACCGGCCGCGTCTGGATCAGCTTCTCGTCGACCGCGGGCTGGTGGACAGCCGCACCCGGGCTCAGGCCCTGGTGATGGCCGGGCTGGTGTTCACGGAGACGCGACGTCTGGACAAGCCGGGGCAGCGGGTGCGCCCCGACATGCCGTTGACCCTGAAGGGGCAGGATCACCCCTGGGTCTCGCGCGGCGGCCTGAAACTGGTCGCCGGGCTCGATGCGTTCGGGCTGGACCCGACCGGCTGTATCGGCCTCGACGTCGGGGCCTCGACCGGCGGGTTCACCGACGTGCTGCTGAGCCGGGGCGCGGCGCGGGTGTACGCCGTCGATGTCGGCTATGGCCAGCTCGCCCACAAACTGCGCACCGACGACCGCGTCGTGGTGCTGGAACGGACCAACGCGCGCCATCTGACGGCTGAACAGATTCCGGAGCCGGTCGATCTGGTGGTCTGCGATGCCAGTTTCATCGGCCTGCGCACCGTACTGCCGGCGGCGCTGGATCGGGTGCGGGACGGCGGGGCGCTGGTCGCGCTCATCAAGCCGCAGTTCGAGGTCGGTAAGGAGCGGGTGGGGAAGGGCGGTGTGGTGCGCGATCCCGCCTTGCACGCCGAGGTCTGCGACACGATCGCCGCATGGCTGACGGAACGCCCGGGGTGGACCGTGCTCGGGGTCACCGAGAGCCCGATCACGGGCCCCGAGGGCAATGTCGAATTCCTGATCGGCGGACGCCGCACCGTCTGATCACTGCCGGATCGCCCCCGGGCCAGTGACGGGCCGGTGCCGTGCCGGTCCTTGGGCGCCGCTCTCTCAGCTGCGATCGCCGCCCGCGCTCCCGGAGCCGGGGCCTCCGGTGGCCCGGCTGGCGGCCTGGGCGAACTGCTGCCAGAAGAATTTTTGCAACTGCTCCAGATTGCCGATCTGATGCGGCAGCCAGGTCTTGAACAACACCTCAGGGTCGGTGGCCGCGAGATTGGCTTCCAGTCGATCCTGAAGCTGGGTCATCAAGGCACTTTGCATTGGCTGGACGTCGGGCAGGCCGAGAAAGGTCCGGGCCTCCTCCGGGGTGCAATCCACGTCGATATGCAGCTTCATGGGCAAACGCCTCCCTTACGCCTCATGCGAACGACTCCGTGAGGCGGATCCTGGGTCCGGCGGGCGGAGCGGTTGTATCCATCCGGCCATCACCCAACCTTAGCCAACACGGGGCGGGAGTCAAAGACCGCTCACGCTTTCCTTTTGGGGCGGAACCTGGCGTCCGGGCGATGGAGCACGGGGACCGTCGCAGCCTGCGAGGTCGGATCGACATGAGTCACAATCGTCTGGGAACGGAAACGAGTCCTTATCTTTTGCAGCACAAGGACAACCCGGTGCACTGGTGGCCCTGGGGGGACGAGGCCTTCGCGGAGGCGCGCGCCCGCAACGTGCCGGTGCTGCTGTCGATCGGCTACGCGGCCTGCCACTGGTGCCACGTCATGGCGCACGAGAGTTTCGAACATCCCGAGATCGCGGCGCGCATGAACGCGATGTTCGTCAACATCAAGGTGGACCGGGAGGAGCGCCCGGACGTCGATGCCCTGTACATGGCGGCCCTGGGCCTGATGGGGGAGCAGGGCGGCTGGCCGATGACCATGTTCCTGACGCCGGACGGGACGCCGTTCACGGGTGGCACCTACTTTCCGCCGACGGCGCGGTTCGGGCGCCCCGGATTCCCCGAGGTTCTGGACCGGGTGGCGGCGATCTTCCACGCCGGGGACGGCCGGGTAGACTCCGCCGCCGCCAGCCTGCGCGATGGGCTGGCCGCCAACGCTCGGGTGGGGGCCGACGGTGGGTCGGCTCCCGTGCCGACGGTGGCCGATCTGGATGGTTGGGCGCGGTCGCTGGCCGGGCATGTCGACCCGGACCATGGCGGATTGAGCGGGGCGCCGAAGTTCCCCATGGCCTACGCCTTTGCCTTTCTGTGGCGGGCGCATCGCCGGACGGGGGAGGCGATGCTGGGCGACGCCGTGCGCCGCACCCTGGAGCGGATGTGCCAGGGTGGCATCTGGGATCACCTGGGCGGCGGGCTGGCGCGCTATTCCACCGACGACCGCTGGCTGGCGCCGCACTTCGAGAAGATGCTCTACGACAACGCCCAGCACATCGACCTGCTGACCCGGCTGTGGACGGCCGACCGGACGCCGCTGTTCCGCACTCGTGTCGAGGAAACGGTGGCGTGGCTGGACCGGGAAATGCGGGCCGCAAACGGGGCCTTCGCGGCGGCGCTGGATGCGGACAGCGAGGGCGAGGAGGGTCGGTTCTACGTTTGGCGCGAGGCCGAGATTGACGCCGTTCTGGGCGACGATCCCGCGACGCTCGCGCTGTTCAAGCAGGCCTACGATGTGGCGCCCGGCGGCAACTGGGAGGGCAAGGTGATCCTCAACCGCTCGGGGTCGCAACCGACGCCGGCGGTGGACGAGACCGAAGACGCGGTGGAGGCCCGGCTCGCGGCGGCGCGGGCCGTGCTGTGGCAGCGGCGGGAGACGCGCGTGCACCCCTCTCGCGACGATAAGGTTCTGGCGGACTGGACCGGGCTGACCATCACGGCGCTGGTGCGCGCGGGGCTGGCGTTCGACCGGCCGGACTGGGTGGCCCGCGCCGCGGAGGCGTTCCAGGGTGTGACCGACACCATGACCTGGACGGATGCCGAGGGGCGATCGCGGCTCGGCCATGCCTGGCGGTTGGACAAGCTGAAGCGGGCCGCCGTGCTGGACGACTACGCCCATATGACGCAGGCGGCGCTGACGCTGGAGGAGGCCACGGGCGAGGCGCGCTATCGCACCTGGGCGGAAACATGGGTCGAGACGGCCGTGGCGCTGTATCACGACGCGGAGGCGGGTGGGTTCTACCTCACCGCCGCCGATGCGGATGATTTGATTGTGCGCAGCAAGACGGCGGTCGACAACCCGACGCCGTCAGGCAACGGGACCCTCGCCGTGGCGCTGGCCCGGCTGTATTTGCTGACCGGGGAAGCCCGGTATCGGGATTTGGCCGAAGGGACCGTGCGAGCCTTCGCGGGGGTGCTCACCCGGCTGTTCCCCCACACCGCCACGCTGCTGGAGGCGCTGGAGCTGCTGGAGCGCGGCCAGCACGTGGTGCTGGTCGGGGCCTCGGACGATGCCGATGTGCAGGCGCTGGTGCGCTCCGTGGTGGAAAGCCCGGCCGATGGGATCGTTCTGGCACGGCACGATCCGGACACGCCGGTGCCAGCGGGGCACCCGGCCCACGGAAAGGGCATGGTCGCGGGCCGGGCGACGGCCTATGTCTGTCGGGGCGCGGTGTGTTCCGCGCCCGTGACCGATGCCGAAACGCTGGCCGCCCGGTTGGTGGCGTAGCCGGCGGTTGCTGTCCCTGAGTCCGAGGAGAACCCGATTCATGACGACCGTACACGCCATCCGCTTCCACGAGACCGGCGGCCCTGAAGTGCTGCGCTATGAGCCGGTCGAGATCGGCGATCCCGGCGCGGGGCAGGTGCGGGTGCGGCACACCGCGATCGGCCTGAACTTCATCGACACCTATCACCGCAGTGGCCTGTATCCGATGCCGCTGCCGTCCGGGATCGGCCTGGAAGCCGCCGGGATGATCGAGGCGGTGGGCGAGGGGGTCCGGGGCCTGTCCGTGGGCGACCGGGTGGCCTACGGCACCGGCCCGATCGGGGCGTACAGCGAGGCCCGGGTGATGGCGGCGGACACGTTGGTGCCGCTGCCAGAGACGGTCGAGGATCAGACGGCCGCCGCCATGATGCTCCAGGGTATGACGGTGCAGTATCTGATTCGGCGGCTGTTCCCGGTGCAGCCGGGCATGACGGTGCTGTTCCATGCCGCCGCCGGGGGCGTCGGCCTGATCGCCTGCCAGTGGCTGAAGCACCTGGGGGCGACCGTGATCGGCACGGTGGGCTCGCCGGAAAAGGCGGAGCTGGCGCGGGCGCACGGCTGCGAGCACACGATCCTGTATCGGGACGAGGACTTCGTAGCTCGGGTCCAGGAGATCACCAAGGGGGCCGGGGTGCCCGTGGTCTACGACGGCGTGGGCAAGGATGTGTTCGACGGCTCGCTCGATTGCCTGAGCCGGCGGGGCATGATGGTGACGTATGGGAATGCGTCCGGGCCGGTGCCGGAGATCTCGCCGCTGCTCCTGAACCAGAAGGGCTCGCTGTTCCTGACGCGGCCGAAGCTGCAGGATTACACCGCAACGCGTACCGAACTGGTGGCGGCGGCCGAGGATCTGTTCGATGTGGTGGGCCGGGGGATCGTCAAGATCGGGGTCAATCAGACCTATCCGCTGGCGGAGGCCGCCCAGGCGCAGCGTGACCTGGAGGGCCGCAAGACGACCGGCTCGACGGTCCTGTTGCCGTAAGGACGGCCAACGCTGTTTCACGTGAAACGGAGCCGCCAAGGTGGCTGGGGATGTGTCACGTGAAACAGGGGTGGGGGGCCGATGGATCTGTTTCACGTGAAACAAGGATGCGGCCGGAGTCCCGACGGTGCGCTGTTTCACGTGAAACACGAGAGGAGAGGGGGGTTGACGGCCGCCCCGAACCAGGGTCCTGTCCGCCTCATCCGACACATCCCCCAACCGACCGCACGGCGCCGCCATGACCGATCCCGATCCCCTTCGTGACCGTACGCTGTCCTCGGCCGAGGCCGCCGCCCGGACGGCCGATGTGCTGGTGGTCGGGGGCGGGCACGCCGGCACCGAAGCCGCCGCCGCGGCGGCCCGTATGGGTGCGCGCACGGTTCTGGTCACCCACGACCGGCAGGCCATCGGTGTCATGTCCTGCAACCCGGCGATCGGCGGGCTCGGCAAGGGCCACCTCGCGCGCGAGATCGATGCGCTGGACGGCCTGATGGCGCGGGCGATCGATCGCGGCGGCATTCAGTTCCGGGTGCTGAATCGGTCGAAGGGGCCGGCGGTGCGGGGGCCCCGGGCCCAAGCGGACCGGCGGCTGTATCGCCTCGCGATCCAGACCCTGTTGGCCGAGACGCCCACCCTGACCATCGTCGAGGGTGCGGTCGCGGATCTGTGGACCGAGCCGGCGCCCACCGCAACAGGCCCCGCCGCCCGGCGCGTGGCGGGCGTCGTGCTGGCGGACGGGCAGGTGTTGCGGGCCGGCGCCGTCGTGCTGACGACCGGCACGTTTCTGCGCGGCCAGATCCATCGCGGGCATGAGACGGAGCCAGGGGGGCGCCTGGGCTGCCCTCCGGCCGTGGGCTTGTCCGGCGCGCTGGCCGGGTTGGGGCTGCCCCTGGGCCGCCTGAAGACCGGTACGCCGCCCCGCCTGGACGGCCGGACGATTGACTGGGCTGTGCTCCAGGAGCAGCTGGGCGACGATCCGCCGGAGCCGTTCTCGACCCTCACGGACCGCATCACCACGCCCCAGGTGTCGTGTCATATCACCACCACGACGCCCGAGACCCATGCCCTGATCCGCGCCAACCTGTCCCGCTCCGCCCTGTACGGGGGCCGCATCGACAGCGTTGGGCCCCGCTATTGCCCGAGCATCGAGGACAAAGTGGTCCGCTTCGCGGATCGCGATCACCATCAAATCTTCCTGGAGCCGGAGGGCCTGGACGATCCCACAGTCTACCCCAACGGCATTTCGACCAGCCTGCCGGCCGACGTCCAGGCGGCGCTGGTGGCGACGCTGCCGGGCCTGGAGCGGGCGGTGATCCGTCAGCCGGGCTACGCCATCGAATACGACTATGTGGACCCGTGCGTGCTGACGCCGACGCTGGCGGTGGCGGACGTGCCGGGGCTGTTCCTGGCCGGGCAGATCAACGGCACCACCGGCTATGAGGAGGCCGGGGCGCTGGGCCTGCTGGCCGGGATCAACGCGGCGCTGACGGCGGGGCAGGGGGGCGCGACGACGGCCGCCGACCCGGGTTGCGCGGCCGCGCCGCCGACGTTCACCCTGGACCGGGCCGAGGGCTATCTCGGCGTCATGGTCGACGACCTGGTAACCCGGGGGGTCGCCGAGCCGTATCGCATGTTCACCAGCCGCGCGGAGTACCGCCTGCGCCTGCGCGCGGACAACGCGGATGCGCGCTTGACCGATCGGGGCGTCGCGATCGGCGTCGTGGGATCCCCGCGTGCCGCCGCCTGGGCAGACGCGCGTGCCCGCCGGGCCGAGGCCGAGGCGTTGACCCGCCGCCTGTCCATGACCCCGGCGGAGCTGGGCCGGGCCGGCTGGACGGTCACCCAGGACGGTCAGCGGCGCACGGCGTTTGACCTGCTGGCCCAGCCCGACGTGACCGTGGCGCGGCTGGTGACGCTCTGGCCGGAGCTGGCCGCCATCGACCCGGCCTCCGCCGCACAGGTCGAGGTCGCCGCCCGCTACGACCGCTACCTCGCCCGCATGGAGCGGGACATTGCCGCCTATCGCCGCGACGAGGACCTGAGCCTGCCGCCAGACCTGGATCTGGACGCCATCGGCAGTCTGTCGACGGAGGTCCGCCAGCTTCTCGCCCGGGCCCGTCCGGCAACGGTGGGCGCGGCCGCGCGGCTGCCCGGCATGACTCCGGCGGCGGTCACCGCGCTGCTGGCGCACGCCCGCCGCCGCGCGTCGTGACGGCGCCGTCGCACAGCGCGTGGGGCGAAAGGGGCGACAGCGGCGTTCGTCTGGGGTAAGACGGGGCACGGTTCCCCGAGGGCTGCTCCCCACCCGTTTGGTTTAAGCGAAGGATCCCGGCGCGCATGGCCTCTCGTTCCCGACCCCCCGGCCCGGGTGCCCCGCGCGGGCGTCGCGGATCGGCGCCGCCCCGCGAACCGCATACCCGCGCCGGCCGCGACCGCGCGTCGGCTGAGAGCCCGTCCCGGCCTCCCGCCCGACGGTCGGCGCCCGCGCTGGCTCTGCCCGCGCCGGAGGCGCGCCGCGCCGGTCTCGCGGCGGTGCTGGGCCGGTCGCCCGAGACCATCCCGGAGACGGCTCTGGATCGGCTGACCACGCTGCTGGAGCTGCTGGAGACCTGGACCCGGCGGATCAATCTGGTCGGGCCGGCCACCGTACCGGACGCCTGGGCGCGGCATGTGCTGGACTCGGCCCGCCTCGTGCCGCTGATCCCGCCCGGGACCACCCGGCTGGCCGACCTGGGCTCCGGGGCCGGCTTTCCCGGTCTGGTGCTGGCGATTCTGGGGGCGTCGGACGGCGTGTCGGACGGCGCACCCCTTGATGTGCATCTGGTCGAGTCGGATCAGCGCAAGGTCGCGTTCCTGCGCGAGGCCGCGCGGGTGACCGACACCCCCGTTACCCTGCACGCCCAGCGGATCGAGGCCGTCGCCCCCCTTGAGGCCGCCGTGGTGACCGCGCGGGCGTTGGCACCGTTGCCGGATCTGCTGCCGTTGGTCACCCGTCACCTCACACCGGAGGGGGTCGCGCTGCTGCCGAAGGGCCGCACCGCGGCGGACGAATTGACCGCCTGCGCGGATCAGTGGATCATGCGCGTCGATCGGTGCCCACGTTCTGTCCCGCCCGAGTCGTCTGCTCCGTCCTCGCCCTCCGCCGCCGCATCGAACGCGGCGGGGAACGAGGCGGCGGACGAAACGCTCGGCTCCGGCCCCATCCTTATCCTTCGGGAGATCCGTCGTGTCGTCCCAGACACCTAATATCCCATCTGATGTTGCATCCGCCGGCCGTCCCGGGAGCCGCCCCCACATCCTGGCCATCGCCAACCAGAAGGGAGGCGTCGGCAAGACGACCACCGCGATCAACCTCGCCACCGCGCTGGCCGCCACGCGCAAGCGCGTGATGGTCATCGATCTGGACCCCCAAGGCAACGCATCGACCGGCTTCGGCATTCCGCACGAAGGCCGCCGCCAGAGCACCTACCGCCTGCTGGCGGGAGAAATCCCCTTGGCGCGCGCCGCCCTGACCACCGAGGTCCCGGGCCTGACCTTGGTGCCCGCCGGTCCGGATCTGGCGGGCGCGGAGGTGGAGCTGGTGGATTCGGAACGCCGGGAGCACCGCTTGGCCGACGCGCTGGCCCCGGGGGTCGGGGACGCGGACGTCGACTATATCCTGATCGATTGCCCGCCCGCGCTCGGCCTGCTGACCATCAACGGGTTGGTGGCCGCCCACGCGGTGCTGATCCCGCTGCAATGCGAGTTCTTCGCCCTGGAAGGCATCAGCCATCTGACCAAGACCATCGAGCGCGTGCGGGCGCGCTTTAATCCGGGCTTGACCATCCAGGGGATCGTCCTGACCATGTTCGACCGGCGGAACAACCTGTCCGAGACCGTGGCCGAGGATGTGCGCGGCTATTTCGGCGATAAGGTCTACCGCACGGTGATTCCCCGCAATGTGCGGGTGTCGGAAGCGCCCTCGCATGGCAAGCCGGTGCTGCTGTACGACACCAGCTGTGCCGGGTCTAAGGCCTACATCCAATTGGCGGGCGAGCTGCTCCGCCAGCACAAGACTTTGGCGGCGTAACCCGATGGCGAAACGACAGACCCTGGGGCGCGGCCTGTCCGCCCTGTTCGGCGAGGACGACGGCCCCGGCGTGGCGCATGATGTGCCGGCCACTCCTTCGGCAGGCCCCCATTCGTCGGGCCCCCATTCGTCGGACCCCCGTTCATCGGACGACGGGCCGGATGCGGGTGCGCTGGCCGACGGCGAAACCGGGGCGGCCGGGGCACCGGCCGGACGCGGTGTGCGCCTGATCGCCGTTGACCGCCTGGCCCCCAGCCCCTACCAGCCGCGCCGGACCTTCGACGAGGCCGGCCTGGAGGAACTGGCGGAGAGCGTGCGCGCGCGCGGTGTGTTGCAGCCCCTGTTGGCGCGCCCGTCGGCGTCGCACCCCGGGCACTTCGAGATCGTCGCCGGCGAACGTCGGTGGCGGGCGGCGCAGCGCGCCGGCCTGCACGAGGTGCCGGTCCTGACGCGCGACCTGACCGACCGCGAGACCCTGGAGGTCGCGCTGGTCGAAAACCTCCAGCGTCAGGATCTCAACCCGATCGAAGAGGCGGACGGCTATCGCCGCCTGATCGAGGAGTTCGAGCACAGCCAGGAGATTCTGGCCGAGGTCGTCGGCAAGAGCCGCAGCCACGTCGCCAACACGCTGCGTCTGCTCCAGTTGCCCAGCGGAGTGCGGGACATGGTGTCGGAAGGGGCCTTGAGCGCCGGCCACGCCCGCGCCCTGCTGACGCTCGACAATCCGACCGTGTTCGCGGAGGAGGTGGTCCGCAAGGGCCTGAGCGTGCGCCAGACCGAGGCGCTGGCGCGGCAGGCCGCCAGCCGGCCGGCCCAGACCCGGCCGCGCAAGGCGCGCGGGTCCGGCGCCGACGCGGCGGACAAGGACGCCGACACCCTGGCGTTGGAGCGCGACCTGGGCGCCCAGCTCGGCATGGCGGTGTCCATCGACCCGAAGCCGAACGGCGGTGGCGCGGTGACCATCGCGTGGCAGTCGCTGGCCCAGCTCGACGAGATCCTGGCCCGGCTGTCGGCGGGACCCTCGGCGGCCGATTGAGCCCACCGCGACCGCTTATCACGGACTGTTCTTCCGAAGGACCGTCCTTCCGTGCCCCACCGGCGCGACCGCGCCGGCGCCGCGAAGCGGCGGAGGCCATAGAGCGGACACGTCCGGCCTATGGCCGATCTGTAAACACGTCCTCGATCGGCACCGTCAGGCTGTCCTTGACCGTCTCCATGACGACGAAGCTGCTGGTTTGCACCAGATGGGGCAGGGTGGCGATGCGGTCGCCGAGCAGCACGCGGAACGCCCGCACGTCCGCCGTCCGCACCTTCAGCAGATAATCGAATCCCCCGGCGATCATGTAGCAGCCCTGGATCTCTGGAATCGCCGTCACCGCCCGGTTGAAGGTCGCCAGCGCTTCCGACGTCGTGGCCCCCAGGGTGACCTGCACAAAGGCGAGATGGCCGACCCCCAGACGGTCCGGGTCCAGGACGGCGGTGTAGCCGGTGATGTAGCCCGTCTCGGCCAGACGGCGCACCCGATCCAGGCAGGGGGTCTTGCTCAGGCCGACGCGGCGCGCCACGTCCACCAGCGTCAGGCGGGCGTCGGCCTGCAGCTCCGCCAAAATGCGCCGGTCGATCCGGTCGAGCGTTCGGGTCACGGGCCGCGCCTCCGTCCAGACGATCAGGATCGCTCAGCATGGCAGACGATCCGTCTGTCCGCGAGGTAAATTTCAGTCCCAAAGACGGCTTCGGACCCGCTAGGGTAGACGTCTGGACGCCGATGCCCGAGACCTCGAGGCTCCACATTGGGCGTCCACCCCACAACACGGTACCCGCCGCCAGATCGCCCGCAGGAGGATCGCGCCATGGAGCCCGCCAAAGTCGCCGCCGCCCCTGATCCCTCGACCGTCTGGTCGGACGCCCGCGCGGCCCTGCGCGCGGCCACACGGCTGACCGACGAGACCGCGACGGTCCGCGGTCTGGCCGACGTCGCGCGCCTTGACCCCGGCGCCCAAGGCCGGGTGACGGCCGAGGCCCGCGCCCTGGTCCAGACCCTGCGCGACGAGCACACGCCGGGCCTGATGGAATCGCTGCTGGCCGAATACGGGCTGAGCAATCAGGAAGGCGTGGCGCTGATGTGCCTGGCCGAGGCTCTGCTGCGCGTGCCCGACACCCGCAGCATCGACGCCCTGATCCGCGACAAGCTGGCCCCGGCGGCCTGGAGTCGCCACCTGGGACAATCGCAGTCCGCGCTGGTGAACGCCTCCACCTGGGGGCTGATGCTGACCGGCCGGGTGTTGCGCGAGGGCGGCGCGGGCTGGGACGTGCTGGAAACGGTGCGCGGCTCCGTGCGGCGCCTGGGCGAGCCGGTCATCCGCCGGGCCGTGGGCGAGGCCATGAAGCGCATGGGCCGCCAGTTCGTGTTGGGCCGCGACATCGACGCGGCGATGGAGCGCGCGCGGACGTTGGAAGCCAAGGGCTACACCTACTCCTACGACATGCTGGGCGAGGCGGCCCGCACCGCCGCCGACGCGCGGCGTTATTTCGACAGCTATGCCCGCGCCATCGCGGCCATTGCGGGCGCGGCGGGTTCGCCGGACGTTGTGCGCAACCCGGGCATCTCCATCAAGCTGTCGTCGCTCCATCCCCGGTACGAACCCCAACAGGCGGCGCGCTGCGTGCCGGCGCTGGTCGAGCGCGTGCGGCGCCTGAGCGCCCAGGCCAAGGCCGCCACCATCGGCCTGACCATCGACGCCGAGGAGCAGGAGCGCCTCGACCTGTCGCTGGATGTGATCGAGGGCGTGCTGTCCGACCCCGCCCTGGCCGGCTGGGACGGCTTCGGCGTCGTGGTGCAGAGCTATGGGCCCCGCAGCGGGGCGATGATCGACGCCCTGATCGCGCTCGCCGACCGGCTGGACCGGCGCATTACGGTGCGGCTGGTCAAGGGGGCCTATTGGGACGCGGAGATCAAGCGCGCGCAGGTGCTGGGGCTCGAGGCGTACCCCGTGTTCACCCGCAAGGTGTCCACGGACGTGTCCTATGTGGCCGGGGCGAAGCGCTTGCTGGCGCGCACGGACCGCGTCTTTCCGCAGTTCGCCACCCACAACGCCCGAACGCTGGCGACCGTGCTGGAGTTGGCCGGGCCGGATGCCCGGTTCGAGGTCCAGCGCCTGCACGGCATGGGGGAAGCCCTGCACGAGCAGGTGCGGGTGCGACACGGCCGGCCGTGCCGCATCTACGCGCCGGTGGGCGTGCATGAGGACCTGTTGGCGTATCTGGTCCGCCGCATTCTGGAGAACGGCGCCAACAGCAGCTTCGTCAACCAGATCCTCGATACGAGCATCCCGGTGGATACCTTGGTTCGCGATCCGGTGGCGATGGTGGATCGGCTCGACCCGGTGCCGCATCCGTCGATCCCGGCGCCCCCGGCGCTGTATGGGGCCGAACGGCGCAACAGCCGGGGCTTGGATCTGACCGACCCGGAGGCCGTGGCGGCGCTGGAGGCGGCGCGCGCCCCGTTCCGCCCGCCCTACACCTGGGAGGCCCGACCGCGCATCGGCGCCGGGGTGTTCGACGGCCCGACCCGGACGGTGACCAACCCGGCCCGCCCGTCGGAAACGGTGGGCACGGTGGTGGAGGCCGGGCCCGATCTGGCCGGACTGGCGGTCGACGGCGCCCTGGCGGCGCTGCCGGACTGGTCCGCGCGGCCGGTGGCGGAGCGCGCGGCCTGCCTGGAACGCGCCGCCGACCTGTACGAGGCCCATATGCCGGAGCTGATGGCTCTGGCGACGCGCGAGGCGGGCAAGACGCCGCTCGACGGCGTGGGTGAGGTGCGGGAGGCCGTGGACTTCCTGCGCTACTACGCGGCTCAGGCACGGGCGCTGCCGCAGGACCGCGCCGCGCGCGGTGTGTTCGTGTGCATCTCGCCCTGGAACTTCCCGCTGGCCATCTTTACCGGACAGATCGCCGCCGCCCTGGTCACCGGCAACACGGTGATCGCCAAGCCGGCCGAACAGACGGCGCTGATGGCGGCCCGCGCGGTCGATCTGCTGCGCGAGGCCGGTGTGCCGCCGGACGTGTTGGCCCTGCTGCCCGGCGACGGCGCGGTGGTCGGCGGCGCCCTGACGGCCGATCCGCGCGTCGGGGGGGTATGCTTCACCGGCTCGCTGGAGACCGCGCGCGCCATCCAGACCACGCTGGCCCGCACCGGCAACGCCGCCGCGCCCCTGATCGCCGAGACCGGCGGCCTCAACGCCATGATCGTGGACTCCACGGCGCTGCCGGAGCAGGCGGTGCGCGACATCCTCGCCAGCGCGTTCCAGAGCGCCGGGCAGCGCTGTTCGGCGCTGCGCGTGCTCTGTTTGCAGGAGGACATCGCGGCGCGCACCCTGACTATGCTGAAAGGGGCCATGGACCTGCTGGCCGTGGGCGACCCCTGGTCGCTGGCGACCGACGTCGGGCCGGTGATCGACGCCGAGGCCAAGGCCGGGATCGACGCCCATGTGGCGGCGCTGGAGGCGGAGGGCCACCTGATCCACCGCACACGGGTGCCGGACGACGCCGACGGGCATGTGGTGGCACCGGTGGCGCTGCATCTGGACCGGTTGGAGGACCTGACGCGCGAGGTGTTCGGCCCCGTTCTGCATGTGGTCACGTGGTCGGTGGACGGATCCGGCGGGAAAGCCGGGCCGGACGAGGGCCTGGCGGAGCTGGTGCGGCGGATCAACGCCCTCGGCTACGGCCTGACGCTCGGCCTGCATAGCCGGATCGAGGCCCGGGTGCGGCGGGTGACGGAATCGGCCCACATCGGCAACCAGTACGTCAACCGCAACCAGATCGGCGCCATCGTGGGTGTGCAGCCGTTCGGGGGCGAGGGCCTGTCGGGCACCGGTCCGAAGGCGGGCGGTCCGCACTATCTGATGCGCTTCACCCGCGCGGCCGGTGCTCTGACCGCACCGCGGTCGGAGCCGGTTCTGGCGCAGGGCACGGAATCGGCCGATGTGCTGGCCGGCGCGTTGGCGGCCTGCGCCCAGGCGGCCGTGGGCTGGGCCACGCGGACGGATCGGGCGGCGCGGCTGGCGCCGGTGGTGGAGCGGCTGGCGGCGGAGGACGCCGAGCTGGCGGCGGCGGCGCGGGCCGGTCTGGCGGCGGCCGCACGGCTGGAGCCGGGGCCGGTGACGCTTCCGGGGCCGACGGGGGAGTCGAACCAGCTTTCGCTGTCTCCGCGCGGTGCGGTGCTCTGCCTGGGCGATGGATCCGACGCCGCCGCGCCGGCGGTCCAACAGGCGGTGTGTGCCCTGGCCTGCGGATGCGCGGTGGTCGGACCGTTGGCACCGCTGCGGCCGTTGCGGGCCGCGCTGCGGGGGGTCGATGCCCCGCTGGCGACGCTCGATGGCTGGCCGGCGCCCGAGGCGCTGGGCGCGCGCGGTGGGCCCGAGCACGCGGCGCTGGCGGGGGTCGCCTTGACCGGCGCGACGGCGGAAAGCGCCCGGGCGGTCCGCGCGGCCCTGGCGGAGCGGGCGGGCCCCTTGGTGCCGCTCTCCGACGATCCGGATGACGCTGCCCTGTTCGTGCACGAGCGCGCGCTCAGCATCGACACCACGGCGTCGGGCGGCAACGCCAGCCTGTTGGCCCAGGTGGGGGCGCCCACCGAATAGGGCATGGGGGCGCCCACCGAATAGGGCATGGGGGCGCCCACCTAGGAAAGGCGCGGGGGGCCCGTCGAATAAAAGAGGCGGGCGCGCCCTAAATACTCAGGGGGTCCCGCCCAATAGGACGTGGGCGGACGCTTTTTTAGATTCTTTTCAATTTCAGGAAGGGCCCGGCCCGGCTACCATGCCATAAAAGACCCAGCGATGGGGTCTGGAATGGGGCAGGGGAGACGGCGATGGGGCTGGGACTGAAATTCAATCTGGTGCTGGCGGGGGCCTTTGCGGTCGGTCTGGCGGTCGCGGGTGTGTTTTCCTATCAAATCCTTCAGGACAACGCGCGCGAGGAAGTCCTCGCCAAGGCGCGCCTGATGATGGCCAACGCGCTGGCGGTCCGGAACTACACCACCAGCGAGATCCGGCCGCTGCTGAACGCCGGCACCAGCAACGACGTCTTTCTTCCCCATATCGTGCCCTCGTTCGCGGCCCAGACGAACTTTCGCATGATGGCGGAGTCCTATCCGAACTACGCCTACAAGGAGGCGGCGCTCAACCCGACCAACCCGACGGACCGCGCCACCGACTGGGAGGCGGATATCATCAACGCCTTCCGGCGCAGCGATGGCCTGTCGGAACTGGTGACCGTGCGTGAAAGTCCGACCGGGCAGACCCTGGTTCTCGCGCGTCCGCTGGTGGTCAGCGACGAAAGCTGTCTGACCTGCCACAGCGCGGTCGATCAGGCGCCGGAGGCCATGCTGGCGCTGTACGGGCCGGGCAACGGCTTCGGCTGGCAGTTGAACGAGACCATCGGCGCCCAGGTGGTCAGCGTGCCGATGTCGGTGCCGCTGGACCGGGCCTGGACCACCTTCCTGGTGTTCATCGGCACTTTGGCGGCTGTGTTCGTGGCCATTGCGCTGGTGCTGAACGTGCTGCTGTCCGCGATGGTCATCCGGCCCGTGGTGCGGATCGCCCGCACGGCCAGCGACGTCAGCCTGGGCAACATGGACGTGCCCGAGGTGACGATCGACAGCAAGGACGAGATCGGGGCGCTGTCGGCGGCGTTCAACCGCATGCGGCGCAGTCTGGAGACGGCGCTGCGCATGCTGAACGACTAGCGCGCCGCCTGCGCGGTCCGGGACCGGATCGCGCGGGATTTTCTCTCGGACAGCCAGGACGGCGAGGATCGCGGGACCGTGACAGATGATCAGGACATCGGAGCGGGGGGGCGGACCGACCCCGCATGTCCGGCGCGCATCGGACGCTATCGTGTGGACGGCGAGCTCGGCCGGGGGGCTATGGGCGTCGTCTACCAGGGCTTTGACGAGACCATCGACCGGCCGGTGGCGCTCAAGACGGTGCGGGCGGATTTGCTCGACACCGACGACGGCGTGGATTGGCTGGAACGCTTCCGGCAGGAGGCCCGCGCCGCCGCGCGCTGTTCCCACGCCAACATCGTCACCGTCTATGAATACGGCGAGGACGCAGGCCTGACCTTCATCGCGATGGAATATGTGCGCGGGCGGGCGTTGCAGTCCTTCCTAGCGCATGGCGTCGATTTCGGCCTGCGGGTGTCGGTGCGCATCGTGATGCAGGTGCTGGCGGGCCTGGGCGCGGCCCACGCCGCCGGTATCGTCCACCGCGACATCAAGCCCAGCAACATCATCATCCTGGACTCGGGCACCGTGAAGGTGACCGATTTCGGCATCGCGCGGCTGGACTCGGTCAGCCTGTCGCGGCACGGCACCATGGTCGGCACGCCGGGCTACATGGCGCCGGAGCAGTTCACGGGCGGCGCGATCGACGGCCGCACCGACCTGTTCGCGGTCGGGGTGATGCTCTACGAGTTGGTGACCGGCACCCGGCCGTTCGCGGCGAAAAGTGTGCCGGAGGCCATGTACAAGGTGCTGAACGAGGACCCGCCGCCGCCCGTCGGCCGGGGCGATCCGTTGCCCCGGGGTCTGGTGTCGATCCTCCAGACCGCCCTGGCACGGCGCCCGGACGAGCGGTTCCCGGATGCGGCGGCGTTCCGCGACGCGCTGAAGGGCGGGCTCGCGGCCCTGCCGTCCGCCGACGCCGGTCCCGGCGAAACGATGCTGGAGGCCCCGGAGCTGGGGTCCGACGACGCGGAGGGAACGCGGGTCCTGTCGCCGTCCATGGCCGCGGCGGCCGACGCGCAGGCGGAGGCCGGGGAGCGCGGCGAACTGGACGGCGTAGCCCTGAAGCAGGCGAGCGCGCATCTGGCGAGTTATCTGGGGCCGGTCGCCTCGGTGATCGTGCGCGACGCGGCCCGCCACGCCAGCGGGATTCGCGACCTCTACGACGTGCTCGCCACGCACATCCCGGACGAGAAACAACGGGCTGCCTTCCTTGGCAAGGTGGCGCGCCGCGCCCTCGGCCTGCCCAGCCAGGCCGGCGGCGGCACCCAGGCCAGTGGGACCCAGGCCAGTGGACCCCAGGCGGGGGGCACCCAGGCGGGCGGGACCCGCGCCGGGGCGCGCGCGGGCACGCGGGCCGGATCGGGCTCCGTGGGGGGCGAGGGAAGTGGCGCCCGACGCGCTCCGGCGTTGACGGAGGCCGATCAGACCCGCGCCCGCGGCCTGCTGGCCGAGCACCTTGGGCCGATCGCCGGGGTGCTGGTCAAGAAGGCGGCGGCCAAGGTGGACACCACAGATCAGTTTGCCGCCCTGCTGGCGGAGCACATCGACGATCCGGTCATCCGCGCGACGTTTCTGTCCCAGATGCGGGGCTAACGTCTTCCGTCCGGCCGGGGGGGGCGCTCGGCGGCGGCCCGGTTATCCCTTTCGCGGGCGGGCGGTCGCCCTTATCTCTGATCCACACCGACGCGAGAGGTCACGGAACAGGGACAGGGGTGTGACGTCGTCCAAGGATCCGCCGCCGAACCGACCGCCGTCGCGCGATGTCGCGGCCTTTCTGGACCGTGCCCGCGCCGTGCCCGCCGCGCCGTCCGGCCCGGAGGCCGGCGCCGTCGATGCCTTCCTGGAGCAGGTTCGGGCCACGCCGTCCGCCGGGCGCGGCCGGCTGATCTTCGCCCTCGACGCCACCGCCAGCCGACAGCCGACCTGGGACCTTGCCATGGACACCCAGGCGGCCATGTTCGCGACCGCCACCGGCGTCGGCGATCTGGCCGTGCAGCTCGTGTTCTATCGCGGGGTGGGCGAGTGCAAGGCCGGCCCGTTCGTGACCCGGGCGGACGCCATGATCGGGCACATGACGCGGGTCACCTGCCGCGCGGGCCGGACCCAGATCGCCCGCGTGCTCCGTCACGCCCTGTCGGTCCACGACACCGCCCCGGTCGCGGCGCTGGTCTTCATTGGCGACTGCGTGGAGGAGGAGCCGGACGATCTGTACGCCCTGGCCGGCGAGATGGGGCTCCGCAAGCTGCCGGCGTTCATCTTTCATGAAGGGCACGAACCCGTGGCGGCCCGTGTCCTGACCCATATGGCGCGCCTGAGCGGCGGGGCTTGCTGCGCGTTCGACGCCCATGGGCCGGACGAACTGCGCCGTCTGTTGGGCGCGGTCGCGGTCTACGCCGCCGGGGGCCGGCCCGCCCTGGAGGACCACGCCCGTCGGGCGGGCGGGGCGGTGCTCCGCCTGACCCACCAGATGGGCGGCGGGGCGGAGGGCCTCTGAACCATGCTGCCCCTGCTGATCCTCGGCGTGATCCTGGCCCTGTTGGTCGTGCTGCTGCTGCGCGGCGTCGCGGCGGCGCCCACCGGCCAGTTGCTGCGCGTGCTAGGCTGGACGCTGGGCGGTGTGCTGGTGGTCGTGTTCGTGCTTCTGGTGGTCACCAGCCGTCTGACCTGGGCCTTGGGTGTCCTGTTGACGCTGGCGCCGTGGGTCGTGACGCTGCGCCGGACCCTGGCGCAGGGGCGGCGCTTCCGGTCCGTTGGCGGGGGCGGGGGCGGGGGCGGGCGCGGTTCGCGCGCCGATCCAGACCCGGACGATCGGTCCGATGTCGCCACCCGCTTCCTCGCCATGACTTTGTCCCATGCCACCGGCCGCATGACCGGCACCGTGCGCGAGGGGCCGTTTGCCGGTCGCGCCCTGGACGATCTGAGCCGGGACGACATCGCCCTCCTGTGGCATTCTGTGCAAGAGGATCCGGAAAGCGCGCGTCTCCTCGATGCCTGGCTGGATCGGGTCCACCCGGACTGGCGCCCGGACGGAACGGCGGAGGCCGATGAGGCGTTTCACTCGGAAGGCACGTCCGCCGGTTCGGCGGGCTCCGGTCCCATATCGGGGGCCATGAGCCGGGCGGAGGCGCTGGCCGTTCTCGGTCTGGACGACGGCGCCGATGCCGAGGCGGTGAAGGCCGCCCACCGGCGCCTGATCGTCCTGGTCCATCCGGACCGAGGCGGTACCCCGTATCTGGCCGCGCGCCTCAATCAGGCGCGCGACATTCTGTTGGGGCGGCGGGCTTCGCGCTGAAGGCCGCGCGCCCGTTTTGGGTTCATGAGAGACCGGCGATGCCGGTTGCCGGACGCCGTCACCGCGTGGCACAACCCAGCGTGCCGCATCGCACACCGACGCGCGACGGCGCAAAGGGAGAGCACGTCAGATGACCAAACCCGTCAAGAAAGCCATCTTCCCTGTCGCTGGTCTGGGCACGCGGTTCCTGCCCGCGACCAAGACGATGGCCAAGGAAATGCTGCCGGTGGTCGACAAACCGCTGATTCAGTACGCGGTCGAAGAAGCCGCCGCCGCCGGCATCGAGTACTTCATTTTCGTCACCGGGCGCGGCAAGCATGTGCTGGTCGAGCATTTCGACCATGCGTTCGAGCTGGAACAGCTTTTGAGCCAGCGCGGCAAGACCGACGTTCTGGAGGAGTTGCGCAAGGCGATCCCGGAGCCGGGTCGTGTCATTGCCACCCGCCAGCACAACCCTCTCGGCCTGGGACATGCGGTGTGGTGTGCCCGCTCCTTCATTTCCGAGGGTGAGCCGTTCGCGGTCATCCTGCCGGACGACCTGATCCTGTCGGAGACCCCTGCGATCGGCCAGCTGATCGAGGCGCACGCCCAGGTCGGGGGCAACGTCGTCGCGAGCGAGGAGGTCCCGCGCGACCAGACCAACAAGTACGGCATCCTGAAGGTCCAATCCGATGATGGCCGTCTGGCCCGCGCCGACGGGCTGGTCGAAAAGCCGAAGCCGGAGGACGCGCCCTCGACGCTATCGATCATCGGCCGCTATGTGCTGGATTCCACGGTCATGGACAAGCTGGGCAGCATCGGCAAGGGCTCGGGCGGCGAAATCCAGCTCACCGACGGCATGGCGGCGACCATCCAGGATGGTGTGCCGTTCCACGGCCTGCGGTTCGAGGGTACGCGCTTCGACTGCGGCGACAAGGTCGGCTTCCTGAAGGCCAACATCGCCTTTGCCCTGCAACGCCCCGATATGGGCGAGCAGGTCGCCGGCTTCGTCAAGGAGATGGCCGCCGGGCTCTGAGACCGGATCTCTGATCCGGTCTCCGGAGGATGAGGTCCTTGCGGTGTTCGGTCATCCGGTTCGGGCGGTGGGAGCCGCCCGAACGCCCTTGCCGGAAGGGAGATGGGCCAAGGTCTCCCAGAGGGCCCGGGCGAAACTGCGGGCGACGTACAGGTCGATGACGTCGTCGTCCGCCGCATGCAGCAGCACGGGAATGTCGTGCAGCAGGGTTTGGGCGCACTGATCCTCCTCGAACGTGGCTTCGCTTAGGTCGAGTGCGCAGCCCTTGGCGAGTTCGGTGCGCGCGCCCGCGCCGACCAGGCGCAGCGCGCAACGGGCGTGCGTTTGATCCACGAGCGTGAGCTCCGGGGCGTCGTCGGGGGTGGGTCCCGAAGCCGACAGCGCCAGGAGCCACCGGCCCGGCCCCAGCCACAGCGCGGCGGGACCTTTGGGGCCCTTCGGCGCGTCTACCGTGTTGGGTGTGCGCGGCAGGTTTAGGCCGGCGAGTGTTTCTGGTGCCGAGGCGCGTCCTGCATCCACATGCCACAGCGTCAGGCCGTGCCGTTCCGTCAGGAGGGCGTCGGGAAGGTGGGCGGGCTGCGCACACCCCGCCAAGGGGGAGACCGGCGCCGGGCGGTCGAACAGCGGGGCGGGATTCGCGGCGGGCTTAGGCATTCTGGCGGCTCCCCTCCGGATCGTAGAACTGGGGCGGCACGACGCGGGCGCGCACCTGCGTGCCCTTCAGCGGGTAGGTGACCAGCACGGTCTGATCGGCCCACTGCTCCAGGCCGCCGGTCAGGAACCCCAGCGCGACCGGATGGCCCACGGACGGCCCTGAACACGCCGACGAGATATGACCGAGGCGCGGGATCGGAGGCGGCGCCCCGGCGTGCTCGACCGCGATGATCTGGCTGCCGGCCAGCAGGCGCGTGCGCCCATCCTCCGGCACCAGCCCGACCAGGCGCGGCCGGTCGGGATCGGTCAAGGCCGGGCGTTCCAGCAGGCGGTGGCCGATGAAGCTCTTCTTCGTCGAGACCATGCGGCCGAGCCCCAGGTCGTGGGGCGTGGTGCGGCCGTCCAGTTCCGGCCCGGCAACGTGGCCCTTTTCGATCCGCATGACGCCCAGCGCCTCGGAGCCATAGGGCGTCAGCCCCAGTGCCGAGCCCGCCTGACTCAGGCGCCGCCACAGGGTTTCGCCATACCCGGCGGGGACGTTGATCTCGTAGGCCAGTTCGCCCGAGAAGCTGATGCGGAACACGCGCGCCGGAATCCCGCACACGTCCCCGGTCGCCACGCCCATGAACGGCAGGGCGTCGTTGGAGACGTCCAGGTCGGTCACGAAGGTGAGCAATTGGCGGCTGCGCGGCCCGGCCAGGGCGATGGCGGCCCAGGCGTCGGTGGTGGACACCAGCCGCACGTCAAGCTCCGGCCAATAGACCTGAAGGGCGTGCTCCAGGTGCTCCATGACCCGGCCGGCGTTGGCCGTGGTGGTGGTCATGGCGAAATGATCCTCGGCCAGCCGCGCGGTGGTGCCATCGTCCAACACCATGCCGTCCTCGCGCAGCATCAGGCCATAGCGGACCTTGCCCACGGGCAGGCCGGTCCAGCCGTTGACGTAGACGCGGTTGAGGAATTCAGCGGCGTCCGGGCCCTGGATGTCGATCTTGCCCAGGAAGGACACGTCCACCATGCCCACGCGCTCGCGCGTGGTCCGCACCTCGCGCTGCACCGCCTCCGCCAGCGTTTCGCCGTCGCGCGGGAAGAAGCGCGGGCGCAGCCACAGGCCGGTGGCCTGGAACACGGCGCCGGCCTCCGCCTGGACGTCGTGCAGGGGGGAGCGTCGGACGGGCGCGAACTGCTCACCGGTGGCGGTGCCGGCCAGGGCGCCCAGGGTGATCGGGGTGTAGGGGGCGCGGAAGGTGGTGGTGCCGACCTCGGGGATGGGCTGGTGGCGGGCCGCCGCCAACAGGGTGAGGCCGGTCACGTTGCTGGTCTTGCCCTGGTCGGTGCCCATGCCGAGGGCGGTGTAGCGCTTCAGGTGCTCGACGCTCTCCAGGCCCTCGCGGTGGGCGAGGGCGACGTCTTCCACCGTCACGTCGCTTTGCAGGTCGACGAAGCGCTTGCCGTTGGCGACGGCGGGCTTCGGCACCGCCCACAAGGCGGCGCGCCGCGTGCCGGCGGTGGCCTGCGCCGGATCGTCGGGGGCGACCGTGGGGCAGGGCGATCCCCCTTCGGGCAGCCGCAAGCCGGCGGCCTCGGCGGCGCCGCGTCCGGCCTCCCGCCCGCTGAGCAGCACGGCATCCAGCGGCTTCAGGCCCCCGCAGGCCCCCGCCAGCCATGCCGGTCCCCGGTCGGGGTCGGGCTGGAAGGCCAGCGTCTCGGCGTCCCAGATCGGCCGTGCGCCGGTGTGGGCGTGCAGGTGCAGGGTCGGGTTCCAGCCGCCGGAGGTGGCCAGCAGATCGATGTCCAGCCACTCGCCGACCGAGACCATGTCGCCGCCGGTGCGGTAGCGGTGGACCGAGACGGCGGACAGGCCGCCGGAGGCGGTGCCCCGCGTGTCGCCGATCACATAGCCGTCGCGCACCGGCACGCCCAGGGCGCGGACACGGTCGGGCAGGGGGCCGCGCACGTCGGCGCGCGGATCGACCACGGCGGCCACGGGGATGCCGGCCGCGACGAGGTCCAGGGCGGTGCGATAGCCCTCGTCGTGGCTGGCGAACACCACGGCCTTGTGGCCGGGCGCCACGGCGTACTGGTTCAGATAGGCACGCACCGAGCCCGCCAGCATCACGCCCGGCCGGTCGTTGCCGGCGAACACCAGCGGGCGCTCGATGGCGCCGGTGGCCAGTACGGTTTGCTTGGCGCGGATGTGCCACAGCCGCTGGCGCGGGCCCGCGGCGGCGGGATCCGTGTCGGGGCGGTCATAGATGCGCTCCGCTGCCAGCCAAAAGCCGTGATCGTGTTGGCCGGTCACGGTGGTGGCGGGCAGCACGGTGACCCGGGAGTCGCTGGTCAGCTCGCCGAGCACCGTCTGGACCCAGTCGGCCGCCGGGGCGTCGTTGAGGACCGTGCGTTCCTTCAGCAGGCAACCGCCCAGGCTCGCGCGCTCGTCGGCCAGGATGACCCGCGCGCCCGCCGCCAGGGCGGCCCAGGCCGCCATGAGGCCGGCGGGACCGGCGCCGACCACCAGCACGTCGCAATGGGCGGTGCGGTGTTCGTAGGTGTCGGGGTCGGGTTGCCGGGGGCTGGTCCCCAGACCGGCCATGCGGCGCAGCACGGGCTCCGCCAGCGGCCAGACCTGCGGCGGCCACTGGAACGTCTTGTAGTAGAACCCCACCGGCATGAATGCGCTCAACGGTCGCATCAGGGCCGCCGCGTCCCAGCGCAGGCTGGGCCAGGCGTTCTGGGACCGGGCCTCCAGGCCGTCGGTCAGGGTGGTCATCGTGGCGCGGGTGTTCGGCTCGTGCCGGGCGCCCCGGCCGAGTGCGACCAGCCCGGACGGATCCTCCGCCCCCTCGGCGAGAATGCCGCGCGGCGTGTGGTATTTGAAGGAGCGCGCCACCAGCCGCACCCCGTTCGCCAGCAGCGCGGAGGCCAGGGTATCCCCCGGGTGGCCGGTCAGGGTCCGGCCGTCGAAGCGGAAGCGCAGGGTGCGGTCGCGGTCGATATGGCCGCCGGTCTCCAGGCGGCACGCTTGGGGCGCGATCCCGGTTTCATCCGGTGCTTTGGTCATCGCGGATCCTCCACGCCTGGCAGGGGCTCGCTGGCGGCAACGGCGTGGGTGACCGTGTCGCGCTCCACCACGAACCACTGGCGGCAGCCGGCGCCGTGGCGCCACAGTTCGCGCGCCTCCCCCTTGGGGTTGTCGCGCTCGTAGACGTAGCGGGTCCAGACGTCCAAGGGTGCGGTGTCGGCGGGACGGGGATGGGTGGAGGGGTCGGGGCCGCCATAGGTGAACTCAACGCGCGGGCGGGGGCCACACCAGGGGCAGGGGATCAGCATCATGGCAACAGGCGTCCTCGCGGGCCGGGTCGGATCAGTGAAGCGCGGGGGTCGGGCCGGCCCCCTTCTCGTCCAGGGTCGCGCCCCGGGCGAAGCGGTCGAGCGCGAACGGCCGCACCAGCGGGTGGGGCGCGTCGTGGGCGATGGTGTGGGCGAAACACCAGCCGGCGGCCGGGGTGGCCTTGAAGCCGCCGTAGTTCCAGCCGCCGTTCAGGTACAGGCCCGGCACCGGGGTTCGGTCGATGATCGGGCTGCCGTCCATCGACATGTCGACCACCCCGCCCCAGGTGCGCATCAGGCGCAGGCGGGAGAACGCCGGGAACAGCGCCACGGCGCTGGCGCAGATGTGCTCGATCCGCGGGGTTTCGCCGCGCTGGGCGAAGCTGGGGTAGCCGTCCAGGTCGCCGCCGAACACCAGCTCGCCCTTGTCGGTCTGGCTGATGTAGCAGTGCGCCGCGCCCGAGGTCACCACGGTGTCCAGGCAGGGCTTGACCGGCTCGGTCACCATGGCCTGCAACAGGTGGCTTTCGAGCGGCAGCGGCAGGTCCACCATCGCCGCCAGTTGGCTGGTGTGCCCGGCGACGCACAGGCCGATCTTCTCCGCGCCGATCAGGCCGCGCGTGGTCTCCACCCCGAGCACCGCGCCGGAGCGGTCGCGGCGGATGGCGGTGACCTCGCAGTTCTGGATGATGTCCACGCCCAGGGCGTCGGCGGCGCGGGCGTAGCCCCAGGCGACCGCGTCGTGGCGGGCGGTGCCGGCGCGCGGCTGGATCAGGCCGCCGACGATGGGGAAGCGCGCGTCCGGCGACGTATCGAGCAGCGGGGCGGCCTGCTGCACCGCCGCGACGTCCAGAAGCTCCGCGTCGATACCGTTCAGCCGCATGGCGTTGCCCCGGCGGGCGAACGCTTCCATCTGCGCATCGGTGTGGGCGAGGTTCAGCACGCCGCGCTGGCTGAGCATCACGTTGAAGTTGAGGTCCCGGGACAGCCGGGTCCACAGCTTCATGCCGTGCTCATAGAAGGCGGCGTTTTCGTCCAGCAGGTAGTTCGAGCGCACGATGGTGGTGTTGCGCCCGACGTTGCCGCCGCCCAGTCCGCCCTTTTCCAGGACGGCGATGTTCGTCAGGCCGTGATTGCGGGCGAGATAGTAGGCGGTGGCGAGGCCGTGGCCGCCGCCGCCGATGATGACGATGTCATAGCCGGAACGGGGCGTCGCGTCGCGCCAGACGCGGGGCCAGCCATTGTGGCCGGCGAAGCCCTGACGGATGAGGGACAGCGCGGAATATCGGGTCATCGGGCAGGTCCGGGTTTTTGGAACGCGGATGTGCCGTGCTACGCCGGGTTCGGCACCGCACCATCATGACGCGATGGCGCTGGAAAGTCACACAACATTCATGGGTGCTCCCACGGGGGTTTTGCGCCGGACGACGAAGAAGGATTTCCTGTAAAGAAAAACTATTGAACCGTAGCAAATTGCGCGCCGAAATCAAGCCGGCCCGCGCGCCGACCTCCGCGTCGGGTCGGTCGGTCGCCTCCGTTAAACGCGTCTCCGTTCCTCGCGACCGTATCGGGACGGGCGATTGACCCTGGTGCCAAACCGGGTAAAGTGCGCCCACTTTACCTGGTTCACCCAAAACGAGGGGCGCGGGACACACCATGGATCTGAGCAAGATTCCCGTCGGCAAGAATCCGCCGACAGACATCAACGTCATCATCGAAATTCCGATGCGCGCGGACCCGGTGAAGTACGAGGTCGATAAGGAATCGGGGGCCATGTACGTGGACCGGTTCCTTCACACGGCCATGCACTACCCGTTGAACTACGGCTTCATCCCGCACACGCTGGCGGCGGACGGCGACCCGGCGGACGTGATGGTCCTGGGCCGTATTCCGGTCGCGGTCGGGTCGGTGCTGCGCTGTCGTCCCATCGGCGTGATGAAGATGGAAGACGAAAGCGGCATGGATGAGAAGATCCTGGGCGTGCCGCACTCCAAGCTGCATCCCTATCACGACAACGTGAACCACTATAAGGATGTGCGCCCGACCGAGCTGCACCGCATCGAGCACTTCTTCACCCACTACAAGGATCTGGAAGAAGGCAAGTGGACCAAGATCCTGGGCTGGGGCGATCCGGATGAGGCGGCCGAGATCATCATGAAATCGATCGAGGCCGAAAAGACCGCCAAATAACACGGCGGGATTCGGCGCTCCGACGTCGACGATACAGCGGGCGGGCGAGGGGACACCTTCGTCCGCCCGTGGTGTGTTCGGGGGAGGCCGTCGGTCTCACGCCGTTTCGGGCACCGGTTTCTTGAGCCCCACCAGCAGGGCCGTGGTGACCAGAGTCCCGATCACGATCGACAGCGCGTAAAAGGCCAGATGGCCGACCGCGTTGGGAATCGCGAGCACGAAGATGCCGCCGTGCGGCGTCAACAGCGTGCAGCCCAGCGCCATGGACAGCGCGCCGGCCACCGCCGAGCCGACGATGAAGGACGGAATCACGCGTGCCGGATCCCGGGCGGCGAAGGGGATGGCGCCCTCGGTGATGAACGCGAGGCCCAGC
Source organism: Roseospira marina (assembly GCF_014197855.1). Classification (GTDB taxonomy): domain Bacteria; phylum Pseudomonadota; class Alphaproteobacteria; order Rhodospirillales; family Rhodospirillaceae; genus Rhodospira; species Rhodospira marina. Next base: position 198,494 of record NZ_JACIGJ010000007.1, read on the forward strand.
ACGGCGGCGGCCTTGCCGGCGTCCCGCTCGTCGCGGGTGAACCGGTTGCGGGCCACGATGGTCGCCAGCGCCACGCCCAGGGGCGGGGTCATGCCGGCGGCCATGACGGCGGCCATGGGCGCGTAGGTCTCGCTGGTCAGCAAGCCGACGGCGAAGGTATAGGCCGCCTTGTTGACCGGCCCGCCCATGTCCACGGCCATCATGCCGCCCAGGATCAGGCCCAGGACGACGGCATTGGTGGTGCCGAGGTTGGACAGGAACGCGCGCAGCGTTTCCAGGATGTAGGCCACGGGCGCGCCGATCACGTAGACCATCAGCAGACCCACCACCAGCGTGGACAGCAGCGGGATGATGAGGACCGGCTTCAGGCCCTCCAGATTGCGCGGCAGCTTGATTTGGTCCCTCATCCAGCGCGCGAGGTAGCCGGCGAGGAACCCGGCGACGATGCCGCCCAGGAACCCGGCGTTCAGATTGACCGCCAGCATGCCGCCGATCAGACCCGGCGCCAGCCCCGGCCGGTCGGCGATGGAATAGGCGATGAAGCCGGCCAGCACCGGCACCATGATCTGGAACGCGGCACCGCCGCCGATGCTCATCAGCGCGGCGGCCAGCGTGCCCTCCTCCTCGAAGGCGTTGATGCCGAACACGAACGACAGCGCGATCAGCAGACCGCCGGCCACGACGATCGGCAGCATGTAGGACACGCCGGTCAGCAGGTGCTTGTAGGGACCGCTACGGCTGCGTCGTTGCGCGGCCTTGGCCGCCTGCACGGACTCCTGATAGCCGCCCGCGCCACCCGAAGCACCGGCGCTGCCGGTTCCGCCCAGCACGGCGCCCTCGGCGATGGCGGTGTGCAGCACGTCGGCGGGGTGTTTCACCGCCGCGCCGACGGAGGTCTTGTAGACCTTGCGGCCGATGAATCGGCTGTCGTCCACATGGGTGTCGGCGGCGATGATGACGAGATCGGCCGCCGCGATCTCCGCCGGGTCGAGCGGGGTCTTGGCCCCGACCGAGCCTTGCGTTTCCACGTGCAGGCTGTGCCCGGCGGCGGTGGCGGCCTTCTTCAGGGCGTCGGCGGCCATGAAGGTGTGGGCGATGCCGGTGGGGCAGGCGGTGATGGCGACGATCTTGAGGCCGGTGGCCGCCTCTTCGCCGGTCGGTAACGGCGGTGCGGGGGCCGGCTCCGCCGTTGGCGCCCACAGCGGGCCGAGGGCGTCGGCCAGGATGGCCTCGGTGCGGCGGATCGCCTCGCTGCTGGAGCAGCCGTAGATCGGCTTGCCGACAAAGCGCGACTCATCCACCCGCACGTCGGCGGCGATGAGGACAAGGTCGGCGGCGGCGATCTCGGCCTCGGTCAGCGTGTGCTCGACGCCCTGGGCGCTCTGACGTTCAACCCGGATGGCGTGGCCCTTGCGCCGGGCGGTGGCCTCCAGGGCCTCCGCCGCGAGGTGGGTGTGCGCGATCCCCGTGGGGCAAGCCGTGATGGCGACGATCGTGGCCAAGACATGTCCTCCGGTTGCGTGGTTTTTTGGATCAGCCGACATCCAGCGGCGTCACGGTCACCTGACGCGCCAGGGCCTCGATGCGGTCCGGGTCGGGCAGGCGGGGGCCGATCTCGCCCAGCGCCCCCAGGGCGAAGCCCGTGGCCTGCCGGGCGGTCTCGTTGAGGGGGAGCCCCCGGATGGCGGCGTGGACCAGTCCGGCCACCATGGCGTCCCCGGCGCCGACCGTGCTGGCGACCGGCACGTCGGGCGGCACGGCGAGCCAGGCGCTGTGACGGTCGCGCAGAATGGCGCCCTCCGGCCCGCGCGAGACCACCACCAACCCGATTCCGTCCGCCACCAGCCGGCCCGCCGCCGCCGCGACCGCGTCCTGGTCGGACATCGGGCTGCCGACCAGCGCCTCCAACTCGTCCTGGTTCGGCTTGATGATGTCCGGTCGCGCCGCCAGGGCGTCGGCCAGCGGGGCGCCGCTGGTGTCCAGCACCACTCGCGCGCCCTGCTTCTGGCCCCAGGTGGTCAGCTCGGCATAGATCGAGGAGGGCAGGCCGGCCGGCAGGCTGCCGGACAGGACCAGCCAGTCGAGCCCGCCCGAGGCCGCGCGCTCCATCGACCGCAGCACGGCGTCGACGTCGGCGGTGGACACGCCCGGGCCGGGGAAGTTCAGGTCCGTGATGCTGCCGCCGTCGGGGTCGATGATCTTCAGGTTGGTGCGGGTGGCGCCGTGCACATGCACCGTGATGTCCGTCACGCCGGTGGCGGCGAAGTGGCGGGTGAACAGCGCGGAGGTGTCCCGGCCGAGCAGTCCGGCCAGCGCCACGGCATGGCCGACATGGGCCAGGAAGCAGGCGACGTTGACGCCCTTGCCGCCGGCGTCCGTCTGGGTGGCGACGACCCGGTTCACGGAATCGAGCGCGAAGCCCGGGACCGTGATCGTCTGATCGATGGCGGAATTGAGCGACAGGGTAATGATACGGGGGGCAGTAGCCATGCTTGGGCTCCTCAGGACACCAGCGCGCGGACAGCGGCGGCGTCGGTACAGGCCAGCGCGCGCGTCGCGAGGGCGCGGTTGGCGGCCAGGGATTGGTCTCGGATCTGGGCTTTCACGGCGGCGATGCTGGGAATGGAGACGCTGAGTTCCCGCACACCCAGCCCGGTCAGGATGGTGACGCCCCGGGGGTCCCCGGCGATGCCGCCGCAGGCGCCCACCCAGATCCCGGCGGCGTCGGCGGCCTTCACGGTCTGGTCGATCAGGCGCAGCACCGCCGGATGCAGACCGTCGGCCTGCCGGGCGAGCACCGGATTCATCCGGTCCATCGCCAGGGTGTACTGGGTCAGATCGTTGGTCCCGATGGAGAAAAAGTCCACCGCGCGGGCGAACTCGGGGGCCATCACGACGGCGGAGGGAACCTCGATCATCATGCCGATCTCGACCGGGCCGGCGCCGATCTCCAGACGCACCGCCTCGGCGATGGCGCGGGCGCGGTGCAACTCCTCCAGCAGGGCGATCATCGGGAACATGATGCGGACCGGTCCCCGGGCCGAGGCCCGGAACATGGCGCGGAGCTGGGTGCGGAACAGGTCTTCGTGGGCGAAGCAGAACCGGATCCCGCGTTCGCCGAGGAAGGGATTCTGTTCCGCCGGCATGGACAGATAGGGGATCGCCTTGTCCCCGCCCACGTCGAGGGTGCGCAGGATCATCGGCAGGCCGTTCATGGCCTGCACCATCGCGGTGTAGGCCTCGGCCTGTTCGTCCTCGGTCGGCGCGGCGTCGCGGTTCACGAACAGGAATTCGGTGCGCAGCAGGCCGACGCCCTCGCCGCCGGCGTCGACGGCGTGAACCGCTTCGGCCCCATCGCTGATGTTGGCTACGACTTCGATCCGGTGGCCGTCCGTCGTCAGGGCGGGTTTGAAGCAGTCCTGGCGCTCCGCCGCGCGCCGGGTATCCACGGCCTGGCAGAGGGTCTGGGCCCGGGCGCGGTCGGTGTCGGTCGGCTGGACCACCAGCAGGCCGCTGCCCCCGTCCAGCAGGACCGGCGTGCCCGGGGCCAGATCGAGAACCGAGTTGCCGGCCCCGACCACCGCGGGGATATCCAGCGAACGCGCGATGATCGAGGTGTGCGAGGTCGGTCCGCCTCCGGCCGTGCACAGGCCCAGCACGAGCGTGGGATCCAAGCGCGCCGTGTCGGACGGGGTCAGATCCTCCGCGACCAGGATGCAGGGTTCGGTCGGCAGGCTGGACTCGTCCTCGACGGTGTCGGCCAGCAGCCTGAGCACCCGTCGGCCGGCGTCGCGCAGGTCCACGGCCCGCCCGGCTAGCACGGCGTCCTTCAGGCCGGCGAGGAAGCCCACGCGCTCTTCGTACGCCTCTTCCCAGGCGGCCGGGGCGCTGCGCCCCTTGCGGATCAGAACGCGGGCGGCGTCGAGCATCTCCGGGTCGTTGAGGAACTCCTCGTGGGCGCGGAAAATGCCCGCGCGGGCGGCTCCCGAGGTCTTCCAGACATCCATGTACAGGGTGTTGAGCTGGCGCCCGGCCGTGTGCAGCGCCTGGTCCAGGGCCGCCAGCTCGCGCTGTGGGTCCTTGGCGGTGGGGGCGTAAACGATCCGGTCGCGGGCGAATGGAAACAGCGCTCCCACGGCGCAGCCGGGTGAGGCGGCGACGCCCGCGATGGTGCGCCCCTCGTAGTCGGCGGACGGCCCCGTCGAGGTCGGCGGCCCGTCGCGAGGGCCCGGTTCGCCGCGGCCGTCCTCGCCAAGGCCGTCGGCGATGGCGTTGCGCAGGGTGATCAAGGCTATGTCGGCGTCCGGTCCCTCGGCGGTGACGCGGACACGGGCGCCCGGACCGGCGCCCAGGCGCAGCAGGCTGACGAGGCTCTTGGCGTCGGCGATCCGGTTGCCGTGTGCGACCCGGATGGCGGCGGGAAACCCTTTGGCGAGGTCCACCAGGGCGGTGGCTGGGCGCGCGTGCAGGCCGTGGACGCCGGGGACGGTGATCTCGAATCCGTCGGCGAACTCTGTCAGCGTAGCGGACCGGGGCGGCGCCGTCGGGGCCGGCGCGCCGGTCAGGCGGGCGACGATCTCGGCGGCGTTCGGGGTGGTGGCCAGCCGGCGGGCGTCCGCCTCCTCGCCCAGGACGTCGGTCAGATTGGTCAGGATGCCCAGATGCTCGTCGTTGCGCGCGGCAATGCCGACGACGAGATGGACGCGGTCGCCGGGGCCCCACTCCACCCCGTCCGGAAGCTGGAGCACGGCAATGGCGGTGTCGTGGATCAGGCCGCGATCCTTCGGCAGGCCATGCGGGATGGCGATTCCGTTGCCCAGATAGGTGTTCGCGACCTTCTCCCGGCCGAGCATGCTGTCGGCGTAGCGCGGATCGACTTTGCCGGCCTTGGCCAGCAGCGCGACGACGGCGCGGATCGCCTCTGCCTTGCTGGCGGCGGTGGCACCGGTCTTCACCAGTGCCGGGGTCAACAGAGCCATCGGTGTCCTCCCGGTCCTAAACCTATCAGGGTCCTGCCTGGGTCCTGTCCGACGGGCGTTGGTCGTGTTGCGCTCGCGGCCGGTGCCCCAAGACCCCAGCCGATGCGGCGCCCGCGCCGGTGCGCCGGGGGCGCCGCGGGTCCTTACGACCTCGTCACGACTGGGGTATCATGAGACAGCGCGCGACGCACGTCCTGAGGATTCAGACTCACCAAAAACTAGATATGCAAGTGGCGCTAGCGGTCTGTTATTAAAAGATAAGCAGGGCCTATCTCAAATGGTCGCGATTCACAGATTATTAGTTTTTTGAGGTGTAGAGAACGATAGGAGCGGGGGCGGTCGGCAAACGGTTTTCGATGAGGGCGAGGAGAACACGCGCTATGCGGGCTATTTATGGTGCCGGCCGGCAGGGCCAGTTTTGTCTTGAAGGGCTGCGCAAGCACGGACTCGACGCCGATTTTTTCATTGATTCCTATACACCGAACACAGAAGTCAGCGGACTCAAAGTATACAGAATAAAGGATGTCCCAAACCCGGATAGTGTTCAGGTGTTCGTGGCGATTTCGGACAATGTAACATATGGCCAGAGCATTGATGGGGTCCTGCGATCCGCCGGATTCCGTGAAATATATGATATCGATTATATTTTAAGAAACTATGAAGCCGTCTTTCTTAATTTTTCCGAAAAACCCGTCGTATGGTACAAAGGCAGCGCGGATGGCCGCGTCGATACGAGCGGTATTAAGGCGCTGCGTTCTCTTCTGAAGGATCCAAAAAGTCAGATGCTTCTGAATCGTATCATTCGATTCCGGAGTAATTTTCATCATATGAACTACGTTGAATCCGACAACGAGGTTGAATACTTTCCAAGCGATGTGCCATTTCACAATGAAAACATACCGTTGATCTTTGCGGATTGCGGCGCGTTCCGGGGCGAAACCGTGGCGGCCGCTCTTGAGAACTGGAAAGGCCCGAAGCAGGCCGTGTGCTGTTTCGAGGCGAACCGTTTCGAACGCGAAAATCTGGAAGCCTGCCTGACAGAGCACGCATCCAAGACACCCGAGACGCACTTTTACCTGTGTCCGATGGCCACATGGTCTTCGAACACGACGTTGACGTTTGATGGATCCATGGGCATGGGCAGTTCGGTCGTGCCGGGCGCCGAGGGCGCCGAAGGTGGCGCCTCAGCGGCGGAGCCGACGGCCTCACCGACTCAGATCCGTGTCCCGGCAATGCCGTTGGATGCCGTGTTTCAAGACACGCCACCCACCATGATCAAAATGGACATTGAGGGGGCTGAAATCGAAGCCCTGAAAGGAGCGTCGTCTATTATTTCAGAAACGGCGCCCATTCTCGCGATCTGCCTATATCACGAGCCGGAACATTTGTGGGAGATTCCCATACTGATACACAGCATGCAGAAGAACTACGATATGTACCTTCGGGTCCACTCTCTGATGTGTATGAGCACGGTTCTGTACTGCGTCCCCAAGCGTGACGGCCGTGCCCCCACGCCTTGGAAGGGGCGTCCGAGTCCGGACAGCCTGCGCGTGACCGGCGGCATCCGCGTCGTGTAAGCCACCAGGCGCGCAAAATGGGCGGATGGGGTGACGTTGCCGCGCCCACGGCGCAGCGCCTCAGTGCGCCGCCGCCCAGGTGGACGCCGTACCCGCGTCGACGACCAGCGGCACGGACAGGGACGCCGCCCCCTCCATCACCCGCTTCACCAGGGCCGTGGTCGCGTCCGTTTCCGCCTCCGGCACCTCCAGGATCAGTTCGTCGTGCACCTGGAGCAGCAGGCGCGCCGCCAATCCGGCCTCGGCGAGGGCGTCGGGGACCTGGATCATGGCGCGCTTGATGATGTCGGCGGCCCCGCCCTGGATCGGGGCGTTGATGGCGGCGCGTTCGGCCAGCCCCTTCATGTTCGGGTTCTTGTCGGTGATCCCGGGCGTCCAGCACTTGCGGCCGAACAGGGTGCGGACAAAGCCATACTGGCGCGCCTCCGCCTTGGTGCGCTCCATGTAGTCCAGGATCTCCGGGAACTCCTTGAAATAGGCGTCGATGAACGACTGCGCGTCGCCCCGGCCGATCGACAGTTGGCGGGCCAGCCCGAACGCCGAAATGCCGTAGATGATGCCGAAGTTGATGGCCTTGGCCCGGCGGCGCAGCATCGGGTCCATGCCCTCGATGGGCTGGCCGAACATGCGGCTGGCGGTCAGGGCGTGAATGTCGGCGCCGTGGTGGAAGGCTTCCTTCAGCGCCTTGATGTCCGCCACATGGGCCACCAGTCGCAGCTCGATCTGCGAATAGTCCGCCGACAGCAGCACGTGCCCCGGCGCGGCAACGAAGGCCTCGCGGATGCGCCGGCCCTCCTCGGTGCGGATCGGGATGTTCTGCAGGTTCGGGTCGTTGGACGACAGCCGGCCCGTGGATGTGCCCGTCAGGCCGAAGGTGGTGTGAACCCGGCCGGTGTCGGGGTTGATGTCCTCCACCAGCGCATCGGTGTAGGTGCTCTTCAGCTTGGAGAACTGGCGCCAGTCCAGCACGCGGGCCGGCAGGTCGTGGCCCTGGGCGGCCAGATCCTCCAGCACGTCGGCGCCGGTGGATTTTGCGCCCGTCTTGCTGCTCTTGCGGCCGGACTGCAGGCCCATTTCGTCGAACAGCACCTCGCCGAGCTGCTTGGGCGAGCCGATGTTGAAGGCGTGCCCGGCGAGGCGGTGCACCTCGTCTTCCAGATCCCCGATGCGGGCGGCGAAGGTCTTGGACAGGTCCTTCAGCACCGCCGGATCGACCGCGATGCCGGCCCGCTCCATATCCGCCAGCAGGGGCACCATGGGGCGGTCGAGGGTCTCGTAGACCGCGACCATGCGCTCCTCGACCAGCCGGGGCTTCAGCAGCCGGTGCAGGCGCAGGGTGTAGTCTGCATCCTCGGCGGCATAATCCAGCGCGCGGTCGAGCGTCACCTGATCGAATGTGATCTGGGTTTTGCCGGAGCCGCAGACGTCCTTGAACGTGATCATGGTGTGGTCGAAGTGGCGCTTCGCCAGATCGTCGAGCCCATGCGTGCCTTGGCCGAGGCGGGTGCCGTCCAGCACGTAGGACAGCACCATGGTGTCGTCGACGGGTGCCACCTCCAGCCCGACGCGGGCGAGCACATGCAGGTCGTACTTGATGTTGTGCCCGACCTTCAGCACCCCCGGGTTGAGAAGCAGGTCCTTCAGTTCCGCGACGGCGTCTTCCAGCGGGATCTGCGGTGGGGCCTCCGGTCCGGCGCCGCCCAGGTCCAGCTGGCCCTCGCCGCCGCTGCGGTGGGCGAGCGGGATGTAGGCGGCGCGGCCCGGGGCCGTCGCCAACGAGATACCCACCAGCCCGCCGCGCATGGCGGATAGGGCGTCGGTTTCCGTGTCGATGGCCACCACGCCGACGTTCCGGGCCTCCGCCACCCAGGCGCGCAGGGTCTCGACGTCCTGGATCAGGGTGTAGTCCGCGTCGGCCGTTGTGGCCTCGGCGACCGGATCGGCGGCCGCGCCGGCACCATCGTCGGGTTTGGCGATCAGGTCGCCCTCCACCTTGGCCAGCACGGACTTGAAGCCGTTTTCGGTCAGGAAGGCGCGCAGGGCCTCGCTTTCGGGGGCCTTGACGCCAAAGGTTTCCAGCGGCTCCGGCACGTCCACATCGTCGCGCAACAGCACGAGGTCGCGTGACATCCGGGCCTGATCGGCGAACTCCAGCAGGTTCTGGCGCCGTTTGGGCTGTTTGATCTCCTCGGCGCGGTCCAGCAACGTTTCAAGGTCGCCGTACTGGTCGATCAACTGCGCGGCGGTCTTGATCCCGATGCCCGGCACGCCCGGCACGTTGTCGGAGGAATCCCCGGCCAGCGCCTGCACGTCCACCACCTTGTCCGGGCCGACGCCGAACTTCTCGCGCACCTGCTCCGGCCCGATAGGCTTGTTCTTCATCGGGTCGAACAGCGCCACACCGTCGCGGACGAGCTGCATCAGGTCCTTGTCCGACGACACCACGGTCACCGCGATGCCCTGGGCGGCGGCCTGCTTGGCGTAGGTCGCGATCAGGTCATCGGCCTCGAACCCCTCCATCTCCACGCAGGCGACGTTAAAGGCGCGCACGGCGTCGCGGATCAGCGGGAACTGCGGGATCAGATCCTCCGGCGCGTCCGGGCGGTGGCCCTTGTAGTCCGGGTGGATCTCGTTGCGGAAGGTCTTGCGGCCTTTGTCGAAGATGACGGCGACCCGCTCCGCGTCCATGTCAGCCAGCAGCTTCATCAGCATGTTGGTGAAGCCGAGCACGGCGTTGACCGGCGTCCCGTCCGGCCGCGTCATCGGCGGCAGGCTGTGGTAGGCGCGGAAAATATAGCCCGACCCGTCCACCAGATAGAGGCGGTCGGGGGCGGTGGCGGTGTGTGTATCGGTCATGAGGGCGTCAGTGCGCCGCCGCCGTGGCACCGGCCGTCAGCACGAACCGGCGGGAGCAATACGGGCAGACCACGTCGGTCTCGCCCGGCTTGATGTGCAGGAACACGCGCGGGTGACCCAAGGCGGTGCCGATGCCGTCGCAGGCGACCTCGGGGTTGGTGGTTTCCACCGTCTCGGTGACGGGATACGTGGGCGTATGAGCCATGCGGGCGGTCCTCGACTTCTGGCGGCGGCGCCCTATGTTGGGGGGGCGCCCGAACGGGATCCGGATCATACCCGCCCGGCCCCGGCGCATTCCAGATCCGAATGCCGGATCCGGCCTGTCTTCCCTGCACGCCGAGGTTCCCGTGACCCCCGCTCCGCTTCCCGTTCCGGCCAACGCCATCGAGATCGAAAATCTGACCAAGGTCTACAAGGCCCGCAACGGCCAGCCGGCCAAGACGGCGCTGGACGGGGTGTCCCTGACCATTCCGCGCGGCGGCTTCTTCGCGTTGCTGGGGCCGAACGGGGCGGGCAAGTCCACGCTCATCAACATCATGGCCGGGCTCGTTATGAAGACGAGCGGCACGGTGCGCGTTTGGGGCACCGACATCGACCGCGATGACCGGCAGGCGCGCGCGGCCATCGGCATCGTGCCGCAGGAGCTGAACCTGGATCCGTTCTTCACCCCGCGCGAGCTGTTGGAGGTGCAGGCCGGCCTCTATGGCGTGCCCCGGCGCGAACGGCGCACGCTGGAGATCCTGGACGCGGTCGGTTTGGCGGACAAGGCCGATGCCTACGCCCGCACCCTGTCGGGCGGCATGCGCCGCCGGCTGCTGGTGGCCAAGGCGATGGTGCACCAGCCGCCCATTCTGGTGCTGGACGAGCCGACGGCCGGCGTGGACATCGAACTGCGCCAGCAGCTCTGGCGCTATGTGAAGGAGCTGAACGCGCGCGGCACCACGATCCTGTTGACGACACACTATCTGGAAGAGGCGGAAACCCTCTGCGATCAGACCGCGATCATCAACAACGGAACGGTGGCGGCCTGCGACTCCACCCGAAATCTGCTGCGTCGGCTCGATTCCAAGGCGGTGATCGTGACCCTGGGCGGGGGCGTGCCCGATCCGCTGCCGGCCGGGCTGGCGGCTGTGGGCGCCTGCGCGCGCGGCGGCGATCAGATCGTGATCCGCTATCAACCCAGCGTGACCTCCATCGGGACCATCCTGGAGGCGCTGCACACCGCCGACCTGGACATTCGCGATCTGGTCACCGAGGAAACCGACCTGGAGGACATCTTCCTTCAGCTTACCCGCAAGGCGGCCTAAGGGCGGTGGATCCCGCTCCGGTCCCGCGCCGGGAGTCAGGTCGGGAACCACCCCGAAACAGACATGGTTTCAATTTGTGCCGATCGGTTCTAAGGGTACGGGCGGAACGCCGGCCGCGTTCCATCGGACTCCGGTCGAAGAGTACGCAGCGGTCATGATCGTCGAGTGGATTCGCCACCGCCTTACCCCAGCCCCTCGGTCGCTGCGGCAGATGGGCTATCTGCGCGAGCTGATCGCCACGGACGCGCGGCGACGCCGCAACCGGCGCGCCTGGGCGCCACACCTGCGCGCCACCCACCATATCATTCTGGACCGCGCGGTGCGCCTGGACCGCTGGGACACGGTGGTGGTGATCGGGGCCGGGCTCGCCAGCGATGTCCCGCTGGAGCCGCTGGCGCTGCTGTTCCGCCGGGTCGTGCTGGTCGACCTGCTGTTCATGCCGTCGGTCCGCGTCTCCGGCCTGCGCATGGGGCCGGTCGAACTGATGCCCTGTGACGTCACCGGCGTGGTGGAGGCCGTGCGGACCCTGCCCCGGGGCGCCGCTTTGCCGACCCCGAACGCGGCGATCCCGGCGATCGAGTCCGCCGATCTGGTGGTCTCCTGCAACGTGCTGTCCCAGCTTCCGCTGTTGCCGTGCCGCTGGCTGGAGCGCCAGCACGGCCGCGCGCCCGAGGAGCTGGAGGCCTTCCGCCGCGCTTTGGTGGCGGATCACCTGCGGGCGCTGGCGGCGGTGCCGTGCCCGGTCTGTCTGGTCACGGACACCGAGCGTCAGGAGATGACCGGCGACCGCCCGACCGCCGCCGAGGACCTGCTGCACGGGGTCGAGCCCGAGGTGGACGGGCCGGCGTGGTGGTGGCGCATCGCGCCGCGTCCGGAGGAAAGCTGGCGCCACGACGTGCGCCATCGCGTGGTCGGCGGCTGGCTGCGCGGCTATGCCGTGCCGGAGGAAACCCCGGCCGATCTCGCCCCCGCAGCGTCCGGCGTCACGGACCAGACGCGGGGCCACGCCCTGGGGCATGGTGGGCGCGCCGGCTGATATCCCCTTCGCCCGTGCTCAGCAAATGCGCGGCAGGGGATCGCCGGCCAACCAGTCGATGATGCGTCGCCCGCCCAGCGCCGTTTCAAGTTGCACGATGTGATCCGGATCCGCGATCACCTCCCCGATGAGGGCCGCGTGGTGGCCGCGCGGATGGTCGCGCATGACGGCCAGCAGGGTGTCCGTGTGCTCCGCCGGCACGATGGCGATCAGCTTGCCCTCGTTGGCGACCGACAGCGGATCAAGACCGAGCAGCTCGCAGGCGCCGCGCACCTCCGGCCGGACGGGCAGGGCGGTCTCGCGCACGACCATGCCCACGCCGGACTGGTCCGCCAGCTCGTTCAGGGTCGCCGCGAGCCCGCCCCGCGTGGGGTCGCGCAGCACATGGATGTCCGGCACCGCCGCCACCATGCGTTCGACCAGCCCGTTGAGCGCGGCCGAATCGGACAGGATCGGCGTGTCGAACGACAGGTTTTCCCGCTGGGACATGACCGCGATGCCGTGATCGCCCAGCGTGCCGCTGATCAGGATGGCGTCGCCCGGCCGGGCGCGGTCGCCCGCGATGTCCACCCGGTCGTCGGTCAGGACCCCGACGCCCGTGGTGGTGATGAACAGGCCGTCGCAGCCGCCGCGCTCCACCACCTTGGTGTCCCCGGTGACGATGGCCACGCCCGCCTCGTGCGCCGCCCGCGCCATGGTGCCGGCGATCCAGGCCAGTTCGGACAGGGGCAGGCCTTCCTCCAGAATGAAGCCCGCCGACAGATACAGCGGCTGGGCGCCGGACATGGCGACGTCGTTGACGGTGCCGTGGACGGCCATGGACCCGATGTCCCCGCCCGGGAAGATGCGCGGCGTGATGACGTAGCTGTCCGTCGTCAGGACCAGCCGCCCCGGGGGAATCGGCACCCGGGCGGTGTCGTCGCCCCGGCGCAGCGCCGGCGTGTCGAAGGCCGTTACGAAGATCTCCCGCACCAACTGGGTCATCGCGCGCCCGCCGGCGCCGTGGACCATTTCCACCAAGCCATGGGTGTGATCAAGGGGCGGGAAGGGCCGGACAGGACTGTTCATGAGTCTCCTCCTCCGGAACCGACGGCGGCGGGCTGGGCTTTGGGCCGGGTGTCTTTGGGCCGGGCGTCTTTAAGACGGGGGCGGCGGGTCCAGGCGGCCGCGCAGGCGCCCTCGGAGGAAACCATGCAGGCGCCTTGCGGCCGCTCGGGCGTGCAGGCGCGGCCGAACAGGCGGCAGTCGTGCGGGGCGAGCGCGCCGCGCAGCACGGACCCGCAGGCGCAGGCGGGATGCTCCCGGCCGGTCCGGGGCGGCATGCTGAACCGCGCCTCGGCATCCCACGCCGCGTAGGCGTCGCGGATCCGCAGGGCGGAGGCGGGCAGGGCCCCCAGGCCGCGCCACTCGAACGACTCGCGCACCGTGAACACCTGCTCCATCAGCGCCTGCGCCGTGCGGTTGCCGGTCGCGGTTACGGCACGGGTGTACTCGGTCTCCACCGTCGCACGGCCGGCGTTGATCTGCGCCATCAGCATGACGATGGCGCGCAGCACGTCCAGCGGCTCGAACCCGGCGATCACCACGGGGACGCCGAAGCGCGCGGCGCAGGGTGCGTAGGCGTCGCTGCCGATCACGGTGGAGACATGCGCCGGCCCAATGATGCCGTCCAGCGGCGGCGCGTCCGCCGTGTCGGCCAGGATCGCCACAATGGCCGGCGGGGTCAGGACGTGGTTGCAGAAGACGGAGAGGTTCCGCAGCCCCTCCCTCTCCGCCTGCACCAGGGCCAGCGCGGTCGGCGGGGTGGTGGTTTCGAACCCGATGGCCAGGAACACCACCTCGCGGTGCGGGTTGGCGCGGGCGACGGCCAGGGCGTCGAGGGTCGAATACACCATGCGCACGTCGGCGCCGGCCGCGCGGGCCGTGTACAGGCTGTCGCCGCCGCTGGCCGGCACGCGCATGAGGTCACCGTAGGTGCACAGGATCACGTCCGGGCGGCTGCGGGCCAGGGCCAGCGCCATGTCGAGCCGCCCCACCGGCAGCACGCACACGGGGCAGCCGGGGCCATGGATCAGCCGCACCGCCTCCGGCAGCAGGTCGGCCAGCCCGTGCTGGGCGATGGCGTGGGTGTGGCCGCCGCAGAACTCCATCAGGTGATAGCGCCGACCGGGTTGCACGGCGTCCGCAATCGCCCGCGTCAGCCCGCGCCCGAGAGCGGGGTCGCGGTACTCGTCGATGAACCTCATGACGCGGGGCCGGCGGGGTCGGGGGTATTGGTGGTGTCGGTCGCAGCCAGGGCGGCCATGTCGCGGATCAGGGCCAGGGTGGTCTCCGCCTCCTCCGGGTCGAGGCGGGCCAGGGCGTAGCCCACATGCAGGATGACGTAGTCCCCCACCGACAGGTCCTCGACCAGCGCGACGGAGATCGTCTTGCCCACGCCGCCGATGTCCACGCGGGCCATGGCGTCGGGCAGCAGGTCGAGGACACGGGCGGGCACGGCTAGGCACATGAAACGGATCCTTGAGACGGGGGCGGGTCAGGCCGGAAGGGTTTCGGCGTGATGGGCCGCGATCCAGGCTTGCCCCAGGCTCAGGCCCGGGTCGCCGGGGGAGACCGCGCGGTGCGTCAAGACCGTCAGGCCGTGCCCGCGCAGGCCATCCGCCACCAGACGGGTCAGCACGCGGTTGAAGAAGCAGCCGCCGGACAGGCCGACCGTCCGCACCCGGGTGCGCGCCGCCGCGTCGGCGGCCCAGGTCACCAGGGCGGCGGCCAGGGTGCCGTGGAACAGGTCGGCGCCGTCCTCCGGCGTCCGCCCCGGGGCGCTGAGCGCATCCAGCAGGGGCATCGGGTCAAGCACGCCGTCGTCCCTCAGGATCCAGCCGTCCGGCAGCACCCGGGGGGTCGTGACCAGGGCCTCCAGCGCCATCGGCGCCTGCCCCTCGAAGTCGGCCACCGGATGTACGCCCAGCAGGCCGCAGGCGGCGTCGAACAGGCGCCCGGCGGAGCTGGTCTCCGGGCAGTTCAGGCCGCGCTCCAGGATCGGGCCGAGCATGCGGGCGTGGGTCTGGCCGGCGAATCGGTCGGCAATGGTGTCCGTCCGGCCCAGTGCGTGCAGCGCCGCCGCCGCCATGCGCCAGGGCTCGCGGGCCGCGACGTCGCCGCCGGGCTGGCGCAGGCGACGCAGATGGCCGAGGCGCGTGAACGCCGCGCCCTCCACCCGCAGCAGCTCCCCGCCCCAGGACGCGCCACCGGGGCCGAGCCCGAAGCCATCCAGAGCCAACCCCAACACGGGCCCCGTATGACCATGCTCTGCGGCCACGGCGGCGATATGGGCATGGTGGTGCTGCACGGGCAGGGCGACGGCGCCGGTCTCCGCCGCCAGGGCCCGCGCGGCGTGGGTGGAGTGGAAGTCCGGGTGCAGGTCGTGCGCCACCACGCGGGGCGCGGCGCCCAGATGGGTCCGCATCGCCCGCACGACGGCGTCATAGGCGCGCCGCGTCTCCACGTCGCCCAGGTCGCCGGTGGACGTGGACAGCGTGGCCCGACCGTGGCTCATGGTCGCCACGGTGGCCTTCAGATAGGCGCCCAGACCCATGACCGGAGCGGGCGGGGCGGTGCGCAGCGTGCCCCGCCAGGCGAACCCGTCCTCCGCCGCGAGGGCGGTCCCCAGGGGGCTCATATCGGCTTCGCGTGGGCCAGACGCGGGGCGGGATGATGCGCCCGGAGCCAGCCGTACCAGGCGTCCAGTCCTTCGCCGGTGGTGGCCGAGACAGGCAGGGCCACGAGGCTTGGGTTGACCGTGCGGGCCAGTGCCACGCAACGCTCCACGTCGAACGCGACGTGGGGCAGCAGATCGACCTTGTTGATGAGCATCAGGTCGGCCGAGTGGAACATGTCGGGGTACTTCAGGGGTTTGTCCTCGCCCTCGGTGACGGAGACGACCACCACCCGATGCGTCTCGCCCAGGTCGAAGGCGGCCGGGCACACAAGGTTGCCGACGTTTTCGATGAACAGCACGCTTCCCTGGGCCAGGGCCAGCGACGTGGCGGCGCGGGTCACCATCGCGGCGTCGAGGTGGCAGCCCTTGCCGGTGTTGATCTGGATCGCCGGAACGCCCGTGGCCCGGATGCGCGCGGCGTCCAGGTCGGTCTGCTGGTCGCCCTCGATCACCGTGATCGGGCGGTCGGCCGCGGTTCCAGCGGTCATCAGGTCGGTGATGGTGCGCACGAGCAGCGTGGTCTTGCCGGAGCCCGGCGCGGACAGCAGGTTCAGCGCCAGCACGCCGCGTTCGGTGAACCAGACGCGGTTGGCCCCCGCCGCGCGGTTGTTGTCCTCCAGGATGTCGCGCTCCACCCTCAGGCGGCGTGTCGCGTCCTCGGCGGCGGAGCCGACGGCGCCGCTCTCGTGATGGTGATGATGGTCGTGGTGATGATGATCATGACCATGAGACTGGGAGTCCCGGGGCACGATCCCTCCCGCGATGGTCGTCGAGCCGCAGCCGCAGATGCCACACATCACGCCACCTCCAGTTCTGTGAGTCGCATGTCGTCGCCGTCCGTCACCTGAACCTGATGCCCCCCGCAGTGCGGGCAGGGGTCGAACCGCCGCGCCAGCGGCACGGTGACGGAACAGATCATGCACCAGCCCTGTCCGGGCGGGCGCTCGATGGTCAGGCGGGCCCCTTCGGCCAGCGATCCCCGGGTCACGGTATCGAAGCAGAAGCGGATCGCATCCGGATCGGCGTGCGACAGCGCCCCCAACTCCAGCCACACCGCGCGCACGCTGGAAAAGCCCTGGCGCTCGGCTTCCGTTTCCACAATGCGCAGGATGCTTTCCGTCAGCGCCAGTTCATGCATGGGCGGCGTCCTCGATTCTTAGATCGCAGGCCACGCAGGGATCGAGGGCGGCCAGGAGCAGCCGGACCCGCCGGGCCAGCGTGTCCCGGTTCGGGGCCGCCGCGCCGAGGATGGCGCGCGGTACCACGCCGTCCGGATGAAACGTCCACTCGGTCGGCGCCACGAGGCGCCAGGCCGCCACGCGGCCGCCCGCCAGGACGACCCGGTGCAGCAGCAGCCCGCGCGCGGTTTCGACGGCGCCGAGCCCGATTCCCGGGCCATCGGCCAGACCGTGCCCGGTGCCAAGGGCGCCGGGTGCGGCTCCACGGTCGGGCGCGGTCCCCTGTGCGCCGCCCCGAACCGACTCGGTCACCTGGTCGAGCGCCTGCGCCAGGTCGAGCGTGCGGGCCACGAATCCCGCCGCGGCCACCAGCCCTCGGCGCCACAGGTCGCTGACCAGCGGGTGCCCCGCGAATCGGGCCAGGGCCCCGGTCACGGCCGGCGCGCCGTGCCAGGACGGGCGCGTGGCGAAGGCGTCGGCATCGGCCGCCCCGAGCGGACCGCGGAACGCGCCCAGCGTCCACTCGGCAAGGGGACGCGGGGGACCAGGATCGGGCCAGCGGTGGGCGAGCGCCGTGCCGACCAGACGGCCGACGGGCGCCGGCCCGGTCCAGACCGCCGCGGGCAGGAACTCCGCCCGGTCCGGCAGGGTCTTGGTCCAGGCGCGCAGCGCGTCAAAGCGCGCCACCAGCGCGGCCACCCGCGCGGCGAGGCCCGGCGCGGGCCACGCCGTTCCGGGCCCATCGTCACCCCCGCCGTCACCCCCGCCGTTATCCCTGACGCCACCCCCGACCTGATCCCATCCCGTCGCGGCCACACACGCCATGATCGCCGCGACATCGCGACGCACAGCTCGAAGAGTCTCCACATCGGGGGATCCGGCCGCCGTGGCCGTGGCCTCCAAAAGCAGCGTGCGGGCCATCTGCTCCACCGCTTCGACCAGAACAAGCATCCGGCGGGCGGCCTGGACGGAGGCGGGGGCCGGGCGGGCGGTCGCGGCCTCGATCGCGTGCAGCGCGGCGACGACATGGGACCGGCCACACAGAGCAAACAGCACCTGCGTCAGCCGCAGAGCGTCCGGCACCGGGCGCCCGACCAGGGCGGCGGTGGCGCCGGTCCGGACGGACGGCGACAGGCGCACGGCGTCGACTCGGCCGGCCCGCCGCACAATGCTCAATCGAAGGGTGTCGGTCTCCGCCGCGTATGCAAGACCAGACTGAATCATATTGCCCATTGTTCTGTTGCACCGCAGCAGGGCTGAAGACGGATCCCCGGTGCCAGAACCCTGGCAAGCCGGGCCTCCGTCTTGAAAAAACAGGGTCCTGGCGCTGAACCATCCCAAGCGGTTAAGATGCCTCTTGTGGACCCTACACGTAATATGGTTTTCTCTGAGCAATTGAGGATTGTCAATCCTGTTGCGGAAAATTCCATCTTCACGCAATTGTCTTGCTCATATCCCGCGGTCTCACGGGGAGTAGCACGGCAAAGGCGAGGTTTCTGCGATCTAAGCGCGAAAAAAGCGTACGTGGCGAACCGGGGATGGCGGAGGCCGGCGTGGTGGCGGCGAAGGACGCCATCCGTGCGCTGGGGATCCGGTTCGTGGCGGGAGAGGCCGATCGAACAGGGAGGGGTCCGGCCATGGCGTCGCGAACCGAAACATTCTATGACGTGATGCGGCGTCAGGGGATTTCCCGGCGCAGCTTCCTGAAGTTTTGCGGGTTGACGTCGGCCGCCCTCGGGCTCGGGCCGGCCTGGGCGCCGAAGGTCGCCGAGGCGCTGGAGACCCAGCCGCGCATTCCGGTGATCTGGCTGCACGGGCTGGAATGCACCTGCTGCACGGAGAGCTTCATCCGCTCCGCGCATCCGCTGGTGAAGGACGTGGTCCTGTCGATGATCTCGCTGGACTACGACGACACCATCATGGCAGCGGCCGGGCATCAGGCCGAGGCCATCCTGGACGAGGTGCGGGAGACGCACCGGGGCGAGTACATCCTGGCGGTCGAGGGCAACCCGCCGCTGAAGGACGGCGGCGTCTACTGCCTGCCGGGTGGGCGGCCGTTCAAGGACACGCTGACCACCATGGCGGCGGACGCCAAGGCGGTGATCGCCTGGGGCTCCTGCGCGTCGTGGGGCTGCGTGCAGGCGGCGCACCCGAACCCGACGCAGGCCACGCCGGTGCACGAGGTCGTCACCGGAACGCCGGTCATCAAGGTGCCGGGCTGTCCGCCCATCGCCGAGGTGATGACGGGCGTGCTGAGCTACATGGTCACCTTCGGCACCCTGCCGGAGCTGGACCGGCATGGCCGACCGAAGATGTTCTATTCCCAGCGCATCCACGACAAGTGCTACCGTCGGCCGCACTTCGATGCCGGCCAGTTCGTCGAACGCTGGGACGATGAGGGCGCCCGCAAGGGCTACTGCCTCTACAAGATGGGCTGCAAGGGCCCCACCACCTACAACGCCTGCTCCACCGTGCGCTGGAACGACGGCGTGTCGTTCCCGATCCAGTCCGGGCACGGCTGCCTGGGCTGCTCCGAAAAGGACTTCTGGGACAAGGGACCGTTCTATGAGCGTCTGACCACGCTCGATCCGCTGTTCGTGGAGGCCGACGCCGACACCGTCGGCGGCACCGCCGCGCTCGTCGCCGGCGGGGCCATCGCCGCGCACGCCGGCGTCAGCATCGCCCGCCGCACCGCCCAGCGGCGGAACGGCAACGGCACCGGCAACGGCACCGGCACCGGCACCGGCAAAGGCCAGGGACCCGGACATTCCGACACCGGCGACTCGGCGACGCGCGGATAAGGACGGCTTTCATGACCACGATGAGCACTCCGAACGGCTTTTCCCTGGACTCCGGCGGGCGCCGGGTGGTGGTGGACCCCGTCACCCGGATCGAAGGGCATTTGCGGCTGGAACTGAACGTCGACGCTGACAACGTGGTGCGCAACGCGGTGTCCACCGGCACCATGTGGCGCGGGCTGGAGCTGATCTTGCGCGGCCGCGATCCGCGCGACGCCTGGGCCTTCACGCAGCGCATCTGCGGTGTCTGCACCGGCACCCATGCCCTGACCTCGGTGCGGGCGGTCGAGGATGCGTTGGGCATCGCGATTCCGGCCAACGCCAACACGATCCGCAACATCATGCAGCTCACGCTGTATGTGCAGGATCACCTCGTGCACTTCTATCACCTGCACGCGCTGGATTGGGTGGACGTGGTGTCGGCGCTGAACGCCGACCCCAAGGCGACGTCGGCGTTGGCGCAGTCCATTTCGTCCTGGCCGCTGTCCTCGCCCGGCTACTTCCGGGACGTCCAGGGCCGGCTGAAGGCGTTCGTCGAGTCCGGCCAGCTCGGGCCGTTCCGCAACGCCTACTGGGGGCATCCGGCCTACCGGCTGCCGCCGGAGGCCAATCTGATGGCCGTGGCGCACTATCTGGAGGCGCTCGATTTCCAAAAGGAGATCGTGAAGATCCACACCGTCTTCGGCGGCAAGAACCCGCACCCGAACTGGCTGGTCGGCGGCGTGCCTTGCGCCATCAACCTGGACGGCACCGGTGCCGTCGGCGCGGTGAACATGGAGCGGCTGAACCTCGTCGGCTCCATCATCGACCGCAGCGTGACGTTCGTGGAGCAGGTGTACATCCCGGACCTGCTGGCCATCGCGTCGTTCTACAAGGACTGGATGCACGGCGGCGGCCTGTCGTCGCAGAACCTGCTTTCCTACGGCGACATGCCGGTGCGCGCCAACGTCCACACCAACGACAGCCTGATGCTGCCGCGCGGCGCCATCGTCGGCGGCGATCTGTCCACGGTGCACGAGGTGGACCTGACCGACCCGGAGCAGATCCAGGAGTTCGTGACCCACTCCTGGTACACCTACGAGGACGAAAGCCGGGGCCTGCATCCCTTTGACGGCGTGACGGAGCCCGCCTTCGCCGTCGGGCCGAACACCAAGGGCGATCCCGCCACCCGGATCGAGGCGCTGGACGAATCGGCGAAGTACTCCTGGCTGAAGGCGCCGCGCTGGCGCGGCCATGCCATGGAGGTGGGTCCGCTGGCTCGCTTCGTGATCGGCTACGCCTTGGGGCGTCCGGAGTTCAAGGAACCGGTGGATGCCACCCTGCGCCACCTGGACGTGCCGATCGGCGCGCTGTTCTCCACCCTGGGCCGGACGGCGGCGCGTGGGCTGGAATGCCAGTGGGCCGCCCGTGCGCTGAAGGGCGAGTTCGCCCGGCTGATTGCCACCCTGAAGGCCGGCGACACCGCCACCGCGAACACGGACCTGTGGGAGCCCTCGGCTTGGCCGACCACGGCGCGCGGGGTCGGCTTCACCGAGGCGCCGCGTGGTGCGCTCGGCCACTGGGTCGAGATCCGGGACGGCAAAATCCACAACTACCAATGTGTGGTTCCGACCACCTGGAACGGCTCGCCCCGCGATCCGGCCGGCAACATCGGCGCGTTCGAGGCCGCGCTGCTGGATACGCCGATGCACGATCCGGAGCAGCCGTTGGAGGTGCTGCGGACCATTCATTCGTTCGACCCCTGCCTAGCCTGCTCAACGCACGTCATGAGCCCGGACGGCCAGGAGCGGGCGAGCGTGGTCGTCCGGTAAGGCGTCGCCCGGCACATGGGAACCGGACTCTCCGGATCGGGCCATCAAGAGCCCGGCCGGACGGTCCGGAGGAACAGGGAGGAAGATGGAACCATGTCCATGCACATCGGGACCGGCATTCATGCCGCCGACGCGACCGCCGGGGATGCCTCGGTGGATCGCACGTCCATCTATGTCTACGAGGCCCCGTTGCGGGTCTGGCACTGGGTCAACGCCCTGACGCTGACCGTGCTGGCCGTGACCGGCTACCTGATCGCCAGCCCCTTGCCCAGCGTGCCCGGCGAGGCCTCCGAGTCGTTCGTCATGGGCACCGTGCGGTTCATCCACTTCGCCGCCGGCTACGTGCTGGCGGTGGGATGGCTGGGGCGTATCTACTGGGCCTTCGTCGGCAACCACCACGCCCGCCAGCTCTTCACCTTCCCGTTCTGGCGCCGCAGCTACTGGCGCGGCGTGATCTGGGAAGCGAACTGGTACGCCTTCCGCCGCGCCGAGCCGAAGAAGTACGTCGGGCATAACCCGCTGGCTCAGTTCGTCATGTTCTGGGTCTTCATGCTCGGGATGGTTTTCATGATTGCCACCGGCTTCGCCCTGTACGCGGAAGGCGAGGGCACCGACAGCCTGCTTTACGCGCTGTTCGGCTGGGTCTTCGCTGTCTTTCCCAACAGCCAGTCCGTCCACACGTGGCACCATCTTGGGATGTGGGCACTTGTAATCTATAGCATGACGCACATCTACGCCGTCGTGCGCGAGGATATCCTGTCTCGACAGTCCATGATCTCGACCATGATTTCGGGGGAGCGCATGTTCAAGGATAACCGCGATGACTAGGGGTGGACGGACGGAGTCCGGGCGGACTCTGGTCCTCGGGATCGGCAACATCCTGTGGGCCGACGAAGCCTTCGGTGTGCGGGCCGTCGAGGCCCTGCACCGCCGCTATGCCCTGCCCGAGGGCGTCGACATCATGGATGGCGGCACCCAGGGCCTGTATCTCGTGCAGGACGTGCGCGCCGCCGGCAGCCTGCTCGTGCTGGACGCCGTGGACTTCGGTCGGGAGCCGGGCGAGGTCGTGATCGTGCGCGGCGCGGACGTGCCGCGCTTCACCGGGGCTAAGGCCATGAGCCTGCACCAGACCGGCTTTCAGGACGTTCTGTCCGCCGCCGACCTGCTGGGCGGCGGCCCCACGCGGCTCACCCTGATCGGGGTGCAGGCGGCCGACCTGAGCACCTGGGGCGGGCCCCTCAGCGCCCCGGTGCGCGACCGTCTCGACGATGTCGTGGAGCGGGCGGTAACCGAACTGAAGGCCTGGGGCATCGCGGTCGAGGCCCGGGATCCGCCGTTGGCCGATACGGGGTCGGGCCTGCTGCGCCATGGCCTCGATATCGCCGGGTTCGAGGGCCATCGGGGCATGGGCTCCTGACCCAACCTGGATGTGTGTGAAGGGCTATGGCTTATGTGCCTTGGGCTTCCGATGCGTGTTGTCGAGATCCACGGGTCCGTTGCGTCCTGTAGCAGCCGGGAAGGCCGGCGGGCGGTCTCCCTCGCCCTGATCGACCCGCCGCCGCTCGGCAGTTGGGTGCTGGTGCACCGCGACACCGCGCATATGACCCTGACGGCGGACGAGGCGCGGCTGATCGACCTCGCCCTGGACGGGGTCGAGGCGGCGCGCCGGGGCGGGTCGGTCGATCCTCTGTTCGCCGACCTGGTCGAGCGGGAGCCCACGCTGCCCCCGCATCTGCGGTCGCCTGGGACCGGGTAGGGAGCACCGTTCATGAGGGACCTCGATCCGCACCGCCGTCCGCAGCCCCCCGTCGGGACGGACTCCGCCACCTGGGCCGCCGGTCCGGCCGTGCCTGCGGTGGGGGGTGGGCCGGAGGATGCGGACCTCGACATCCCCTCGCCTGGGGACCGCCGCCGCGCCCTGATCGGCGCGGAGGCCCTGGTCGCGGCGGCGCCCGAGGCCCTGGCGTTGGTCGATGCCCTGGAGATCACGCTGCGTGCCCGCGCGACGGCCGATCCCAAGACGCCGCCCGCCATCTTCAGCCTGGAAGGGGTCGGCTCAGCCGGGGCCACCCTGCTGGACCAGATTCTCGGCCACGGTGAGGTGTCCGGGCTGGTGCGGGAGGCGGACGGCGCCACCGTGATGGTGCAGGAGTCGGTCCTGACCGGGGTCTGGCGGCTGCAACGGCGGGGCACCGATGGGATGTGTCGGGGACGCTGGATCGAGGTGAGCGCGGTGCCGGACGCCGTCGTCCGGGCCGCCGCCACCGCGCGTCCGGCGCGCACCGTGGAGCCCGAACCCGGGTCGGCGGGCCTGCGGGTCGCGCCCTCGCTGTTGGTGGAGATCCTGGACCGGGCGCGGCGCTATCGGCCCGATGCGCGCACCCCCGATGCGCGCAGGTCCAACAAACCCAACCACGTCATCGCGCTCACGAACCTGCCGGTGACGGCTGCCGACCTTGCGTGCCTGCGCGAGACTCTGGGACCGGGGCCGGTGGCGCTGCACTCGCGCGGCTATGGCACCTGCGACATCGACGCGACCGGAGTCGCGAACGTGTGGTCGGTGCGGTTCCTCAACGCATCCGGGGTCGTCATCCTGGATACCCTGGAGATCGGCGGGGTCCCGGATGCCGCCCGGGCCGCGTCGGAGGACTTCGCGGACGCGGCCGTCCGTCTGGCGGACATCCGGGACGCCTATCTGTAGGCATCCCGGTTCCAGGCTTCTCCCCGACATCGACGAATAATTTTGCGCCAAATCATCGGATTTAACGATTGATCGAGGGGCGTGGGGTTGGGGCCGGAGCGGATCTGTCTGGGGGCCGCCGGCCGCCCGACCCTCGGCCCGTCAGCGTTTTTATTAATTTATATCAACTCTATAGAAGCCGCGCCCGGGTGGGTGAACGGGGATGCGCGGTCGGGTCCGGTGTCGCGCCGTATGGGCGACCGGGGCCGCGGTGGACCGTCGAACCGAACGGGACTCCGGCGCCCACGCCACATCCTAGAACGACTCCAATGTAGCCAGGTCTCCGAACCCGGTCTATGGTTCCAAAGAGTAAGAGAGCGGGCGACGCAACCAAAACGAACAATCGCCCCACGATCAGAAGCAAATCCACGGAACCCCACAGAGCGATTGGAGAAGAAATGGACGGTGAAAGCAAATGCCCGATGTCGGGTGGGGCTCATAGTCACGTTTCGGCCGGAGCCCTGTCAAATGCGGATTGGTGGCCCAATCAACTTAACTTGAAGATTTTGCATCAACATTCGTCTTTGTCCAACCCTCTGGGCCCGGACTTCAACTACGCCGAGGCGTTCAAGACCCTCGATCTGGCGGCGGTCAAGCGAGACTTGCATGCGTTGATGACCGACTCTCAGGAGTGGTGGCCGGCGGACTACGGCCATTACGGCGGCCTGTTTATCCGTATGGCGTGGCACAGCGCCGGCACCTACCGCACGGCCGACGGCCGGGGTGGTGGCGCCACCGGCACGCAACGCTTCGCGCCGCTCAACAGTTGGCCCGACAACGCTAACCTGGACAAGGCGCGCCGGCTGCTGTGGCCGATCAAGAAGAAGTACGGCGACGCGCTCTCCTGGGCCGATCTGATCATCCTGGCCGGCAACTGCGCGCTCGAGTCGATGGGCCTGAAAACCTTCGGGTTCGGCGGTGGCCGCGAGGACGTGTGGGCGCCGGAGGAGGATATCTACTGGGGGGCTGAAACCGAGTGGCTGGGCGCCAAGCGCTACAGCGGCGACCGGGAGCTGGAGAACCCCCTCGCCGCCGTGCAGATGGGCCTGATCTACGTGAACCCGGAAGGTCCGGACGGGGAACCGGATCCGGTCCGCTCCGGCCGTGACATTCGCGAGACCTTCGCCCGCATGGCCATGAACGACGAGGAAACCGTCGCGCTGACCGCCGGCGGCCATACCTTCGGCAAGTGCCACGGCGCGGGCGATGCGGCGCTGGTCGGCGCCGAACCGGAAGGGGCCGGAATGCAGCACATGGGGCTTGGCTGGATCAGCACCCATGGCAGCGGCCACGGCGGTGACGCGATCACCAGCGGGATCGAGGGATCGTGGACGCCGAATCCGATCCAGTGGGACAACGGCTACTTCGACATGCTGTTCGGCTACGAGTGGGAGCTGACCAAGAGCCCCGCCGGAGCCTGGCAGTGGGCGCCGAAGGACGTCGCCGAGGCGGATCTGGCGCCGGCCGCGCACGATCCGTCGAAGCGGGTGCCGACCATGATGACCACCGCCGACATGGCGATGCGCATGGACCCGATCTACGAGCCGATCGCGCGCCGGTTCCACAAGGACCCGGCGGCGTTCGCCGATGCCTTCGCCCGCGCGTGGTTCAAGTTGACCCATCGCGATATGGGACCCATCGCCCGCTACCTCGGCCCCGAGGTGCCGGACGAGGACCTGATCTGGCAGGACCCGGTGCCGGCCGTCGATCATGCGCTGATCGACGCGGCGGACATCGCGGACCTGAAGGCGAAAATCCTGGCGTCCGGCCTGACCATCCCGGAACTGGTGTCCACGGCCTGGGCCTCGGCCGCCACGTTCCGGGGCTCGGACAAGCGCGGTGGGGCCAACGGGGCGCGTATCCGTCTGGCGCCGCAAAAGGACTGGGCGTCCGCCGAGCCGGAGCCGCTTCAAAAGGTTCTGGGCGTCTACGAGGGCCTCCAGGCCGCGTTCAATGGCGGCGCCTCGGGCGGCAAGAAGGTCTCGCTGGCCGATCTGATCGTCCTGGGCGGTGGCGCGGCCATCGAGAAGGCGGCCAAGGCGGCCGGTCACGACGTCACGGTGCCGTTCACGCCGGGCCGCACCGACGCCACGGCGGAGCAGACCGACGTCGACTCCTTCGCCGTGCTGGAGCCGATGGCCGATGGCTTCCGGAACTACGAGAAAACCGCGTACACCGTGCCGCCGGAGCACCTGCTGATCGACAAGGCCCAGCTTCTCACCCTGACGGCGCCGGAAATGACGGTCCTGGTCGGCGGCATGCGGGCGTTGAACGCCAACGTCGGCCGGTCGCCGCACGGGGTCTTCACGGACCGGCCGGAGACGCTGACCAACGATTTCTTCGTCAACCTGCTCGACATGGGGACGGTGTGGGTGCCGACCTCGGAGGCGGAAGACGAGTTCCAGGGGCGCGACCGCAAGACCGGGAAAATCAAGTGGACGGGCACCCGGGTCGATCTGGTGTTCGGCTCCAACTCCCAGCTTCGCGCGCTGTCGGAGGTCTATGCCGAGGACCCGTCGCAGACGAAGTTCGTCACGGACTTCGTGGCCGCCTGGACCAAGGTGATGAACGCCGACCGGTTCGATCTGGTCTGATCGGCGGGGACGCCTGGGGCAAGGCGGGGCGAGGCGGCGGGGGCTCCGGCCCTTCGCCGCCCGTCGTGGGGTGAAGCGCTGGGCCGTCCCGATTCCGCTAGGCCCGGCTGGCGTGCTCCGTCACACTGTGGGGGTATCCAACTTCACCCTTCCCGTGTTGAGACAGGGGCGATGAGTCGAAAGAAGGCCAGCAATGGCACCCGCCTGGACGACGCCGCGCGCGCCGGGTGGCTGTACTATGTCGCCGGCAATACCCAGGAAGACATCGCCGAGAAAATGGGTATGTCCCGTCAGGCGGTCCAGCGCTTGGTCTCTCTGTCCGTCTCCGAAGGGCTGGTGAAAGTTCGGCTCGATCACCCGATCGCCCGCTGTCTTGACTTGGCGGCCCGGGTCAAGGACCGCTGCGGTTTGCGCTTCTGCGAGGTCGTGCCGACCGACCCGGACACCGAATCGTCCACGCTGGGGGTGGCCGAGGCCGGCGCGACCGAGATCGAGCGTCATCTGCTGTCGCCGGACAGCCGGGTCATCGCGATCGGCACCGGCCGCACGCTGAAGGCGGCCATCGGGCTGCTGCCGCCGATCACCGCGCCGGACAAGCAGGTCGTCTCGCTGACCGGCAACATCGCGCCGGACGGGTCGCTGGCGTTCTACAGCGCCATTTTCTCGATGGCGGAGCTGGTCACGGCCCGGCACTACCTGATGCCCTGTCCGGTGGTGGCGGCCTCGGTGGAGGAGCGCGACCGGCTGCGGGATCAGCCGGTGATCCGCGCCTCGCTCTCCCTGGCGCGGCACGCCGATGTGGTGTTCGTCGGCCTGGGCGACCTGGGGCCGGAGGCGCCGCTGTTCGTGGATGGGTTCATCACGCCCCGGGACCTTCAGGCGCTGCGGGATGCCGGCGCGGTGGGCGAGATCATCGGCTGGGCCTTCGATGGCGACGGCCGCCTGATCGCCTGCGACAGCAACGCCCGCGTGGTTAGCGCGGCGCTGGATTGGCCGGACGAGACGCTCGTCATTGCGATGGCCAAGGGCGAACGTAAGGTGCCGGGCCTGCACGCGGTGATCCGGGGCAAGCTCGTCAATGGACTGATTACGGATGAAGGAACGGCTATCGCCCTTTTGGGCGAGGAATAAACCGAAAGGTGGTTGCCTCCGTTCTTAAGACGCAGAAAGCCGGGCGCCGACTGGGGCGGCATGTCCGCCCTTTGCAGCGGCCCCGCAGGCCCCGCAATCCGATCCCGCAGCTCCCTTAACACACTCAGGTCAAAGAAGAAAAGATCCGTGCGGGCGTCTCGTCCGACGCGCGAGGGGCCCCCGCACGACCGCTCTTCCGTGCGGATCCTGGGGCCCCCGGGCGGGCGGCGTACGGCGGTCGGGATGCAATGCGTTGGTTGCGGCGCAGCATCGAAGCTTCTTGACTCTGTCGCATTTTAAGCGGGTAATTGCCCGATAACGCGGCAATTGCCCGAAAACGGGCGCTCGGGAGGATGGATCCATGAAGCTTTCGCGACTCTTGCTCGGAACGTGCGCGGCGGTGGCCCTGACGGCGCCGGCGCTGGCGGACACCACGCTGACCATCGCCACCGTCAACAACGGCGATATGATCCGCATGCAGAAGCTGTCCGGTGATTTCGAGGCGAAGAATCCGGGCATCGCCCTGGAATGGGTGACGATGGAAGAGAACACGCTGCGCCAGAAGGTCACGACCGACATTGCGACCAAGGGCGGCCAGTACGACGTGATGACCATCGGCAACTATGAGGTCCGCATCTGGGCCAAGCAGGGCTGGCTGCTGCCGCTGGACGATCTGGGCGACGATTACGACGCCGACGACATCATGCCCGCCATCCGCCAGGGCCTGACCTACGAGGGCACGCTTTACGCGGCGCCGTTCTACGGCGAAAGCTCCATGCTGATGTACCGCACCGACCTGTTCGAGAAGGCGGGGCTGACCATGCCCGACGACCCGACCTGGAGCTTCATCGGCGAGGCGGCGCGCAAAATCACAGACACCAACGACGGGGTCTACGGCATCTGCCTGCGCGGCAAGGCCGGCTGGGGTGAGAACATGGCGTTCATCACCACCCTCGCCAACTCCATGGGCGCGCGCTGGTTCGACATGGACTGGCATCCGCAGTTCGATCAGCCGGAATGGAAGGCGGCCCTTCAGTACTACGTCGACCTTATGGAGGACGCCGGCCCGCCCGGGGCCTCGACCAACGGATTCAACGAGAACCTCGCCCTGTTCCAGTCCGGCAAGTGCGGCATGTGGATCGACGCGACGGTCGCCGCCTCGTTCGTGACCAACCCCGCCGAGTCCAAGGTCGCCGAGGATGTCGGCTTCGCGCTGACCCCGCACGGCGAGGGCATCGACAAGCACGGCAGTTGGCTGTGGACCTGGAACCTGGGCATTCCGGCGGGCTCGGAGAAGGTGGATGCGGCCAAGGCGTTCATCGCCTGGGCGACCAGCAAGGCCTACACCGAGATGGTCGCCGAAAAGGACGGCTGGGCCAATGTGCCCCCGGGCACCCGGACCTCGCTGTATGAGAACCCGAAGTACCAGGAGGCGGCGGCCTTCGCCGACGTCACCCTGAAGGCCATCAACGCGGCCGATCCGGAGAACCCCGCCGTCGAGCCCGTGCCCTATGTGGGCGGCCAGTGGGTCGGCATTCCGGAGTTCCAGGGCATCGGCACCGCCGTCGGCCAGCAGTTCTCGGCCGCGCTGGCGGGCAACATCACCGTCGATCAGGCGCTGCAGAACGCCCAGCGCTTCACCGAGCGCGAGATGACGAAGGGCGGCTACATCCAGTAGCCGGTCCGCACGGCCCGGCGGCGCGCCCGATCCCGGTGTGCGCCGACCGGCCCGCCGTGCCTTCGCCCTCTCCCGCTGCTCGATCGAGGTGAGGCCCGCCGTGGCGACGATGCACACGCGCTCCATCGCGCGGCTGATGATGGCGCCCAGCGTCATCCTGCTGCTGGGGTGGATGCTCATCCCCCTGTCGATGACCCTGTATTTTTCCTTCCTCCGCTACAACCTGCTGATGCCGGGGATGGAGGACTGGGCCGGAGTCTTTAATTACGAGTATTTCGTCACCGATCCCGCGTTCGTCACCGCGCTGGTCAACACGCTGGTCCTGGTGGGCAGCGTTCTGGTCATCAGCGTCGGCGGCGGGCTGTTGATGGCGTTGCTTCTGAATCAGCCGATTTTCGGCCAGGGCATCGTGCGGCTGCTGGTCATCGCGCCGTTCTTCGTCATGCCGACCGTCTCCGCGCTCGTGTGGAAGAACATGTTCATGCACCCGGTGTATGGACTGTTCGCCTCCCTCGCGCACGGCCTGGGGCTGCCGGCCATCGACTGGCTGTCCTCGGCGCCGTTGCTGTCGATCATCCTGATCGTGTCGTGGCAGTGGCTGCCGTTCGCCGCGCTGATCCTGCTGACCGCGCTGCAATCGCTCGACGAGGAGCAGATGGAGGCCGCCGAGATGGACGGCGCCAGCGCCGTGCGCCGGTTCGCGCATATCACGCTGCCGCATTTGGCGCGGGCCATCACGGTTGTGATCCTGATCGAGACCATCTTCCTGCTGTCCGTGTTCGCCGAGATCCTGGTCACCACCTCGGGCGGCCCCGGCTACGACAGCACGAACCTGAGCTACCTGATCTACACGCAGGCCTTGCTCCAGTTCGACGTGGGTGGCGCGTCGGCCGGCGGCATCATCGCCGTCATCCTGGCCAACATCGTCGCCATCTTCCTGATCCGCCTGATCGGCAAGAATCTGGAGACCTGAGCCATGGCGCGCACACTCACACCCAAACGGAAGGTGGCGTTTACGGTCCTGGCCTGGGTTCTGGGTCTGCTGATCTTCTTCCCGATCCTGTGGACGGTGCTGACCAGCTTCAAGACCGAGGGCGAGGCCATCGCCAACCCGCCGTCGTTCCTGTTCTTCGACTGGACGCTGGAGAACTACACCGAGGTTCAGGAGCGCTCGAACTACCTGCGGCACGTCATCAACTCGGTGGTGATCTCGTTCGGCTCCACGGCCATCGGCCTGCTGATCGCGGTGCCGGCCGCCTGGGCCATGGCATTCTCGCCGACCAAGCGGACCAAGGGCATCCTGATGTGGATGCTGTCCACCAAGATGCTGCCGGCGGTCGGCGTCATGATGCCGATCTACCTGATCTTCCGGGATCTGGGGCTGCTCGACACGTTGCTGGGTCTGACCATCGTCATGACCATGGTCAACCTGCCGATCATGGTCTGGATGCTCTACACCTACTTCAAGGAGATCCCCGGCGACATCCTGGAGGCCGCCCGCATGGACGGCGCCCAGCTGGGCCAGGAGATCCTATACGTGCTGGCCCCCATGGCCGTGCCGGGCATCGCGTCCACCTGCCTGCTGAACATCATCCTGGCCTGGAACGAGGCGTTCTGGACGCTGAACCTGACGGCCGCCGACGCGGCGCCGCTGACCGCGTTCATCGCCTCTTACTCCAGTCCCGAGGGGCTGTTCTGGGCCAAGCTGTCGGCGGCTTCGACCATGGCGATCGCGCCGATTCTCATCCTCGGCTGGTTCTCGCAGCGCCAACTGGTGCGCGGCCTGACCTTTGGTGCCGTGAAGTAACACGCGGGGAGGACTCCAAAGATGGGTAACATCCGTTTGAGCAATGTCAGCAAGACATTCGGGACCCAAGAGGTCATTCGAGACCTCAACCTGAACATCGAGGACGGGGAGTTCGTCGTCTTCGTCGGTCCCTCCGGCTGCGGCAAGTCCACGCTGCTGCGGCTGATCGCCGGGCTGGAGGACGTGTCCGACGGCCGCATCGAGATCAACGGCGCGGACGTCACCGACCTGGCCCCGGCCCGGCGCGGGCTGTCGATGGTGTTCCAGTCCTACGCGCTGTACCCGCACATGTCGGTGCGCTCCAACATCGCGTTTCCGCTGCGCATGGCCGGGCTGGACAAGGCGGCCATCGATCGCAAGGTGGCGGAGGCGGCGCGGGTCCTGAACCTGACCGACTACCTGACCCGCAAGCCGCGCCAGTTGTCGGGCGGCCAGCGCCAGCGCGTCGCCATCGGCCGCGCCATCGTGCGCGAGCCCACGGCGTTCCTGTTCGACGAGCCGCTGTCCAACCTGGACGCCGCCCTGCGCGTGAACATGCGCCTGGAGATCAGCGAGCTGCACCAGCAGCTTGGCACCACCATGATCTACGTCACCCACGACCAGATCGAGGCCATGACCATGGCCGACAAGATCGTGGTGCTGAACAAGGGCGTGGTGGAGCAGGTGGGCAGCCCGATGGAGCTGTACCGCACGCCCGCCAACCTGTTCGTCGCCGGGTTCATCGGCTCGCCGCGCATGAACTTCATCAACGGCAACGAGGCGGCCAAGGTCGGGGCCTCGGTCATCGGGGTGCGGCCGGAGCACATGACCATGTCACCCGACGACGGCCGCTGGTGCGGCGAGGTCGGCGTGGCCGAGCATCTGGGCTCCGACACGTTCCTGCATGTGAAGGTGGACGGTATCGGCCAGATCACCGCGCGGGCGCCGGGCGAGATCGACCTGCGCCACGGGGAGAAGATCTTCCTGTCGCCGGAGCCGGGCAAGATGCACCTGTTCGGTCAGAACGGCGAAATCGTTTCGGCGTCCGGGGCCGTGTCGTGACCCGGCTGGAGGGAAAGGTCGCCCTGATCACGGGCGCCGCCCGGGGCATCGGCCGCGCCTTCGCCGAAGCCTTCGTGGCGGAAGGGGCGCGCGTCGCCATCGCGGATATCGACA
Source organism: Roseospira marina (assembly GCF_014197855.1). Lineage (GTDB taxonomy): Bacteria > Pseudomonadota > Alphaproteobacteria > Rhodospirillales > Rhodospirillaceae > Rhodospira > Rhodospira marina. The sequence continues at coordinate 230,859 of NZ_JACIGJ010000007.1, forward strand.
TCGCGCGCGCCCGCCAGACCGCATCCGAGATCGGGGCGGCCTCGGCGCGCGCCGTGCCCATGGACGTCACGGATCAGCTCTCGATCGCGGGCGCGTTCGAGATGACCTGCGCCGAACTGGGCGGGCTCGACATCCTGGTGAACAACGCCGCCATCTTCGACATGGCGCCGATCCCGGACATCACGCGGGAGAGCTATGACCGCGTGTTTTCCATCAACGTGGCCGGGGCGCTGTTCACCCTCCAGGCCGCCGCCCGGGTCATGATCGCCCAGGGGCGGGGCGGCAAGATCATCAATATGGCCAGTCAGGCCGGACGCCGGGGCGAGGCCCTGGTGGCGGTCTACTGCGCCTCCAAGGCGGCGGTGATCAGCCTGACCCAGTCCGCCGGGCTGGCGCTGATCGAGCACGGCATCAACGTGAACGCCATCGCGCCCGGGGTCGTCGACGGCGAGCACTGGGACGGCGTCGATGCCCTGTTCGCGCGCTACGAGACTCGGCCGATCGGCGAGAAGAAGCGCCTGGTCGGCCAGGCCGTGCCCCATGGCCGCATGGGGCGGGCCGAAGACCTCACCGGCATGGCGGTGTTCCTGGCCAGTGCTGACAGCGATTACGTCGTCGGCCAGACCTACAACGTCGATGGCGGTAACGTGTTGAGTTGAAAGGAAAACACGTCATGTATATGGAGAAGCTGAGCCTCGCCGGGCAGGTTGCCGTGGTCACGGGGGGCGGGCAGGGCATCGGGGCCGCCTGCGCGGAGGCGCTGGGCGAGGCCGGCGCGACCGTGATCGTCGCCGATATGCTGGCGGACCGGGCCGAGGCCGCCGTCGCCGCGCTGAAAGGGCGAGGTCTGAAGGCGCAGGGCGTGACCGTTGACGTGACCAAGTCGGCCGAGGTGGACGCCGCCGCCGCCGCCATCAAGGCGGAGCACGGCCGCATCGACATCCTGGTGAACAACGCCGGCGTGGCCAAAAGCGACGTGCCGGCGGAGGAGACGTCGGACGAACACTGGCGCTTTCATATGGATGTGAACGTGGACGGCCTGTTCTGGTGCTGCCGGGCGTTCGGTCGCATCATGCTGGCGCAGGGCAAGGGCTCCATCGTCAACATCGGCTCCATGTCCGGCCTGATCGTCAACAAGCCCCAGCCGCAGTCCTTCTACAACGCCTCCAAGGCGGCGGTGCACCAGCTCACCAAGTCGCTGGCGGCGGAATGGGCGGCGCGGGGTGTGCGCGTCAACAGCGTGGCCCCCACCTACATCGAAACGCCCCTGACCGCCTTCGGCATCAAGGAGAATCCTGAGATGTACAAGGTGTGGCTCGACATGACCCCCATGGGCCGGGTTGGGCAGCCGGACGAGGTGGCCTCCGCCGTGCACTTCCTGGCCTCCGACGCGGCCAGCCTGATCACCGGCGCGATCCTGAGCACCGACGGCGGGTACACCTGCTGGTAGGGAGCGCGGCCCGTTTGGCGTTGTGCGCTCCGCCCCCTCCCCATGCGGGGGAGGGGGCATATATGGCACGGGGGGCCGGGACCGAGCCGGGCACACGGACCCCATGAGCGCAAACCCCATAGCAACGGTCAGGTGGTGACGTGACAGCCATGTCTCAACAGCAAGCGGAACCGGTGGATCTGGTCATCTTCGACTGCGACGGCGTGCTGGTGGACAGCGAACCGATTTCCACCCGCATTCTGTTGGAGAGCCTGACCGAGGCGGGGCTGGAGCTGACGCCAGACGAGATCTACAGCCGATTCCTCGGCAAGAGCCTCGCCAGCATCACGGCGATCCTGCGGCGGGACCACGGTCTGCGTGTGGACGCGGGGATGCTGGACCGGATGCGCGCCCGGCTGTTCGCGGCGTTTCGCGAGGAGCTGCGCCCCATGGCCGGCATGGCCGAGACGTTGGCGCGCCTGCCGGTGCCGTTCTGCGTCGCGTCCTCCAGTCTGGTGGAGCGGATGCGGTTGGCGCTGGAGGTCACCGGTCTGTTGTCGGCGTTTGAGGGCCGGCTGTTCAGCGCCTCCATGGTCACGCGCGGCAAGCCCGCGCCGGACCTGTTCCTGTATGCGGCGGAGCAGATGGGTGTGGCGCCCGACCGCTGCGTCGTGGTCGAGGACAGCGAGGCGGGAGTCACGGCCGGGCAGAGCGCAGGGATGCGCGTGTTCGGATTCGTCGGCGGAACGCACGCTCGTTTGGCGCGGCATCGCGCGACGCTGGCGGCGCGGCACCCGACCCTGATGTTCGAGGATATGGCGGACCTGCCCGCTCGGCTGGCGGAGCACGGAGCGACGAGGGTGGTGTGATGCAAGACCTGATAATCGGTGTGGATGTGGGCACGGGCAGCGCTCGCGCGGGCGTGCTGGATACCTCTGGGGCGCTGCTGGGCCGGGCGGAGCGCCCGATCGAGATGGGCCAACCGCGGCCCAACCACGCCGAATACGACTCCGAACAGATTTGGACGGCGGTCTGCGAGGCGGTCCGCGCGGTGCTGGATACCGCGAACGTGCCTGGCGACCGGGTCGCCGGCATCAGCTTCGACGCGACCTGTTCCCTGGTGGTGCGGAACCGCGACGGCGGCCCGTGGTGCGTCTCGACGACCGGAGAGACCCGGTGGGACACCGTCGTTTGGCTCGACCATCGCGCGATCGCTGAGGCCCAGGTCTGCACCGACACCGGGCATAAGGTGTTGGGTTATATCGGCGGGGTGATGTCGCCGGAGATGGAAATCCCCAAGCTGATGTGGCTGAAGCGGCAGTTTTCCGACCGCTGGGCCGACACCGGCTATGTCTTTGATTTGACCGACTTCCTGACCTGGAAGGCGTCGGGCTCGCTGGCGCGCTCCCAGTGCACCGTGACCTGCAAGTGGACCTATCTGGCGCATGAGGATCCGGGCTGGCAGGCCGATTTTCTGGAGCAGGTGGGCGTCGGGGACCTGTTGGAGCGCGGCCGGCTGCCCGACCGGGCCACGCCGATCGGCGATGACCTGGGCCCGCTGACGCCGGAGGCCGCTGCGGCGATGGGCCTGAGCACGGCCTGCCGGGTCGGCGCCGGCCTGATCGACGCGCACGCCGGGGCGCTTGGCGTCATGGGGGCGTCCGCCGGCGAGGACAGCATCGACCACCACCTCGCCCTGATCGCCGGAACGTCGAGTTGCCTGATGGCGCTGTCGCCGCACCCCCGGCCGACGCCCGGTGTTTGGGGGCCGTACGACGGTGCGGTGGTGCCGGGCCGCTGGCTGAACGAGGGCGGTCAGTCGGTCACCGGCGCGCTGCTCGACCATGTCATCCGGCTGCACGGCGCCGGGGGCGAGCCGAACGGCGCGTTGCATGCTCGAATCTGTGAGCGCATCGCGGCGTTGCGGGAGTCGGGTGGCCCGGATCTCGCGGCGCGGCTGCATGTGCTGCCGGACTTCCACGGCAACCGTTCGCCCCTGGCCGATCCGCATGCCCTGGGCGTCATCAGCGGCCTGGACCTGGACAGTTCGTTCGACAGCCTGTGCCGGCTGTACTGGCGCACCGCCGTCGCCATCGCGCTGGGGGTGCGCCATATCCTGGAGGCGCTGAACGCCTGCGGCTACAGCATCGATACGCTGCATGTGACCGGCGGCCACCTGAAGAACCCGGTGCTGATGGAGCTGTACGCCGACGCCACCGGCTGCACGGTGATCGAGCCGCAGACGGATGACGCGGTGCTGTTGGGCACGGCGATGGTCGCGGCCAAGGCGGCGGGCCTGTTCCCGACCCTGGCGGCGGCGGCGCAGGCGATGCAGGCGGGCGCGCGGACGCGGGCCCCGAACCCGGCCGCGCGGGCGAGGTTTGATCGGGACTACGCCGTGTTCCTGCGTATGCACGAGCATCGGCGGGAGCTGGACCGGATCGCGTCCGGCACGGCCTGACGCCGGGTCCGGATCAACCAGACGACGGGGAGCCCGACGCCATGTTCCTGATCTGCGGCGAAGCCCTGTTCGATGTCTTCGTGACCGAGGAGCGGGCGGATGGTGTCGCCCTGGACGCCCGGCCCGGCGGCTCGCCCTTCAACGTCGCGTTTGGGCTGGCCCGGCTGGGGCAGCGGGCGGAGCTGCTGACCGGGCTATCCACCGACACGTTTGGTGGATATCTGCGCGGCTTCATGGCGCGCGAGGGGGTGGGGGCGGCGTATGCCATGACCACGCCGAAGCCGACCACGCTGGTCGTTGTCGCCCTCGACGCGAACGGTGTGCCGACCTACTCCTTCAGCGGAACGGATACGGCGGACCGGGCGTTGACGCCGGACACGCTGCCGCCGTTGGCGCCGGATATCCGGGCGGTGCACATGGGCTCCATCGCGACGGTGCTGGAGCCGGTGGCCTCGGCCCTGAAGGCGTTGGCCCGACGCGAGTCGGGGGCGCGCCTCATCAGCTACGATCCGAACGTGCGGCCCACCGTCGAGCCCTCGCTGGCGGTCTGGCGCCAGTCCCTGGCCGATCTGGTGGGGCTGGCCCATGTGGTGAAGATTTCGCGGGAGGATCTCGACCTGCTGTATCCCGGTCTGAGCCCGGCCGATGCGGCGGCGCGCTGGCTGGCGGCGGGCACGGGGCTGGTCGTGGTGACGGACGGCGGCAACGGCGTGGCGGGCTGGACGCGCGCCGGATCCGTGACCTGTCCGCCCCATCCCGTCACCGTGGTCGATACGGTGGGGGCGGGGGATAGCTTTCAGGCCGGCCTTCTGGCGGCGCTGGCGGAGATGGACCGGCTGTGGCCCGCCGGGGTGGCCGGGCTGGATGCGCCGGCCCTGGAGGCGGCCCTGACCTTCGCGGGCCGGGCCGCGGCTCTGACCTGTTCCCGTCGCGGCGCCGATCTGCCGCGCCGCGACGCCCTGCCAGAAACCGTGGTTTCGGCCTGAGAACACCCCGAAACCGTGGTTTCGGCCTGAGACGGCCGGAGCCCTGCGTCCGGGCTCACGAGGCCACGGCGCGGGCGCGACGGGTCTCGGCCGGGGGCGTCTCGCCCGGCTCGGGGCAGGAGCTTTTGAAGGCATAGCTGATCTGGCGTTCGATTTCCGCCATCGTGTCGTTGGCGCCGGCCGGCGGCGTGCCACGGCGCGAGCCGACGTCGTCCCGGTCCAGCATGGCCCGCAGGTCGCGGCGGGCGCGCGAGACGCGGCTTTTCACCGTGCCCGGGGCGCAGCCGATGACCGCCGCCGCCTGCTCGTATTCGAATCCGCAGGCGCCAACCAGGATCAGGGCCTCGCGCTGTTCGGGGGGAAGGCGCGCGAAGGCGCGCTTGAAGTCGTCCATCTCCAGGCCGGCCTGCTGCCCGCCGATGTCGGCGTGGGCTTCCATGGCCACGTCGTCGTTGGTTTCCGACTTGCGCCACTTGCGGCGCTGCTCGGAGTAGAAGGTGTTGCGCAGAATGGTGAACACCCAACCCCGGAAGTTGGTTCCGGGCTCGTAGCTGTCCCGATTCGCAAGGGCGCGGGTCGCGGCTTCCTGAACCAGATCATCGGCCAGGGCGTGGTCGGTGGTCAGGGAGCGGGCGAAGGCTCGCATGTGGGGCAAGGCTTCGACGAGCAGGTCTTCAAAGCGAGGCATGCGCGATCTCCTTTCGTGTCGTGCAGGGGACGCCTCGCGGAGTCGATCGGATGTCCGCCCGGGGACCGGGTCTGGAGCCGGGATCCGGTCGTTGAACCGGCCGATCGGTCTGCGTCGCGATCCGGCGGGCGCCGTGGTCTCGTCCCGCGGAGCGGGGGTCTTGGAGACCGGTGACGGCGTGCGGGTCGCGATAGCGGCGTCCTCCCTCGTTCTTCTTCTGCACCAGGCGACAGGATGTCGCCCCTGGCTCACGGCTCCTCACGATCGCGTGAACCGGGGAAACCCGGGGTCCGACGCGGTCCGTTGCGTCGGTGTGTCCAACCCGGGTCCGGGTCTGCCGGCGGGGAAGGCGGTGCCTGCGTGGGTCAGGCATCGCGCGGCTGTGTCGGCCCCGCAGTTCTTATTGGAGGCCGGGAACGGGGGAAAAGAAGGGCGCAATCGGGGGCATCCAGGGGCGGAATCTGGACAAGAAAAAGGCACCCCGGCCGGGGTGCCCGTTTAGATTGGTAGTGTGACAGGAATTACACGCGGCTGCCGAGTGCCAGCATGGATCCTGGGTCTATTCGCATGCACATCGGAGATTCGGCGGAATAGCAGGCGGCGACGACCCGAACTCAACGCCGCCCCGTTTTCACGCCAGGCGGCGCGACGGCCGGTCGGCCTTATCCGCCTGCCGGGCTGGGGCCCATCGGGGCTGGCGGATGCGCACACCAAAGCCGCGATGAGGCGGCCTCATCGCGGCTTGGTTCCGTTCCGCACGACAGGCCCGGATACCGGGTTCCTACACGGCGCCCCGGCGCCCGAGTAGCACCATCCAGGCGCCATTGAGCAGCAGTTCTATGGCCACGAGGATGCCCAGGAACCAGGGCGAAATCACCGGCAGCATGAACAGGATCATCAGGCCGACGCCGAGGGTGAGCAGGCCGCTGCCCAGCGTCCAGGTCCACCCGTCGAGTCGCCGGATCGCGAAGGCGAACAGCGTCTTCAGCAGGCCCGACGCGGTGAACAGCAGGCCCACGATCATGGTCAGAGTCAGCGCGCCGGTCAGCGGCGACGCAATGAACAGGACCCCGGCCGCCAGGCCGACGACGCCGAGGGTCAGATGCCACACGGAGCCGCGATCCCGGTTGAACGGCAGCGCGTGCATGGCCTCGAACGCGCCAAGCAGAACCAGCGCGAGGCCGACGAGCCATTCGATGGTGGTGGTGACAAAGCCGGGCAGGATCAGGGCCACCGCCCCGGCAATCATGGAGACGACGCCGATTCGCGTCAGATCACCGGGATCCACGCCCCAGGCGCCGCGCGCCTCGGCATCGCGATAGGATGGGGCGGGTTCCGCCGTGTACGTGCGATAATAGCCCATGGGATGCTCCTCCGTCGGTTTCGACCATGTGGCCCCGCACGGTCCATGCCGGCGGGGCGTCTGGCGGTTCGGCGGACGATCACGTCCGCCTTTGGGACTCGACGAGCGACTGGAACCGGTCCCGTGTAGCCTCGTAACGGTCTTGCAACTCCCGCGAGGCGGTGTCGCCGGTGTCCCGCATGGCCTCATGCGCCGCGTGCGCGGTCTGTGTCTCTTGGGTCAAGGCCATGGTTCGTCTCCCTCGCGAGGGGTGGGGTGGACTCCGGTCCGCGTTGGGGCGCGGGCTTAGTCGTTGGCTTCGTCCTCAATGGCCTCGCCGGCGTCCTGCATGTCCTCGCCCACACCTTCGGCGGTGTTGCAGGCCGCGACGGCCAGGACCCCGAGCATGGAGAACAGCGTCAGCAGCTTTTTCATCAGGGGACTCCTTTCGTTTGGTTTTGCTTCGTCCCGACTGTGGTGGGGCCGAGCGTCTTAGGCGCGTCTTGCCGGGGGCGGTCAACGGTCCGTGTCGTGCCCGCCTCGCGTCACGGTATCGGCGGACGACGGCCCGACATGACGGACCCGATCAGGGACAGGGCGAACAAGACCAGGAAGATGACGAACAGAATCTTGGCGATTCCAGCCGCCGCTCCGGCGATGCCCCCGAACCCGAACACCGCCGCGACCAGCGCGACAATGAAGAACAGGGCGGCCCAACTCAGCATGGCAACCTTCTCCTTTTTGTTGTCGTGACATGCCGCATGGCGCGGATTAGGCCGTGTCGGCGTGGAAAGGCGAGACAAAGCGAGGATGGGGTCCCGACGACCGCCTGGGGGCGATCCCGGAACCCCTTCCGAAGGCCCGCCATCCGTTTCCGGGCTCAGCGCCGCCCGTTACCGCAGCGAGGCGTTGAACACCTTCTGGAGCGCACCCCAGGCGGACTGGACGCCGGTGTTGACCTTCTGGGTGGCCACCGCAGCACCGTCCTGGAACTGGCGCGTGGCCTCGTCGTACTTCTGGCTGACATCCTTGGTGGTGCTCGTGTTTTCGGTCTGCTCGGTCATGATAACCTCCTGTTTCGGTTCGGCAACATTCAAAGTTTCACGGCCAGTCCGTGAGCGTCATTGCCCATGAAACCGATGGGTTCCTGTGGACCAAACGTCTCCCGTGAGAATTGGTTCCCCGGTCCGCGGACGCTCGCGCTCAGTAGCGGGCGATGACCCAGACCGCGTGAATAATGCCCGGCAGGACGCCCAGAAGCGTCAGCACGATGTTGATCCAGAAATGTTTGTTGGCCGGGCCGACCTCCAGGAGCACGCCGAGGGGCGGCAGCACGACCGCCAGGGCGATGCGAATCAGGTCGCCGAAGAGACTGTCCTGCGACCGGTGTTCAAGCCGGGAACTGTGGGCTGTCATCGGTAGGGCCTCCTTCCAACGATCCACTGCGGACGCCCGGACCTCCGCCACCGCAGACGGGGGGCGGGGCCCTGGGCGCATGGATTTGGAACGTTCGGCGATTGGAAGAGTTCCAAGGGAACGCCCCGACTCATTCTGAAGGCCCACTGTGAAAGGCTGTACGATGGCACCCACGGCCACCGGATCCGCTGCGCGTTCCGTCGACGATCGCCCCGCATCGGTCACACCGCTGTTCGAGGCGGCGGAGACCTATCGGTGCCTCGCCGACGCGGTGGCGGAGGCCCGCGAGACCGTTCATATGGCGTACTGGTCGGTACAACCGGATCTGTCCCTGGACGGGCATACCGTTCGGGATGAGCCCGGCCCGCCCGGCCGGCCCGATTCCAACCCGGTGTGCGGGGAGAGCGATGCCCCCGACCGGGATTGCCCCGCGTGGGCCGAACTGCTCGCCGACGCGGCGCGGCGCGGTGTGGTCGTGCGCATGATTCTGAGCGACTTCGACCCCATCCTGGTGCCGTCGGAGCACCGGCGGGCCTGGCACAGCTATCGGCGCTTTTGCGAGATTCGGGATGCCTTGCCGGCGGATCGGCGCGCCAACTTCCAGATCATGTGCTCGCGCCATTCGGCGGCGGTCGGGCCGGTGCCGCGCCTTCTGGGCCAGCCGCTGCTGCACGCGCGGTTGCGGCGTGCCGTAAAGGCTCTGGGGCCTGAAGAGGATCCGGAGCGGCCGGACCGGCTCGCCGACGCCGCCATGCTGTGGCCGCATCTGAAGCCCCCTCGCACGGCCGGGGGGCCGTCCCGGCCTCGATTTGCGTCCTTTCTGTCGGCCTATCCGGCGGTGCATCACGAAAAGAGTTGCATCATTGACGGTGCGGTCGGGTTCGTCGGGGGGCTGGACATCGACCGGGTGCGCTTCGATACGCGCCGGCACACATCGCTGCGACCCTGGCACGATGTGGCGGTTCGGCTCGAAGGCCCCATGGTGGCCGATTTGGCGGTGCATTTCGCCGAACGCTGGAGCAACGAGGTCGCGGCGTTCCGGCGGAGGCACGCTGAGGCGGCCGCGCACCGACCGGTTGGCGTGCTCCTGCCGGAGGCGGAGCCGCTGACGTCGGCGATCGACCCGCCGGCCGTGCCGGGACGGGCCGCGCAGGGCCGAATCGTGCGCACCGTGTCCGGCCATCGCCGCAGTCTGTTCGCCCTGGGGCCGAAACGCCGGGTGTCGGGAACCGCCGAGGCGGTCGAGACGATCATCCGCCAGGCCCGGGAGCACTTGTATATTGAGAACCAGTTCCTCCGCTCCGGCCGTGTGGCAGGCTGGCTCGCGGAACAGGGGCAACGCTGCCCCGATCTTCGCTTGATCGTGGTGCTGCCGCTGGCGCCGGAGCGACTCGGCGGCGGCTGGAACGCCGCCAACCGCCACGGCCAGTACCTCCAGCGGCAGGCGCTGCGGCGCCTGAGCGCGGCTTTCGGTCCCCGATTCGGTCTCTATACCCTATTGACCCGGCACGCCCCCCCGGATAACGACCATCCTCTGCGCGCGGATCTGGGGGCGGAGGACACGGCACGGGGCAGCGACGGCATCTATGTCCACGCCAAGGTCATGATTGCCGACGACCGCGTCGCCATGATCGGCTCGGCCAACCTGAACGGCCGCAGTCTGAGCGTGGACACCGAGACCAGCGTGGTCTGGACCGATCCCGAGGGTGTCGTGGATTTCCGTAAGGCCTTGTGGCGCCGTCATCTTGGCCGCTCCATCACAGGGTCTGCCGATCCGTTCGACCTCTGGCACGAACACGCCCGGGCCGACGCCCGCCGCGCGCCGGAGGCGCGCACCGGGTTCGTGGTGCCCATGAGTATCGAGCGCGCCACGGTGCACGCCCGCCGCTCGTGGCTGGTGCCGGACCGCATGGTCTGACGGCGCCCGCCCCGGCGCGCCCGCCGGATCGTCATCCCCCGGCGCGACCGCCGGATCGTCATCCTTTGTCCGGGTTTGTCACAGTTCGCCACAAGACTGCCTTATCCACCGATTAGACGAACGGTGTCGTTCCCCTGATGGGCGCCGGTTTGCGTCGGTCGGGGGTGGGACGTGCGCGGTCGGATCCCGTGGCGGTGCGCGTTTTGGTCCGGATGAGGGAACACGGGGGCCGGCGTCGGCGTTGTGTGTGCAGGTGTTGTATGGGCCTGTGCAGCAAACCCCGAGCTTTATACGGATGACGACAAGGAGGTTGATATGAAAGCGTTTCTGATCGGCGTGGGCGTTCTTTTGGCCATTGGTGCCGCGGTGTTGATCGGGTCCGAGGTGATCCCTTCGGACAGCGAGCAGGCCGGCAGCCACATCGAGAACGCCATTGAGGAAATGGGCGACGCCGTCGAGGACGCCGGCGACGCCGTGAATGACGCGCTGGGTGACGCCGCTGACTCTGTCGAGGACGCGGCCGACGATGCCGAGGACGCGGCGGACGATGCCGAGTCCAGCCTGAATTGATGGAGGTGGGCCGTTCGGTCGGCCGGCCCGGACGGTCTCCGGGTCGCGGCGGGAGCGGGCCCCATCCAAGTGCTGTTCGGCCACGTGCGTTTCGGCCCCATGCTCTCCGGTCTGTGGAGGGTCTGTGTGACATCCCGTGATGAGGCGTACTCGTTTTCTCCGCGACCCAACCCTTACACAAAACAAACAGAGACCGTCCGCACATGGCCCATATGTTCAAGACCCCAGGTCACCTAGCGCAGCCGAGCCGCCGGGCCATTCTCGCCGGTTTGGCCGGCGCGGCGGGTATGGCGGCCACCGGCCTGCCGCCGATTCGCGCCGTTCAGGCCCAAGAGGCCGAAAGCCTGTATTCCCGTCTGGTGACCAAGGCCGCCGGGCGCGCTGGCCGGGCGTATGAACCGCCGGCCGATACGCTGCCCGACAGCCTGCGCGGGCTGTCCTACGACGAGTACCGCCATATCCGGTTTCGCAAGGACATGGCGTTGTGGCAGGGCGAGGCGCCGTTCAGCGTACAACTCCTGCATCTGGGCGGCTATCTGCGGACCCCGGTCCGGGCCTACACGGTGGAGAACGGGCGCGAGACGCCGTTCAACTATCGTCCGAGCCTGTTCGACTTCAGCCAGGCCGACGTCGACCCGTCCGGGTTCGATGCTCTTGGGTTCTCGGGCCTGCGGGTGCACTACCCCCTGAACGATCCCGCCGTGATGGACGAGGTGATGGTGATCCAGGGGGCCAGCTACTTCCGCGCTCTGTGCGCGGGGGCGGTCTATGGCCTGTCCGCGCGGGGCGTGGCGGTCAACACCGCACATTCCGAGGGCGAGGAATTCCCGGCGTTCGTCGAGCTGTATGTCGTTCGGCCGACGCCCGGCGCCCAGTCCATCGTGATGTACGGCCTGCTCGACGGGCCGTCCCTGGCCGGCGCCTACCGGTTCGAGGTGACGCCCGGCACCACCACCCGGACCTCGGTCGGCGCGCGGCTGTTTGCCCGCCGTCCGGTGGCCCAGCTGGGCGTGGGGGCACTGACGAGCATGTTCGACTTCGGGCCCGCCGACCGGGTCGGCGTCGACGATTTCCGCCCGCGCGTGCACGACTCGCAGGGTCTGTGCATGCGAACCCAGAACGGGGAGCGCCTGTGGCGGCCGCTGTGCAATCCGGGTCAGGTGGAGATGAACGTCTTCAGCCAGGCCAATCCGGTCGGGTTCGGTCTGATGCAGCGGGTGCGTCAGTTTGATCGCTACCAGGACCTGGAGACGATGTATCACCGCCGCCCCAGCGCCTGGGTGACGCCCCGGGGCAACTGGGGCGAGGGCGAGGTCATCCTGGTCGAGATTCCGACACCCGACGAAACCAACGATAACATCGTCGCGTTCTGGAAGCCCGCCGTGCCGTTCGAGCCCGGCCTGCCGCTGGCGCTCGACTACGACATCGACTGGACCCTGGACGGCCCCGCGACCGAGGTTGCCTGGATTCTGGAAACCCGGGCCGGGCACTATGGCGTCCCTGGGGCCCCCTTGGACGACGGGATACGCCGGCGCGGCCGGAAATGGGTGATCGAATTCGTCGAGGGTCCGCTGCGCGGTCTGAACTCACCGGACGACGTGACGGTCGTCGCGTCCGCCGACGCTGGGCGAATCGACACGCGCGCGCACGTCATCAATCCCCAGACCGGCGGCCTGCGCGTCTACCTGGACACCGTGGCCGAGGGCGATGCGCCGATCAATCTGCGCTGTCATCTGGAGCGGGAGAACACCCCCGTTTCGGAAACCTGGACCATGCAATGGCGACCCCCCGCGGTCGCATAGACGGAAGGGCTCCCCCATCATGACACCGCTGCTTCCGCCCCGGATTCTTGAGCGTCTGCTGGTGAAACGCGCGCGGGCCTACCTGATCGAGGCGCATGGGATCGATGCCGAGTCGGCCGAGGCCCTGGCCGCGCAAGCGGTCCGGGATGTCGTGCAGGACTCGCTGCCGCGCCAGATGGATCAGGTCGCGCCGTCGGTCATCCGCATGGCGCGCACCCTGGTCATGGCGCCCGAGACCGGCGCCGTTGGCGTGGGGATTGCTGCGGCGCCCGCATGCGCCGGGACCGCCGCGTTTGCCGACATGATCCCGGCGGCCAACCGCCGCAGCATGCGGCGCCAGCCGCTCGATCCCTACAGCCTGACCGAACTGCGGATCCACGCCCGCCGTCGCGGGCGCCGGCTCGCGGGGCGGGTTCCGGCGCCGCGCTCGCTGGCCTTCGGCGGCGCGATTCTGGCGTTCTCCCTGCTGGCGATGCCGCGCATCGTCGTTTGAGGCGGGCGGATCCTGAGGCCGGCCGGCTGAGATCCCGACGCGTGGGTCGGGTCTCGGCCCCCTGCTGTCCCCTCCCGGTGCCGCGACGTGGCGGAGGCGACGAAACGGACGCGTCCGTTTCATGACCGATCAATATAAGGACCCTTCGTCATGGTGATGCGACGTCGCCTGTTTTTGCTGTGCGTGCTCGGGATCACGCTTCTGGCCACGCAGTCCTTCCTGAGAGTGGTCGCCTCGAATGGTCTGTCGCCGCTGGATGTGGCGCTGATCGTCGTGTTCCTGCCCCTGGCCGCCTGGCTGGCGCAGTCGTTCTGCACCCTGACCGCCGGCGCGCTGCTGCTGGCGTGGGGGCGGCTGCGGTACGGCAACACCATGAAGGTGGACGCGGAGGATCGCGCCGCCGGGCTGGACCCGTCGCTGCCCCGCGTCGCCCTCATCATGCCGATCTACAACGAGGACACCGCGCGCGTCTTCGCCGGGGTGGCCGCCATGCGCGACGATCTGGCGGCGGTCGGCGTGGGCGCGCGTTTCGACGTGTTCGTGATCTCGGACACCACGGATCCGGACGTCTGGCTGGCGGAAACGGTGGCGTGGCAGGCGGAGCGGGCGCGCGAGCCGGGCACCGGCCTACCCCAGGTGTTCTACCGCCGCCGGCTGGCCAACACGCGCCGCAAGACCGGCAACATCGAGGACTTCGTGGAGCGGTGGGGCGGCGCCTATGGCGCCATGGTCACGCTGGATGCGGACAGCATCCTCGACGGTCGCACCATCTGGCACATGACCCGGCGCCTCGATGCCCATCCGAAAACGGCCCTGATCCAGGCCGCGCCCAAGCTGGTGCGCGGCAAGACGCTGTTCGCCCGCATGCTGCAGTTCGCCGGCGATGTTTATGGCCCGCTGAGCGCGGCCGGCATCGCCTTCTGGGCCGGCGGCGAGGGCAACTACTGGGGCCACAACGCCATCATCCGGCTGAGCGCGTTCGCTGACTGCTGCGGTCTGCCCCGGCTGCCGGGGCGCGAGCCCCTGGGCGGCGAGATCCTGAGCCACGATTTCGTCGAGGCCGCCCTGCTGCGCCGCGCCGGGTGGCGCATCGAAATGGCCTGGGATCTCTCCGGCAGCTATGAGGAGCCGCCGCCGACCCTGTCCGACTTCGTGGTTCGGGACCGGCGCTGGTGCCAGGGCAACCTGCAGCACGGACGGATTCTGATGGCGCGGCGGCTGCATTGGGTGAGCCGTATCCATCTGCTGACCGGGATCATGGGCTACCTGACCTCGCCGCTGTGGCTGGTGTTCCTGATCCTCGCGGGCTTGCAGGCCTGGACGCTGTCGGTGGCCGAACCGGTGTACTTCCGCGACGGCACGCCCTGGGCGACCTGGCCGGTGTCGCGCGAGGACGAGGCCGCGCTGCTGCTGGCCGGCATGATGGGCCTGCTGTTCCTGCCTAAAGTGTGGGGGCTGCTTCTGGCCCTGGCCGACACCGAGAGCCGGACCGCGCGCGGCGGGGCCGGCCGGCTGGTGTCCGGCGTGCTGGTGGAGACCGTGCTGTCGGCGCTGATCGCGCCCATCATGATGGTGCGCCATTCCCGGTTCGTGGTCGCGATCCTGACCGGCTCCAAGGTCGACTGGTCCCCGCAGCGGCGCATTGCCGGCCGGCTGACCCTGGTCGAGGCGGTCAAGGGCAACCTCGACGTTCTGATCCTGGGACTGGCGGCGAGCGTGGCGGTGGTGATGTACGCGCCCGGCCTGGGCTGGTGGCTGGTGCCGGTGGTGGCGGGCCTGATCGGCGCGCCGCTGTTGAGCCTGAAGCTCGACGACGGCAGCAGCGACGACGCCGTGAATCGCTGGGCGCCGCTGGGGATCCCCGAGGATCAGGTGCCGCCGCCGGTGCTCGCCCGCCTGGATCCGCACGAGGCGCGGTTCGCGGGGGTGTTGGCGGAGGGTCCCGAGGCGCGCTTCGAGACCGTGCTGCGCGACCCGCGCGCCAACGCGCTGCACCGCGCCCTGATCGCCGAGGATGGCAGCGAGTCGACCCTGTCGGAGACTCTGGCGCTGCGGGCCGAGGTGACGGCCGTCCATCTGGGGCCGGAGCTGCTGACGCGGGACGAGCGCCGGGCGCTGCTGGAGCGCCCTGGGATCCTAGAGCAGGCGCACGATGCGCTCTGGGCCGGCAAGGCGCTGGAGAAGGCGGAAGCCGCCGGTCCGCCGCCCATGGCGGTGGCCGCGGCCGACTGACCGTCGCGGCCGAACCGTCGTGGATGCTGGGCGCGGGTCTACGCCGCGTCCCCAAAACGGCGTCCCCTGTGGCGGGGCCGGCATCGCCGTCCCTCTTGGATGTCGTCCGGCCGAAGGACCGCACGAGGCGAGGGGAGGGATCACGCCCCCGATCCCAGATGCGAAACCCAATCGCAGGCCCATCACCCAGACATACGAACGCCGCCCGTCTCGGATGGAGCACGGGCGGCGTGGCGTTTTGGGGACGGCGAGGGGAGGGACGGGGAGGGGAGGTCGGACCCGGGCGCGCCCTCGGCCGAGGAAGCGCCTCAGCCGAGGGCGTCGCGGACCGCGCGGCGCAGTTCCGGGCTGAGGCCCAGCACCAGCCCCGCGGCGAGCGCGGCAAGGCTAGCGGACTTCGGGTTGCGACGGATGGCGTCCATGGTCGTCTCCCCGGCGGCCAGGGCCATCTCCCGCGACAGCGTTCCGGACGCGCCGCCACCAGGCGCACGGGTCCCGCGCGCCGAACCGTGCGCCGCCGCCGGATCGGAGGACGCGCCGGTCCGCCGACGCGATCCGCCCAGGCTCAGCGCCACCAGACAGATCAGGGCGGCCACCAGCAGCAGGCCCACACCGGTCAGCACCGCGGCCCACGCTGGGTGCACAACCAGCGTCAAGGCCACGTAACCGCCCCACGTCAGCACACCCAGCCCCACCAGGGCGATCAGCAACGCGATCGCCCCCAGCAGGGTTCGGATTAGCGCGACGGCCAAGCTGTCGGCGATGCGTGGGACGGGACCGCTCACCGGCGACCGTCCAGCAGCCGACCGGCCAGCACACCGATGCCGAACGCGGCGATCACGCTGGTGAAGGGCTGGGATTCGATCTGGCGGCTGGCGTAGTCGGCGGCGCGGGCGCCCTGGGCGCTGGCCTGCTCGCCGTAGTGCCGCACGGTGTCACCGGCCTTTTCACTGTAGTCCCGGACGGTGTCATTGACGCGATCCTTGTAGGCGCGCGCGCTGCTGGTGGCCTGTTCGCGGCGCTCCTGAGCCAGGGTCCGGACGTCGGACATGATCTGCGTCATGTCGTTCCGAAGCTGGTCGAGGTCCTTGCGCAACTGGGCGTCGGTCTCAGCCATGGTGGTGTTCTCCTGCCTGTGGGTGACGAGTGGCGATGCGGGCCGCGCCGGATCGGGACCGACGTGCGGCCGGTCCAACGCGGTTCCCCTGTCCTTCCAACGCATGACGGATACGGGGGTTCCGGCGGGGGGGGTGGCGTGTCCATCGCGGGACAGCACGGAAGGGCCGCACGGGGCGGCCCTTCCTGCCGGATCCCGCCGGTCATGATGACCAGCGCGACGGTGTTACTCGCTGTAGGTCTGCATACTCTTCAGTTCGTCCTCGGTCTGCATCACCTGCACGGAGAGGTCATCCTCGCCGTCCGCCCCGGGCACGACCTTGATCTGGTCGAAGCCGAGCGCCACCGGCTTCTCACCGATGCCGAGGAAACCGCCGACGTCGACGACCACGTTGGTCACCTGACCGCTCTCGTCGATCAGCACATCGCCGATATCACCGATCCATTCCCCGTTCCGACTGTAGACCCGAGCGGCCCCCAGCGTTTCGGCGCTCAGGTTGCGGACCGCGGAGTCCGTCATGGCCGGCCGGTCCAGCGCGCCCATGCGCTCGTTCCCGGTGTCGTTGGCCGTACCCTCCGTGCCCATCATCTCGCTGGCGGTCATGCCATCGGACGTCTCGGCGGAGGTCCCGGCGTCGGACCGCTCATAGTCCTGGTCCTGGAGAACCGCGCGATCCCCCGTGTAGTAGACGAAGAAGTCGCCCTCGTCGTCGCTGTCCGGGATGAAGCGCAGCGTGTCCATATCCACGCGGATCAGCTTTTCATCCAACTCGAAGAACCCGCTGGCATCAACGACCAGACCGGACACCGTGCCGTCGCTGTCGATCAGCACATCGTCGACGTCACCGACGGCCTCCCAGGTCTCGGGCACGTCGGCCAGACCGGGCCCGACGGTTTCCTGACCGGTGGCGTCGCGGTCCGGGCCGGACTCTCCCTGATCCGTCGCGGTGTTGGTGTAGACGGCCATGCCGATCAGCGCGCTCGTCGGAATGCTCTGGCCGAGCGTGGCGGTGTGCTGCGTCGGGCTCTCGGCCGTGCCGGTGTCGCTGTGCGCGCCATCGTTCATGGATGCGGCGGTCGCAGTCAGCGGAAAGGCGGCGAACGTGACGATCGCGGTCGTCGCAAGCAGGCGTCTCATGGATAGTCTCCTCGCACTGTTTTCGCTAAGGTTTCACTGGGCCTCCGTCGGCCCCTGCCTAAACAACGCACGGCCCCGCCGCGCGTTTCCAAAAAAAGAAACGATCAGATTAAAAAAGAATGACGTGACGTTCACGTTTCAGAAGACTGCTCTCGCATGATGTCTGTGTTATATCGCGGCCATAATATTGCCATGCACAGACCACGGCATCGCCATGTCGGGCGTTCGTTTACGAATATCTTACGGGGGGTGGAGACGGCCCGATTCAGGGGGCCGTCCCGATCACCCGGGCGAGGAGCTGGGTCACCCCCCACAGCGCCACCAGGATCAGCGCGGCCAGGGCCATGGCCACGCCCCGGTGGCGGTCCCACAGCGCCAGCGCCTTCCGGCCGTACAGCCGCACCAGAAGAGCCAGGCCGTGGTAGCGCACACCGCGCGCCAGCGCCGACGCGACCAGGAACCAGAGGAACGGGTAGCCGGCCGCGCCCGCCGCCAGCATGGCCACCTGGAACGGGATCGGCAGAACCCCGACCGCGACGATGGCCCAGAACCCGTACGTGGAGAACACGTCGTGGAAGGTGGCGTAGGCCTCGGTCCAGCCGGCCCACTCCATCACTGACCGGCCCAGAGTCTCCAGCACGAGCTGCCCCACGCCGTACCCCACGGCGGCGCCGACCAGGCAGCCGGCCAGGGCCACCGTCGCGATGCGCCACGCCCGGGTCGGTCGGGCCATCATGTAGGGGATCAGGACCAATTCGATCGGGATCGGGACGATGATGGATTCCAGCAGGGATGCCGTGAACAGCAGCGCGTTGGCACGGCGACTGGTCTTGAGCCGGTCCAGCAGGGCGGCCGCCCGGGCGCGCCGACCCCGTTGTGGCGGGCGCTTTTCGGACGGCGCGTCGCCAGACGGGGTATGTTCCGACGGGGCGTGTTCGGACGGGGACTGAGGCCCGTCCGCCGTGCGTTCCGGCGTGCTCTCGGATGGCGTTCGCGCCGGCTTCTCCGCCATGGCAGCATCTCCAGAACCAGAAGGCGACCCGCCGACCGTGGCCAACGAGCGTCCGTTCGCGTGACCCGGTCGCGAGGGCGCGGCGGCGGCCCGACACCGACGCCACGTGCCCACACTATCGTTTGACGGGCGGCCCCCGTTCCCGGGTGCGTCCCAACCATTTTTCGTTGCGGGTAAAAATATGGCAACACAGTCTGGAGTTATGTCATGGTCCGTGTTGGCTCAAGGATCGCGTTGCGGCAGATGAACCCACGAATACACCTGTAGAAAAACACAAAAATCGAGTAGGCTTTTTTCGGAGCATACCTTGGGTTCACGTGGCGCGTTGGGCCCCGCCGTTCCGGACCCGCGACAAATACGGATCACAGCCCAGGGATGCTTGGCCAGACACGTTTGAACGGCGACGCTTGGCACTGTCGGAGCCATGCCATGACCAACGCACGCATCCTGGAGATGCTGTCGACACACGGTCGACTGGCCGAGACCAGGCCGGCGTTGCGCGAACTGCTGATCTTCCTGGTCTTTGGCGGACTCGGTACCGCCGCGGCCTACGTCACCGTCAACGTCCCGGACACCGAGATTTTCCTGTCCGGGCGGTATGCGTTCGGTCTCATGGGGATGGTGCTGGTGCGCCGCTGGTGGACGGCGTTTCTGCTGACCGCCCTGCTGGCGGCCGTCGGCGAACACGCCTTGCCGCTGGCCTTGGCCTGGACGCTCAACATGCTCATCAACGGGCCGTTGATGGTGCTCCTGCGGGTGGTGTACCGCCATCTTTTGGAGCGCTTGGAGAACACCCTGATCTTCGGGGTTCTCTGGATCGCCACCGTAATGCTGTACTACCAAATCGTCATGGTGGCCATCGGTGTCGTTGAGTCCGTGCGGTCGGGTGTTCCCCTGGAAGAGTCCGTCCAAACCTTTCTGCTGGCCCAGACCCTCCTGGTGGAGTCCGCGCTGGTGGCCGCGATCTCCGCCGCGGGACTGACCATGCTGCGGAGCTATGAACTCGTCGTCCGGGAGCGCCGCGAACTGGAGGTGACGCTGCGGTCTATCGGCGACGCGGTCATCGTCACGGATGCGGACGGCGTGGTTCGGCGCGTCAACACCGAGGCGGCGCGCCTGACCGGCTGGACGCCCGAGGAGGCGCGGGGCCGGCCGCTCGCGGAGGTGCTGCGCCTGGTCCACAGTCTGACGCGCGCGCCGGTCCACGCGCCGCTTCCCCAGGCCTTGGCGGAGGGTACGACGGTTGGCCTGGACCGGCACACCACGCTGATTGCCCGCGACGGCCGCGAATTTCACATCGCCGACAGCGCGGCGCCCATCCGGGACATGGGGGCCGACGGGGCATTCGGCCCGGCCCGCGGCGTGGTGATCGTGTTCCGCGACGTGAGCGAGGCCTACCGGATTCAGGCCGACCTCGAAGAGCAGAAGCGCAACTTCGACATGGCCGTGAAAGCCAGCGCCATTGGCGTCTGGGATTGGGACATCCGCGCCAACCGGATCATCCGGTCGGGGGACTATGCGCAAATGTTCGGCCTTGCCGAAGGCATAACGGAGGGGGGGCCTCTCACCGGCGACATCACGGATCGCATCCTCCCCGAGGATCTCGAGCCGATAGCCTCGAAAATCCAGAGTGTGCTGGACACGGGCGATGAATACGCCCACACGTTTCGGGTACGGGGTCCGGACGGAACGGTGCGCTGGCTGCGCAGCCTGGGCCGGGTGACCGCGCGGGATTCCCAGGGGCCGACCCACATATCCGGCACCACGCAGGACATTACCGACCTTCAGACCATGGTGATGGCGCTGCGGCGCTCCAACGCCGATCTGGAGCGGTTCGCCTATGTGGCGTCGCACGACTTGCAGGAGCCGATCCGGAATTTGGTGGCCTACTCCCAGCTCCTCGGGCGGCGGTACGGCGATCACTTGGATTCGGACGCACGGGAGTTCCTGGGGTTCATCATCGCCAGCGCCAAGCGTATGCGGTCCCTGGTCCTGGACCTGCTGGAATACTCGCGCGTGTCCAGCCGCGCCCATCCCTTCACGGCGGTGGACCTGAACGCCGTCGTGGCGGGGGCGCTCGGAAACCTGGATCAGGCCATCAAGGATGCCGGGGCGCGCATCACCGTCGGCGCCTGCCCCGTCGTGGTGGGCGACGAACCGCAGATCACGTCCCTGATCCAGAATATGGTCGCCAATGCCATCAAGTTCCGCCGCCCGGGTGTGGTGCCCACCGTCGACATCACGGTGCGGTCGGGGCCCGAGGCTTGGGAGCTGTCCGTCGCGGACAACGGGATCGGCTTCGATCCCCAGTTCAAGGACCACATCTTCGAGGCCTTCAAGCGGTTGCACGCCCTGGATGCGTTTCCCGGCACCGGGATCGGTCTGGCGGTCACCAAACGGATCGTCGAGCGCCACGGCGGCTCCATCACGGCCGACGGTACGCCGGGCGTCGGCAGCCGGTTCACCGTGCGCATCCCGAATACGCCGCCGGGCGTGCCGGACCCGACACCCGCTATGGCATCCGGCGTGGTGCCCGGGACGTCAACCGGACCGTCGCCCGAGATGGCAGGGGCCCAGCGTGCTGCACCCGGTGCTGCGCCGGAAAGCTCGTTTGGCGATTAGGCTCGTCTATGGGCCCGCGACACCCGCCCGCGACACCGGTATGCGTCGCCTGGACCTCATCTGGGGGGCGGCTTGATTTTGGCTGGCCCCACGGTGAGGGCAGACCGCAGACGCGGAGGATCGCGCCGTGCGCTCCGGCGGATGGGGCGCGCGACGGGGTATCGTAAAACCCCGTTTTCTCGCGCCACCGTGCGGAGGACCCGAACCCCTCCACGTCCCGCGTTCTGTCCACCATGAGCTATGACCTGCGCACGCGGCTCAACGTCATCCGTGGGGTCTCGGCGCCGGCCGCTTTGCTCGCCGTGCGGTTGGATCTGGTCAAGGGGATCATCGAGCGGCATGGTAGCGCGCTGGGCCTGACCAGCACGGTGGGCGTCGGGACGACGGTGACCCGGCTGTTTCCCGCCGACCGCGTGCTGGATCGGGGCGCTGCACCCGACTCCTCCACGGCCCCCTGAGGGTCCCCGCTGAGGGTCCCCTCCCCTGCTGGCGGGGTCCGGTCGTTCCCGGTTCAAGAGGTCTGTTCATGCGAATCGTCAGCGGGCATCTGCGCGGCCGCCGCCTTGATGCCCCGCCCGGCCATGCGGTCCGTCCCACGTCGGAGCGCGTCCGCGCGGCTCTGTTCGACGTTCTCACCCACCGGTTCCAGCGCGACGGCCGCTTCGCCCTGGCGGGGATCGGCGTGCTGGATGCCTTCGCCGGCACCGGCGCGCTGGGGTTCGAGGCGCTGTCGCGCGGCGCGGCGCAGGCGGTCTTCCTGGACCGCGACCCTGCGCTGGTCCGCGCCCTCGACCGGCGGGCGGCCGAGTGGGGGGTGGCCGACGTCGTACGGGCGCGGCGCGCCGACGCGACCCGGCCGCCGCCATGCCCAGCGGATATGGCGCCGTGCGGCCTGGTGTTTCTCGATCCGCCTTATGGCCAGGGGCTTGCCGGTCCGACCCTGGCGGCGCTGGACGCCGCCGGCTGGTTGGCGCCGAAGGTGCTGTGCGTCGTCGAGACAGGTCGGGACGAAGCCTTCGACGGTCCCGCCGGGTTCGAGGAGCACGACACCCGGATCCACGGCCGGGCCCGCCTGCGTTTTCTGGGCCGTGCGGGTCAGAATGGCGAAATCGTGGCATGATCTCTTGGAACCGCGCCCCGTTTCCGCCATATTGGATGCAAGGGCGTATCGAAATCGAGCGTCCCACGGCCGATGTTCGGCCGCCATGCCCTCGGAGACGCAGGAGAACACCCATGCCGGCCCCCTGGCCCCCCCAGGCGGCGTTGATTCGGGTTTGGCGACGCTCGATTCCGGGCGCCGCGCTCGCCCCGATCGTGGCGCTGACCGTGGCGCTGGCGGCCGGGGCCGCGGCGGCGCAGGTTGCCGATCCGCCGTTGCCGCCGCCAGCCAAGCCCAACGTGACGCATGTGGCGCTGACCGCCGCTGGCATTGAGAGCGGCGACACGAGCGGCACGGCCCGCGTTCTGGTGTCGGGCGCCATCACCGATGTCGCGCTGGCCATGCGTCCCGTGGCGGCGCTGCCGTTGCCGCCGGGCGCCAAGCCAGCGGTGCCGCGCGCGACCGAGGCCGACCTGATCGCCGCCGCCGGGTTCGATCCGGATGAGGTGGGGTATCTGGTCTATGACCTCGACACCGGGGAGTATCTGGCCGGGCACAACGCCACCCGGGCCAACTTCCTGCCCGCGTCCGTGATGAAGGTGCCGACCACCGTCGCCGCGCTGTCGGTGCTGGGGCCGGACCATGCCTTCCCGACGTTGGTTCGCTTCGATGGCGTCCAGCAGGGCGGAACCTGGCGCGGCACCCTGACCCTGGTCGGCGGTGGCGATCCGGTGCTCGATTCCGACGATTTGCGCGAGTTGGTCGCCACCCTGAAGGCGGCCGGGCTGGAGCGGCTCGACGGCGCCTTCGTGTACGATGATTCGGCCCTGATCGCGGCCACATCGCTGGAGCCGACGCAGCCGGCGGAGTTCAGCTACAATCCCGGTCTGTCGGCGCTGTCGCTCGATTTCAACCGCGTGCGGGTGCAGTGGGACGGCGACATCGTCCGGTTCGTCGAGACCCATGGGACGCCCCCGGTGGCGCCGATCCGGCTGGAGCGGGACTACAATCCGGCGGTGCGCTGGCCGGCCGGTGGGGCGATGTTGCGTCACACCTTCGCGCCGCCCGGCACGCGCGACGCGCAGGGCCCGGTGACCGAACGCTGGTCGATGGCCCCCTTGGCCCCGCCGCGGGGCGCCATGTGGCTGCCCGTGAAAGCGCCCGCGCCGTTCGTCGCGGCGGTGTTCCGGGCGTTGGCCGATGAGGCCGACATCGCCCTGCCCGAGCCCGCGCCGGCCCTGGCCCCGGCGCGGGGGCCCATCGTCGCCCAGCACCTCAGCCCCCGGCTCGACAGCATCGTGGCCGCCGGGCTGAAGCACAGCAACAACTTGGTGGCGGAGCTGCTTGGGCTCGCCACCACCCGTCATCTGGAGGGCCGGCCGCTCCCCATCGCGGACTCGGCGGCGCGCCTGGAAGGCTGGCTGGCCGAAACGTTCCCGTGGGTGGATTGGACGGGCTTCCACATGGCCAACCACTCCGGCCTGTCCCCGGACAGCCGCGCCAGCCCGGAACAGATCGTCTCCATCTTGCGCTATGCCGTGGATCAACATCCCCGCGCGGTCGATTATCTGGCGCTGATGCCGGCCCGGCACTTCCCGAAGGCGGAGGCACAGCCGGTGGCGTCGCGGGTCCGGGCCGGTGGGTTCGAGCCCGCCGTTTGGGCCAAGAGCGGAACCATGTACCATGGCCGCGGCCTGGCCGGTGTGGCGCGCGCGGCCAGCGGCAACCGGCTCGTGTTCGCCGTGTTCACCTCCGATCTGGAGGCTCGGGCCGCCTTCGACGGTGAATACCTGCACTATACGCGCGGGGCCGTGCGCGACGCCAAGCGGGAGCTTACGCGGGCCCGCGACCTGGAACACGCCCTGCTGCTGAAGTGGAGCCGGGAGCACTGAGGCCGTCGGTCCCTCCACCGGATGCGTTCGGTGCGGGGAACCCGCGGCCCGGCTCAGCCGTTGTGTCCGCGTGCGTTGCGTCCGCACGCGGCGGCTCCCGGCCCAACCCTCTCCGGTCACGGGCTGCGGTGTTCCCTCCGACCGCGGACAGGCGCCATCCCCACCGGCCTCCTTTTCGGGGGGCCTGATCTTGTTTTTCACGGCCTTCCGGGCGCGCGGCTGCGCTCGGCCGGCCATTCCGTTCCCGCGCGTTCGGCCCTAGGATGCCGGCGCCCGTGCCTGTCTGTGTGTCCGTCTCAAGGGGTCCTCACGCCATGCCGTGCTCCCGGCGTCTGCTCGTCCGTCTGTTCGTCCTGCTGACGATGGCCGGGGCCCTGCCGGTCCTGGCCCAAAGCGAGGCCAAAGCCCAGGGCCGGAGCGGCGAGGAAACCGTCCTGATCGGGGACCTGACCACGGTGGAGCGGATCGGCGAGCCCGCCCTGTCCTACCAGCGGGGGCGGGATCTGGCCGCCGACTACATCGCCATGGCCGGCGGTGTCATGGGCAACAAGCGCATTGAGATCGTCTCGATCGATCCCGGCGGCGATCCGTCCGCCGCCGCCCGCGCGGCCGAGGATCTGCGCAAACGGGGCGCCGTTCTGTTCCTCGGGGGGCTGCTGTCGGACACCACGCTGGCCGTGGCCCGCGCCGTCGGGGACATTCCGGTCCTGGCGGCCGACGCCCGCCTGCCGGCTGCGGTGGTTTCCGACGTTCCGAACCTGTATCAGATCGGCCCGTCGGCGGAGGTGCTGGGGCGCGTCCTGGCCGCGCAGGCGGCCGAGACGCCGGCGGTGCGGTGGGGCGTGGTGGCGCGCGACGACTATTTCGGTCGGGCGTTGGCGCACGCCTTCTGGAACGCGCTGCGGGCGCGCCGGCCGGAGATCGAACTGGCCGTGGAGAAATACGTCCCGACGCTGTCGGGCGATGTGGCCCCGGCCCTTGCGGCCGTCGCCAACAGCGAAGCCGAGGGGTTGCTGGTCGGTCTGCGGGACGGCGATCTGGTGGCGTTCGTGCGCTCGGCGCGTGGCACGGGCATTCTCGACCGTTTGACGGTGGCGGTGCCGCACATGGGCTCGCCGGAGATTCTGGGGGCGCTGGGCGCCGACCTGCCGGACGGCTGGCTGACCACCGGTTACGTCTGCTGCACGACCGGTGGGCAGCCGCACCGGGCCTTCGCCGAGGCCTATCAGAAGGCCGACCCGCAAGGGCGTACCCCGACGCTCGGGGCGCTGTACGGCTACGTCGCCATGACCACGGCCGCCACCGCCATCGACAGTGCGTGGTCCGAGAAGCCGGCGCGCATCGCCGAGGCTCTCGCGGACCTGACCCTCTCCACGCCGTTAGGGGAGATGCGGTTTGCCCCGGACACCCATCAGGCGAACCTGCCCCTGTGGTCGGGGCGAACGGGGGGCGGTCAGTTCCTGGACGCGCGCCCGGTCGACCCGCTAGGCTTGGGGCGACCCTGATCCCCACCACACCGGACCGCGCCCATGACCGAGGATGTTCCCGCCGCCCCCGCCGAGACCCCGGAGCCCGACGCGCCGGATACCGCGTCGCCGGAGGGCGAGGACGACGCGCGCCATAGCGCCAAGATGCGCAAGAAAAAGGCCGCGCGGGACCGCATGATGGCCGCCAAGAGCGGCGAGAAGGGCCTGCTCATCGTCCACACCGGCACCGGCAAGGGCAAAAGCTCGGCCGCCTTCGGGATGGTGCTGCGCTGCCTCGGCCACGGCATGCGGGTCGGCGTGGTGCAGTTCATCAAGGGCGCCATGGACACCGCCGAGCGGACCGTGCTGGAGACCTATCCCGATCTCGTGACCATCCGCGCCATGGGCGAGGGCTTCACCTGGGAAACCCAGGACCGCGCCCGTGACGTGGCGGCCGCCGAACGGGCCTGGGGACTGGCGGCGGAAATGCTGGCCGATCCGGCCTATGCCATGGTGGTGCTGGACGAGATCAACGTGGTCCTCCGCTATGGCTATCTGGAGATGGATCCGGTCCTGGACACCATCGCCGCTCGTCCGCCCTTGCAGCACGTTGTGATGACCGGCCGCCACGCGGGCGAACCGCTGATCGAGGCCGCCGACCTCGTCACCGAGATGAAGCTGATCAAGCACCCTTTTCGCAGCGGCGTGAAGGGGCAAAAGGGTGTGGAATTTTAACCGTCGCCGGGGCCGACGGCTGCCGCTTTTCAAACCGAAGCGATGGAATGCTAGACGAGATAGAATGCTAGACGAATAGACTCGGGGATGGCCGTGGGATTATGGCTGGGGGTGTGTCCGCCGGTCGCGTCTCATTGACCACGCGGTAGGGTGGGTTTTGTGACGTGATCTCCTCCACTGACGATATGACCGACAGCGTGATCACCCAGTTGGAACGGGGGATCGCGAACACGGTTGACATCGGCCCGTTGGTGCCCTGTCTGATCGTATTGGCTGGGCACGAGGCTGGGCGGCTTCATGTGCTCGATGGGGGCGAGACGCTGATCGGCCGGGCCGACGAGTGCGACATACGGTTTCTCGAATCGACGGTCAGCCGCCACCATGCCCGCTGCGTCCGCGCGCCGGACGGCGTGGAGATTTTCGATCTGCGCTCCTCCAACGGCCTGTTCGTCAACGGCCAGCGGGTCCGACGCCATGGTCTGTCCAACCAGGACGTGGTCGGGCTGGGTCTGAGTGTGGCGTTCAAGTTCGCCATGGTGACGGCGGCGGAAAAGCTCTCCTTCGATCGCCTGTTCGATAACGCGGTCCACGACGCGCTGACCAAGCTCTATAACATGCGCTATCTGATGGGGGTGCTGGAGCGGCGTCTGGCATGGGCGCGGCGGCGGCTCGACTCGGTCGCCCTTCTGATGGTGGACCTCGATCACTTCAAGAGCATCAACGACACCTTCGGACACCCCTTCGGCGATCTGGCGCTGTGCCATGTCGCCGCCGTGCTGCGCCAGGAATGCCGGGACAACGACACGCTCTGCCGGTACGGCGGCGAGGAGTTCATCATGCTGGTCTCCGATGTGCGCGGAGAGGAGGCGCTGCGCATCGCGGAGCGCGTGCGGCAGACCATCGCCGAGACGCCGCTGGTGAGCCAGGGCCGCACCGTGTCCCTGACCGCTTCGGTCGGGCTGGCGCGGGCCTCGGAGGTGGAGGGCGTGGCCGACCGCCTTCTGGCCCTGGCCGACGAGCGCCTGTACGCCGCCAAGCGTCAGGGGCGCAACCGGGTCTGTTGGGGGGCGGCCGACGCCCCGCAGCTGCTCGCGCCCTCGTAGCGCGTGCCCTACCCTCTTGCCCCGTCCCCGACGGGGCCCAAGACGGGGCCCAAGACGGGGGCCCAAGACCCTGGCCTTGACCCTGTCCCCGGCCCCTGCAATTCTTGCGCACTTCCGGCCGGCAGAGGGGCGTGCGCGGATATGCTGCTGCTTATCGATAACTACGACAGCTTCACATACAACCTGTGGCACTACCTGGGCGAGCTCGGGCCCGAGGTGCTGGTGCGGCGCAACGACGCCCTGACCGTCGATGAGGCGCTGGCGCTCGCGCCGGAGGCGATTGTCCTGTCGCCCGGCCCCTGCGATCCGGACCGGGCCGGCATCTGCCTGGACTTGATTCGCGCCGCCGCCGGCCGCGTGCCGGTGCTGGGCGTCTGCCTCGGCCACCAGTCCATCGGGCAGGCCATGGGCGGTCGGGTGCTGCGCGCGCCTGCCGTGATGCATGGCAAGGTCGATCAGATCCACCACACCGGGACCGGGCTGTTCGCGGGGCTGTCGAGCCCGATCACCGCGACCCGCTACCACTCGCTGATCGTGGAGCGCGACAGCCTGCCCGACACCCTGGAGGTCACGGCCTGGACCGAAGACGGGCTCATCATGGCGCTGTCGCACAAGACGCTGCCGCTGCACGGGGTCCAGTTCCATCCGGAAAGCATCGCGTCCGACGGCGGGCACCAGATGCTGCGGAACTTCCTGGAGATGGCGGGCATCGCCGACTTGCGTTCGCTCGACTCGGTTTTGGCCGGGAGGGCCGCCTGATGACCACCGATCCCCTTTCCTTCCGTGCGCTCCTGGCGGTGGTGGCCGAGGGCCGCTCGCTGGATGAGGAGCAGGCGACCCAGGTCTTCGACACCCTGATGGCGGGGGAGGCCACGCCGGCCCAGATGGGCGCCCTGTTGATGGGCCTGCGCGTGCGCGGTGAGACCGTGGCGGAAATCACCGGCGCGGCCCGCGCCATGCGGTCCAAGGCGACCCGGATCAGCGCGCCCGACGATGCCATCGACATCGTCGGCACCGGTGGCGACGCGGCCGGGACCTACAACGTGTCCACCGGCGCGGCGCTGGTGGTGGCGGCCTGCGGCGTGCCGGTCGCCAAGCACGGCAACCGCGCGGCGTCGTCCAAGTCCGGTTCGGCCGACGTGTTGGGGGCGTTGGGCGTGAATCTGGACGCGCCCATGTCGGTCATCGAGGCCGCCATCCGGGAGGCCGGCATCGGCTTCATGTTCGCCCAGCGTCACCATGGCGCCATGAAGCATGTGGCGCCGGTGCGGGTGGAGATGGGCACGCGCACGATCTTCAACCTGCTCGGCCCCCTGTCCAACCCGGCCGGCGCCCGCAAAGAACTGCTGGGCGTGTTCTCGAAGGCGTGGGTGGAGCCGCTGGCCCATGTGTTCGCCCGCCTGGGTGCGGATCGGGCCTGGGTCGTCCATGGCGCCGACGGCCTGGACGAGGTCACCACGACGGACGTGACCCATGTGGCGTCCTGGGACGGCCACACCGTCGAGACCTTCACCATCCAGCCGGAGGACGCCGGCCTGCCGCGCGCCCGGCCGGAGGATCTGAAGGGCGGCACCCCCGAGGAGAACGCCGCCGTGATCCACGCCATGCTGGACGGCGCGGCCGGTCCCTACCGGGACATCGTGGTGCTGAACGCCGCCGCCTCGCTGGTGGTCGCGGGCAAGGCCGCCGATCTGAAGGCCGGCGCGGCCCTGGCGGCGGAGGCCATCGACAGCGGTGCGGCCCGGCGGACGCTGGAGCAGTTGGTCGTCGTCACCCACCGGCCCGAACCCGAGGGGGTGGAGGCGTGAGCGACGTCCTGGAGCGCATCTGCGCCCGCACCCGCGACGATCTGGTCATCCGCAAGGCGGCGCGCTCCGGGGCCGATCTGGACGCCGCCGCGCGCGCCGCGTCGCCGGTGCGCGGGTTCGCGGACGCCCTGACCGCGCGGGCCGACGCTGGCTCGTTCGGCCTGATCTGCGAGATCAAGAAGGCCTCGCCCTCCGCCGGGCTGATCCGGCCGGATTTCGATCCGGCGGCGTTGGCCCGCGCCTACGAGGCCGGGGGGGCGGCCTGCCTGTCGGTGCTGACCGACGCACCGTTCTTCCAGGGCGATCCGGCCTATCTGCAGGCCGCGCGCGCCGCCTGTGCCCTGCCTGTGTTGCGCAAGGATTTCATGGTCGATCCCTGGATGGTGCCGGAGGCCCGCGCCATGGGCGCGGACGCCATCCTCATCATCATGGCTGCCGTGGACGACGCGCTGGCGGGAGACTTGGCCGCCGCCGCCGCCGACTGGGGCATGGATGCGCTGGTCGAGGTCCACAACGCGGAGGAGCTGGACCGGGCGCTTGCCCTGCCCTGCCCGTTGATCGGGGTCAACAACCGCAACCTCAAGACCCTGGTGACCGATCTGGCCACCACGGAGGCGTTGGCGAATCATGTGCCGGCGGACCGTCATCTGGTGTGCGAAAGCGGCCTGAAGACCCGCGCGGACCTGGACCGCATGGCCGCCGTGGGCGCCCGGCGCTTCCTGATCGGCGAGTCGTTCATGCGCCAGCCCGACGTCGCGGCGGCGGTGGGCGCGCTGCTGTCGCCGTCCCCCGCCAACGCGACCGGGGCCTGACGCCCCCCTCTCGGAACCCGGCGGATCGCCGTCAATACGCCGGATAGGCGGGGCGGGTGCGCGGGCTCCGGTCCAGTCGGCCCGCCAGCCACGCCCGCGCGCGGGCGTCCGCGCCGGAGGGCAGCGGTGCGCCCGGATCGCCGATCCACGCGATGATGTCTTCCAGTGGCACCACCCCGCCCAGGTCGCGCAACAGCATGTGCCACCCGTCCGGATACAGCGCGGCCCGGCGCGCCGGATCGTCCCCCGCGCCGACCATTACGGAGAGCGCGGTGCGGGTCGGCTCGGCCGGAATGATCTGATCGTTTAGGCCGGTCAGCACCAGGAACGGCGGCGGCACCCGCGCGGCGGCGTGCATCGCCGCGTCCATCAGGTCGACCAGCCCCTGGATGGTGTCGGCCCGCGTCTCCCGGATCATCAAGGGATCCTGGCCGAGCTGGCGCAGCATTTCGATGTTGTCCGATGGCCAGATGTCCAGGCCCTCGCCCGTGACGTGGAGGCCGGGCAGAAGCGCCGCCGTCACGTCGAGGGTGGCGCGGTACAGCCAGGGCATGGCATCGCGGCCCCATACCGCCGGCGCGCTCAGCACGAGGCCGTCCGCGTTCAGCGGCCGGGCCGGGTCCGCCGCCGCGACCATCGCCACGGCGCCGCCCATGCTCTCCCCCAGCACCAGGACGCGCCGGCCGGGCCGCGCGCGGCGGGCCAGCGCGACCAGCAGGCGCAGGTCCTGGGTCAGTCGGCCCAGGCCGGCCCACAGGCCGCGCCCAGCCCCCCGGCCGAAGCCGCGCTGGTCGATGGCCCAGACCTCCAGGCCCCGGTTGGCCAGGAACGGGCCGACCTCCTGAAAGGCGTTGGCGTAGTCGTTGAAACCGTGCAGGGCGAGCACGACGGCGGTGGGCTCGTCCACCCGGCACCAGCGGGTCAAGGGCAGCCGGGCCCCGTCGTCGGCGACCACGGCGTCCTCGTCCAGGCGCGGACCCGCCGCTGGCGTGACGTGCGGGCGTGCCGTCATCGGGCGGCGGGTCGCGCAGCCGGCCAGCAGCAGAACGGAGCCCACGCCGACTCGCGCGAGCCCGCGACGGCTCAGACCCGGTCCCCCCGCCCTCACCCGTCGGTGCGGGCCGCGGAGATCAGCTCCTTAAGGCGATCCAGCGAGACCGCGCCCGGCACGAGGTCGCCGCCGATCACGAAGGCCGGCGTGCCGGTGATGCCCAGCGCCCGGGCCAACGTTACGTTGCTCTGAAACCTCTGATCCAATTCCGGATCCGCCATGTCGGCGCGCAACTGCTCCACATCCAGGCCGACCTCGGCGGCAAGCTGCAGGACCGACGCCTCGCTCAGCCCACCGCGCAGGGCCATCAGCGCCTTGTGGAACGCCGGGTACTGGCCCTGGGCGCGGGAGGCCACGGCCGCGCGCGCGGCCATCACCGAGTCCGGCCCCAGGATCGGCAGTTCGCGGATCACCAGGCGCACATTGCCGTCCGTTTCCACGGCCGTCATCAGGTCCGGGAACACCCGCTTGCAATAGCCGCACTGATAATCGGAGAACTCGACGACGGTCACGTCGCCGTCCGGGTTGCCGAGCACGGCTCCGGGCTCGGCGGCGGTCAGGGCGTCCATGTGCTCCTGAATGGCGGCGCGCGCCTTGGCGGTCTCGTCCGCGCGCTGCCGGTCCTGAAGCGCCTCCAGCGCCATGGCGATGATCTCGGGATCATCAAGCAGCGTTTCGCGCACCAGATCCCGCACGGCCTGCTTCTGCGCCTCGGTCAGCGGCTCATCGGCCAGGGCCGGCGCGGTGGCGGCGGTCGAGCTCCAGGCCAGGCCCGCCAACAGGCCCACCAGGGCGAACGTGGCCACACCGTGCCGGATTCGGCGTGATCGCGCGTGTGTCGAACGCTGTGTCATCGGTCTTCGGGTCTCCCTGGACGGCCCGGGGCCAGCGGCGCGGCGGGCAATAGGTGGCGCGAGGCGCATGCCGTGAATAATGGGCGTTCGCGCCGGACGCAACAAGGGACCGGGCGGGACGGGACCGGGCGGGACGGGACCGGGCGGGACGGGATCGGGCGGCCTCATGACGAGCCGGACCGGGGGAGTCAGGCGCTGGACTGAGAGCCGATCGCTTGGCTGCGCTGGGTTTTGCGCACGTCCTGCTGTTGTACCCAGGCGTGACCGGCCGCGGCGAGGTAGAGCGGCAGAGGGCTCAAAACGACTACGATATTCTTGAGCGCGGGACTGAGGGTTTCCGCAAGACCGGACGTGTTCAGGGCGTACAGGAGCAGCATATGCATGCTGAATA
Source organism: Roseospira marina (assembly GCF_014197855.1). Lineage (GTDB taxonomy): Bacteria > Pseudomonadota > Alphaproteobacteria > Rhodospirillales > Rhodospirillaceae > Rhodospira > Rhodospira marina. The sequence continues at coordinate 263,295 of NZ_JACIGJ010000007.1, forward strand.
CATGAAGGGAGTGCTGCCCTAGGAAAACCAGAAAACGTCGCGTGAAGATCCACTCCACCAACATTGCGAGCGCGGCCACGGGACGATTCGTGCAGGTCTTGCCGGCCACCAGAAGCCACGTGATCAGAAACACATCAAGCATGAACGCAAAGAGGTAGATGCTCGTAAAATCGCGGCGGGATGTTTTCTCCAGGAACCACGCGGAGAACTCGGGCCCAAAGTACTGACCCCACACGAGCCGGTCGAGAATCCCCAGGAAGACGACCATACCAACACCGATCTTGAACACGGTGTACCACTGCGGATCCCGAAGGGTATCGAGGTTGAGGCGGCCCACCGTGTACAGATACCCGAAAAAAAGCCCCGAGAAGTACACGACCTGCCAACCCAGCAGATTGAAGAAGATGCCGAATGTTACGGCATGGCCGGGCGTGCTCAGCGCTTGTTCCGCCAACCCGATCACGTACCCCGCCACGCCAGTCTGCCCCAGGATCCACGTGCAGACCATGATCGCCAACACCGCCAGCCCTCTGCCGCGATGGATCATCCACAAGGCGAAGGGCGTCAGGACCATGAACCAGATATACATGGGCAGGATGCCCATGTTCGCGGTGCCGGAAACCAACAGCAAGGAACTGACCGTGGTTGTGAGCGGATCCGCGGCGACCGGTGCCAGATAGCGGCCGGCCGGCAGGGGGCCGACGACGGTCACGAACGCCAGCGTAGACGCCAGAAAAATCAGAATCAGCCCCGCCTGATGGGAGTATATCGTCGCGATCCGCTTGAAGACCGCCCGCACGCAGGTCGGAAACCCCCGGCGGAGCAAACGGCCCCCGTACACGAGCCCGACCACCACACCGGATATGAAAACAAACCCCTGAGCATCTTCCACCCACCCAAAACTGTGGTGGTTGAGCTTCCCGATCAGGGTGTCGAAGTCCATATCGGTGTGGACAATCATCATGAAGATGAGAAAGTAGCCGCGAAAGCCATCAAGAATTTCCAGACGCGACGATCCGCCTGTTTTGCGCATGAGATTAAGCCTCCCCCTGAGCAACCGGAAACATTGGTAACGTTTTGGACCGATGACATAGGTAACACTTTTTGCCTCTGATCACCGCCTGGACCCGGGTCTGGATCGC
>NZ_JACIGJ010000008.1 GCF_014197855.1 Roseospira marina
TCAAGGTCATCAAGCGGATGGCCTACGGCTTCCGCGATGACGCCTACTTCTTCCTCAAAATCCGCGACGCCTTCCCCGGAATTCCGTCATGAACCAAATAATTTCAACACATACATTACGGCTTTACGCGCCCGACCGGGAGCGCCGGCGGGGGATGCCAAAGCGGTGGGAAAATGGCACAGTGGGGCTCCTCTCCACCGCACGGACTCCCCCCACCGTGGCCGACGACACCATTGACTGGGACGCATTTTTCACCCTGCACCACGACATGCCCCGCGAGGGGCCGGGCAGCGACGCGATGACGGAAGAGGTCGCCCGCGCCCTGCCCCCCCTGCCCGGCGGCGCCATCCTGGATCTGGGATGTGGCCCCGGCCGGCAGACGCTGGTTCTGGCGCGAACCCTGAAGCACTCCATCATCGCCATCGACACCCACCGGCCCTATCTGGAGCGGCTGGCCATGGCGGCGGACGATGTCGGCCTGTCGAGCCTGATCGAAACCCGCCAGCAATCGTTCTTCAACCTCGCCGACGAACCCGAAGGCGTGGCCCTGATCTGGGCCGAGGGCAGCATCTACATCCCCGGCTTCGTGGACGGGCTGCGCCTCTGGCGCTCGCTCCTGGTGCCCGGGGGCCTGCTGGTCGCCAGCGACATCGCGTGGCTGACCGACGACCCGCCGGAGGCCGCGCGAGCCTTCTGGGACGCCGACGGCACCGGCATCGAAAGCCTGCAGGACAAGATCCGTCAGGCCGGCGAGGAAGGGTTCGAGGTGCTGAGCACCCATCGCCTGCCCCGCGACGCGTGGTGGACCGAATACTACGAGCCCCTGGCCGAGCGCAGCGCCCGCCTGCGCGACGGCGCCGGCCCGGCTCTGACCCAGGTGTTGGACGCCAACGACCGGGAGATCGACGTGTGGCGGCGCTTCGGCGAGACCTACGGCTATATCTTCTTCGTGCTGCGCAAGGTGGACGATGACGCCACCTGAGGCCGGATCCCGGCTCGATCCCCGTGAACGCTCCGCCGCGCAAGGGTTCGCGTTCCGCCGCGTGTACGCCCTCATCCTGCGGCACTGGTACCTGATGCGCGGGTCGCTGCCGCGCCTGCTGGAACTCGCCTACTGGCCGATCATGCAGATGATCACCTGGGGGTTCCTCACGCAGTTCCTGGCCCGTGAATCGAGTCTGGTCGCCCAGGCCGCCGGCATCTTCATCGCCGCCGTCCTGCTGTGGGACGTGATGTTCCGGGGCAACCTGGGCATCTCGCTGTCCTTCATGGAGGAGATGTGGGCCCGCAACCTGGGCCATCTGTTCGTCAGCCCGCTGCGGCCGCTGGAGCTGGTCACGGCGCTGATGGCCATGAGCATCATCCGCACGCTCATCGGCATCGTGCCCGCGACGCTGCTGGCATGGCTGTTCTATGCCTACAACATATACGAGATGGGCCTGCCGCTGCTGGCCTTCTTCGTCAACATGCTGGTGATGGGCTGGGTCATCGGGTTGCTGGTCAGTGCCCTGGTGTTGCGCGTCGGGCTGGGCGCGGAAAGCCTGCCCTGGATCCTGATCTTCGCCTTCTGGCCGATCAGCGGGATCTACTACCCCATGGACGTGCTGCCGGTCTGGCTTCAGGTGATCGGCTATAGCTTCCCGCCCGCGCATGTGTTCGAAGGGATGCGCCAGGTGATGCTGGAGGGCACCATCGCCTGGGGGCACCTGGTGGCGGCCGTGGTCCTGAACGGACTGTACCTGTCGGCGGCGGCGGCCTTCTTCCTGCGGGTGTTCACCGTCGCGCGGGTCAAGGGCCTGTTGCTGAACATCGGGGAATAACGCCCCATACGAATCGTTGTGCCAACAAGTGTGGGAGCATCATGGTCCAGGATCTTCTGACCGCCCTCGGCCTCGTTCTGGTCATTGAGGGCCTGTTGTACGCCGTGTTTCTCACCCCCATGCGCGCCATGATCCGCGCCGCCCTGGACATGTCGGACAACCAGCTGCGCATCAGCGGGCTGGTGACAATGGCCATCGGCGTCGTGGTGGTCTGGCTGGTACGGCTGTAGGACCGCGCCGGGCGCACGATCGGAATGCGATAACGCGGCGTTATCGTTCGTCAGCACAATCGGCTATACGGACGCAAGGCGGGAGCGGTCGGACCCCGCCCGAGCGGACGTGCTTTCCTCCGACACAAACCAGAGGACAACACCGCTGGAGCGGCCCCCCATATTGGCCGCTTCCGCAGGACAGGAAGACCTATGAGCATCCCATACAGCGAGACTACGGTTTATCGGTTCCTGAATACGGAAACGAACACACACTTTTTTACGGCCTCATATGATGAGGCAATATCTATCTACAGTACTATGGGCCAATACCGGTACGAAGGCCCTGCGTTCGACGTCGCTGACGACGATGGCACTCCCTTCTTCCGCTTCTTCAATACGGTGACGGGCACGCATTTCTACACAACGGACACGGACGAGCGGGACACCGTGATCGCGACGCTACCGGAGTACTCTTATGAGGGCGTCGCCTATCGGGTGGGCGAGTCCGGCGACGACGGAGATCCCCTGTACCGGTTCTTCAACACCGAAACCGGCACGCATTTCTACACGGCGAATGAACACGAGCGGGACACCGTCATGGCCACGTTGCCGGCCTACACCTACGAGGGAATCGCGGCCTATGTTCCGGCGGCCGAGCAACCGTCCCAAACGGAGGACGGCGTCACGCTGAACGGTGGGACGGTGCTACTGCCCGAGCCTGCGGACACCCCCCACGGTCCCGCGACGTTCACGAACATCGACGGCGTCAGCGGTACCGTCACCGTGCCGGCCGGTTCACTGTCTTATTCAGGCGAAACGACGATCACGGCCACCCATACCGGATCCCTTGTGTTCGATGCAACGGCCGCCCAAGGCACGGATACGACAAAGCTCGACCTCACATGGGAAGCCGCCTCGGCACACTCCGAAGTCTACTTCGGAGGTGGCAGTTACGCCTTTGTGTCGATGGGTCCGGGGACGGATATCATCCACTTCTCGGGTCAGGCCGACATGCAGGTTGCAGCCGTGTATAGTGGCGGCATAGCCAACGCCATCGGGGGCGAAGACATCATCAATGGGCTGACTATCGGCAATGAGGTCGGCCCGATGAACTTCACAACCGGCTTTACAATCACGCATACGGGTGCCGGCGACGTCGTGTTTGACTTCGGCGGTGGGGACACCATGACGCTGATTGGCGTTTCGAGCGTGTCTGAAACTGGATACGGCGGTTATGTCGTCGATGGCGTGATGTAAGGGCCGCACGCACCGGGTGACTGGGTTTTCCGCACCCGCCGCGGCAACCGGCACGCCCCCGTTTTGGGATCGGTCGCCCGGTCCACGGGACGTCCGCCGCGTGCCCTCCTGCACACGCGACGGATGGGGCCGGGGTGTTGCCGCACCCCGGCCCGTCTCATATGGGACCCGTCCCCCTTAATTCGATGTCGCGAGGCCCTCCGGCTGGCCCACCACGACCGTCGTCAGGGCGTTCGCGTCCATCAGGCGCGCGGCCACCCGCTGGGCGTCGGCCATCGTGACCGCCTCGATGTAATCGTTGCGGTCGTCGAGGTAGGAGATGGGCAGCCCCTCCTTCTGCATCGCCACCAGGATGCGCACGATGGCCCCGGTCGAGGAGAACCGCAGCGGCCACGCCCCGGTCAGGTAGGTTTTGGCGTCGGCCAGCTCGGTTTCGGTCGGCCCCTCCGAGGCCATGCGCGCCCACTCCTCGCGGATCAGGTCGAGGCTTTCCGCGACGCGGGCGTTGTTGGTCCCGACGCCGCCCATCCACACGGCCGCGTGATCGTAGGGCACGAGGTAGCTGTAGACCGAATAGGCCAGCCCGCGCGCCTCGCGCACCTCCTCCATCAGCCGGGACGAGAAGCCGCCGCCGCCGAGGATGTAGTTGACCACATAGGCCGCGTACCAGTCGGGGTCGGACCGGGCAATGCCGGCCTGCCCGAACAGCGCGACGCTTTGCGGCACGTCCTGCGGGATGACCTGGGTGCTGCCGTCGGCGTGAACCTTCGCGTCCGGAACCGCGGGCAGATCGGAGGTTGCCGGGAGGTCGCCGAAGGTGGCGTCCAGCATCGGCCCCAGCACCTCGGGCGTCACATCGCCGGCCACGCCGATGGTCAGGCGGTCGCGGGTCAGATGGGCGCGGGCAAAGGCCTTCAGATCGTCCACCGTCACCGCCGCCACGCTCTCCGCCGTGCCCTCGACCGCGCGGCCGTACGGATGATCGGGGAACGCGGCGCGAAACCACGCCCGCGAGGCGATATCCTGCGGGTCGTTCTCGTCATAGCGCAGGCCGGCCAACACCTGCCCCCGAATGCGCTCCACCGCCTCCGGATCGAAGCGCGGCGCGGTGAGGGCGACCTTCAGCAAGCCCAGCGCCTCGTCGAGATTCTCCGTCAACGTCTTCAGCGTGCCGCCGAAGGTATCGCGGGAGGCGTCGAAATTCAGTTCGATCGCCGACGCGGCCAGACGCCGCTGGAAGGCCCGGGAATCCATGTCCCCCGCGCCCTCGTCCATCAGGCCGCTGGCCATATAGGCCAAACCGGCCTTGCCCTCCGGATCGAGCGCCGCGCCGCCCTCAAAGGAAAACTCGATGGTGACCATGGGGTTGGCGGAATCGGGCACCAACCACGCGGTCAGGCCCCCGGGGCTTTCGACCGTCGCGACCTCAATGGCCCGCGCCGGTCCGGATCCGAGGGGCACCAGCAGCACGACCGCCACCGCAAGCATCAGGGCACGCAGCCGCCCCTTCGACGTGAACATCATCATGAGCGGACGGCTCCCTAGCTGGTGGTATCGGGCTGGAGGATGGCGGTGGCCGCGCTGGCCCCCTGGAAGACGGCGCGCGCGGCGGCCATGACGTCGTCCGGCGTCACGGCCGCAATGGCCTCCGGCCAGTGCTCGACATCGTCCACCGTGCCGCCGGTGGCCAGGGCCGTGCCGAGAATGCGCGCGGCGCCGAACGGATTGTCCCGGGCGTAGACGACCGATGCCTTCAGGCGGGTTTTGGCGCCCGCGACCTCGGCCTCGGTCACCCCATCCGCCAGCAGGCGGGCGATCTCGGCGTCGATAGCGGCTCCGACCTCGGTCGGGGTGCGGCCGGCGGCGGGCGTTGCGTACAGGCTGAAGGTGCCGTAGTCCACGGCCCGGCCGCTGTACCCGGCCCCGGCGGACACGGCCACGCCGTCCTCCACCACCAGCCGATCGTACAGCCGGCTGACCGGCCCGCCACCGAGCAGTTCCGCCAGCACCTGAAGCGGCGCGTACAGCTCGGCGTGCTCCGTGTTGGCACTGGGGGCGATGATGTGCCGCCACCAACTCGCCTGAGCGACGCGCGGGTTGCTCATGGTCATGGTGATGTCGACCGGCGGCGGCAGATCCCGCACGCGATGGCGCTCCGGCGTATCGGGGGCCGCCGGGACCTGACCGTACGTGCGCTCCGCCATCGGCCGCAGTTCGTCCGCCGTGATGTCCCCGGCGACCACCACGACCGCGTTATTGGGGGCGTAGTAGCGATGGTAGAAGGCCAGCGCATCGGCCCGCGTCAGCGCCGCCAGTTCATGCGCCCAACCGATGATCGGATTCTTGTAGGGATGGACCGACCACAGGGCCTGATCCATGCGCTCGCCCAGCAGGGCGGCCGGCTCATTCTCCGTGCGGCTCAGGCGCTCCTCCGTCACCACCGCGCGCTCGGTCTGGAAGTCATCCTCGGTGAGTCGCAGGTTGACCATGCGGTCCGCTTCCATCGCCATGACCGTCTCAAGCCGGTCGCGGGCGATGTTCTGGTAGTAGCCGGTGAAGTCGCTGCTGGTGAAGGCGTTGTCCCGGCCGCCGTTGCGCGCCACGATCTTGGAGAACGTGCCGGGCTCGATCTTGTCCGTGCCCTTGAACATCAGATGTTCCAGCAGATGGGCGATGCCGGACTTGCCGGCCGGCTCGTCGGCCGCGCCCACCTTGTACCAGACCATATGCGTCACGACGGGCACCCGATGGTTCGGCACCACCACGACCTGAAGGCCGTTGTCGAGCGTGAACGTCTCCGCATTGAACATTTGGGCGCGCGCGGTCGCGGGCGCGAACAGCACCAGGGCCAGCAGGGTCAACGCCAGAAGAACAGCGCCCCCCGTGAGCCAGAGACGGGCGCGGGCCTGTGCCTCGGCCTCGCGGCGGGCGACCGCGACGGCCCTCGCGCGGGAGCGGGTGGGGCGGATCGGAACATCATGGTGCATGGGCGAACCCTCGTGACAGCGCGTCAATCCGGAGGAATGGGTGACGGATATATGGGCCGCGGTCGGACGCGTCGCCACCGTCGGACGGAGAAAGCCGGTACGGCCCGGGTTGACAGAAACGAGAACCTTCGGAACAGTGCCCGGTATCGTTTCCGGCCCACCGTGGCCCCACCGTCCCGGACGGCGATGACCGCATCGAGCCCCGCCCCGCCCGACTCGCTGTCCACCGCGCTTGCCGAGGCGGCGCGTGCGCTCGACGGCACGGACCCGGCCCGCGCCGAGCGGCTGGCGCTCTCCGTTCTTTCCGCCGCCCCCGATCAAGCCACCGCCCACCACATCCTCGGGCAGGCGCGGCTGCGCCAAGGCCGGGCGGAGGAGGCCGCCGACGCCTTCCGCGCCGCGCTGGACCGGGAGCCCGGCGGGGTCGCCCACCTGCGCGGCCTCGCCCGCAGCCTGGATATCAGCGGCGCCGACCACGCCGCCCATGACGCCTATCACGCCCTGCTTCTGGCGGACCCGAAGGACCTCCGCGCACGCTGGTACGGCGGCCGGATGCTGCCCCGGGTCTACCACGACAGCGCCGAGATCCCGCTGTGGCGGCGCCGGTTCGCCGATGCGCTCGGCATGCTGACCGCCAGCCCCCTGGAAACGCCGGAGCAGGCCGCCACCGCGGTGCAGGGCATCGGCCAGGGCACCAACTTCATGCTGTCCTACCAGGGGGAGGACGACCGCGCGCTGCAAACCCTGTGGGGCCACTTCACGCATCGCGCCGTGGCCGCCTGCCAGCCCGATCTGGTCGCGCCCTGCCCGCCGCCTCCGCCGGTGCCCGGGCGCACGCTGCGGATCGGGTATGTGTCGGAGCACTTCTGGTCGCACACCATCACGCTGTTGTTCGGGCATTGGGTGCTGCGCCAGGATCGCGACCGGTTCGAGGTCTCCGTCTATCTGGTCGGCGGTCCGCGCGATTCGACCACCGAAGCGCTGGCCCGGAATGCCGACACAGTGCGCGACCTGCGCGCGGCGCCCGTCGTCACCGCGGCCCGCCGCATCCGCGACGACCAGCTGGATGTCGTGGTGTTTCCGGACCTGGGCATGGGCGCGCGCAGTTTCGTGCTGGCCGCCTGCCGGCTCGCACCCCGACAGTGCGTTTCCTGGGGCCACCCCGTAACCACCGGCCTGCCTACGGTCGATGTGTTCCTGACCTCTGAGGCCATGGAACCGGAGGGCGCGGAGGCGGTCTACACCGAACGCCTCGTCCCGCTGCCCCGCCTGGGCATCCACTACCGCCCGGCGCAACGCACCGATGGCCGCCGCGACGTGTTTGGCCTGCCGGAAGGCGTGCCGGTCTACCTGTGCTGTCAGGCGCTGCAAAAGTACCTGCCGGATCAGGACGACCTGTTCGCCCGCATCGCCACCGCCGTCCCGGACGCGCGCTTCGTCTTCCTGCGTCACCGCAGCGCCACCGCCGCCAATGCCGCCTTCCTGCGTCGGCTGGAGAGCGCGTTCGTCGCACGCGGCCTCGATCCCGGCGCCCACCTCGTGGCGCTGCCCTGGCTGGCGTGGGAGGACTTTCTGCGCCTGTGCGGCGTCTGCGACGTGTTCCTCGACTCGATCGGGTGGTCCGGAGGCAACACGACTCTCGAAGCCCTGGCCCAAGGCGCCATCCCCGTCACCCTGCCCGGACCGTTCATGCGCGGGCGCCACACCATGGCAATGCTGCGCCTGATGGGCCTGGACGAGCTTGTAGCCCGGGACCGGAACGACTACGTCGCCATTGCGGCCCGCCTGGGCCAGGACCGTGAGGTCCGGGCGCGGTTGAGGGCGGAGGTGCAGGAGCGACGCAACCGGCTGTATGGCGACGACGGGGCCGTGCGGGCGCTGGAGGCGTTCTATGAAGGGGAGCAACCGATCCATGGTCGTCCGGCGACAAAAAACACATAAATATACTGTTGTTAAAGTAGTCCGCTCATATTTTCTCTGTACATTAGGGGCGGATTGCCCCACATAGCGGAAGCACTTCATACTTAGTCCCACCGCCCAGCGCCGAGTCCGGCGCCCCTTCGTGCCCGTCGCGTCCGTTTCCGGAGTCCCCATGCCCAGCGCCGTCACGCCCAGCGCCACCCCATCCCGTGCCGTCCGCCTGACGCACCTGCAACGCCTGGAAGCCGAAAGCATTCACATCATCCGCGAGGTCGTCGCGGAGGTCCGCAAGCCGGTCATGCTGTATTCGATCGGCAAGGACTCGTCGGTGATGCTGCATCTGGCCCGCAAGGCCTTCGCCCCCGGCCCCCTGCCCTTTCCGCTCATGCACATCGACACGACGTGGAAATTCCGCGAGATGATTGAGTTCCGCGACCGCATGGCGCGCGAGTTGGGCTTCGAGTTGCTCGTCCACGTCAACGAAGACGGCGTGCGCCAGGGGATCGGACCGATCTTGCACGGGTCCGGCGTTCACACCGACGTGATGAAGACCCAGGGCCTGAAGCAGGCGCTGACCAAATACGGGTTCGATGCCGCCTTCGGCGGCGCGCGCCGCGACGAAGAGGCCAGCCGCGCCAAGGAGCGCGTGTTCTCCTTCCGGACCGCGACGCACCAATGGGATCCGCGCAACCAGCGGCCGGAGCTGTGGTCGCTGTACAACGGCCGCATCAGCGCCGGGGAGAGCATCCGCGCCTTCCCGCTGTCCAACTGGACCGAGTTGGACGTGTGGCAATACATCCACCAGGAAGACATTCCGGTGGTGCCGCTGTACTTCGCCAAGCCGCGCCCGGTGATCCAGCACAACGGCATGTGGGTCATGGTGGACGACGACCGCCTGCCCATTCCCGAGGGCGTCGAACCCGAAATGAAGAGCGTGCGCTTCCGCACCCTGGGCTGCTACCCCCTCACCGGGGCGGTCGAAAGCACCGCGACCACGGTCGCCGAGGTGGTCGCCGAGATGCTGAATTCGCGCACGTCGGAGCGCGCCGGCCGCGCCATCGACCACGATCAGGCCGGATCCATGGAACTCAAGAAGCGGGACGGATACTTCTGATGGCCGAGGATGGACGCACCTTCGACGCCGCCGCCACCGAAGCGGTGCTGAGCGGCAAGGCCGCCGACCGTGACCTGCTCCGCTTCCTGACCTGCGGCAGCGTGGACGACGGCAAGAGCACCCTGATCGGGCGTGTGCTGTATGATTCCAAGCTGATCTTCGAGGATCAGCTCAAGAGTTTGGAGCGCGACAGCAAGGTCCGGGGCCGCGCCGGTGGGGCGCTCGACCTGTCGCTGCTGGTCGATGGCCTCCAGCAGGAGCGCGAGCAGGGCATCACCATCGATGTCGCCTGGCGCTACTTCAACACGGACCGGCGCAAGTTCATCGTCGCCGACACCCCGGGCCACGAGCAGTACACCCGCAACATGGCCACCGGCGCGTCGAACGCCGATCTGGCCGTGCTGCTGGTGGACGCGCGCAAGGGCGTGCTGGTGCAGACCCGCCGCCATGCCACCATCGCCAAGCTGATGGGCCTGCGGCATGTGGTGCTGGCGGTCAATAAGATGGACCTCGTCGGGTACGACCAGACCGTCTACGACGCGATCCGCGACGACTTTCTGGCGTTCGCCGCGCAGATCGGCCTGCCCGCGCCGGTCTGCATTCCGGTCTCGGCGCTGATGGGCGACAACGTGGTCAACCGGGGCGAGGGCATGCCCTGGTACGACGGTCCCGCGCTGCTGCCCTACCTGGAAGAGGTGGACGTCGTCCAGAACAGCGTGGACGCCCCGTTCCGCTTTCCGGTGCAGTGGGTCAACCGGCCCAACTTGGATTTCCGGGGCTACTGCGGCACCATCGCGTCCGGTCGCGTGCGGCCGGGGGACCAGGTGGTGGTGCATCCCTCGGCCCGCCAGACGACGGTGGCGCGGGTCGTGGACTTCTCGGGGGACCGTGACGAGGCGGTGGCCGGCGAGTCCGTCACCCTGACCCTGACCGACGAGGTCGACATCGCGCGCGGCGATCTGCTCAGCCCGGCCGACGCCCGGCCGGACGTGGCCGACCAGATGGCGGCGCACGTGATTTGGATGGCCGACGAGCGGATGCTGCCGGAGCGGTCGTATCTGCTGAAGATCGGGCATACGACGGTTCCCGCCCAGATCACGGAGATCAAACATCGCCTCGACGTCAACACCCAGAACAAGCTGGCGGCCAAGCACCTCGACCTGAACGAGGTAGCGTTCTGCAATCTGTCGCTCGCCCGGCCGGTGCCGTTCGACCCCTACGAGACGAACCGCGCCACCGGCGGGTTCATCCTGATCGACCGGACAACCCACCAGACGGTCGGCTGCGGCATGATCGCCTTCGGCCTGCGCCGGGCCGAGAACATCCACTGGCAGGCGCTCTCCGTCGACAAGGCCACGCGCGCCACGCAGAAGCACCAGACGCCGGGCGTGCTATGGTTCACGGGGCTGTCCGGGGCCGGAAAGTCCACGGTCGCCAATCTGGTGGAGAAGCGCCTGATGGCGCTGGGCCATCACAGCTACATCCTGGACGGCGACAACGTCCGCCACGGCCTGAATCGGGACCTCGGGTTCACCCCGGAAGACCGGGTGGAGAACATCCGCCGCGTCGCCGAGGTCTCGCGCCTGTTCGTGGACGCCGGACTTATCGTGCTGGTCTCGTTCATCTCCCCCTACCGGGCCGAGCGTCGGCTCGCCCGCGAGAAGGTGGCCGACGGCGAGTTCCTGGAGGTGTTCGTGGACACCCCGCTGGCGGTCTGTGAGGCGCGCGACCCGAAGGGGCTGTACAAGAAGGCGCGCGCCGGCCAGATCAAGAATTTCACCGGCATCGACTCGGAGTACGAACCGCCCGAGGCCCCGGAGCTCCACCTGAACGCCGGCGAATCCACCCCGGATGAACTGGCCGAACAGGTGATCCAAGCCCTGCGCGCGCGCGGCATGCTGCGGGAGTAGGATGGCCACGGCCTTGATCCGGCCCCACTCGGATCAAGGCCGCCGGCCCGGTTTTACGCCCCGGGGTCCTGGAAAGTCATTCTCCGCTGGGATGATGGAACAGTCGAAGCCGTGTTCGTCCGGCAGCCAGAACCGGATATCGGCGCCGGTCTCGCAGGGCTCGGCCCAGATCCGTCCCCCCATGCTGACAATAAGGCGCTGGCACAGGGCGAGGCCGATTCCGGCCCGTTCGTGTTCGGGCTCAAGCCACTCGAACAGCGAGAAAAAGGTCTCCAGGCGCTCCGCGGGCGGCGACAGTCCGTTGTCGCGCAGAGAGATCACCCAGCCGTCCGCGTCTTTCTCGGCGCTGACGCACAGCCGCAACCGATCATCCGACTGGCGGACAATCACGGCCATGTCGATCAGTCGGTCCAACACGCGCTCGACCGAGCGGGCGTTGGCACAGACCGTCGGCATGACCCCGATGCACACCCAGGCATCGGCCGCGCGCAACGCATTCAGCTTCCGCCAATGGACCCGGGCCAGACACTCGCCCAGATCGATGACGACCATCGGAAACGCGGTGCTGGCGGCCTCCACGTATTCCTGCAGTTCGGTCAGTTGCGCCTTCATCCGCTTGCTGTCGCGCACGATGATCGACAGATACTCCCGGGCCTCGTCGTTCAGAAGGTCGACGTGGCGTCGCCCCAAGAGCTGGGAATAGCTGACGATCCCCCGCAACGGCTCCTGAAGATGATGCGCCGTGACGGCCGCGACATGGGCCAAATCCGCGTTGGAGCGCCGCAGATCCCGGGTCGCGCGATCGAGAGAGTCGATGCGACTCTGAATAGCGCCCGCCATGGCCCGCAGACTCCCGGCCAGGATGGCGACCTCGTCGCGGCCCTCGATCTCCGGGGCGGTCGCATAATCGCCCTGGGCGATTCGCACGCTGGTATCGGTCAGCATCTCCAGGCGCCGGGTCAGGAAAAACCCGAGGATGGACAGCACCACCACGGACAGCAGGATTTCCACGCCGGCGATGACCAGGCTTTGTGTCAGCATGTTCGCGCCCGCCTCCCGCAGCGATTCCGTCGACAGGCCATAATGCACGGTGCCGAAGGTCTGCTCGAACAGGCGAATGGGGCTGGCGGCGTTGTACACCGGCTCGTTGGGATCGAGCCGCGGATCCGCCGGCGGCACGACCCCGGTCCAGTCCGCGCCGGCCTGGGCCACCACTCTGCCGTCGGCATCTTGCACGATCACATAGCGGACATCGGGCAGATGCAGGAAGCCATCAAGCAGACCGAGCATGGTCGCGTAGTCGCGGGCGATCAGGGGACCGACAAGCGCCACGGAAAAGCTGGCCTCCAGCGACCGCAAGCGGTCATCAACCTCGTCCAGCAACTGCTCCTGCTGCAAACGCAGGGTGTTGGCCACCAGAATCCCCAGCATCAGAATTTCGATCAGGACGCTGGACAGAATAATCTTGAAGCGGAGCGACGCCGCACGCGACCGCAGCCGCCAGCCCGATCTGGACGCGCTATCTCCGGCCGCCGGTCGCGTCATGGCCCCGTCTCCGCGTCGATCCAATGCAGAGCCTCCACAAGGCCACTCAGCGCCCGCACGTCGGCCGTCGTAATCTCGGTGAATCCCGACAGCCCGCTTTTCGTCAGGAAGGCCCGGCCCTCCGGCGAGGTCTCGAACCCGCGAAGCGCCGCGCGGAGGGTGTTCTGCTCGGCCTGCGGCATGTCCGACCGCGCCAGGATAAACACGTGGGGCACGCGGAAGGGAATCTCGATGGTGCGAAGAAACTCGCGAACGGCCGCGCTCGTGCGCCGATAGGGCAGCTCGGCGGCGGCCGCGGCGGCGGCCTCCCCGTTGAACACCGCGAGAACAGCCGCGTTCTGCGACGGCGCGGTGGTGACGGTGACGTCAATGCCCGACCGAAGGCCCGCGCGTTCCAGCCAGCGCATGGCGCCCATCGACACCAAGCTGGTGCGACTGGGCAGGGCCAGCGTTTTCCCCTTCAAATCGGCCGGGACGTGAATCGGCTTATCGCTGCGGGACACCAGAATCGGGAACAGTTCGCCCGCATACCGCAAAAGCGGGGCATACCGTCCCTCGGCGATCATCGCGGCCCCGAAATGCGGCGCGGTGACCACGACGTCATAAAGGCCCTCGTGCAGGGCCCGACGATGCGCCGCCATGTCCGTGTCGCTGCCGAACAGGACCGGCCGGTCGAGGGCCCGGCGCAAATGCAGCACCATCGGGGAGTAGGCCTTGAGCATCCCCATGACATTCGTCGTCGGAATCACACCGAATCGCAGCGGGCGGTGGGACTCAGCCACCGCTGTGCCGCCCCCGGACGCGCATACGGTCAGGAGAAGCACCAAACAGAGCCCAGCGATCAAGCGGCGGGTGTTTTTAACGGCGGGCGGCCGCATCGGACTCCCTGCGTGGCACCTGGCCTGTGTGGCACGCGGGCTGCGTGCCACCGGAGTAAAAGCTGATTAGTGTAGTCTGAAAAGGGGCGGTTGTCTGCCGAAACATCCAGAGGTGATGGTGCTGAGGGGTTCATTTTTGTCCCACGCCGCGCCTCGCCAGGGGTCCGCGCCCGCGGCGTGATAGCCTGTCCGGGTTCACGCAACCGCCGGGCTCGACAGGCGGCGCACGGCCTCCCATGTCTTAAACGGAACGATGGTCAGGGCAGACGGGGCCCACGACGCCTGACTCCGTCGATGGGGGCCCGGGCGCCGAGCCCCCCCGACGATCGGCCCCGTATCACGCACAGGACATAATCACGCACAGGACATATGCCCTGGCAGGACACACAGACTGGGAGGACTGGCCATGACGCTCCGTACCCGCGACCGCGCCCGAGGGACCGCGCGTGCCGTGCCCGACTCCCGGCCGCGCCGCCTTATGATGGCGCTGGCCCTCGGGCTTGGCCTCATCACGCTGCTGGCTGCCGCGCAGGCCGCACGGGCCGCCAGTTGGACGCTCGATGGATCGCCCTCGTTCGTCAGCTTTGCCTCGATCAAGGCCAAGGACATCGGCGAGGTGCATAGCTTCGGCGCGCTATCCGGCTCGGTCGCCGAGGATGGCACGGCTACGGTGACGATTGACCTCGCGTCCGTAAACACCGGGATCGACATCCGCGACGAGCGTCTGCGCACGGAGCTGTTCCATATCGACCAGTTCCCGGCGGCCACGATCACGGCACCGGTGCCCTTGGACGGCCTATCCGATCTGGCCGTCGGCGAGAGCGCGGAGCGGGACGTTACGGCCACACTGGATCTGGCCGGCGAGAGCCACGATCTGGCCGTGCCGCTGCTCGTCACCCGGCTGAGCGAGACGCGGATGATGGTGCAGCCGCTTCAGCTTCTGATCGTCCAGGCAGACGACTATGCCCTGGGCGATGGCATCGGAACATTGCGCGAGATTGCCGGGCTGAGCGAAATCAGCCATGCCGTCCCGGTGACCTTCCTGCTGGTGTTCGAGCACACGCCGTAATGGGATAGGCCCTGAACCCGCCCCCCACCCCACCGCCGACAACGCCCCCTACCCCGCCGCCGCCGCCGCGGCCACGAACGCCCGCAAGATGGCGGTGTCGGCGGGGTCGATGGCGTATTCCGGATGCCACTGCACCCCCAGGCAGAAGCGGCGGGTCGGGTCCTCGATGCCCTCGATCACGCCATCCGTCTCGGTCCAGGCGTTGACCACCACCGGGGCGGGCACCGTCTGCACCGCCTGATGGTGGGCGCTGTTGACCGCCGCCGTCGCCTGCCCCGTGATCCGAGCCAGCAGCGTGTCCGGCCGGATGGTGACGGTGTGCCCCGGTTCCGTCCGGGGGTTGGGTTGCTCATGGGCCAAGGCGTTCGGCACGGCGTCGGGGATATGCTGGACGAGCGTGCCACCGAGGGCCACCGCCAGCACCTGTTGGCCGCCGCAGATGCCCAGCACCGGCATGTCCCGCTCCAGGGCGCCGCGCAGGATCGCAAGTTCGAAATCGGTGCGGCCCGCCTTCAACGTCACCGAGGCGTGCCGCGTGTCGGCCCCGAACAGCGCCGGATCGACATCGAAGGCCCCGCCCGTGACCACCAGCCCGTCGATGAGATCGAGATAGCGCCCGACCAGGGCGGGCTCATGCGGCAGGATCAGGGGCACGCCCCCCGCCGCGCGCAACGCCCCGGCGTAGTTCTGCCGCAGGGCATACCAGGGAAGCGCGGAATACCCGCCCCCTTCTTCGGCATCGGCGGTCAAACCGAGGATCGGACCGGACGGGCGCACGCGGACCTCCTGATGGGAAACCGCCCCCCAGGACCGTGGCGGTTCGCACGGGCCGAGGGGGCGCGGGTGTCAGTTCAGGACGCGGCCGCCGCGAACTGGTCGTAGGCCTCCAGGGCCAACGAGCCGTACACGGAGGACGGTCCTCCCCCCATGTACATCGCCGTCGAGATGGTCTCCAGAACTTCCTCCCGGGTCGCACCATACTTGATCGCGGAGCGGGTATGGAAAGCGATGCAGCCATCACAGCGGATGGCGATCCCGATCGCCAGAGCAATCAGCTCCTTGGTCTTGGCTTCGAGCGCCCCATCCTTGCTGGCCCCGGCGGCCATCTTCGAGAATCCCGCCCATGCATCGGGGATCCCCTTGCGGCAGGTTTCCATATTTTCGGAGAGGTCCTTTGCATACTGGACCCAATCCTTGGTCATCCCTCAATCTCCTTTGCCCGTGGGGCTCTTTTTGGCAGGGCACGCGCCCCGAGACCCTCCCGAGCACGCGCGAAACATGCCCGGCGGCGGGCATATTCGGTTTCTCTTATAAACCCGGACACCGGATCGGGTCCACATCCGCCGCGGCGGGGGCGCGCGACGGGGCCAGAAGCACCGGCCAGCAGTGGGCACCGTGTCCGACGCACGCGCCGTACGCCCCTATGGCGCGCCGCACGGCCGGTTGCCGTCGCCGAGAGACACGGCGGCCGCGCGCGCCTGGATGGTGGCCGCGCGGCCGCGCACATAGGCTCCCGGCGTGCCGGCGGACCAGGACCGGGGCGCGGGGAGAATGGCGGTGAGACGGGCGGCCTCCACAGGCCCCAGGGTCTCCACCGGGCGGTTGAAGTGGTAGCGTGCGGCCGCGCCCGCGCCGTAGATGCCGGGGCCCCATTCCGCCACGTTCAGGTACACCTCCAGAATGCGAGGCTTGGGCCACAACAGTTCCAGGGGCGGCGTCAGGACGGCCTCCAGCCCCTTGCGCACGATATCCCGCCCCGGCCAGAGGAACACGGAGCGCGCCGTCTGCATGCTGATGGTGCTGGCCCCGCGCAGGCCCTCGCCCCGCCGCCATTCCTGCCAGGCGTTGGCGATCTCGCGCCAGTCGAACCCGTTGTGAACGCAGAAGCGGGCGTCTTCGCTGGCGATGACCGAGCGCACCAGGGCGGGCGGCATGGCCTCCAGCGGCACCCAGTCCTGCTGTAGGCCCTCGCCCTCGACCAACCGGACCAGCATCAACGGCGTCACCGGCACCGGCAGCCAGCGGAAGGCGACCAATCCGATCAGCGGCGGCCCAAGGAGAAAGAGGAGCACGGCGCGCGCGATCCGCCACCGCAGGCGACGACCCCGACCCGTCCCCCCCGATTTGGCGCCATCCCGTTTCGACGCGCCCCCCCGCGCGCGGGATCGCGGTGCCGACGAACGCGGACTCCGTGCCACGTCAGAAGATCTCCAGATGCCCCAGGCGCAACGACTGGAAGATGCCGGCCCCGATCAGGCGCAGGCTCTCCCGGTTGTTGGGCGCCCCCAGGCCGGGCGTGGCATCCGGTTGGTACTTATAGGCGTTGTTGAACTTCGCGGGGAGCGTGTTCCAGATCGGCTTGCGGACCGGATCGGCGAGATACCCGGCCAAAACCTCGTCACCCAGATCCTCACGGGCCAGGGTGATCAGGTCCCGCGCCAGCGTGCGGTCGCGGATATGGCCCAGAATAGCGGACACGTCCGGCGGCACACGATGGCAGAGCGGCCCCAGCACCCGCAGCAGATGGTCGGGCACATTCCGCGCGTTGTGCAGCCGGTCCGGCTGTTCGAACACCATCCAGATGTCGGCCCCATACACCTGGGTCAGGCGCCGGACTTCGCGACGCGCGCTCAGGCCCATCTCGCGAATGGCGTCCAACGCCCCCGGATGCCGCAACACAATGGCGTCGAGCGTGGTGCTGACCTCGGCGGCGATCTGCTCCTCGATCCGATCGCGATCGCGCGCGGCCTTGCCCTTCAGTTCCCACCGGGGGCCCTGGTCCGGCGGCACCCCCAGGGTCGTCTCGGCGAACGCACGACAGGCGGCCTGGATCACCGAAAGCTCCTCGACGTCCAGGCTGATCAGTGTTTCCAGCATTTCCGGCGCGCGCACACGCCAGATCAGATGCCCCAGAACCTTGGCCTGGGCCGTTCCGAGGCGGGCATACTGTTCAAGGAAGGCGAACTGCCACGGCTCGACCAGATAGGGCCGGAGCACCGCGAACAGACCATGGCCGGGGTAGTGGGCGCGAAGGTGCGCGGGATCGAGGTCGTGATCACCCTCGAACATGGTCTTCAAGGGCGAGATCAGGCGGCTCGACAACGGCCCTTTCGCGCCCGCTTCCCGCCGCTTCGACCGCCGGGCCGCCTCCTGCTTCGCGCGCCGCTCGGCCCAGGCGCGTTCGCGCCGTTCAAACACCAGCCGCGCGGCCCCGGTCAGAAGCGAGCGACCGATCTGATCGAAGGTCAGGTCGCACGGCGCGATTGGGGTGCTGCGGTCCTGAACCGGCCCGTCACCGCGGCTGCCACTGGCGCGGAAGAACACCACGAAGTCCGGCTGCGCGCGAAGCTGCCACGCCAGTTCCAGAAACGTCGGCACATGGTCGGGATAGTTGCGCAGGACGTCATCCACCCGCTCGGCGCCCCCGATCAGGTCCAACACTTCCGACCGGCGGGCTTTCCGCAAGACGGTCAGCAACCGGTCGAACACGGCCTGAACGGCCGGCCGCAGAACCGGATTTGTCCGACGTTCCGACCCGCCGCCTTCGTTCGAGGGGGCTTTTGCGGGGGTCATCGATATCCCTGCCGGCCGAACCGGGCCGCGACTCATTGCAGGCGCGCTCCTTATCTGCTCACCACTGATCGCCTCAGACCCCTGCCTTCGGATCCGAGGCCACCCCCCTGCTCCAATAGGCCCCCTGACCCAAGAGGGAAAGTGTCCGGCGGATGTCAGCCGAGATCAAGCAGGCGGGGCGCCCTATCAATGATTTCATT
The DNA here is from genome assembly GCF_014197855.1 of Roseospira marina. Taxonomy (GTDB): domain Bacteria; phylum Pseudomonadota; class Alphaproteobacteria; order Rhodospirillales; family Rhodospirillaceae; genus Rhodospira; species Rhodospira marina. Next base: position 18,486 of record NZ_JACIGJ010000008.1, read on the forward strand.
CAGGATCCTCTCCGCCTGTCGCTGCTTTGACATAAGATCGCCCGGAATACGACCCTCAAACCGCTCTTCGGACAGGGTTGCGTGCGCATCGTGCAACGTTTTGATTTCGCGCAAAAACACCTCGCGCGACCCAAGCGGCAGATGTTCCTCGTTGGCGATAGCCCGCAGGAAGGTCAGCGACCCGTCCAGCAAGGTTCCCCAAAGCGCCACCAGAATCTCGGTGAGACGGTCGTAGTACGGCGCGCGCCGGGAGTCGGGCAGCCCCTCGATCCGGCGTTCGATCACGATCAGGAACGCCATGCACTCCGATGTCAGATTGCGGGTGCGGGCGTAATCCATGAACCGCGGAGCCCGGTCCTCGTCCCCGTCCAGCACCCGCCCCGACTCCGCCAGCCGGCCGGTGCGCAGCGCCAGCGAGTCCAAAAAGGTATCCAACTCCTGCTCCAGGGTGGCGACATCAACGCCACCGGCCAAGCGCCTGGCCCCGCCGCCGTCCGATGCCTCGGCCGCGCGCGCGTGCCGTTCCCTGTCCACCATATCCATTGACCCGAAATGCTCCACTGCTCGGCGCGCCCCCTCCGGCGGCGACGCGAGTGTAGCCGCAGGCGGGACCGCGCGATAGGCGCCTTTGCGGAACCGCTCCCGTCCTCCGGTCTCGCGCGCGTCCCCGGGATCGTCACGGTGGGAAAACGGCGACCGAAACGCCCTTTGCACGCTTGGTGGAAGCGGGTATGACTTGGCATGGCGTGCCCGCAAAAAAGCGGTCTGGGGCGCAGGGCCAGAGCGGCGGCACAGAACAGGCGAGGACCACCATGGCCGAACGGGGGCGTTCCCGTCAGGACGCAGGACCGGACACGGAAACCGACCAGGCGACCGACGCACCGGCATACGTCACGGGCACGCCGGGCGAGGTGCCGGATCCGGAGTCGGGTTCTGAACTGGGCAACATACAGGGTTTGCCGAACACCGGCGGCGCCACCAGCGCCGACTCGGATCCCGATGTCGAAGGCGAGCTTGAGGCCGAGAAGCCCGAAGAGGGCGGTCTGGTCGTGGTCGGCATAGGCGCTTCAGCCGGCGGGCTGGAGGCCCTGCGACCGTTCGTGGCCAATCTGCCCGCTCAGTCCAACATGACCTATGTGGTCGTGCAGCACATGGCGCCGCAATACCGCTCGATGCTGGTGCAGTTGCTGAGCCGCGAAACCAGCCTGCCGATCAAGGAGATCGAGCACGGCTCCCCGGTGGAGCCCAACACCGTCCACATCTGCCCGCCGAACAAAGACGTCCGCCTGTCCGACGGGCGCCTGATGCTGAAGGAACCGTCCGCGCCCCACGGCCCCAAGCCCTCGGTGGACGTGTTTTTCAACACGCTGGCGGACAGCAAGGGACCGAACGCCATCGGCGTCATTCTGTCGGGCACCGGCAGCGACGGCTCTCAGGGTGTGCGGGCGATCAAGGCCCACGGCGGCCTGACCGTAGCCCAGGTCCCGAACACCGCGAAATACGACGGAATGCCGAGCGCGGCGATCGAGACCGGATGCATCGACCTGCGGCTCGCCCCGCACGAGATCGGGCCGGAACTGACCTCCATCGTGCGCTTTCCCCGCGCGGTGATGCTGGCCGATGTGGACGCGGATCACACCGACGACACGATGGGCTCCATCTTCCAGCTCGTCCGCGAACGCACGGATATCGACTTTTCCAAGTATAAGCCGAGCACCATTCGCCGCCGCCTGGAGCGCCGGTTGGCCGCGAACCGGATCGAAAGCCTCGACGCGTACCTGGAATATGTAAAGCGCAATCGTGACGAGTTGAACCTGCTGACCAAGGACATCCTGATCTCCGTCACGTCGTTCTTCCGGGACGACAAGGCGTTCTCCGAAGTGGACGAAACCCTGGGCGAGATCATCGCCGCCAAGCAGACGGGCGAAAGCCTCCGCCTGTGGATCCCTGGGTGCGCCACCGGCGAGGAAGCCTACTCGTTCGCGATGCTCTTGGCCGACCGGTTGAGCGGGAACCCGCGCGGCCTGAAGGTGCAAATCTTCGCCACTGACGTGGACCTGGACGCGATGGCGCACGCGCGGCGCGGCATCTACTCCGAAACCACGGTCGAGAACCTGGACCGGCGCTTCATCAAGCGGCATTTCGAGCCGATCGGGCAGGCCTTTCAGGTCCGCAAGGAAATCCGCGACATGGTGGTGTTCGCACGCCAGGATCTGGCGAAGGACCCGCCGTTCGTGCGCGTGGACCTGGTCAGTTGCCGCAACCTCCTGATCTACTTCGACGCGGCACTTCAGGATCAGGTGCTGCGCACGTTCCACTACGCGCTCAACCCCGGCGCCCACCTGTTCCTGGGCAAGTCGGAATCGCTCGGCCAGAACACCGAGCTGTTCCGCCCGGTAAAGGCCCCGTCCTCCAAGATCTTCCGCAAGCGGACCGCCCAGGGCGTCTCCCACGCGCTGCCGCCGTTCGGCTCGCTTCGCGCGCGCGTTCCCGACGGTGCGCCTCGTCAAACGCAGCGCCGCAGCCAGGACACCATCGAGTCCCTGGCCATCCGGACGTACATCAACAGCGCCATGCCGCCCAGCGTGGTGGTGGACGAGAATCTCGACATCCTGTTCCTACACGGGGACCTTTCCCCGTTCGTCCGCATGCCGCAGGGCAAGCCGGACATGAATCTCGCACGCATGGTCGTCGATGATCTGCGCACGGAAAGCCGTACCCTGGTGCACAAGGCCCGCAACGAGGGCGGATTGGTGCAGGGCTCTCGCCGCACCCTGCGGACGGAGAGCCACCCGCCCGTTGCCATGCGGCTGAGTGTGCGGCCGATGGGCGCATCGGTCGATCATGATTCCCTGTTCCTGATTTCCTTCGACGTCTCCGAGCCCTCGACGGATCCGGTCGGCATGGCGGACGATGGCGCGGACGCAACCGCCGCCGCCGCCGGTCGCGAGGCCGACCTGCGCGCGGTCGAGCTGGAGCAGGAGCTGATCGCGACCCGCGAGCACCTTCAGACGGTGGTGGAGGAGCTGGAAACCTCGAACGAGGAGCTTCAGGCCCTCAACGAGGAGCTTCAGGCGGCCAACGAGGAACTGCAATCCTCGAACGAGGAGCTGGAAACCTCCAACGAAGAGCTTCAGTCGACCAACGAGGAACTGACCACCGTCAACGAGGAGCTTCAGATCCGCACGACGGAACTGGCCGACGCCAACTCCGACCTCATCAACATCCAGGACAACATCGGCTTCGCGATGGTGGTGGTGGACAGCTACTACCGCATTACCCGCTTCACACCGCCCGCCGTGCGCCTGTTCGGCCTGCTGCCCTCGGACGTGGGGCAGGTCATCACAACGATCCCCACGCACCTGGGCCTGAAAAACCTGCGGGAACAACTCGCCACCGTGGTCAACCAGGACAAGGGCGTCGAGGAAATTCTGGAGACCGACGACCGCGTCTATCGCATGCGGATCATGCCGCACCACAGCAGCCAGGGCGAAACCGACGGGGCTATTCTGGCCTTCGTCGATGAAACCGAAAGCCGAGAGCAGCAGCACAAGATTTTCCAAAGCGAGCAGTGGCTGCGGCTGATCACCGACACCGTCCCGGTCTCGATCATTTACGTCAACGAGGACCAAAAGGTCACCTTCTGCAACCTGTACTTCGCCGGCACCTTCGGCCTGAACATCGATCAGGCGGTGGGCGCCCAGGTCGAAACGCTGATGGGACGCGCCAATCACCGCCGCCTGCGCAATGCCCTGCGCGGCGCACTGGAAAACCGCCTCCAGTCCGGCGAGGCGCAGCTTCAGGTCGCACACGGCGAACACCGGTTCATGGGCTTTCACATGGTGCCCCATTGCGACGAGATGGGCCGCGTGCTGGGCGTCTTCATGCTGCTGTCCGACATCGACGAGATCAAACGGGCCGAGACCTCGCTGCGCAACGCCAAGGAAATCGCCGAGGAGGCCAACCGCGCCAAGTCCGATTTCCTGGCCAACATGAGCCATGAGCTGCGCACGCCGCTAAACGCCATCCTTGGGTTCTCGGAGATTCTGTCGCAAGAGATGTTCGGGGACATCCTGAACGCCGAGTACAAGGACTACAGCCGCATTATCCACGAAAGCGGCCAGCACCTGCTCAGCCTCATCAATGACATTCTCGACCTGTCCAAGATCGAATCCGGCCGAATCGAATTGCAGGAAGAGACGGTCGATCTTTACGAAACGGTCGAGACCGTCATTCGTCTGGTGGGCGAGCGCGCCCGAAACGCCCGGGTCGACATTAAGGTCGACCTGCCGGACGACCTGCCGGCGCTGCGGGCCGACGCCACCGGTCTCAAGCGGGTGCTCATCAACCTGCTAACCAACGGCATCAAGTTCACGGAGCCGGGCGGCACGGTCACCATCACCGGGGCGCTGACCAAGCGGTGGCTGACCCTGGGCGTCGCGGACAGCGGCGTCGGCATCTCGCAGGCCGATATCCAGCGGGTGTTCGCGCCGTTCGAGCAGGTGGACGGCTCCCTGGCTCGGCGCTCCGACGGCGTCGGGCTCGGGCTGCCGATCACCCGATCCCTGATGCGGTTGCACGGCGGCGACATCAGCCTGTCGAGCCAGGAGGGTCAGGGCACGACGGTGACCGTCCGCTTCCCGCGTGAGCGGGTCTTGGAGGACGCGCCGCCGGCCGAGGATGGCGAGACCGTCGAAGACGCAGCCTCCCGGGCCGAAACCGCCGAGAAGTCATCACGGGACATGGCGCCACAGGACACGGCGCCCGCAATGTCCGAGGATACCGACGCGACCTTTGCGCAGGGCGGTCCGGACGATCCGGCGACGCCCGACCCGACCCGGGGCGCGGGCTCCACGTGACGCCATTCGCGCGCGGCCGGGGGGCGCCTCCCGGGGCAGCCCCAACGTGAGGCGCGGAGTAAGGCTCTGAGTGAGGCCCCGGGAGGGGTCTTGCCATCGCGGGGGTGGCGCTGATACGACGGTGTCCCGCGCGGCGCGGTCGTGAGTTCGGGAGCAGCCGGCCGCATCCACGCGGCCATCCGCCCCGTGCGCGGCGCGGTCATTTGTTCGTTTGCTGTCTGGAGGCTTCGGTCAAGCACTATGAGCCGTCTCGTTCTTGTCCTTCGCCACCCCAGGCTCAAGGGGTTATACGATTACTGGCTCGGCCTGTGCGCAAACGAAACGCCGCCGATGGCCGATGATATCGAGCCGGCGGATCTGCGCCCCTGGATGGGCAATCTGGTGGTCATCCGGGTGGACGGCGCCGGCGCCGACACCGGCTACACCTACTCGTTCTATAGCCAGTTCTTCACCGGACGGTTCGGCACCGACAAGGCCGGGCAGTCCGTGGACGCCCTGCCAGACGGCCCACGCGACATCATCCGCGCCGAATACGACCGGGTGGTGTCGGAAAACATTCCGGTGTCGCGGGTGTACACGGCCGACTTCGATGGCCTGACGCAGACGTGGGAGCGGCTCGTCCTGCCGCTGTTCAACCTGGACGGACAGGTGGACAAGCTGCTGGTCGCGGCCTACGAACTGGAACGGTAACGATCGGGCGGCCATGCCTCGGTCGTTCCGCAAAGGCCGGTTGTCCCACAAAGGGTGGTGGACAACAGGTCGCGTTTTCTACAGCATATCGCCACCAGAGGCTCCCCGGCGGCCCCCGGGTTTGAGCGCGCGTCCCGGGTCCTGGCCCGGCCGAAGCCGTCCCCCGGGCCCCCGGCGCGCCATGCCTCTCTCCGTCCGATGCCGCATCGGTGCGTTTCCGCGTCGCGCCGCGTGGTGGTCGGTGCCCCTGAAGGGACTGGTCCATGACGCTCACCCCGCCTTCGCCGTCGAATGACATGATGGAATCCGAAGTCCTCACCGCCGACGAGTTCAATCTCTGGTGCGCCCTGAACAACATGCCGTTCCGGCTGACCGAGCACGTCTGGCCGGATGGTGCCACGGAATGGGACGTGGAGGTTCACCCCGGCCGCGCCAGCCAGACCGTGGCCTATGGCACCGGTCAGAACGACGAGACGACCGCCGCCGCGATGGCGTTCGCCTTCGTGGCCGGGGTCGAGTGGTCGGACAACGCGCACCGGGCGGCCGCCGAGGCCAGCGGCACCATTGACCCGACGGGCGAGGGAGAGGGCGACGACACCACCATGCCGCCGCGCCAGGTCGGTCCCGTGTTCACGGCGCCGCCGGCGGCGCTGGCCATGGGCCAGGAGAGCGCCCGCGACCCTGGCGCCCCGACGGACGCGGACGCGAACGCGGCGTGGGACGACAGTGCGGCCCCGACCGCACCACACGACGGCGCCCACCTCGACGCCGACACGCACAGCGTCGATACGCACAGCGCCGATACGCACGAAAATGAGAAGCCCTCGGACCGGACGGCCGCGTCCGAAACAGACGACACCGAGAGACCGGACGGGGACACCGACGACGAGACGGTGTGGCAGTCCGATGCCTGGGGCGCCGAAGCCGGCGAGGAGGGCGGCGACGGCGCCACCGGCGACGGCCTGCCCGACGACCTCGACGACACCAACGACCCGCCCCCGCTGATGCCGCTGTCCGATGGCTCCGATGCCGGCGACCGTATCGGCCCCGCCACGCTGGGCGATGCGTTCGGCGGCGACACCGGCGAGGCGGACGAGCCCGCGCCGGACGATGAGGAGACCGCGACCGGCTACCGGCGACCGTCCCTGGCGGTGTTGCAGGACTCCATCGACACCCGGGAGCGCGTGCTCGACGAGAAAGCCCTGGCAGAAAAGGCCCGGTCGCTGGAAACCGTGCTGCGCAACTTCAAGGTCCGGGGCGAGATCATGCAGGTCCACCAGGGCCCGGTCATCACCCTGTACGAGTTGGAGCCGATTCCCGGCACCAAGTCCTCCACGGTCATCAATCTGGCCGACGACATCGCCCGGTCCATGAGTGCGGTCACAGCCCGTATTGCCGTCGTCCCCGGCCGCAGCGTGATCGGCATCGAACTGCCGAACGAGAGCCGGGACACAGTCTTCCTCAAGGAAATCCTCGAATCCGACGCCTTCGCGGGCACCAACGCGAAGCTGCCCCTGGCGCTTGGCAAGGGCATCGACGGCAGCCCGTTCTCGGTCGATCTGGCGCGCATGCCGCATCTGCTGATCGCGGGCACGACCGGGTCCGGCAAGTCGGTCGGCATCAACGCCATGATCCTGTCGCTGCTGGTGCGCATGGCGCCGGACCAGTGCCGCCTGATCATGGTGGATCCGAAGATGCTGGAGCTGTCGGTCTACGACGGCATCCCGCACCTGCTGACCCCGGTGGTGACCGACCCGAACAAGGCGGTGATGGCCATGAAGTGGGCGGTGCGCGAGATGGAAAGCCGCTACCGCGCCATGTCGGCGGTGGGCGTGCGCAACATCGAGGGGTTCAATCAGCGCATGCGGGAGGCCCGCGCCAACGGCGAGGTCATCACGCGGCAAGTCCAGGTCGGCTATGACCGGCAGGCCCGCGAGCCGATCTACGAGGATCGGCCGATGGACCTGAAGACGCTGCCCTACATCGTCGTCGTGGTCGACGAGATGGCCGACCTGATGCTGGTGGCCGGCAAGGAGATCGAGGCCGTCATTCAGCGTCTGGCGCAGATGGCGCGCGCCGCCGGCATCCACTTGATCATGGCGACGCAACGGCCCTCCGTGGACGTCATCACGGGGACCATAAAGGCCAACTTCCCGACCCGGATCAGCTTCCAGGTCACCAGCAAGATCGACAGCCGCACCATCCTGAGCGAAGCCGGCGCGGAACAACTCGTGGGCCAGGGCGACATGCTCTACATGGCAGCGGGCGGGCGCATCACCCGCGTGCACGGCGCCTTCGTCACCGACCGCGAGGTCGAAGCGCTGGTCGCCCAGCTCAAGACCCAGGGCGAGCCGGAGTACGTCCACTCCATCATCGAGGAGGACGAGGACGGCGCCCCGGTCATGGACAACGACGCGGGCGGCCCCGGCGGCGATGCCGGGATCGCGCTGGGCGAAAGCTCCGGCGACGACCTGTACGATCACGCGGTGGCACTGGTCCTGCGCGAGAACAAGGTGTCGGTCAGCTTCATCCAGCGCCATCTTCAGATCGGCTACAACCGCTCCGCGCGCATCGTCGAGCGGATGGAAAATGAGGGTCTCGTCAGCGCAGCCAACCATGTGGGCAAGCGCGAGATCCTGACGCGCGGGCGCCCGGTCGGCGGCGATGCTGGGGCGTACGACGACGATGCGTGAGCGGGATGATGCCTGACCCGCGTCCGGGCGCGGCGATCGTCTCACTGGCCCAGGCAGCGCCCCGGGCCGGGGGCGCCCGGGGCCCACGGCGCGCCGCGCCGGATGGGGATGCGCCGACTCTGCATGTGCGGTGCGGCTCGGATATCCGGGACAGCCTTGCCATGGCGGGCTTCCAGGGTGATTTCCTGGAGGTCGCGGATCCCCTGATCCAGGGGCCGGTGCCCGCCACCCGGTCCCTGGACGGCTACCACGACACCCGGGCGCGGTTCGTCAGCGCGGCCTATGGCGTTCCTCTGGCCGAGGCGCGTCGGCGCATGGCCGGAGAGTGGGCGGCACTGCTGGCGGCGGATCGCTACGACCGCGTCGTGCTGTGGTTCGAGCATGATGCCTACGACCAGTTGATCCTGGCGCGGGTGCTGGATGCTCTGCACGGACGGCGCGGGCTGGAGGGACGCGCGGCCCTCGTGCTGTACGACCCCGCCCGCGACGGCGCCAGCGTCGGCGTCGTGCGGGGCCTTGGGGAGTTGGGGCCGGACGCACTCCTTCGACTCTGGGGTCAGCGGCGGATGGTGACCCGCGCCCTGACCGCGCAAGGGGTGCGGGTGTGGGACGCGCTGCGCCAGCCGGCCCCCCGGGCGCTGGCCCGCATGGCGGCCGGTCTTGTACCGGGGTTGGCGACGATGGCGCCCGCCCTGCGCCGCTGGCTTCAGGATCTGCCCTGGACCACCGACGGCCTCGCCCTCACCGAACGCGGCCTCCTGCGCACCCTGGCGGATGAAGGCGGCACCGCCTCCACCGGCACCCTGTTCCGCGCCTATCTGACCACGGACCCGCAGCCGACCCTGGGCGATGCCATGATGACCCATGTGGTGCACGGCCTGTGCGCTGGCCCGGAGCCGGCCGTGATCAAGGATGATCCAGACGCTGCCGACCGCACGGCGACCTGGACCCTGACCGAGACCGGCCGGCGCCTGCTGGACGGCACCGCCGATTGGGCCGCGCTGGGCGGCCTCGACCGCTGGATGGGCGGCACGCATCTTGTCTCGCCGATGCCCTCGTGGCGGTGGGATCCCGAAACAGCCGCGCCCATCGCGACCGGCATGGCGGACAGGGCTGGGCGCGGCGAAGCACAACCATGATCACGCTCCGGCCGTCCACGCCTCAGGACGCGGAACGTGTCATGGACATCTGGCGCAAGGCGGTTGACGCGACTCACGCCTTTCTGGCGCCGCGTGACCGTGCCGCGCTCGATCGGGAGCTGGCCGCCTTCTTTCCGCATGCGCCGTTGCTCCTCGCGGTCGATGCCGCGGAGACTCCGCAGGGCTTCATGCTTCTGCATGACGGGCATCTGGAGGCCCTGTTCGTCGACCCGGACCAGCACGGCCGGGGCTTCGGAACCGCTCTCATCCGGGCGGCGCTGTCCCATCGGTCGGACCTGACGACCGACGTGAACGAGCAGAACCCCCAAGCCCTGGGATTCTACACACACAGGGGGTTCGCGCGGATCGGACGGTCGGCGCACGATGGCCAGGGACGGCCCTATCCGCTCATCCACCTTCGGCATCGCACCCCGAACTGAGCGCCCGCCCGATCCCGGCGGCCCGGTGGCCCGGCCGCCCGCGTACGGATCAACGGGCCTTGCGGCCCCCGATGGCATGCCGTAGCGTGAGCTTCGACGTGAACAGAAGACGAACCGCCGCCGGTTTCCGGGCCACACGCGCCCACGGATCGGGGCGGGGCGTCCGGTCGAAGGATGCCGCCGTGCCCCCCTCGCTGCTGGTCCCGGCCCCCGGCCGCCGGGCCATCGCCGACAGCGACACCGCCGCCATGACGCGCGGCATAACCCGTGGCGTCTGCCGGCATCTGGCGAACACGGGCCATGCCGTCCTGACGGAATTCAAGCTGCCGAACCGCCGACGCGCCGACGTGGTGGCCCTGGACCCGGACGGCCAGGTGGTGCTGGTCGAGGTCAAGAGCGCCCTGGCGGACTACCGCGCCGACGGCAAATGGCGGGAGTATCTGCCGTACTGCGATGTGTTCGCCTTCGCCGTGGCAGACACCTTTCCCATCGATGTGCTGCCGCCGGAGTGCGGCCTGCTGGTGGCCGATCCCTGGGGGGCCGAGGTGGTGCGCCTGATGGCGCTCGCCCCCTTGCATCCGGCCCGACGCCGCGCCATGACTCTGCGCTTCGCCCGGTTGGCCGGCGAACGCCTCCACCGGTTGCTCGACCCGCCGGTCTGATGCAGGCCCGCCCCTCACACGACCGGACCCACGCCACGAAGCGGTCACAAAGCCGTGACATAAGAGTCTCATCGTACAGGTGCCCACCGATGATCGTGGCGCCGTCCGTTGCTTCAAAGGAGCCCTGTGCCCATGACCGAGCCGCGCCACCACGACGCCGGCACCGTTCCCACGCCGGTCGCCTGGAAACTGCTGGCCCCGGCCATCGCCGCCATGACCGCCGTGGTCGTCGCGTCGAATATCCTGGTCGGGTATCCGATCAACGACTGGCTGACCTGGGGCGCGCTGTCTTATCCGGTGGCGTTCCTGGTCACGGATCTGACCAACCGGCACTATGGGCCGGCGCTGGCGCGCCGTGTGGTCTATGTGGGCTTTGCCCTGGCGGTCGTGCTGTCCTTTCTGCTGGCCTCCCCGCGCATCGCACTGGCGTCCGGAACGGCCTTCCTGGTGGCGCAGACGCTGGACGTTCAGGTGTTCGACCGGTTGCGGAACCGGGCGTGGTGGCTGCCGCCGCTGATGTCGTCGTTTCTGGGCTCCGCGCTCGACACGGCGCTGTTCTTCTCGCTCGCGTTCGCCGGGGAGCCGCTGCCCTGGGTTCAGTGGGCGTTCGGCGACTTCGCCGTCAAGGTCTGCGTCGCCCTCGCCCTGCTGCCCGCGTTCCGGATCCTGGCGCGGGGACCGGGCGTCGCGGTGGCGCGATGACAATGGCCCGCGCGCCCACCCGCCGCCGGAACACGGCCCGGATCGGAGCCCAGATCGGGTCCGTGGCCGCCGTGCTGGCGCTGCTTGCGACGGCGTTTCCCGCGCCGGCAGCAGCGCAGAGTGCAATCGACGAGCGCCCGGGCCCGCGCGTCATGCTGTGCCTGTACGGCGCCGAGGGCCAAATGCTGGCCGGCAGCCCGCATTGCCCCGACCGCGCCCGGCCCCGCGACGCCATCCTGCCGGCGGCCCACTGCTTTTATGACCGGGAGGGCCGCCTGTGGCGCGGCCTGCCGCGCTGCCCCCGGACCGCGCCGCCGTTCCTAATGGACGAAGCGCGCGGCCAGTAGGCCCCCCCGTCGGCAACACCGCCACCGCAGCACCACAACCACATCAGGCGCCGCCACCGGAGCCGGCCCTGGCCAGGCCGGCATGAAACGCGCGCACCTCGGCGTCTCGGCCATGACCAAGCCCACGCCAGGGGAACGCCTTGTGAGCGGTGGGGTGGGTCCCCTATGCTACCCGCCGCAATCGTCGTATGCCCTGTCTGGACTCACTTGAAAGGACCCGTTGCCCTCATGACTGCTCCGCGCCATGACGTTGTTGCCCTTGGCAACGCCATCGTCGATGTCCACGCCCACGCCAACGAAAGCTTTCTTGCCGAGCACGGCATGAACAAGGGTGGCATGATGCTAATCGACCGCGCCCGCGCCGCCATGCTGTATGACGCCATGGGCCCCGGCGTGGAAAGCTCGGGGGGATCGGCGGCCAACACCGTCGCGGGGCTCGCCTCGCTGGGGGCGCGGGCCGCATTCGTCGGCAAGGTTGCCGAGGACCAGCTCGGTCAGATTTTTACCCACGATATCCGGGCCATCGGCGCGGCCTTCGACACGCCGCCTCTGACCGGACCGAAGGCGGAAGAGTCGTCGACCGCCCGCTGCCTGATTCTGGTCACCCCGGACGGCCAGCGCACCATGAACACCTACCTCGGCGCCTGCATCGAGCTGGGGCCGGAGGACATTGACGAGGCGCTGTTCGCCGGCGGACTCATCACCTACATCGAAGGCTATCTGTGGGATCCGCCACGCGCCAAGGACGCGATCGTCAAGGCCGCCGCCGCCGCCCGCGACGCCGGCCGCAAGGTCGCCCTGACCCTGTCGGACAGCTTCTGCGTCGATCGCCACCGCGAGACGTTCATCGAGCTGACCAGCGGGTTCGTGAACCTGCTGTTCGCCAACGAGGCGGAAATCAAGGCGCTGTACCAGACCGACGACCTCGACCAGGCGGTGGCCCAGATCAAGGGGCACACCGACATCGCGGCCATCACGCGGTCTGAGAAGGGATCGCTGGTGGTGACTGGCGACGAGGTGCTGACCGTGCCCGCCGAGCCGATCGCCCAGGTCATGGACACGACGGGCGCCGGCGATCTGTACGCCGCGGGCTTCCTGCGTGGCCTGACCAGCGGCCGCAGCCTAGCGGACTGCGCCCACATCGGGCACGTCTGCGCGGCGGAGATCATCAGCCATTTCGGCCCGCGCCCCGAGGTGGCGTCACTGGCCGATCTGGTCTCGCAGAAAATGGGCCGCGCCGCCTGACGCACCCTCCCTAACGAGATCGCCCCGACGGGGACGGGGTGGGGGCACGCCGGTCGCGCCCCCGCCTCCGGGATCAGGCGCCGGGTCCGGCGCTTTCGCCGCCGCCGATCACATCCATCTGGCCGCGAATCTCGCCGCCTTCCTCGATCACGAGGGCCGCGTACTGCACCGAGCCGTTGATGCGCCCGCCGTTGCGCAGGGTCAGCCGGCGCTTGACGATCAGGTTGCCCTCGAAACGGCCGGAGATGTCCGCCTCCTGAATCGAGGCGGTCCCCTTGAACAAGCCGCTGGCCGTGACCTCAATCGCCTCGGCGTCGTTCAGGTCGGCCTCCACCGTGCCCTCGACCACCAGACGGTCGCAGGCGCTGATCTGGCCGTTGAGCTGAATGCCGCTGCCGACGATCAGATTTTTCGTCTCCCCGGACTCCCGCGTGGCCACCGTTCCGGGCTTGGGCGGCGACAGGGTCGGCGGGGCGCTCTCCGCCTCCGGGGCGGCCGGCGCCGGAGCCTTCAGCCCGTCGGCCCGGCCCACCATGGGCGGTTCCGGGCGGAACGCGCCGGTCTGCGGCTTGACCGGCATACCGGGTTGAAACTTCGGAGACGACACTTGAGACGGCTCGTGGGACGAGGGGCCGCCCTTAGGCTCCCCGGCGTCGAGACGGTCCTCGGTCGTGGCGCCGCCTTGGCCGCCACCGGACGGACGGCCCTGAGGGCTGTTGCCAAAAAAAGCCATGGGTTGTGATCCCTCGTTGAAAGCTGCGCATGCGGGCCGGGCGCGTATCGCCAGCGTCGGTCACCGCCTCATCTGAATCTTAAGCGGAGGCGGGGCGCCCCCGCAACGTCTGGACAACGTGCACCATGAACGCGGTGGCGAGAACCGGCACCAGAAGATTGAGGAACGGAACCAGCATCAAACCCGCGATCACCGCCCCCGCGACGAAGATCTGGGTGCGATGGGTGCGCCGCTCCGCCGTGAGGCTGTGGCGGTCGAGCCGACGTGCCGCCACGAGCTCGTGATACTCCCGCCCCAGAAGATAGCCGTTGAGCACGACATAAATGACGGGGCTGAGCACCGACAGAAAAATGTAAAACGGCAGCGCCACGATGTTCAGCAGCACCGACACCGCCGCGAACGAGAGAGCGCCACCCAGTCCCTCCAGCAGCGGCACCTCGCGCGCCGGGGGCAGATTCGGATAGTGGCGGCGCTCCACGGCGTCCGCAATGCGTTCCAGGAACAGACTGACGAACACGGTCACCACGGCGGGGAAGAAGATCAGCGCCACCACGACCGCCGCGCCCCCGCCCACGACATCGATAACGGTATCCAGCCACGGCGAATCGACCACGGTGATCGATCCCAGGCCGAACCAAAGCCCCAGGACGAGCGCAATGTAACAGGCGAGGGTCAGGCCCAGGCTGATCCACAGCGGCTGGCGCACACGCGGGTCACCGAGCTGTTCGATGGCTTTGATAAGGGCGCGGATCATGACGGAAACTCGCTTCGCAGTCTCGGAGATGTCTCGGACCTCGACGGGGGCACCGACGGGGCCCGAATCGCCGCACGGTAGACCACCGACGCCCGCCAGGAAACGCCCATCTCGCGGTCGCCACACGGTTTTGGCGGCCATCCGGCGGGCGCCCAAGCTCTTTGGAATCCTTATTGTTTCTCAAGCGAACACAGTCGTTTGGAGGGGGCTTTTTGCGCCGTTCGATAGGATTCGACACCCCCTCCTTCGCATGCGCGATAATTTTTTATTGCGAGATCGCCCATCTTCACGTTATGAAATTACCCAACTTGGTTGGTTCTGAATGACAGTTCCATGTCGCCCAGCGGGCAAATTCGCTCGCAAATTGACTGGAGCATCATACATTTGCCACCCACATAGAGATTAGAATAAGAAAAAATGACGGGGAGCAAGCGGCACGCGCGGTGCATAGGCCCGCTCAGGCGGACCACCTCCGGATCACCCGGACAGAAACCGTACGGCCGCGCATGGGGCCCACGCGCACCATGCCATCACATAGGAGGACGTGCGCAGTGCTGTATCACATCCATGAGATGAATCATCATGCGATGATGCCCATGCGAATGATGGCCCAGGCCGTCAACATGCTGGCGACCAATCCGCTGTTGCCCTCCAGCCATACGGGCCTGGGTCGGACGGTCGCGGCCGGCACCGACGTGTTCGAGCGGGTCACGCGGAAGTACGCCAAGCCCGAGTTCGGCCTGAACGACACCATCGTCGACGGCGAACTGGTGTCCGTCACCGAGCGCGTGGTCGATCACAAGCCGTTCTGCAACCTGATCCACTTCGAACGCGACCTGGACGAACCGCGCGACGATCCGGCCATCCTGGTCGTCGCCGCCTTGTCCGGCCACTACGCAACGCTGATGCGCGGCACGGTCGAGGCCCTGCTGCCCGACCATGAGGTCTACATCACGGACTGGCTCAACGCCCGCGACGTCGCGCTGTGGCACGGCGATTTCGACATGGAGACCTATGTCCGCTACGTCATCGAGTTCCTGGAGGTGTTGGGGCCCGACACCACCGTTTTGGCGGTCTGCCAGCCGGGCGTGCCCGTCCTCTGCGCCGCCGCGCTGATGGCCGAGGACGACAACCCGAACCGGCCGCATTCGATCGTGCTGATGGGCAGCCCCATCGACACCCGCGAGAGCCCGACGGCGGTCAATCTGTTCGCCGAGAGCAAGGATATGTCGTGGTTCCGGCGGCGCTTCATCCAGACCGTCCCGGCCCCCTACATGGGGGTCGGCCGCAACGTCTATCCCGGTTTCCTGCAACTCGGCGGCTTCATGGCCATGAACGTCGAGCGGCACATGGACGCCCACAAGGACTACTTCAACCACCTGATCGAGGGCGACGGCGACTCCGCGGCCGCACACCGCACGTTCTATGACGAATATCTGTCAGTCATGGATATGCCGGCCAACTTCTACCTCCAGACCATCGAGCGGGTGTTCAAGGAGCATCACTTGCCCGAGGGCCGCATGAGGATCGGCGACCGTCTGGTCCGGCCGGAGGCGATCACGGACATCGGCCTGTTCACGGTCGAGGGCGAGAAGGACGACATCACCGGCCTGGGCCAGACCGAGGCCTCCCACCGCCTGATGTCCAACGTCCCGGCCGCCTTCCGGGAGCACATGGTGTGCCCGGGCGTGGGCCACTACGGCGTGTTCAACGGACGGCGCTGGCGCGAGGTCATCCGTCCGCGGATCGCCAGCTTCGTGCGCAAGGCCCGGGCGCGCCGGGGCTTCGGCTCGCCGGTCGAACCCGCCGTGACGGACTCCGAAATCCGGGCGAGCGCCGTGGCGCACGAGCCGGCGGCGGCCGCCGGCACGGGTGCCAGCAAGAGTAAGGGTCGCGCCCGCACCGGCGGGTCGACCGGCACCACCGCGACCACGCGCAGCCGCTCGGGAAGCGCCCGACGCACAGCCGCCGCGACGCAACCGGCCGAATAGGGGCGGCCGAATAGGGGCGGCCGAATAGGGGCACCCGACATCATCCGACAGACGCGAGACGGCGGGCGCTCCCGGGCGCCTGCCGTCTCCGTTTGCCCCCACGCCCCGGCGAGACCGGCTCCAAACGGGTCCAAACACCCCCCTGTCCCCAGCCGCCGGGTTGGGTATACTCCGTGCATGACATCCCGGTCGCACCCCGCGTCCGGCCCCTTGGCCGGCTCCGCGCCTTCCTCCCCGTCGTCCCCGGCGCGCCCGGTCACCGGACCGTTGCCCGGCGCGGACGACCCGCCCCCGTTCGAGGTCCTCAACCCGGACGCCCAACGGCCGGTGCTGCTGATCTGCGATCACGCCGGACACCGCCTTCCCCAGGCGCTGGGGACGCTGGGGCTCGACAACGCCGACCTGCACCGGCACATCGCCTGGGATATCGGCGCCGCCGCCGTCACGCGCCACCTCGCCCGCCGCCTGGACGTCTGCGCGGTGCTGGCGACCTACTCGCGGCTCGTCATCGACCTCAACCGGGTGCCGGGTGCGGCGGATTCGATCCCGGCGGTCAGCGACAACACGCCCGTCCCCGGCAACCAGAACCTGACCGAAGCCGAGGAGGAGGCCCGCATCACCGGGCTGTTCCATCCCTATCACGCGGAGATCACGCGCCGGCTTCATCATTTGTGGCGCGCCACCGGGCAGGCGCCGGTTCTGTTCTCCATCCACTCCTTCACGCCGACGATGACATGCGGCGGCCCGCCCCGCCCGTGGCACATCGGCGTGCTGTGGGACAGCGACGGCCGCCTCGCCCTGCCCTTGATGGAGGGGCTGGCGCACGACCCGGACCTGATCGTGGGCGACAACGAGCCGTACTCCGGCTGGGTGGTCGGATACACGGTCGCGGCCCACGCCGGCAGCGCCGGTCTGGCCCGCGCCGCCATCGAGATCCGGCAGGACCTGATCGCGACCGAAGCCGGGGCCGCGGACTGGGCCGGCCGTCTGGCGTCCATTCTGGAGGGTATCCTGGCGGACCCGGGCCTGTACGTGCACCTGTCGGACGGTGGCCCGGACCCGTCGGGCTCCGACGGCCTGGAATAACCGGCCGGGAACAACCGCCGGAGAGCCGGCTCCGCCGCCGTCCAGGAGGGCGCGGACGGGCCGTCATCGCAGGGGGAGGAGCGCGATGAGCACCATCATGAACACCGAACCGGCGTTCACCCTGGGCGTGGAGGAGGAATACCTCCTGGTGAACCCGGACACCGGCGACCTGGTGACCGACGTCCCGGATTCGATGATGCAGCAGTTCGCCGATATGCCGGAGGGCGTGGCGAGCCCAGAGTTCCTGCGCAGCCAGATCGAGGTCGGCACCCGCAAGTGCGAGACCGTTGCCGAACTCGGCACATGCCTGCGCGCGCTCCGCCGACGGGTCCATGATGTGGCCGCCCTTCACAATCTCGCGCCCATCGCCGCATCGACGCATCCGTTCGCGCAATGGAGCGACCAGAAGCATACGGTCAAGGACCGCTACACCGCGCTCGCCAAGGACTATCAGGCCGTCGCCCGACGGCTGCTGATCAGCGGCATGCATGTGCACGTCGGGATCGAGGACCCGGACCTGCGCATCGACCTGATGAACCAGACCGCGTACTTCCTGCCGCACCTGCTGGCGCTGTCGACCTCATCGCCCTTCTGGCGCGGGCTGGACACGGGCCTGAAGAGCTATCGCATCAGCGTGTTCAACGAACTGCCGCGCACCGGCCTGCCCGGGCGGTTCGAGTCCTACGCGGACTACAAGCGCCATATCGACATCGTGGTGCAGGCCGGCCTGCTGGAGGACGCCAGCAAGATCTGGTGGGACCTGCGGCCGTCCGCGACCTTCCCCACCCTGGAAATGCGGATCACCGACATCTGCACCCGCGTCGACGACACCCTGTGCCTCGCCGCGCTGTACGTCTGCATCCTGCGCATGCTGTGGCGGCTGCGCCGGTCCAACCAGCGCTGGCGCATCTACGCGCAGATGTTGGTGGAGGAAAACCGCTGGCGGGCGCAACGCTACGGGCTCGATGAGGGGCTGGTGGATTTCGGCAAAGGGCAGGTGGTGCCGATGGCCGCCCTGACCGAAGAGCTGATCGAACTGACCCGGGAAGACCAGAAAGTGCTCGGCTGCCGCGACGAAGTGGAGCACGTCCGCGACATCATCGCACGCGGCACCAGTGCGCACGCCCAGCGCCGCACCTACCAGGAGGCCATCGAGGGCGGCGCGGATTCGGAGGACGCCCTGCGCGAGGTGGTCGCCATGCTGCGCCGGCAAACCATACTGGGCGTGTAACGCCGGACGTCCGAAGGCGCACGCGGTGCGGTCCGCCCCCTTCGGTCGGCCGCAAGCCCCAAACCGCTCCTTCTTGCGGGCGTATCTCCCGCCCCGTACGATGCCCGCGCGACACGCCCGGCGCCCGCTTGGTATCGCGGCCGGCCCCCTGCCCCTGCACGCCCACACCACCCCTGTCCTCGACGCAGCCCCCATTTGGCCCCCGCTTGGCCCCCCAATTGGCCCCTCCCAATTGGATGCCGGAGATCGAAACCCGTGGACCGACAGAACGAAGAGGGCGATCTCCTCGCTCATATCGTGGTCACGACCGATGCCAGCATCGTTGTGCCGACCTACAAGGAAGCCGAGAACATCCCGCTGGTCATCGATCGCGTGCATCGGCTGCGGGACCGGCTTGGCGTCGACCTGGAACTGCTGTTCATGGACGACGACAGCCGGGACGGCAGCGTCGAAACCGTGGCGGCCTGTGGCTTCGACTGGGTCCGGATGATCGTCCGCACCGAGAACCGGGGCCTGAGTCCGGCGGTGATCGACGGCTTTCGCGCCGCCCGCCATCCCATCCTGATCTGCATGGACTGCGACCTGAGCCATCCGCCGGAGGCGATCCCGCACATGATCCTCGCCCTCAACGCGGGTCAGCAGTTCGTGATCGGGTCCCGCTACGTCCCCGGCGGCTCGACGGACGACACCTGGGGTCTGTTCCGCTGGCTCAACAGCGCCGTGGCCACCCTGCTGGCGCGCCCCTTGACCTCGGCCCGCGATCCGATGTCCGGGTTTTTCGCGCTCCGTAAGGCCGACTTCGACGCGGCGGACTCTCTGAGTCCGGTGGGGTACAAGATCGGCCTGGAGCTGATCGTCAAATGCGGGTTCGAGAACGTGGGCGAAGTGCCGATTCACTTCACCGACCGCCAGCACGGCGAAAGCAAGCTGTCCGTAAAGGAACAGTTGAAGTACATCCAGCATCTGCGCCGCCTGTATATTCATCAGTTCGGCAACGCCATGCACTTCCTCCAGTTCATGGTCGTCGGCGCGTCCGGTGTCGTGGTCAATCTGTCCGTTCTGACGGTCCTTGTGGCGTTGGGATGCCCGGACACCATCAGTCTGGCCGGCGGCATCCTGGTCAGTCTGGTGACGAACTTCCTGCTGAACCGGCGGTTCACGTTCAGCTATGCACGCCAGAACAAGGTCCTCCCGCAGTTCCTGGGCTTCCTGGCGGCGTCGGTCGTCGGCATGGTCGTGAACTATTCCGTGGCGCTGACCCTGCGGACGCATGTATTCGGCTCGTCCCACGCCGCCCTGTATGGCGCCGCGTTGGTGGGCATTCTGTGCGGGATGGTGTTCAATTTCCTTGGCAACCGCTATCTGGTCTTCCGGCAGCGCTTTGGCGGGTCGCCGGACGGATCGCCGGGCGCCTGATAGCAATATCCATTTTAAGATTACGTTCTTGGGTCCGCGCGCGATAGATTTGTGCTATCGCGGCATGACGATTTGCAATTTGATAACCACGCCCGTTTCCCCGACACTGGGTGCAATTGGGAGTGGACCGGTCCAATCCACGCCCGCCAAACAGAAAACAGCACCGCGCCCCCATGGGCGCGGTCAACAGGATGGCGCCTGCAAGGACGCGGACAGGGAGGACCGATGGCGGAACGCTCACCCTGGGCGGAGGATCGCGCGCGCGCGATCGTGGACGACCACCGCGCCATGCCGGGGGCGCTGCTACCGCTGCTGCATGCGTTGCAGGAGGAGTTCGGCTGCATCGACGAGCCCGCCGTGCCGCTGCTGGCGGACGCGCTGAACCTGTCGCGGGCCGAAGTCCACGGCGTCGTCACCTTCTATCAGGACTTCCGCCGCACCCGGCCAGGCCGGCATGTGGTCAAGGTCTGCCGCGCCGAAGCCTGTCAGGCGGTCGGCGCGGAGTCCCTGCTGGATCACGTCAAACGCACGCTGGCGGTGAGCGAGGGCGAGACCACACCGGACGGGGCCTTCACGCTGGAGGCGGTCTATTGCCTGGGCAACTGCGCCCTCGGGCCAGCGGTGATGATCGACGACACCCTGCACGGGCGCGTTGGCCCGGCCCGCTTCGATGCGCTCGCGAAGACACACCGGGCGGAGGATCCGGCATGAGCACGCCGCGCGTCTTCATCCCGCGTGACGCGGCGGCCCTGTCCGTGGGCGCGGACGCCGTCGCCTCCGCCGTCCGGGCGGAAGCCGAAGCGCGTGACCTCGCGGTGGAGATCGTGCGGACGGGCTCGCGCGGCCTGCTGTGGCTGGAGCCGCTGTTGGAGGTCGAAGGGCCGGACGGCACCCGCTACGCCTTCGGTCCGATGACACCGGAAGCCGTCCCCGAGCTGTTCGAGGCCGGCGTTCCGGCGCCCGACACCGCGCACCCCCTCGCCCTGGGGCCGACCGAGGCGATCCCCTATCTGGCGGACCAGCACCGCGTCACCTTCAGCCGCTGCGGCATCATCGACCCGCTGTCGGTAGCCGACTATCGCGCCCATGGCGGCTTCGCCGGGCTCGACCGCGCCCTGACCATGACGGCGGAGGAGATCTGCGCGGCGGTCACCGACAGCGGCCTGCGCGGGCGGGGCGGCGCGGGCTTCCCGGCCGGCCGCAAGTGGGACACCGTCCGCACGGCACCCGGCGAGACCAAGTACATCGCCTGCAACGCCGACGAAGGCGACAGCGGCACCTTCGCCGACCGCATGCTGATGGAGGGTGACCCCTTCCTGCTGATCGAGGGCATCACCATCGCCGGGCTGGCGACGGGGGCCACCGAGGGCTTCATCTACATGCGCTCCGAATACCCGCACGCCATCACCACCATGCGCGACGCCGTCGCGTTGGCGGAGGCGGAGGGCTGGCTGGGCGACGGCATCCACGGCACCGACCGACGCTTTCACCTGCATGTGCGGGTGGGCGCGGGCGCCTACATCTGCGGCGAGGAAACCGCGATGCTGGAAAGCCTGGAGGGCCGGCGCGGTCAGGTCCGGGCCAAGCCACCGCTGCCGGCGCTGGAGGGGCTGTTCGGCAAACCGACGGTGGTCAACAACGTGCTCACCCTGGCCGCCGTGCCGGACATCCTGGCCTTCGGCCCCGACGTCTATGCCACCTTCGGGGTCGGACGCTCGCGCGGGACACAGCCGTTCCAGTTGGCCGGCAACGTGCGGCGCGGCGGGCTGGTCGAGGTGCCGTTCGGCATCTCCCTGCACGATCTGGTCTACCGCTTCGGCGGCGGCACCGCGTCCGGGCGGCCGGTCAAGGCGGTGCAGGCGGGCGGCCCGCTGGGCGCCTATCTGCCGGAGCACCTGTTCCACCTGCCCAAGGACTACGAGGCCTTCGCGGCCGTGGGCGCCATGGTCGGGCACGGCGGCCTCGTCGTGTTCGACGACACCGTGGACATGGCCGCCCAGACGCGCTTTGCCCTGGAGTTCTGCGCCATCGAGAGCTGCGGCAAGTGCACGCCCTGCCGCATCGGCAGCCAGCGCGGCGTGGAGGTCATCGACCGCATCGTCGCGGGCGAGGACCGGGACGCCAACCTTGCCCTGCTGGACGACCTGTGCACGGTGCTGGCCGACGGCTCGCTCTGCGCCATGGGGGGCCTGACGCCGCAGCCGGTGCGCAGCGCGCTGCGGCATTTCCCGGAGGACTTCGACCGCCCGCCGCACACGGGGACCGCCCGTCAGGCGGCCGAGTGATGCCGTAGAGGGTGGCGTGTCGCTGTCGCGCCTCCCCTCCCCCCGGCGGGGGGAGGGTGGGAGGGGGCGCTCCTGTTCCGTGTTCCGATCGCACATGAGGCCTGCCATGACCCTGATCCGCGAGCCTGACCACGGCACCCCGGCGGTGGACGCCGCCACCCTGGTTTCGCTGACCATCGACGGCCGGGCCGTGACGGTGCCCGAGGGCACCTCCGTGCTGCGCGCCGCCAGCGAGGCCGGCATCTCCATCCCCAAGCTCTGCGCCACCGACAGCGTCAAGGCCTTCGGCTCCTGCCGGCTGTGTCTGGTGGAGATCGAGGGCCGCACGGGCACCCCGTCGTCCTGCACCACCCCGGTGGCGGAGGGCATGGTGGTCGCAACCCAGACCCCGCGCCTCGCGAAGCTGCGGCGGGGGGTGATGGAGCTGTACATCTCCGACCACCCGCTGGACTGCCTGACCTGCGCGGCCAACGGCAACTGCGAACTTCAGGACATGGCGGGTGCGGTCGGCCTGCGCGAGGTCCGTTACGGTTCTGACGGCGCCAACCACCGCGCGGCCGAGAAGGACACCAGCACGCCCTATTTCACCTACGACCCCAGCAAGTGCATCGTCTGTTCGCGCTGTGTGCGGGCCTGCGAGGAGGTCCAGGGCACCTTTGCGCTGACCATCGAGGGGCGCGGCTTCGACTCCCGCGTCTCCCCGGGCGCCCACGAGAGCTTCCTGGACAGCGAATGCGTCTCCTGCGGCGCCTGCGTGGAGGCCTGCCCGACCGCGACCCTGACCGAAACCAGCGTCATCCAGCACGGCCAGGGCGAGCACGCCGTCTCCACCACCTGCGCCTATTGCGGCGTGGGCTGCTCGTTCCGGGCCGAGATGCAGGGTGAGACCGTGGTGCGCATGGTGCCGGAGAAGACCGGTGGGGCCAACGCCGGCCATAGCTGCGTGAAGGGGCGGTTCGCGTTTGGCTACGCCACCCATCCCGACCGCGTGACCACACCGATGATCCGCGAGAGCATCGACGAGCCCTGGCGCGAAACGACCTGGGAGGAGGCCATCGCCTTCGCCGCCGACCGCTTCACGGCGATCCAGGCCGCCCACGGCCCGCACACCATCGGCGGCATCACCTCGTCGCGCTGCACCAACGAAGAGGTCTTCGTGGTGCAGAAGATGATCCGCGCGGCCTTCGGCACCAACAACGTGGACACCTGTGCGCGCGTCTGCCACGCGCCCACCGGCTACGGCCTGAAGCAGACCTTCGGCACCTCGGCCGGCACCCAGGACTTCCAGAGCGTCGAGCACGCCGACGTCATCCTGCTGATCGGTGCCAACCCGACCGATGGTCACCCGGTGTTCGGCTCGCGCATGAAACAGCGCCTGCGGGCGGGGGCCACGCTGATCGTCGCCGACCCGCGCCGGATCGATCTGGTGCGCACGCCCCACGTCCAGGCCGCGCACCATCTGGCGCTACGGCCGGGCAGCAACGTGGCGCTCATCAACGCCATGGCGCACGTCGTGATGACCGAGGGGCTGGAGGACCGCGCCTTCATCGCCGAGCGCTGCGATCCGGACAGCTTCGCCGAATGGGCCGCCTTCATTCGCCAGCCCCAGAACGCACCCGAGGCGCTGGAGGGCCTGATCGGCGTGCCGGCGGCGGACATCCGCGCCGCCGCCCGCCTGTACGCCACTGGCGGCAACGGCGCCATCTACTACGGCCTGGGTGTCACGGAGCACAGCCAGGGCTCCACCATGGTCATGGGGCTAGCCAACCTCGCCATGGCGACCGGCAACATCGGCCGGCGGGGCGTGGGCGTGAACCCGCTGCGCGGCCAGAACAACGTGCAGGGCTCCTGCGACATGGGCTCCTTCCCGCACGAGTTCAGCGGGTATCGCTCGGTCACCGACGACACCGTGCGCGCCACGTTCGAGGCGGCCTGGGGCGCGGCGTTGCAGACGGAGCCGGGGTTGCGCCTGCCCAACATGCTCGACGCCGCCGTCGCCGGCACCTTCAAGGGGCTCTTCATCCAAGGGGAGGACATCGCCCAATCGGACCCCAATACCCGCCATGTGACGGCGGCCCTGCGGGCGATGGACTGTGTGGTGGTGATGGACCTGTTCCAGAACGAAACCGCCGCCTACGCCCATGTGTTCCTGCCGGGTACCTCTTTCCTGGAAAAAGACGGCACCTTCACCAACGCCGAACGGCGCATCAACCGGGTGCGCCCGGCCATGCGCCCGAAGACGGGCACGCACGAGTGGCAGGCGGTGTGCGATCTGGCGACCGCGATGGGCCACCCGATGGCCTACGACGACCCGTCGCAGATCATGGACGAGATCGCGGCGCTGACGCCCACCTTCGCCGGGGTCTCGTTCGACCGGTTGGACCGGCTGGGCAGCGTGCAATGGCCCTGCAACGACGCGGCCCCCGAGGGCACGCCGATCATGCACGCGGACGGCTTCGTGCGTGGCCAGGGCCGGTTCATGGTCACGGACTTCGTGGCGACGGAGGAGCGCACCACCCGCGCCTTCCCGCTGATCCTGACCACCGGGCGGATCCTGAGCCAGTACAACGTCGGCGCCCAGACCCGCCGTACCGCCAATGTGACCTGGCATGCCGAGGACCGGCTGGAGATCCACCCCCACGACGCCGAGGTGCGCGGCATCGCGGAGGGCGACCGGGTCTCGCTCGCCAGCCGCATGGGGGCGACCAGCCTGCGCGCGACCCTGACGGAGCGGGTGCCGCCGGGCGTGGTCTACACCACCTTCCACCACCCGATCACCGGCGCCAACGTGGTGACGACCGATCGGGGGGACTGGGCCACCGACTGCCCAGAATACAAGGTGACGGCGGTGCAGGTGACCCTCGCCAACGCCCCGGCCGATACCCCCACGGCGCCCGTGGCGGCGGAGTAGCGGCCGGACGCCCCGCGCCGCACCGACAAACAGTCGACGGCCCGCTGCGGGGGCGCTATGCAGGCGGTATCATGACCCATACCACCGCCCCCACCAGCCTGACGTCCCCCACACCGCCCGCGCCCGACGACCTGGAGCTGTTCCTGGTCACCCTGCCCGGGCTTGAGGAGGCGCTGCGCGACGAAGCCCGCGCCCTCGGTTTCCGCGACGCCGCCGCCGTACCCGGTGGGGTGACGGTGCGGGGCGGCTGGCCGGAGGTCTGGCGCGCCAATGTGATGTTGCGCGGCGCCAGCCGGGTGCTGGTGCGCATCGGCGCCTTTCGCGCCTTCCACCTTGCCCAGTTGGACAAGCGCGCCCGCCGTGTGGACTGGGGCGCCATCCTGCGGCCGGACGTGCCGGTGCGGGTGGAGGCGTCGTGCAAGGGCTCGCGCATCTACCACGACCGCGCCGCCGCGCAACGCATCGCCCGCGCCATCGAGGCCGGGGCCGGCGCCCCCATCGGCGCCGAGGCCGAGGTGGTAGTCAAGGCGCGCATCCAGGGCGACGTCTGCACCCTCAGCCTCGACACCTCGGGCGAGGGCCTGCACAAGCGCGGCCATAAGGAGGCCGTGGGCAAGGCGCCCCTGCGCGAGACTCTGGCGGCGCTGTTCCTGCGGCAATGCGGCTACGACGGGCGAGAAACGGTGGTGGACTCCATGTGCGGGTCCGGCACCTTCGTGATCGAGGCGGCGGAGATCGCCGCCGGCCTCGCCCCTGGCCGGTCGCGGCGGTTCGCGTTCCAGCATCTGGCGACCTTCGACCCGGCCGCCTTCGCGGCGATCACCGTCGCCAGCGCGGACGCCGATGGTCCGGCCGCCCCCCGCGCTTATGGCTATGATCGGGACGCGGGCGCCATCACCATGAGCGGGGAGAACGCGGCCCGCGCCGGGGTCGAAGCCTGGACGGCGTTCGCCCAACAGACGGTCAGCGACCTGGAGCCGCCGCCGGGACCACCGGGGCTGGTGATCGTCAACCCGCCCTATGGCCTGCGCATCGGGGAGAAAACGGCCCTGAAGCCGCTCTATCAGGCGCTCGGGCGCACCCTCCTGGAGCGGTTCACCGGCTGGCGGGTCGGTCTGGTCACCAGCGAGGCGCCCTTGGCCCGGGCCACCGGCCTGCCGTTCGGTCCCGCCGGGCCGCCGGTGCCGCACGGCGGGGTCCGCATCCGCCTGTACGCCACCGGGCCGCTCTGACGAGCGTGCCCGGGAACCGGAGGCCCACAGCATGACCCACGGCATTCGGCACCCGACGACCGGCGACACAGGAGACGAGGCTGGCGCCGTGGACTGGGCGCTGCCCGAGGAAGCCCCCATCGCCTTCGTCTACAACGGCGCGCCGTTCGCGGTGATGATGGCGACCCCAGCCGATCTGGAGGATTTCGCCCTCGGCTTCTCGCTCGCCGAGGGGATCATCCCGACCCCGAACGCCCTGCTGCTGACCAAGGTCCGCCGTGTGGCCGAGGGTCCCGCCGAGGGGTGGGAACTCTGCCTCGCCGTGGATCCGGATCGCGCCGCTATGGAGCGCCTGGCCGGCCGGCGGGCGCTGGAGGGCCGCGGCGGCTGCGGGCTGTGCGGGGTGGAGACTCTGGCGGACGCCCTCACCACCCTGCCGCCCGTGGCGCCGATATCCAAGGGCGTGAGCCCGGCCGCCATCGCCCGCGCCTTCGCCGCCCTGCCGGAGCATCAGCCGCTCAACGCCCGCACCCGCTCCGTCCACGGCGCGGCGTTCTGCGATCCGGATGGCCGCATCCGGCTGGCGCGCGAGGACGTCGGGCGGCATTCCGCGCTCGATAAGCTGATCGGCGCCATGGCGCGCGCCGGTCTGTCCGGAGCTGAGGGTTTCGGGGTGCTGTCCAGCCGCTGCGGCGTCGAACTGGTGCAGAAGGCTGCCCGAGTCGGGCTGCCGTTGCTGGCGACGCTATCGGCACCGACCACGCTGGCGCGGGAGACGGCGGCGGCCGTCGGCATGACCCTTGCCGCACGCGCCAAGCCAGAGGGCGTGGTGCTGTTCGCGCCCGACGGTCAGACCGGTGATTAACCGACCACGTCCAACAGGGTCTGCTGCATCTCGTCGGCGGTCCGAATGACGCTGGCGGCGCTTTCATAGCTCCGCGAGGCGTCGTTCAGAGTGATGATTTCCGTGGTCAGATCGACGTTCGGCATGGCGTCGACACCACCCTGCCCGTTCGGCACCGCCGTCGAGGCCGGATCGACCGCCTGGATCGTCGCGCGCACCCCGCCCCCGTCCAGCGACACCGGGGCCACCGTGCGCGGTGTATAGCCGGTCTCGCCCTGCGGCCGCGCCGCCGGGTCGAGCGCCACACGGTTGGTCGCGTTCGCGATGTTGTCGGCCGCGACCGCCACCCGGGTTTCGTTCATCCGGAGCGCGGACACGCCGATGGACAGCGCGGGAATGGCCATGAGGGATGCCCTTTCGTTTCGATCTCCCAACTAGGGTACGCGAGATCCCATCGTCCGGACCACCCCGCCATTGGGCATAGCGATTCCCCTGTCGGGCGCGGTGCCAAAGCGGTCGCATCCCCGGCCGGAACCCGGCATCCTGCGCCCCATGACGACCGCAGCGCTTCCCCTCGTCCTCCTCGCCGGCCCCACCGCCAGCGGCAAGTCCCGTCTGGCCCTGAGCTTAGCTGAGCGCCTGGAGGGCACCATCATCAACGCCGACAGCGCGCAGGTGTATCACGACCTGCGCATTGTCAGCGCGCGACCGACCCCGGACGAGGAAGCCCGCGTCCCGCACCGGCTGTATGGCGTGCTCGACGGCAACGCGGTCTGTTCCGCCCCGCGCTGGGCCGACATGGCCGCCGACGCGGTGCGTGAGACCTGGGCAGCCGACCGCTTGCCGCTGATCGTCGGCGGCACCGGCCTTTATATGAAGGCGCTGACCGAGGGCCTCGCGGCCATGCCGGACATTCCGCCGGCGATCCGGGCCGAGGTGCGGGCGCGCGTGGCCGCGCTGGGTCCTCCAGCGGCCCATGCCGCGCTCGCCGCCCGCGACCCGGAGACGGCGGCCCGCCTGGACCCCGCGAACCCCCAGCGCATCGCCCGCGCCTGGGAAGTGCTGGAGGCCACGGGCCGTCCCTTGGCGTGGTGGCAACGCCAACCGCCGGCCCCGCCGCCGCTGGCCGCCCGCGTTCTGACCCTGGTCCTCGATCCGCCGGCCGACGCCCTGCGCCGCGTCATTGATCGCCGGGTCGAGACCATGCTCGTCGCTGGCGCCCTGGATGAGGTTTCGGCCCTCCGGGCGCGCGGTCTGCCCCCCGACCGCCCGGTCCTGAAGGCCGTGGGCGTACCCGAACTGAGCGCATACCTGACCGGCGCGCTGCCCTGGACTGAGGCGGTCGCTCGCATGCAAGCCGCGACGCGCCGGTATGCCAAACGCCAGCGAACGTGGTTGCGGGGCCAGATTACACCTGACTCCATTCTGCATACGACCGATCCGACGCAATTTTCGGAAAGCCTTGCCGACCAAAGCTTTGCAATCGTTCGGCGGTTTTTGTTGACCCCCTAGGGGTCTGGGACTAGGGTGGCGCTCCCCCGCGCCCGGTTCGGGCCCCTGCGGGGCTTGCCTCCGTTCCGATTCAGTCTGCCGGCGGCTCCCTCCGGACCCCGTCGGCGCGATCCCGTTCCGCCACCAAGGATGCGCACCATGTCAGAGCAGCTCTCCGGCGCCGAGATTGTCCTCAAAGCCCTCGTCGATCAGGGCGTGGAGGTCGTATTCGGATACCCGGGCGGCGCCGTACTGCCGATCTACGATGCTCTGTTCCGGCAGAACCGCATCCGTCATGTGCTGTGCCGGCATGAACAAGGCGCCGTCCACATGGCCGAGGGCTATGCCCGCTCGACCGGCAAGGTCGGCTGCGTGCTCGTCACATCCGGCCCGGGCGCGACCAACGCGGTGACGGGTCTGACCGATGCCCTGATGGACTCCGTGCCCATCGTCTGCTTGACCGGACAGGTACCCACCTTCCTGATCGGGAACGACGCCTTCCAGGAGGCCGACACCACCGGCATCACCCGCCAGTGCACCAAGCACAATTATCTGGTCAAGGAGCCGGACCGGCTGGCCCGCACCATCCACGAGGCCTTCGTGGTTGCCTCCACCGGTCGCCCCGGCCCGGTCGTGGTCGACCTGCCGAAGGACGTGCTGATGGGCAAGGCGCCCTACATCCCGGCCAGCCGGGTCAAGCACCGCTCCTACAAGCCGCAGATGAAGGCGGACATCGCGTTGATCGAACAGGCGGTCGAGCTGATGGGCAAGGCCCAGCGGCCGATCTTCTACATCGGCGGCGGCGTCGTGAACTCGGGGCCGAGTGCCTGCAAGCTGCTGGCCAGCTTCGTGCGGTCCACCGGCTTCCCCATCACCAGCACGCTGATGGGCCTGGGCGCCTACCCGGCGTCGGACCAGCAGTTCCTGGGCATGCTGGGGATGCACGGCACCTATGAAGCCAATCTGGCCATGCACGCCTGCGACGTGATGATCTGCATCGGCGCGCGGTTCGACGACCGGGTGACCGGCCGCCTGGACGCGTTCGCGCCGAACGCCAAGAAGATCCACGTCGACATCGACCCGTCCTCGATCAACAAGAACGTCGTGGTCGACGTGGCCATCGTCGGCGACGTCGCCCATGTGGTCGAGGACATGATCCGGGTCTGGAAGGCCAAGCAGATCCGCCCGACCCAGAAGGCCCTGGCCACCTGGTGGGGTCAAATCGACGCCTGGAAGGCGCGCAACTGCCTCGCCTACAAGACCAACGACACCACCATCAAGCCGCAGCAGGCGATTGAGCGCCTGTACGCCCTGACCAAGGACCGTGACACGTACATCACGACCGAGGTCGGGCAGCACCAGATGTGGGCCGCTCAGTTCTACAAGTTCGAGGAGCCGAACCGCTGGATGACCTCCGGCGGCCTGGGCACCATGGGCTACGGACTGCCCGCCGCGCTCGGCGTGCAGGTGGCGCATCCGGAGTCGCTGGTGGTGGACATCTCCGGCGAGGCCTCGTTCCAGATGAACATGCAGGAGATGGGCACCGCGTCCCAGTACCGCCTGCCCGTCAAGGTGTTCATCCTGAACAACCAGTACATGGGCATGGTGCGTCAGTGGCAGGAGCTGCTGCACGGCAGCCGCTATTCCGAAAGCTACAGCGACGCCCTGCCGGACTTCGTCAAGCTGGCGGAGAGCTTCGGCTGGCTCGGCCTTGAGGTGGAGTCCCCGGCCGACCTGGACGATGCGATCAAGACCATGATCGAGTCCGACAAGCCGGTGCTGATGAACGTTCATGTGGACCCGTCGGAGAACTGCTATCCCATGATCCCGTCGGGCGCCGCCCACAACGACATGCTCATGGGACCCGAGGACACCGCCGGCGCCGGCGTGTCCGATCACGGCATGGTGCTGGTATAGGCCGATGCGCCGACCCTGCCCCATCCCTCAACGAACGAAAAGACCCGGGAAATGTCGTACATGATCACCCAGCAGGACATCCGCACTCACACCATTGCCGTCCTGGTGGACAATGAGTCGGGCGTCCTCGCCCGCGTCATCGGGTTGTTCTCCGGCCGCGGGTACAACATTGAAAGCCTGACCGTCGCCGAGGTGGATCCGGTCGAAAAGCTGTCCCGCATCACGCTGGTGACCTCCGGGACACCCATGGTGATCGAACAGATCAAGGCGCAGCTCGGCCGCCTCGTGCCGGTGCGCAAGGTGGCCGACCTGACGGTCGAAGGGCCGTCGGTCACCCGCGAGCTGGCCCTGCTGAAGGTGGTCGGCACCGGCGAAAAGCGCGTGGAATCGCTGCGGATCGCCGATATCTTCCGCGCCAACGTGGTGGACAGCACCAACGAATCGTTCGTGTTCGAGATTGTCGGCAAGCCCGAGAAGCTCGACGCCTTCATCAAGCTGATGGAACCGCTCGGCCTGGCCGAGACCAGCCGCACCGGCGTGGCGGCGATCGCCCGCGGCAAAGAGTCCTTACTCTGATCCGCGCGCGCCGGCCGCGCGGCCGGCGCCATTGCGCCCCCGTCTTCGCGTCCGCCCCCCGGACGTCCGTGATTCTAAAACCCAGGGAACCAACAACGATGCGCGTGTACTACGACCGTGACGCCGACGTGAACCTCATCAAGGCCAAGAAGGTCGCCATCGTCGGCTACGGCAGCCAGGGCCATGCCCACGCCCTGAACCTGCGCGATTCCGGCGTGGCCGAGGTGGCCGTCGCCCTGCGCGAGGATTCGGCCAGCCGCAAGAAGGCCGAGGGCGAGGGCCTGAAGGTCATGAGCCCGGCCGAGGCCGGCGCCTGGGCCGACGTCATCATGATCCTCACCCCGGACGAGCTGCAGGGCGACCTGTACCGCGACCACCTGCACAACACCATGAAGGAAGGCGCCGCGCTGGCCTTCGCCCATGGCCTGAACATCCATTTCAACCTGATCGAGCCGCGCGCCGATCTGGACGTGTTCATGGTCGCGCCGAAGGGCCCCGGCCACACCGTGCGCAGCGAGTACCTGCGCGGCGGCGGCGTGCCCTGCCTGATCGCCGTGGCCCAGAACGCCAGCGGCAACGCCCATGAGCTGGGCCTGTCCTACGCCTCCGCCATCGGCGGCGGCCGCTCCGGCATCATCGAAACCACCTTCCGCGAAGAGTGCGAGACCGACCTGTTCGGCGAGCAGGCCGTGCTCTGCGGCGGTCTGACCAGCCTCATCAAGGCCGGCTACGAGACCCTGGTGGAAGCCGGTTACGCCCCGGAAATGGCCTACTTCGAGTGCCTGCACGAGGTGAAGCTGATCGTCGACCTGATGTACGAGGGCGGCATGGCCAACATGCGCTACTCGATCTCCAACACGGCGGAATACGGTGACTACGTCTCCGGTCCGCGCGTCATCACCGACGAGACCAAGGCCGAGATGAAGCGCGTGCTGGACGACATCCAGTCCGGCCGCTTCGTCCGCGACTGGATGCTGGAGTGCAAGGCCGGCCAGCCGTCGTTCAAGGCGACCCGCCGCCTCAACGCCGAGCACAACATTGAGGAAGTCGGCACCAAGCTGCGCGGCATGATGCCCTGGATCGCCGCCAACCGGCTGGTCGACAAGGCGAAGAATTAAAAAGGAGGCCCGTCGGGGCCGGCCTGTGCCGCGCCCCGCGCCCTCTCACGAAAACGCCCCGGAATTGGCCGTCCTGGCCGGGTCCGGGGCGTTTTTTTATGTGCGGACCGTTGCCCCCCCTCTAGGGGAGGGGCTGGGCCGCGCCAGGCTTCACACGGACGGCGCGTTACCCCGCCGCGTCGGGATCCGGGCGGCCCAGCGCCTGCCACAGCTCGCGCCACTCGCGGGGCGACAAGCCGCTGTCGGCCTGGGTCACGGCCTCCCCGGCCAGCGCCCGCCGGACCACCGCCAGCCCGGCGCGCGACAGGTGCATCCCGCCCATGCGGTAGTCCTGGAACGCCTCGTGCACGATCGGCACCCAGCGGGCCATCAGGTCCAGCATGATCTCGGCATAGACGCGGATTTCGTACTGCGCATGAGAGTCGGCACGCAGCGACAGGAAGTGCATCAGGTTGTGCAGATCAACCTTCCAGTACCACTGCGTATAGGTGTTCAGCGTCAGGTTCATGCGCGCCAGTTCGCGGGCGAGGCCTTGGCGGTCGTCGTCGTCTTCCCCCAGCATGCGCGCGTAGTTGCCGTAGCACCGCATCGCGTCGCCGCGCAGCAGGTCCAGGACCTCGGCGGCCTCCGCCCCCTCCAGCACCGCGCCGCGCCCCTGGCGGTTGTCGGTGGACTGCGCCGCGAGGTTTTCCGGCGTCGGGATATAGAACTCCTTGTCCAGCACCGAATAGCGCGCGGAGTACTCGTTCACGTTGGCGGTGCGGTGGCGGATCCACTGCCGCGCCACAAAGATCGGCAGCTTGATGTGGTACTTGATCTCCGCCATTTCGAACGGCGTGGTGTGCCGGTGCCGCATCAGGTAGCGGATCAGGCCCCGGTCCTCGTTCACCCGCCGGGTGCCGCGCCCGTAGGACACGCGCGCCGCCTGCACCACCGCGCCGTCGTCGCCCATGTAGTCCACGACCCGCACGAAGCCGTGGTCCAGCACCGGGAACGGCTGGTGCAGGATGTCCTCCATAGCGTCCACCGTCGCGCGGCGGGTGGCCGCGGTCTGCCCGCGCAGGGCCTCGATCTCGGCCTGAAGGGTGGGGTCCAGGCGGGTGGCGTCGGGCTCGATCATGGTAGAGGATTCCGGACAGGGGACAGGATGGAAGGCGCCGCACATTAGACGCGGCAGCGGGCCGGCTCAAGACGGCGGAACGTCAGGGGTCAGCCGGCGCCGACCACGGCCAGCTTCACAACCAGAACCACGGCCACCGCGAGCCCGCCGCCGAGGCAGGCACGCACGTACAGCCGCAGCGCGCGGCGGATATCCTTGGGCCTCACCCCGGCGCGGCCGTCGCCCACCCAGGGCTCGTGAGTCTCGTGCCCGTGGTAATAGCGCGGGCCGGACAGCGCGAGCCCCAGCGCGCCGGCCGTCGCGGCCTCCGGCCAGCCCGCGTTGGGGGAGCGATGGCGGCGGGCGTCGCGGCGCAGGATGCGCACCGCCTCCCGCCAGCGCGCGAACCGCAGCGTCGCCGCCGCACCGATGATCAAGGCACCGGAGAGGCGGGCGGGGATCCAGTTCGCCACATCGTCGATGCGCGCCGCGGCCCAACCGAAGTCCTGGTGACGCTCCGTCTTGTGGCCGATCATGGAATCGAGCGTGTTGATCATCTTGTAGGCCAGCAGGCCCGGCAGGCCGAACACGACGTACCAGAAGATCGGCGCCACCACGCCGTCCGAGAAGTTCTCCGCCAGGGATTCGATGGCCGCCCGGCCGATGCCGCCCTGGTCCAGCGTCTCCGGATCGCGGCCGCACAGATGCCGGATGGCCTTGCGCCCCGCGTCGAGCCCATGGCGCTCCACCGCCACCGCCACGTCGCGGACGTGATCGTACAGGCTTTTCTGCGCCAGCATGACCGCGACCAGCAGCAGCTCCAGCACCCAGCCGGCGGGCGCCTGGGTCGCGAACCATTGCACCGCGACCCCTATGCCAGCGGCGGCGGCGATCAGGCCCACGGCCGTGACCACGCCCCGGATACGACGGTCGGTGGGGCTGCGTTCCGGCCGGTTCAGGCGGCCGTCGGCGTCCCCGATGGCGTGGCCCATCAGGACGACCGGATGCGGGAGGAGGCGGAACACGGGACCGAACTCGCCCAGATAGGCGTCGATCGCCATCGCCGCCAGCAGCAGCACCAGCGGGTCGAAAACGTCGGTTCCGGTGTAGTCGAACAGCAGAAACATGGCGGCGGGACCTTCCCACCCCCCGGTCAGGAAGGCAAGAGCGGCCGAGGTGGATGCAGACAGATCCGAGCAGAGAGGCGATCGCGAATCAAAACACTACTTAGGATTGCTGCTGCCCGGAAGAAGACCCGAATGTCACCCGATACCCAGCGTGCCTAGTAGACTTGATCGCTTGATAGCGGGTTGAGGACGTAAATTGTGTCGGCAAGCGCCCGGTCGCGCGCGCAACTTCGGCGACATCAATCCGACCGAAGCGCTCAAGCGCTGTGACGAAAGAGGCCCAATTCCGGGACCAATAGGTATCAAAAAAGGGAACCGTCAGAGATACCACCTCGCCATATGTATTACGGATAACTATCATTTCATCATCCGTCAAATCCGCTTCCGCACCGCTGTCATCTACATTTGCTCCAAAATACAGAGTTCCTGTACTAGCATCGTAACTCGCTACCCGAAGCACAGGGCGTCCCACCCCGTCCGGAGATACGGAACCGTGTTTTATGTCGGCCATATGGCCGGTCCCTTCGACGATCCGTCCTGCGATGTATGGACCGCCGTGGCGACCACATACGGACCACCCTGCGGGACGGCTGCGACCACCTGTCGATCCGGCTTCACAACAGTAAGCGTGTAGCATGATCTGTCTCCATCCGAGGCCCGGCTTTGTGCGGGCGCGCAATGCCAAAACGCATCAGCCTGGATCCTTGATCGATATATGGCTGTCGGTTCGCCGATAGAAGCCCGAATCTCCCTGACCTCGGGACAGAGCTTTGGGGGTTTGCGTGCGCGAATATGATTTTCGTATGTATAATCATGAAGCACAACATCCACCCCAAGCGGGCTCGCTTCGCGAAATAATATCATAATAAACTGTCCCCACCTTCATCTAAATCAATATAATTCATGAGCAACGATGCCAATTTTTTCGCCGATGCTCTTGTCATAAAGACGCGCCTCTCGTAGGGCTTTCCCTGCCCTATACTTTCGAGACCGAAACACAGAACAAACTCATCATCGCGAACGGCCACACCAATATTGTTTGCATAAAAAGAATCTATGTCGGGTCGCAAAATATCACGCAACGTTTGATCCAAGGCGGCGGCATCGCTTTCTGTATCAGGTGTATTGGTCATCCGAAACATCCTCGATCTTTGTAGCTCGACGTCTCAAAGGCGCCCTGTCACAACGTACGCTAGGCTCCTCGTGCCTGCCAGAGCCTAGATAGTCCCTGCCGCCCGCGCCACCTTGCGCCGAGGGGCGGGGATCGGGATCATGGCGCCCGCGTTCCGATCGCATGGTCCGCGTGCCGCGCCCCGTTCCCTCCCGCGAAAGGCTGTTCGCCGTGTCCCTTCCCTCCGCCCCCTTGCGCAACTGGGCGCAGAGCCTGGCCGTCTATGGCGACATCCGGGTGCTGCGGGTGCTGTTCCTGGGCTTTGCCAGCGGCCTGCCGCTGCTGCTGGTGTTCACGACGCTGTCGTACTGGCTGGCCGAGGCCGGCGTCTCGAAGACCGCCATCGGCCTGTTCGCCTTCGCCAGCAGCGCCTATGGCTTCAAGTTCCTGTGGTCGCCGCTGGTGGACCGCCTGCGCTTGCCCCTGCTGACCCGCTGGCTCGGCCAGCGGCGCGGCTGGCTGCTGCTGGCGCAGGGGCTCATCATCGGCTGCATGATCGGCGTGGGCACCACCGACCCCGCCGAGGACTTGTGGTGGACGGCGCTGTGGGCCGTGCTGCTGGCCTTTGCCTCGGCGACCCAGGACATCGTGATCGACGCCTACCGCGTGGAGACGCTGGAGGAGCATCAACTGGGCGCGGGCGCGGGCACCGTCGTGCTCGGCTACCGCATCGGCATGGTGGCGGCCAGCGGCGGCGCGCTCATCATCGCGGACGCGGCCGGCTGGTTCTGGGCCTATGCCGTCATGGCCGGGCTGATGGGGCTGGGCATCCTGACCACGCTGCTGAGCCCGGAGCCCGACCGCACCGCCGCCACCCGGACCGCCGCGGAGGAAGAGGATCGTGTCGCGGCCTTCCTGGACCGCCGCGCCGACCTGGCGCCCTGGCTGCGCGACACCGCCGGCTTCCTGTACGGGGCCGTGGTCTGCCCGTTTACGGACTTCATGAAACGCCCGCACTGGATTCTGATCCTGGTGTTCATCGCGCTGTACAAGTACGGCGACGCCCTGCTGGGCAACATGGCGATGCCGTTCTACGAGGAGATCGGGTTCACCAAGACCGAAGTCGGCGTGATCTCCAAGGGCTTCGGGGTGGTGATGACCATCATCGGCGGCCTTGGCGGCGGTCTGCTGGTGGCCCGGCAGGGAATCTTTCGGGCGCTGCTGGTCTGCGGCGTGTTGCAGGCGGCCTCCAACCTCGTGTTCGCGTGGCAGGCCCATGTGGGCGCCGACGTAAACTGGCTGGTCGTGACCATCGGCGTGGAGAACCTGACCGGCGGCATGGGCACGGCGGCTTTCGTCGCCTATCTGTCGTCGCTGTGCAACGTGGCCTACACCGCCACCCAGTATGCCCTCGTCTCCAGCCTGATGAGCTTCGCCCGCACGTTCTTTTCAGCGGGCGGCGGCTGGCTGGCCGACCATGTGGACTGGGTGAGCTACTTCCTGGTCACCACGGTGGCGGCGGTGCCGGGGCTGCTGCTGCTGTTATGGATGATGCGGGTGTTCCCGGCCGAGGGGGTGCGCGCCGATCCGAAAGCCGCCTGGGCGGATGATTGATACGAATCGGCCAGGAACCGGGTGGGTTCGGTTCCTGGCCTGAGCCGTGTCACGGCGCCTTCGGGTGGTTATGCCCCGTCGGGATCAGGCGTCCACCAACTGACGCTCGACCGCCGTGACCACCGCGTCGGCGGTGATGCCGAAATGCTCGAACAGATCCGCGGCGTCGCCGGAGGCGCCGAAGCTGCTCATACCGATAAACGTGCCGTCCTCGCCGATGTAATGGTCCCAGCCGAGGCGCACGGCGGCCTCAATCGCGACGCGGATGGTCCCGCGCCCGATCACGCGCTGGCGGTAGGCCTCGTCCTGCTCCTCGAACAGGTCCCAGCACGGCAACGAGACCACGGCCGTCGGCACCCCCCGGACCTGAAGCTGCGCCCGCGCCGCCAGGGCCACCGACACTTCCGAGCCGGTCGCGAACAGCGTCGCGCGGCGCGGCCCGCCCTCGGCCTCCGCCAGGATGTAGCCGCCCCGGGCGCACCGGTTCTCCTCGGTCCAGGCGGTGCGCACCGGCGTCAGCGGCTGGCGCGACGCCACGATAGCGCTCGGCCCGTTCCGCTTCTCCAGCGCCAGCGCCCAGCATTCGGCCATCTCGACCGGATCGGCAGGGCGCATCACCCGCATGTTCGGATAGGCCCGCAGCGAGGCGAGGAATTCCACCGGCTGGTGGGTCGGCCCGTTCTTGCCGATGCCGATGGAATCGTGGCTGAACACGAACAGACTGGGAATGCCCATCAGCGCCGCCATGCGCAGCGTATGGCGCATGTAGTCGGAGAACACCAGAAACGTAGTGCCCACGGCCAGGATCCCGCCGTGCACGGTCATGCCGTTCATCAGGGCGCCCATGGCATGCTCGCGCACACCATAGTGGACGTAGCGCCCGCCCCGATCCGTTGCCGTGAAGGGAGCCAACTGGCGCTTGTGCTGGGTCGCGGCCTCCAGGTCCGGGGCGCCGCTGACCAGTTCCGGAATCGCGTCGGCCACGGCGGCCAGCATCGCACCGGACGCCTTGATGCCCGCCTGAGGCTTCGGCTCGTCGGTCCAGGCGCGCTTGACGTCCAGCACGGTGCGCCGCCATGCCTCCGGCAACGCCCCGGCGATGCGGCGTTCGAACTCGGTGCGCTCGTCGTTGGGCAGGGCGGCTAGCCGCGCCTCCCACGCCTTACGGGCGCCGGCTCCGCGTACCCCGGCCTCGCGCCAGCGTGCCAGGATATCCTCCGGGATCACGAAGGGCGCGTGCGGCCAGTTCAGGTGCGCGCGCGCCGCGTCGGTGTCCTCCTGGGTGATCTTGCCGCCGTGCGCCGCCCGCGTGTTCTCGATGCGCGGAATGCCGAAACCGATTCGGGTGCGGCAGGCGATCATACTGGGGCGCGGATCGTCCCCGGCCTGCGCGATCGCGGCCGCCACGGCGGCGGCGTCCTGACCGTCCACGTCCCGAATTACATGCCAGCCGGCCGTGTCGAAGCGGGCCGCGTTGTCCTCGCTGACCGCCTGATCGGTGCTGCCGTCGTCGGTCATGCGGTTGTCGTCCCACAGGAACGTCAGCTTGCCCAAGCGCAGATGCCCGGCCAGCGCGATGACCTCGGCGGCGATGCCCTCCATCAAACAGCCGTCGCCGACATAGGCGAAAGTGCGGTGGTCCACGATACCGTCACCAAAGCGGTGGTTGAGCATCTGCTCGGCCACGGCCATGCCGACGGCATTGCCGATCCCCTGCCCGAGCGGCCCGGTGGTGGTCTCGATGCCCGCGTCGGGGTGGTACTCGGGATGGCCCGGAGTGTGCGACCCCAGCACCCGGAAGTTCTTCACCTGCTCCCGGTCGATGGCATCGTAGCCCGCCAGATGCAGTGCCGCATACAGCAGCATGGACCCGTGCCCGGCGGAATGGACGAACCGGTCGCGGTCGGGCCACAGCGGGGCGGAGGCGTCATACTTCATGGCCATGGTGTACAGCGCCGTGGCGATATCCGCGCCGCCCATGGGGGTGCCGGGATGCCCGTCCTGGGCACGCACGATGGCGTCCATGGACAGGAACCGGATGGCGTTGGCCATGTCTCTCAAGGTGGTCATGGCAGTCACTCCTGATTAGGCACGCCCATCTCGTCCTCGACGAAAGCGCGGACGATGGCGGCG
The DNA here is from genome assembly GCF_014197855.1 of Roseospira marina. Classification (GTDB taxonomy): domain Bacteria; phylum Pseudomonadota; class Alphaproteobacteria; order Rhodospirillales; family Rhodospirillaceae; genus Rhodospira; species Rhodospira marina. The sequence goes on from NZ_JACIGJ010000008.1 coordinate 57,911, forward strand.
AACGATGCATCGGCTTGGAACCCGAGCGCGGCGGCCCGGTCTGTCTGGAAGCGGGCGGGCCAGCTCGCGACGATGGCGCGGATGCGGGCGTCGTCCTCAAATCGGATGCGGGCGACGGCCTCGGCGCCGGCTTCGGCGCGCAAGGCCTCGATCATCTCCGCAACCGTCACCGACAGCCCGGGCAGCATGACCGTGCGGCCGTGCCCAAAGCGGGCGGCGGGCACGCTCGCGGCATGCAGCAGGTTGGCGACAATGCATCGGGGCGAGGCGACGAACAGGCCGGTGTCCTCGGGCACCGGGCAGATCGCGCTCTCCCCGTTCAGCGGCTCGCGGATGATGGAACTGGCGAAGGTGCTGGCGGCCTTGTTGGGCGGCCCCGGGCGCACGACGATGGTGGGCAGGCGCACCGTTCGGCCGTCCACGAACCCGCGCCGGGCGTAGTCCTGGACCAGCAACTCGCTCATGGCCTTCTGTACGCCGTAGCTGCTCTGCGGCACCGGGGCGGTGTCGTCGCGGACCACATGGGGCAGATCACCGCCGAACACCGCAACGGAACTGGTGAAGACCAAACGCGCGGCCCCATCCGGCGCGGCCGTGCGGGTTGCGTCCAGGAGGGCGCGGGTGGCGTCGAAGTTGACCCGCATGCCCAATCCGAAATCCTCTTCGGCCTGGGCACTGACCACGGCGGCCAGATGAAACACGACGTCGGCGCCCCCCGTCATCAGGCGGTCCAGCGCCGCTGGATCCGAGAGGTCACCGGCGATGGACCGCACGGGAACCGTGCCGTTCGCCAGCGCCGCCGGCACCTCCGGCGCCACCACGTCGAACAGACGGACATCCGACAGGGGCACCGGCGTGCCGTCCGGCCCCGGCAGGGATCCGGCCTGCAACAGGGCGGCGACCAGCTTGCGCCCGATGAACCCGTTGGCTCCGGTCACGATGATACGCATGTGTCACTCTCCTTCGGGCTACCCCGATACCGTTGCCGTCGGGGTTTCAAACATGGGCCGGCTGCGTTTCCCTGCCGCACGACGCACGGTCGTGCCATACTGCGGACTCGCCCGGTTCGGCCGGGCGCTTCCCTGAGGACGTGTTGATGTCGCGAGATCCGACCCTGAACGGCATGCTGTATTTCGAAACCGTGGCCCGGCACGGCGGTGTGTCCAAGGCCGCCGATGAGCTGGGGGTCTCGGGGTCGGCGGTCAGCCAACAGATCAAGCTTCTGGAACAACAGCTCGGTGTCCGGCTGTTTTTCCGGGAAAAGCGCCAGTTTCGTCTCACGGCGGACGGTGAACGGCTGTTTCACTCCACATCCGTGGCATTCCGCATGATTCGGGACGCCCGCCATCTGGTGGCCCGCCAACGCGAGCGGCGCCAATTGATCCTGCGCGTCAGCCCCAGTTTCGGCATGTTCTGGTTGGGGCCGCGTCTGGCGCGGTTCATCCAACAGCACCCATCGTGGGATCTGCATGTGGACGCGACGCCGGACCCGTCCGACTTCGAGCGCGAGGTGGTGGACCTGGACGTCCGCTATGGCACGGGGGACTGGCCCGGCCTGTATGTCGAGGCCATCCTGTCGGACCACGTTCTGCCGCTGTGCAGCCCGGCGTATCGGACGCAGCTTCAGGAGGCCGTGGGCTCGGATGGCGAGGACCCGACCGCGCTGCTGTGTCACGCCCGCCTGATCGACAGCGTGAAAGCCCTGACGCGGTGGGACGGTTGGCTGAAACAGGTCGGCGCGCCGCCCGTCGGGGATAATGCACACTTGCGTTTCGACCGCTCGTGGATGGCGATGCAACTGGCGAAACGGGGTGTCGGCGTGACCCTGGAGTCCGTGACACTCGCCTACGACGATCTGATGAGCGGCGCCTTGGTGCCCCTCTCCACCGCCCTCCCCGTGCTGCGGTATCCCGCGTACTGGATCATGGGCCCCAGCCGGAACCAGAGCCGCCGCGTCGTGCAGGTCTTCTGCACCTGGCTGCGCGAGGAGTGCGCCCACCACGAGGCCGGAACCCGCGCGCTCATGGAGCAATTCGGGTTCCGGATCGTGGAGCGCCCGACGCCCGAGCGTCAGGGGGCGCCCGCTCTTGTGCGCCCTAGTGGATCGTGAACGCGGGCACATAACTGATCAGACCGAGGACGACGAGCGCCACGAGGTAGAACGGCGCCAGCTCCTTGACGACGGACCCAATACTGACGCGGGCGATGGTCGAGGAAATGAACAGCGTCGTGCCGACCGGCGGGGTGTACAGGCCAATGGCCAGATTCACGACCATCATCAGCCCAAGCTGGACGTGATCCAGACCGATGGCCGTAGCGATGCCCACGAACAGCGGCCCCAGCAGCAGAATGGCCGCCGGCAGGTCCAGGAACGTCCCGACCACCAGCATGATGACGTTCATCGCCAGGATGATCATCCACTCCTCGCTGAGGGATCCCATCATCCAGGTGGCGAGAGCCTGCGGCGCCTGCTCCAGCGTCAGCATCCACTGGATCACCGACGAGGCCATGATGATAAGCATCACGGCGCCGGTCATGACACCGGTCTCCATCATCGCGCGGAGCACCGCGGTCAGGGAGAGGTCGCGGTAGACCAGCGTGCCGACGAGCAGCGCGTAGGCCACCGCCAGGACGCTGACCTCGGTCGGGGTGGCGATGCCGAACCGAAGGGTGCCGACCACGAACACCGGCATGAACAGCGCGGGAAGAGCCTGGAACGCCTGCGAGCGGAAGCTACGCCAGCCGCCCTCCACGTGGGTGGCCGGGAACCCGCGCGCCTTGGCGGACAGCCAGCAGGCGGTCAGCATCCCCACGCCGAGCAGGACACCGGGCAGGATGCCGGCGATGAACAGGGCGATAATCGAGGTGCCGGAAACCAGACCGTAAATGATGAGGGGAATGGACGGCGGGATCAGCACCGCGATGGTGGAGGCACTGGAGTTGATCGCGGCCGCGAACGCCGCCGGAAACCCCTCGCGCTTCTGCACCGGGATCAGGGCGTTGCCGAGGGCCGAGGCGTCGGCGACGGCGGATCCGGACACACCGCCGAACATCACCGACCCGACGATGCTCACATGGCCCATGCCGCCCTTGAACCGGCCGACCAGAAGCTTGGCGAAGTTGACGAGGTTCTCGCCGAACCGTCCGGACATCATCAGGCTGCCGGCCAGGATGAAGAACGGAATGGCGAGCATGGGAAAGCTCTGGGTCGGCGTATACAGGCGCTGGGCCACCACCGCCATCGGGCGATGGTCGATGGCCAGAATCAGCGTCGCGGCCGCGATCAGGGCATGGGCCACCGGCACCGACAGGAACAGCAGCAACGGGAAAACCCAAATCAACATCATGACCATGGTGGGGTCTCCTCTCAGCTGAGCGCCGTGTGCCCGGGGTTTTTGTCCTGCGCGTGCTCGCCCAGGATCAGCCGGATGGCATCCAGAACGGAGACGAGCGCGACCAGCGCAAACCCGAAAATAAGGCTGGAGTAACCGTAGATCTGCGGAATGCGGGTCTCGGCCAGCACGCTGAAGCGCGACGCCATCACGATCGGCATCGACGTATCGATGACGGCAACGGCCATGATGACGATCACCACGTGCACGATGATGGCGACGATCCGCCGGCCCAGTTCGGGCAGCAGATTGACGGCCACCTCGACCGCGATGTTACGACCGCGCACCGCGGCCATGACCGCGCCACCGGCCACCAGCCACGGAAACAGGATGGAATGGATCTCGTAGGCCCAGGGAATGCCGGTCGAGAACAGATAGCGCAGGATCACGTTGACCAGCAGCGCCAGGAACATGCCGGTCAGGGTCGTGACCACAAGGGCGGCGGCCAGATAATCCAGAACCGTGGTGACGCCGACGAGCGCGCGTCGGACAGAGCGAAACCGTCCCCCCACCTTTTCCGGGCGGGCGGCGCGCTCCGATACATCGGAGGTTGTCATTGGGGTCGTTCCTCCCCTCATCCGGCCGGCGCCCGAACCGGGCCCCGGCCGTCAGTCCGTCGCGGCGGACGGCCGCGCATGGAGCCGGTGAGGGTCCCCGCCCCGGTCCCGCGAACGAGACCGGGGTCACAGGGCCACCGGCACGAGGATGAGGTTTATTTGGTTTCGAGGGCGTCCACTTCCTGGCGGAGAAGGGCAATGAAGTCGCCGTACTCGCCCTCATACTTCGTGTACACGGACTCGGTCGCCTTCTGGAACGGCTCGCGGTCGATGTCCATGAACTTGGCGCCTTCCTCGGTCATCGTGGCGCGCAGCTGGACGTTGTCCATCAGGCTGCGGCCCCGCTGGAACCAGCCGGCCTGATCCACGGAATCCTGCACGCACGTGCGCTCTTCCTCGGACAGACCGTTCCACCAGCCCAGACTGGCGAGCACCGGGGTGGTCTCGTACAGGTGGCCGGTCATGGTGATGTAGGGCGTGATCTCGTGCAGCCGCGCCGTGTAGATGTTGGTCAGCGGGTTTTCCTGGCCCTCGAACGCGCCGGAGCGCAGAGCGGTCGGCAGTTCGCTCCAGGCCAGCGGCGCGGGATTGGCGCCCATGGCCTCGAACACGGCGATGGTGACCGGACCGGGCGGCGTGCGGATCTTCATGCCCTCAATGTCGGCCGGGGTCGGCACGAACTTGCTGACATGGGTGACGTGACGGATACCGTTGTCCCAGAAGCCGACGATCTTCATGCCGCGTTCCTGGGTGATCCGGTCGAGTTCTTCACCGACCTTGCCGTCGAGCACGCGCCAGACGGTCGGCAGGTCCTTGAACAGGAACGGCAGGCCCAGCATGCCGAACTCCGGCACGACCTGCGACATGGCGCCCTGGGAGTTGGCGGTCATCTGAATGACGCCGGCGGTGACCGAGGTCAGCATCTCCGCGTCGTCGCCCATGGTCGCCGACGGCGCCACGTTGACGGTCATATCCCCGTGCGAGCAACCGGGCACCAGTTCCGCGAAGAGGTTGGCGGCATCGAAGCGCGGATTTCCCGCGTTGGCGCCGTGGGCGAAGATGATTTCCTCGGCCTGCGCACTGGCGGACAGGCCGATCACGGCCACGGCAGCCGTGGCGAGGGTGGTGGACAGAATACGCATGGGGTTCCTCCTGTGAAACTCGATCTTTAACGCGTGGCGGTGGGTAACCTGGACACACGGAACGCGACTCTTTGGTCGCTTGTGGGGACCGTGCGCGGCGGCTGAGGAGCCGCCATGTTGGGCGCACGGTCGAAAACCAGAGACTCGGAGTGTGAGTGGGGATGGTGACCCGGAGGTCAGTGTATGAGGGAGCCTCCGTTCACGTCCACCTCTGTGCCGGTGCAGTAGGCGGAGAGGTCGGACGCCAGGAACAGGCAACAGCCGGCGACATCGCTGGCGGCGCCCGCCCGGCCCATCGGAATCCCGGACAGGACGGTGGCCATCATCGCGTCGGTCAATTGACCGCCCGTGATGTCGGTATCGATGAAGCCCGGACAGACGGCGTTGGAGCGCACGTTGTCCGGCGCCAGTTCGCGCGCCATGGCCTTGGTGAGGCCGAGAACGCCCGCCTTGGCGGCCGAGTAGTGCGGCCCGCCGAAGATGCCGCCGCCGCGCTGGGCCGACACCGACGACAGGTTGATGATCGACCCGGCCTTGTTCTGACGCATGTGGGGAATAACGGCCTGGCTCATGTACAGGGTGCCGCGCAGGCTGACGTCCGTGACCGCCTCATAGTTATGCGGCTCGATGTCCATGATCTTGAGCGGCTGGGTGATGCCCGCATTGTTGACCAAAATGTCGATGCGGCTCCAGCGGGCCAGCACGGCCTCTACGGCCGCGGCGCAGGCCGCCTTGTCGGTCACGTTACAGGCAAGGCCGATGTGGTCCGGCCCCAGGTCGGCCGCAGCCGCCTCGGCGGCCGCCGCGTCCAGATCCAGAATCGCGATCTTGGCACCGTGCTCCGCGAACAGGCGGGCCGTCGCCTTGCCCAAACCGCGCGCCGATGCGGCACCGGTAATGATGGCGGTACGGCCATCCAGAAGACCCATGGAATTGTCCTCCGATAATCAAGTGAAGGGAATACGCCCGCGAGGCGGCGTTACAGCCAGCCTTTGATCTGCGTCACGATCGCCTCGACGGACAGGCCGTAGCGGTCGTGCAGCGTGGGCAGGGCGCCCGCATCCAGGAACGCATCCGGCAAGCCGATGCGACGGAACCCGGCGGGCACGACACCGCGTTCCAGCGCCGCGCCCGCCACGGCCTCGCCCAGTCCGCCGACAATGCTGTGATTCTCGGCCGTGACCACCAGACGCCCGGGACGGGCCAGGGCGGCAGTGATGGTCTCGGTATCGAGTGGCTTGATCGTGGGCACATGCAGAACGCCGGCGTCGGCGATGCCCTCGGCCTTCATCCGCTCGGCGGCGGCCAGCACGCGCATGGTCATCAGCCCGGACGACACGAACAGGATGTCGGCCCCATCGCGCAGCAGCGCAGCCTTGCCCAGTTCGAACCGATAGTCATAGCGGTGCAGCACGCGCGGCACATTCCCGCGCAGCAACCGCATGTAGACCGGCCCCTTGTGATCGGCGATCGCCGGCACGGCCTGCTCGATGTCCACCGCGTCGCACGGGTCCACGATGGTCAGGTTCGGCATGGCCCGGAAGATGGCCAGATCGTCCGTCGCCTGATGGCTCGGCCCGTAGCCGGTCGTCAGGCCCGGCAGGGCGCAGACGATCTTGACGTTCAGGGACTCCTCGGCGATGCCCAGGCAGATGAAGTCATAGGCCCGGCGCGAGGCGAACACGGCATAGGTGGTGGCGAACGGCTGGAAGCCCTCGCGCGCAAGCCCGGCCGCCGCGCCCATGAGCACCTGCTCCGCCATGCCCATCTGATAGAACCGGTCCGGCATGGCCTGCGCCAGGATGTGCAGGTCGGTGTACTTGCTCAGGTCGGCGCTGAGGCCGACGATCTCGGGTCGCTGCTGCGCCAGGGCGACCAGCGCATGGCCGAATGGGGCCGGCGTGGTTTCCTGCCCATCCTCGGCGATCGACGCGATCATGGCCGAGGTGGTCAGGCGTTTCTTTTGCGGCGCGCTCATTGGGGCCTCCCGGCGTCCAGTGCCTCCAAAGCCATATCCCATTCCTCGGGGGCGACGCGGACGAAGTGCGTGACCTCGCGCGTCTCCAGGAACGGGACTCCCTTGCACATCCGCGTATCGCAAATGATGACCCGGGGCTGATCGCCGGTATGGTTCCGGGCGGCATCGAACGCCGCCACCACCGCGGGAATGTCGTTGCCGTCGACGCGCTGCGCGTACCAGCCGAAGGCCGCCCATTTGTCCTGCACCGGTTCGGCGCTGAGCATCCGGGTCGACGGACCGTCGGCCTGCTGGTTGTTGAAGTCGACGATGGCGATGAGATTGTCGAGACGGTGGTGCGCGGCCTCCATCGCCGCTTCCCACGTCGAGCCCTCGCCCAGTTCGCCATCCGACAGCAGGTTGAAGACGCGGGCGTCGGACTGCTTGCGCTTCAGTCCGAGGGCCATGCCGACGCCGATGCCGAGGCCGTGGCCGAGCGAGCCGCCGGTGATTTCCATGCCCGGGGTGTACGCCGCCATACCCGACATAGGAAGTCGGCTACCGTCGCTGCCGTAGGTCTCCAGCTCATCCTCGGGCAGGATCCCGGCTTCGATCAACGCCGCGTACAGGGCAATGGCATAGTGGCCGATGGACAGCAGAAACCGGTCCCGGCCCTCCCATTGGGGATCGACCGGCTGATATCGCAGGGCATGAAAGTAAGACACGGCCAAGACGTCCGCGACGCCTAGGGCCTGGCCGATATACCCCTGACCTTGAACGGCGGCCATTCTGAGGGCATTCCGCCGAATATTGTACGCGCGTTTGGCCAAGGCAACATTGGACAAACGGGCGTCGTCAGTTCCATCCGACACGTTTCCACCCTATGGTTTTGCTTGCCGACTCGCGCACTTTTGCGGCCAGCGTCTTTTGTTCTGTTCGGAGGAAATGAGAAACCCATTGTCGCCGTGTGACAAGCCGAATCTCTTGATGTGTCGTTAAGCTGCGCTAAACGATCGTCGCGACCAAGCCCGACACACGGGGGCCCTTTTTCAGCCCCAAAACCGGTGGCATCATAGGAAACGTGGGGGGCTCGGCCGAGCACGGCGCGGGGACCACCACCGCCCCACCACCTCCGGAGGCGAGGCCATGACGTTCCAAGCCGACGACGACATCTATCCCGGGACCAGCGTCGTATACATTGAGGCCACATGGGGCCGCACAACCTATACCGGCTCCGGCGTTCTGGTTGGGCGCAACGACGTGCTCACCGCGTCGCACGTTTTGTACAGCCTTTCGGACGGAGGGACTCCCGATTCGGTTCGCGTCTATCCGTCCTTTAACCCGAATGACGGCAACAACGTCTATTTCGACAATCTTTCCTTCCAGTACTTTCCGCAGTTCGATCCTGACGGGGACGGTTTACTGCCGCCGGGCGATTTCAACGCCGCGACGTTCGCCGGGTCGGAATACGACATGGCGCTGATCTCGCTGGCCGACCCGATCGGCGATCAATACGGCTGGATGGGCGTGGACACCGATTTCGCGGGCGGAGCGGTCGGCGTTCTGGGGCACCCGGGCGTGTACGGGTCTCGGATGATGTACGACGACGGCACCGTGACGCGCAGTCCCGTGGACGGCGTTTTCTACGTTCAAGAGGACCTGGAGCTGAACCCGGGGAACTCGGGTGGGCCGATCTACTACGACTATGGCGACGGGCCGTACGTCATCGGCGTCGTCTCCACCGGGATCGCCGCCACGTCGGTGGGCGCGCACGCCTACTGGCTGCTCGACGCGATGGCGGCGAACGACCGCGATATCATCGGCGGTGGTGCGAACACGGCGCCCGTGGCCAACGACGACAGCCTCGCCACCGTCTGGCAGTCCGTGGTCGCGGTGGACGTCCTCGCCAACGACCAGGACGCCAATGGCGACACCCTGACCGTCAGCGCCATCAGCCAACCAAGCAGCGGCGGCGCGGTCCGGATCGGCGCCGATGGGGGCGTGTACCTATCCCTGACCGAGGGTTTCAGCGGCGCGCTGTCGTTCGACTACACGGTCTCGGATGGGCGCGGCGGCACGGATCAGGCCACCGTCGCCGTGACGGTCAGTCCCAACGACGCCCCGGCGGGCACGACCGAAATTTTCCGGTTCTTCAACGCGACGTCCGGCGGCCATTTCTTCACCGCGAACGCCGCCGAGCGGGACACCGTCATCGACAATCTGGCCACGTACCACTATGAGCGCGTCGGCTTCAGCGCCCACGACGCCAGCGAGGCCGGCCGCAACGGGCTCGATCCGATCTATCGGTTCTACAACCCCGCCAGCCAGGGCCATTTCTTCACCGCGGATGCCGGGGAACGGGATTATGTCCTCTCGTCCCTGCCATCGTACCGCTACGAAGAGGTCGGCTTCGCGGCCGACGCCGACGGATCGGAGGGCGGCGATCCCATCTACCGCTTCCACAACACCGCCAACGGCGGCCACTTCTTCACCGCCAGCGCGGACGAACGGGATGTGGTGATCGCCACCCTGGATCAGTACGAGTACGAAGGCATCGGGTTCTGGGCGGCATAGCCCGTCCGCGTCCCCGATAAAAAAGTCCCGCGCGGCGATCCGCGCAAAAAAACCTTGGCGCGGCACGCCTACCCTGGCATCGGAACAAACATAGAACGGGGACACCTGTGTCCAGAGCCGATCGGGATCGATTTGAGACACAAGGTGGTTCAAATCGATGCCGTGAATCGGCTCTGAATCAAAGAGTTCGGGCGGATTCACGCCTGGCATTTGGCCCGTCCTAAGCCCCGCCGGCCCACCGCCAGCGGGTTTTTTTCGTGCCTCCGTCCGCCGTTTTCCGTCGGTGCCCATTGCCGCATCCAAGGAAGGAGCCTGCCCATGGGAGGTTTGTTCTCGCCGCCCTCGATCCCGACGCCGCCGCCCCCTCCCCCACCACCGCCTCCGCCGCCACCGCCCCCGCCGGAGCCCGAACCCGAGCCGGTCCCGGACCCGCCGCCCCCTCCACCGCCACCAGAGCCGGACCCCACCGACACGGAGGATCCCCCCACCGCCGCCGGCGAAGCCGACCGCCAGCGCCGCGAGCGGGAGGCCCGATCCGCGCGCGGCTGGCGCTCCACGGTCAACACGTCCTACCGGGGCGTGCTGGCCCCGGCGTCCTTTACCGGCGGCTCCGGTCTGAAGACCCTGTTGGGAGACTGACAGCATGTCCCATCCCGCCCCCGCCGGCCTCCCGGCCGGTCCTCCCTCCGGACCCGACACCGCGCCGGACGACGCCCCGGTAACGGAACTGCTGCGCCGCTACCGCCGCGCCCGGACCCGCCGCCGATCCTGGGAGGGCGCGTGGCACGACTGCTACGATTACGCGCTGCCCAGCCGGGAGTCCGCCCTGGGCGGGTCCACCCCCGGCGCGGCGCGCGGGGACCGGCTGTTCGACGGCACCGCCCCGGACGCCGTGGACCAGCTCGCCGCCAGCATGCTGGCGCAACTCACGCCGCCGTGGTCGCGCTGGTTCGACCTCACGGCGGGCGCCGACCTGACGGAGGACGAGCGCGCCCGCATGGCACCGACGCTGGAGCACGCCGCCGAGGTGCTGCGGGGGCAGTTCGCCGCCTCCAACTTCGCGGTCGAGATCCATCAGGCGTATCTGGACCTCGTGACGCTGGGCACCGCCTGCCTTGCGTTCGAGGAAGCCCCACCCGGCGAGCCCAGCGCCTTCCGGTTCGCGGCCGTGTCCATGGGCGACGTGGCCCTGGACGAGGGGCCGACCGGCCGCCTGGACACCGTATTCCGCCGCATCCGGCTGCCCCTGACGGCGGTGCGGGCGCGGTGGCCGGGTGCCGTTCTGCCCCCGGAGCTGGAAAACCGGGCGGCGCGGGAACCGGACCTCGACGTGGCCGTGCTGGAATGCGTCGTGCCGGACGCGCGCGGCTATGGCTACACCGCGCTGCTGGCCGGCGCCGGGGACGCCTTGGGGACGTTGGCCGATGTGGGGGTCGACATCGGGGACGCGATCGCGGCGCCGCCCGTCGTGTTGGCCACGGGCCATTTCGCCGTCTCCCCGTTCCTGTGTTTCCGCTGGCTGAAGGCCCCGGGGGAAGTCTATGGCCGCTCCCCAGTCATGAAGGCGCTGCCGGACATCAAGACGGCCAACAAGGTGGTGGAACTGGTGTTGAAAAACGCCTCCATCGCCGTCACCGGCATCTGGCAGGCCGACGACGACGGCGTGCTGAACCCGGCGACGGTGCGGCTGGTGCCCGGCACCATCATCCCAAAAGCCGTGGGCTCGGCCGGATTGACGCCGCTGCGGGCGGCCGGGGACTTCGACGTCTCGCAGCTGGTGCTGGACGGCCTGCGCGCCCGCATCCGGCATGCCTTGCTGGCGGACAAGCTCGGCCAGCCCGACAGCCCCGGCATGACCGCGACGGAGGTCGTGCACCGCGCCGCGGACATGGCCCGGGTGCTCGGCGCCTCCTATGGGCGGCTGCAATCGGAGCTGCTGGCCCCCCTGATCCGGCGCGGGCTCGCGATCCTGCGGCGGCGGGGCGAGATCCCGCCGATCCGCCTCGACGGGCGGCTGGTGGACCTGACCCACGCCTCCCCGCTGGCGCAACAGCAGCGCATGGCCGACGCCCAGACCACCCTGACGTGGATCAACGCCGTGCAGGGGCTGGGTGAGGGCGGAGCCGGGGTCGTCGACACCGAGGGCGCCGCGCGCTGGCTGGCGCGGACGCTGGGGGTGCCGGACGCCGCCGTGCGCCCGGCCGCGCCCGACCCGCCGGCCTCAACCCCACCGGCTGCGCCACCGCCGACACCGTCCGCTGCTCCGCCGGATTGGACGGCGTTGGCGCAGCGGCTGGGCGCCGCGCTGGCGTCCCCGACGGGAGGGCCGCCGAATGTCGCCCGCTGACTCGTCCGCCGCTCAGACGTGGCCCTGGACAGAGACCACTCCGACCCCGGCGCCGACCTCGGAGGATCTTGCCGCCGAGGACCGCGCCGCCCTGGCCCGCGCCTGCGCGCGGCTGTTCGCGCACGACGACGGTCGCCGCCTGCGCGCGCATCTGCACGCCCTGACCCTCGCCCGTCACCTGGGACCGGACGCCTCCGACGCCGCCCTACGCCACCTGGAGGGCCAGCGCGCCCTGGTCGCGCACCTCGACCGGCTGATCGACGAAGGGCGCGGCAGCCCGGCCCTGTAACCGACCCCAGATCTTCAAGGAGTCACATCATGACCTTTCCGCTTCCGCCCGGCCCGGCCGGCGCGGCCCGCTCCCGCGCGCCCAATGCCCCGCATATGCCGGCGTCTCTGGCGCCCTTCCTGGATCCGCAGACCGGCCAAATCGACGTGGCCGCGCTGCTCGACGCCTACGAAGCGTTGGCGCGGAACGCCGAGACCCTGGTGCCCGTCCCGGGCCGCGACACCGACGACCAGACGCGCCTGCGCTTCCGCCGCGCCATCGGCGTGCCGGATACGCCGGACGGCTACACGATCACGGTGAACCACCCGCGCCTCGCCGTGTGCCCCGAGGTCAACCGGCGCCTGCACGATGCGGCCTTCACGCCGGCCCAGGCCCAGCTTGTCTACGATCTCGCCGTCGAGCGCGTCATGCCGGTGATCGAGGCCATGGGCCAGGACCAGCGCGCCGAAACTGACCTGGCCACCCTGGTGGAGCACTTCGGCGGCGAGGACCGCTGGGCGGAGATCAGCCGTCAGCTTTCGGCTTGGGGCAAGGCCCACCTGCCGCGCGACGTCTATATGGCCCTGGCCTCGACGCGGGAGGGCGTGCTCGCGCTGTCCCGCATGATGGCGGAGGGCGAACCGGGCCTCGTGCCCAGCGCGGGCGCCGGCGGGGCCGGCGGCGGCGGCACGGACGAAACCGACCTGAAGGCCCTGATGCGCGATCCCCGCTACTGGAAGCACCGCGACCCGACCGTGGTGCGCCGGGTCGCCGAAGGCTTCCGCCGCCTGTACCCGGGCGGCGCCTGAGCCGCCCCCCGCACGCCCGTTTCCTCCCCCTCCGGACAAGGACACCCGCCGATGTCGATCACCATCGACCAGTCGTTCATCAAGCATTTCCAGGCCGACGTGCACCTTGCCTTCCAGCAGATGGGTTCCAAACTGCGCAACACCGTGCGCGTGAAGGACAATGTGCAGGGCGCCACGACCGTGTTTCAGAAGGTCGGCAAGGGCACGGCGTCCACCAAGGCCCGCCACGGCATGGTGCCGGTCATGAACCTGGACCACACCCCGGTGGAATGCGACCTCCAGGACTTCTACGCCGGCGATTGGGTGGATCGCCTGGACGAGTTGAAGACCAACATCGACGAGCGCCAGGTGTTGGTGAACGCCGGTGCCTATGCGCTCGGCCGCAAGACCGACGAACTGATCCTGGCCCAGCTCGACACCTCCACCAATCACGCCCAGGACGGCACCACAGGCCTGACCCTGCGCAAGATCATGGAGGCGTTCGAGATGCTGGGCACCGCCGATGTGCCCGACGACGGTGAACGCTACGCCGTGGTCGGCTGGAAGCAGTGGTCGGAGCTGATGCAGATCGAAGAGTTCTCCAACGCCGACTACGTGGGCGCGGAGGACCTGCCGTGGCGCGGCACCCAGGCCAAGACGTGGCTGGGGACTCTGTGGATGCCCCATTCTGGGCTGTCCCTCGACGGCGGCGTGCGGCGCTGCTTCTGGTACCACAAGACCGCCATCGGCCACGCCATCGGCGCCGAGGTGCAGTCGGACATCACGTGGCACGGCGACCGGGCCGCACACTTCGTGAACAACGAACGGGCACCCCGCAAACGTTCTGGAAAACCGCGACCACGGAAAGGGATGTCAGGCACGTTATGGCCAGCCAAAAACAGTTTTTGGCCCAACCTCATCGAAAAATCCCTATCCAACATCTTGGGTGCTCGAAAAATCCAAGGCACTAGCCGCGCTGTCCAGATAATCCGGAGCGTGCTTGCCGTAGGTACGCTCTACCATGACCTCGGACATGCCGAGCATGCGCGCGACTTCTCGTGTCGGCGTGCCCGCCATGACCATCCACGTCGCCGCCGTGTGGCGGAAAACATGGGGCGTGATGCGAGCGACTCCCGCACGCACGCACGCGGCTTCCAGGCCGCGCCGGACGTCGTGAACCCGCGACCCGCCAAACTCAACCACCCACTGCGTTGTCGCGACGGCACGCGCCGCTTTCAGTTCACGTAGTAGGCTGTCGTGTATGGGAACGACGCCCCGACGCTTCCGCTCATTCCCTGGTCCGAAATCAATCCGTCTGCGCTCGAAATCAACGCCGTCCCACGTCAAGCCAAGGATAGCCTCGCGGCGATGCCCGGTCATGGCGGCGATAACGATAAACAGCCGGATGTGCGGCGCAATGGCGCCATCAACGAGGCGCCGAACCTCGTCCTTGGTGAGCCACCGCTCGCGCGGCGGGGATCGCCGAACAGGCATTTCAAACGTGAGTTTGGCGGACGGGGGCACCATCTTCTGCTTGATGGCCCAGTTCACGGACGCCCGCAGGAACAGCATATCGTTGTAGGCGGTGCTATGGCTCTTCCCAGCGGCCAGCCTCTGTTTTGCGAAGCGCGCGACAGCCTTTTGCGTGATGTGTTCCGGCTTCAGGTTCCCGAACTCACGCGCCAGCATACCGCATGTCGCCTTGATTGACCCATACGACGCCCGTTCCCGCCGGCTGTCGGAGTATGCGGCCAAGATCTGGCCCATCGTGGCAACGTCGGGCTGTGCCTCGGCCCCAGCCTTGAATTGATCTAGGAACCGGTCCGCTTCTGAGCGGTCCTTCGTGCCACTTGAAACCCGTCGCGTGCGACCGTCCTCGGTCCATGTGACGTAGTAGGTGCCGCGCTGATTTCGGATGAGCCTGTATTTTGGCTCCGTGAGGCGGGGGCGGCCCATTGTTCATAAAGCTCCTCAAACGTCGCCCGATCGATCCGATATGCCTTCAGGGGTGTACTTAGCACAGGGATCTCACCTCTGCGGATCATGTCGCGCACGGTCTTCGGATGGACCTTCAGGCGTTCCGCGACCTCTTTGACGTCCATGCACGGGGGCGTCATGACGGCCCACCGCTGTGCTCGAGGTCGTCCAGCAGCCGGCCGGCGGTGTGCTTGCCGACGCGGACCATGGGGCGCCCATTAACGATGTGGTCGGGTTGGAAGCAGTGGACAGACCCGTCGTGCGCCACGATGAAAGCTGGCGTCCGCTGCATGCGCCCCCGGCTGGTGTCGTAAGGCTCCCCATGCAGCGGCGGACGCCACTCCCCCCACTGCTTGAAGAAAAACGGCACACCCGCCGCCGCGCACTGATCGCGCAGCGAGCGCGGCCAATCCGGATGCATCGGCCGGGCATACGGGCCGGATTCCCCGCCGCAGATGACCCAATCAAGGTTCCCGAGCCACGGCGTCAGGCCCACCGGCCCCAACAAGGGCTCGACGGACAGGCCCCGCCGCGCGGCTGGCGTGTCGAGCAGGATCGGGATCCGCAGGTCCGCCATCTCGTGGTTCTCGACGCTGACCAGCAGGGTGACGTTGGGCAGCGGCCAATCCCTGGTGTCCGGCCAGGAGGGATCGTCCTGCGTCATGCCGATGTGCCAGAGAGGGGGCATGTGAACGCCGTTGCCCGCGTCACGACCGCGCGTCAGATAGTCCCGCGCGACCTTGGGCCGCTTGGTGACGACGATCCAATCCAGGTGCGGGGTGAGCGCCATCACGGCGAACACCTCGTCGCGCCATTCTGTCGGCACCTCCGTGTCGAACACGTCGGCCAGCGACGCACAGAACACGCGGTACCGTCGACCGTCCCGCGCAGCCCTGCGATCCCAGGCGAACGGCTGGCGCCATGTGGACTCGGCGGCCCGTCGGCGCGGCTGGCCGTGCCCCCAGGGCACACTCAGGCGGCGCCCGACGCCCTCGGCATAGCAGTGATCACAAGCCGGCGAGACCTTGGTGCAGCCGATCCACGGGTTCCAGGTGTGATCGGTCCACTCGATCTTGCTGTACTCGCCCATCACGCGGCCCTCCGCCGGTCTTGTTCGGCGTCCAACGCCTGCATGAGCGCGTCATAGGCGACCGGATCCGCCTGATCGAGGTCCGCCAAGTTGTCGGCGTTGTCGGACCGGAGCCGATCGAGGGCGTCCGCATTGGGGGCAGCAGCTGCCGCCGCTTTGAACCGGTCTGCCCAGTGCTCCAACCCTTTCGTGACCCCGATGGTCAGCGACGGACGCGCCCAGAAATCGGCCGGGTCGGCGGCGGAGCGGGGCTGCTGGGAGGGCTGGGTCTGCTGAGGGGCGGCCCCACCATTTGCCCAGCCGGCCAGCCGCTGGCCAAGCCCCTCGTCGATCTGCACTCCGGGTTCGATCAGGCGCTTCAGCTGGTCCGGCATCTTCTCCGCTTCGGCGCCAAGATGAGGGACGCCCCGGGCCCCGGGTGGCAGAACCAGCATGGTCGTCATTTCATACTCGAACCCGGTCGGCGCGATGGGCTGCCAGCCAATCGACACCGGCTCGTTCTTGCCCCGGTCATTCTTCTGCATCTTCATTTTCTCCTTCGCCCGGAAGCAGAAAATGACGTGTGCCCGCACTTGAAGCACATTGTTGACGAACCGGCTTTGTTCCTTCTTTGGTTCGATCCAGGCGGAGAACTTGCAGGCTTCCCGCTTCTGGTAGTTTTGCCCAGCCATGCGATCGAGCGCGGCTTCGTGCATCTCCAGGAGCCCACCGACACCCTCATGCAGGTGTGAGCAACTGTCGATGATGACACAGCCGGCGCCGGCCTCGACGGCGGCCTTGATGCCCTCGATGTACCGGGCCGGCGTGAACGGCGGCTCAAGCTGGGCGTATTGGTACCGGAACATGTCAGCGTAGTGCAGGCCGCGACCGTTCTCGGTGTCGAGAAACATGATCGGTTTTTCGCCAGCAATCCCCTGGGCGAGCCGTAGAGCAGAAAAGGTCTTGCCGGAGCCGGACGGCCCGGCGAGGCCGATCAAGAGCGGGGTCTGCTCTCGGACAGCGGGGCGGAAGTGGAATGTCATCGGGCCTCACTCCATGGGGTGGCGGCTTTCGCGTCACCGGCCTGGAAGCGATAGGCGACATCGAACTGGTCGCGAGTGGCCTCTGCGGGGTCGTCGCTCTCGTCGTATTGCTTGGCGACATAGCCGGGTGCCTCGACATGGCAGACGAGGCGCGGATAGCCCGGCCACCAGCCCCGCTTGAGGCACTGTTCCCATGCCTGGATCGCGCGCTCGGCGTCCTGGTCCGCGATGGCCTGCGCCTTCGGGTCCAGGGATACGACGGACACCGCGTGGGGCGGATCGCGCTCGACCACAATCCAGCGGAAGAGCACGGTGTCGGTGCCCAGCAGCGCGCGGGCGCCGCGCCGATACAGTCCCTCCTGGACCTGCATCCTGTCGCGCCACAGTGAGCGCGAGAACTCGGCAGGGGCCGCGGTCGTCTGGGTTTTGATGTCGTAGATGATCGGCATCCGGCCGGGCACGACCAGCCTGTCGGCGCGCATTCGACACCAAATCGGGGCATCGTCGGATCCGTCGCGCCAAAATCCGGACACCTCGCTCTGGCCCGTCACCGGGTCCAAGAAATTCGCGGCCTCGCTCTCGGCGATCTGACGGCGCACCCATTTGGCCATGGCCTGGGCCTGGTCCCACTCGGCGGCCAGTATCGGTGTCTTCCCAGCATCGCGCGCCGCGTCGCGGGCCTCTCTCGCGGCTTTCGTCGTGTAGCCGGACGCGTCGATCACCTCGACGTCGCTGCCCTCGCCCAGAATGAGCGCATGGACGACAGACCCAAGGTCCATGTTCCGGCTAGCGCGCTTCTCATCGGCGCCCCCAAGGCGCGGGTGGCCCCGCCACGCATGCCAGGGGCTTTTCCGCAGCAGCTCCTTCGCGGTGCCGCTGGAAAGAGACGGCGCATCGCACGGGTCGTCGTGGTACCGGTCCTCATCGAACCGATAAAACCCGGGCTCGCGGATCGGGCCGCCAGGGTCGGGACGGATGGTGAAGGTGTCAGCGGTCATCACAAGGGCCTCCGTTCAAACCGATCTGTCCGCCCGACATGCCAGCCGCCGCAGCACCGGCACCGGTAGGCGACCATGGGCAGCCGGGCCTTCTGAGCCGCACGCCATGCCGGCGCACCGCTCTCGTACCGAGGCTTGCCCGCGCACGCGGCCAACCCGTAGACGGGATCCCTGGCCCGGGCCCGCTTCGCCCTCGCGCTCATGCCGCACCGTCCGGGCCGGGAGACCGGCCGTAGCTGGAGAGGACGAGCCCGGCGGCATCCCGCACCCGGGCAAGCAGGCGACCGCGCATCGGGTGCGTCTGCGGCAGCCCGTTCGCGCATTCGCGGGCGGCCTTGGCGACCTCGTGCAGCGTCTCTCTATCGCCGAGGCTCATGGCCGCGTTGAGTTCGCACAGCCGCCGCAGAGGCAGGCGGGTGTGGTGGACGACGTGGGCCTCGATCATGCCGCCGCCTCCCGCCGCGCATCGGCGGCGTCCTCGATGCCGCCCGCATGGTCGCGCAGCAGTTCGGCCTGCAACGCCTCTTCGTCGGCCTCGATGCGGTTGGCGAACCACGCTTCGACGGCGTGCGGCAATCGCTTGCCGTCGCACTCGATCTCGATCCGCGAAACCTCGCAGGAGTCCGGCTCCGGCGGGTCGGTGCAGTCGCCCCGAAACCCGCGGCGGAACGTGTAGTAGACGTTTGCCGCAAGCTCGACACAGGCCGCGCCTTCGATGGTTATGAACTCCTGGTAGACGTGCATATCAGGCACCTCCGTTCGGCCGGCGCAGGTCGAGCGCGCCGGCCTCGATGAGGGTGGCGAGGGAAATCAGGGCATCGGCCGCGCGTTCGCGATCCAGGGCGTCACCATGGACGCGCAGGTTTTCCGCACGCGCGCGGAGGACGCCCGGGCGCAGGCAGTCGGTGCAGGGGCGAGTGGCGCGCTGTTCCAGTTCGGCCCGAACCGCGTCAAAAGCCCCGGCGTCGTGGAGGATGGCGAGGACAGCGGTCATGGCTCATCCCTCCAGCACGGCGTAGCCGAGGATCGCCCAGAGGATCAGGACGACGAACAGACCGGCGAGGACGAGGCCTTCGCGAAGCGCCGTCCAGACGGCCATGGCGTCCTCCCGAACGTACCGGGTGGCGCACGGGCCATCGGCCACGACAAGCTGGCCGGCGCGGTTGCGGCGGATCGTCAGGGCGTTGGGTAACGGAGTTGCCATCGCCGCGCCCTCCCCTACGCCGCCGCCAGCGGTTCGGCCGGCGTGGCCGCCGTGGTGCTCAGGGTGGCGTCGATCACGGCGCGAATGGCGCGCTGCTGGTGCTCCCGCAGCCGCCCCCAATCCGCCAGCAGGGCCATGGCCTCGGTCGAGATCGGCGAGGCGTTGGCCTCGACCGGCTGAGGGAGACCCGCCCGACCGACCTCGGTATCGCGGGCGGACAGGGCGTCCTCGCCCATGGCCTCGAAGAAGAACCCGATCGGGACGTTCAAGACGCGCGCGACGTCAAACAGCCGGCTGGCACTGATGCGGTTGGTCCCGCGCTCGTACTTCTGGACCTGCTGGAAGCTGACGCCGAGGGCGCGGGACATGGTGTCCTGGCTCATGCCCAGCATGGCGCGGCGCAGGCGGACGCGCTCCCCGACGTGCTTGTCAATCGGGTCCGGTCCATCGACGGACGCAATGCGGCGGACTGGGGTGGTGGTGTCGGTGGGGGTCGGGTTCATTGGGGCTCTCCCATCAAGGGCGCCGGGGCCGCAACGTGCCGTGGCGCGGGTGATGGAGTGAGCTTCTGCGCATTTATGCGCACCGTCAAGCGCAAAAATGCGCACGCATGCGCACGGACGAAGCATGCGCACGGACGAAGCATGCGCACGGACGAAGGAGAAACTAGCGCCCCGGGGCAGACCGAGGCCTTCGTTGACGGCGGTAAGGATGATCCTTACCTTTGGGCGGACAGAAGGAGCTTTGCGATGATCACCAGCAAGCTGACCAGCAAGGCGCAGACGACCATTCCCCAGCCCGTGCGGGAGGCGTTGCGCCTGCGCCCGGGTGACGAGGTCGTCTATGAGATTGAAGCGACGGGGCGCGTCGTAATCCAGCGCGCGCAACCACGCGACGACGATCCGTTTGCGACCTTCACCGAATGGAATGGTGATGAAGACCGGAGGGCCTATGCCGGCCTTTGAACCCTGGGACGTTGTGAAGGTGCCCTATCCGTACACCAATCGGCCCGCCACGGAACATCGCCCGGCCCTGGTGGTGGCGCGTATCGCTGAGGGACCGGGGTTGTTGTGGGTTCTGATGATCACCAGCGCCGCAAATCGCGCCTGGCCGTGTGACGTGCCCATCAGCGATCTGGGGGCAGCCGGGTTGCCGGTGCCATCGGTGGTGCGCACCGCCAAAATCGCGACCATCGACACCGCACTGGCGACACGACTTGGCGCGCTGCCCCTCGCGGATCGTCAAACTGTCGGGGATATGCTCACGGGACGGCTGCCCGTCACGGACAGGTGAGAAGACCGCTGCGAATGGCCTCCTCCAACAGATCTTCGCGCGTAAACGAGACAGCACCGGGCATGAATTCGGCCGGCAGCCCTATTGCGGCCTATGCCGCCATCGATACTCGCCCACAACGATCCCGATAACTTCGATATCGCCATTTCCGGCTTGGGGCTGCTCGTGGTCCCAGCCTTCACATCGGATAGGGGCCTGATGGGCGGGGTTTGAGCTCCGGGGGACCAGCCAGAATGCACCGTCAGGTGCCCGCTGCAGCTCCTTCACTGTGTATTCGCACTCTGCGCTATCTCGACTGCGGCGTTGAACAATTACGTGCTCGCCATGGCGGATATCGTCCCAAAACTCCATACGCCCCACACAGATTAGAACCGTGCCGGGCGGATAAACCAAATCCATAGAATCGCCGACAACCCGTAAGCCAAAATATTGAACGTCGGGTCCGCCGGGATGCGATATAGAGACAAACTCACGCTCTTCTAACGGAATTTCAAACTCCATCTTCCAAACCCCCGCCTGTACTTCGCCGATCACAGGTATCTCGAGCGAAGGCATCAGAAGCGGGGTCGCATTTCTTTCGCGGGACATGTCATCAAAATCCGAGTACGACAGCCCCGAAAGTCGCTCCAACGCAGCAATTACAGGCGCGCTTAAGCAGTTGCTGGCGGTGGGTTTGATGAAGCGGTTAAGCGTGGACGGCGCACGCCCGATCCTTCGGGCCATGTTGGTGGTATCCAACCCCGTCGCCTCTTGGGCGGCCTTTACAAAAGCAATCTGTCTTCGACGAATTTTCCCGGTTTCCATGTAGCCATGATGCGCGGTTTTGCGCATTTCGTCCGTAGGCAATAATGCGCTTGACGGTGCGCAAAGATGCGCATACCGTGATCGGGCCATGAGACATTCTGTCGTCGAAACCATCGTCGCCATAGAGCAGCGCCTCCGGGCAGCGGGAGTGCCGGTGGGAGAGTTTTGCCGTCAAGTCGGTGTCGATAGAGCCACTTGGCAGCGATGGAAGGCCGAGCAAACGAGTCCGCGTGTCGCGACCTGGAACGGTGTTCTGGACGCTGCGGACCGGATCGAACGGCCGCAAGAGGGTTGCGACCCCACCCCCAACGACGAGGCCGCGTGATGCCCGACCTTCTCGCCGCCCTCCTCCCCACCGTCGCCTGGATCGCAAAGCTTCTCCTGATCTGGCTCGTGGCCGGGTTGCTGGTCGGCCACGTCATCGGCCGCGTCATCCGGTTCGGGTCGGGCCGGGGCTGACGTCGCCACCGTCGCACGGACGCCACCAGCCAGATACGTCAATTGGAACGCCGAAAATGACCAAACGCAGAGCCCCCCTCAGCATCGAGGCGGCCGTTCAGACGATCTACGAAGCCATCGGCGTGGCCCATGCGGCTGAAGTGCTGGGCATGACGGAGCGGCGCGCTTGGGACTTCACGCTGTCCCAGGACGACGGAGGGCGCCCCATCCATGCCCGGGCCGCCCTGGCTCTGGACGTCGAGTATGTGGCCCTGACCGGAAAACCAGCCCCGATCTTGGCCGCGTGGACCGCACGGGTGGAGCGCGTGAGCCGTGACCGGCCGTGTGCCTGCGATCCGGGCGAGCGCGTCATCGTCCTGACGGCGGTCTTGGGGCAAGCGGCCGCGATGGTCGCGGAGGCTCAGGACCCCAACGGGCCGGGTGGGGCCGCCGTCGTCGCCTCCGAACTGCGGACGCTGAAAGAGGCGTTCGTGCGGATCCGGGCCGAACTGGATCAGGCCATCGACCAGATCGACGTGGCGCTGCTTGGCAACCGGATCGACGACGCCGCGTGGCGGGCGGTCGGCGGCGGGCGGCCGGCGGAACGCCCCGTGAGCCACGCCACCCGAACCACGAACCCGGTCAGCACCGAACGCTGACCGCCGAGACGCGCCTGGGGTTCCCGTCCGCCCCTCTCGCTCCAGGCGCCGCGCAGCCCGGCTGCCCCGTGTCCCGGCCGGGCTGCGCATCCCCCGCACGATAGGAGACCCGCCGTGCCCCAACACCGCATCACCGGAATCAAGCTCAAGGATGGCCTGCCGCGAATTTCGTGGGTCAACGACACCGCTCCGTCCGGCCCGGAGACCGTCACGCTCAAGGGCGAGATGGAATGCCTGCCGAGCCTTCAGGACGCCTGGGATGCCCTGGGCGACGTGATCGGCCGCCTCACCGGGATCGAGGACCCGGTTGTGCCCACGGGCTGCAAGCCTTCGATCGACCCCGACACGGATCTACTGAGCGTGAAGCTCAACGGGGCCATCGGCTGCGACTACGCCAACAGCCCGACCAACATCAGCGTTCCGTCGATCAAGCAGTGCAAGGACGACGCGGCGGGAACGCATATGCCCGACTGGGTGTACGAGCCGGTGTGCACCCTGATGGCCGAGGCCGAGCGCTACATCAACGGCGAGTGCGCCCAGGGCAGTTTGCCCCTCGGCGATGGCGCCCAGGATGGCGAAGCGGTCGGCACGATCGAGAGCGAGCCCGCCCCCTTGTTCGGGGATGGCGACGGCGAGGACCCGGAGGATGGCGACGGGGAGCCGGAACCCCGGACCGCCGAAGGTGAGGATTCCGAGGCTCCGGCCGAAACCGACCCGGTGGAACACCACGAGCACGAAGGCGAATGCCGCGTCGATCCCGAGGATCCGTCGCTCGAGAACGGTGGGCGCGCCTTCAACGCCGGGATGGACGCCGGGCGCAGCGGCGAGGCCGATGAAGTTCCTCCTGAGCAATTCCGCACCGGAGCGGTCTACGACCTGTGGCTCAAGGGCTACGAGGCCGGTCAGGCCGAGCGCGCGGACGTCGAAGGCCCGTCGGACGACGACGCCCCAACCGAGGCCGAGGATACCGACCCCGACGATACCGATGACGACATGGTCGAGGTGCCGGCGGCAGCGGCCTCGCGCGCTCCCAAAGGTCGCGGTCGCGGCGCCCACCTGCACGCGGTGGGGTGAGCACCATGACCGCGCTCGACACCCTCGCCCTTCGCCCGGCCCAGGTGGATTGCCTGCGGGCCTGCTCGCGTGCCGGCAGCCTGCGCCGCCTGTCCACGGGTGATTGGGCCGGCAACCGTCGTGAGCGCGCGTTCTCCGGCCTGACGGTTGGCGACCTGCGCGACCTCGGCCTGCTGGAGCGGCATCCGCCCCAGGACGGCTATCCGGCCACCTATCGCCTGACCCGGAAAGGGCATGAGGCGTTGGCCGCGCTGGCGGCCCAGGCGGAGGGGTGAACTGTGACTCAGAACACATCCCACGCCGTCATGGCGCAGCGCGCCGAGGCGCACGACAGCCTGGATTTCTTCCCGACGCCGCCCTGGGCGACGCGGGCGCTGTGTGAGTTTCTTGGTCCGCGCCCCAATGGCACGGTCTGGGAGCCCGCATGCGGCGCCGGGCATATGGCCCGCCCCCTCGCCGAGTATTGGGGCCGCGTCGTCGCGACCGACGTGGCGGCGGATCAGATCGGATACGGCCAGCGCCTCGACTTCCTCCTGGAGCCCCGCCCGGCCGAGATGCCCACCGGGAAGCTGGACGCCATCATCACGAACCCGCCGTTTCGGTTGGCCGCTGCGTTCGTGCGGCATGCGCTTCCGCAAGCTGCTGTCGTCGCCATGCTGGTTCGCACGGCGTTCCTGGAAGGCGGCGAGCGGTGGCGCGACCTGTTTGACCCGTACCCACCCGCGACGATCGCCCAATTTGCCGAGCGCGTGCCGATGCACAAGGGCCGCTGCCTGCGCGCGGCGTCCACGGCCACGGCCTACTGCTGGATCGTGTGGCGCCATGACCCTCATCGGATCGGTGGCACGGACTTCCGTTGGATCCCGCCCGGCACCCGCAAGCGCCTGGAACGGCCCGGCGACTATGACGACGACGCGCGCGTCGAGGCGGGTGCGGCATGACGGTCCTCCTCGCCCTCGACATCGCCACGCACTGCGGGTTTGCGCGCGGCTCCATTGCCGGGCACCGCGCGACCACGCCCATTGAGGCGGCGTCGGGCGTACGCGCGGCCCAGCCCGAGGGCGGCACGCGGGCGTTTCGGGGGCCGCTGGGCGAGGCGATGGCCCGGTTTGCGGACTGGCTGTGGCGCACCACCGAGGGCGTGGACCTGCTGGCCTATGAGTGCCCGATCCTGCCCCGGACCACGACCATCGACACCATCCGGCGGCTCGACGGCCTGGCCGGGATCGCGGCCATGGTGGCGCACAAGCGCGGGCTCCCGGAGCCCCTGACGCCGCAGCCCGCAGAGATCAAACGGCATTGGGCCGGGTCAGGCCGGGCTGAAAAGACAGACATGGTCAAAGCCTGTCGGGATCGCGGCTGGACCTGCGTGGACGACAACCACGCCGATGCGCTGGCGCTGTGGGATTTCACGGTGGCGCAGATCGCCGCGGGGCTGTGGCGGCCGAAGTCGATTTTTCGGCCGGCGACCGTCGGGGCAAAAATCGACGCGCCGCGCGTGCGGCGGAAGGGGGCGGCGTGACGCACCTGTTCCCACCGCCGCCCCAGCCGACCGAAATCATGGTGGATAGCTTCGCCGGGGGCGGCGGGGCCTCGACCGGCATCGAGATGGCGTTGGGCCGCTCGCCCGACGTGGCGATCAACCACGATCCGGTCGCCATCGCCATGCACACGGCGAATCATCCCGACACCCGGCATTTCTGCCAATCGATTTACACCGTCAGCCCCGCCGAGGCGACGCGGGGCCGGCCGGTCGGCCTGCTGTGGGCCAGCCCCGACTGCCGCCACTTCTCGAAAGCCAAGGGCGGCAAGCCGGTGTCGTCCGGCGTGCGGGACCTTGCGTGGGTGGTGGTGGAATGGGCGCGACGGGCGCGCCCGCGCGTCATCATCCTGGAGAACGTAGAAGAGTTCCAGACCTGGGGGCCCATCGACCGCGCCGGCAAGCCGTGTCCCGAGCGAAAAGGCCAGACCTTCACCCTCTGGGTGGCGCAGTTGCGGCGCCTGGGCTATCGGGTCGAATGGCGCGAGTTGCGGGCCTGCGATTACGGCGCGCCGACCAGCCGCAAGCGGCTGTTCGTCATCGCCCGCCGGGACGGCCAGCCCATCGTCTGGCCGGAGCCGACGCATGGCGCCCCGGACAGCCCGGAGGTGCGGGCTGGTGCCCGCAAGCCCTGGCGCACGGCGGCGGAGATCATTGATTGGTCGCTGCCGGTGCACTCCATCTTCCTGTCCCCGGAGGAGGCCCGCGCCGTCGGCGTGAAGCGCCCCCTGGCCGAGGCCACCTTGCGCCGCGTCGCGCGGGGGATCGTGCGCTACGTGCTCGATCATCCCCGGCCCTTCGTCATCCCGGTCACGCATGGCGGGGACGCCCGGTGTTGGGATTCGCGGGAACCGTTGCGCACCATCACGACCGCCAAGCGCGGCGAGATGATGGTGGTGGCGCCGTCGCTGGTCCGGACCGACATGCAATCCGGCGCCAAACGAAACGGGGTCCACGATCCGGGCTCCCCGCTCCGCACCATCACAACGGGCGGGGGGATGGCGATGGTCGCGCCGACCCTCGTGCAAACCGGCTATGGGGAGCGACCCGGGCAGGCGCCGCGCGTGCCTGGGCTCGACAAGCCGCTGGGAACGGCGGTGGCGAGTGGTGCCAAGCACGCCCTCGTGTCCGCCTTCCTGGCGCGGCACTACGGCGACCAGGGGCAGCGCCCGGGCACCCCGCTCGACGAGCCCACCAGCACCGTGACGGCGGTCGATCACAATTCGCTGGTGACGGCGCATATCCAACGGCAGTTCGGCCAGTCGGTGGGCAGCGCAACCGACGCGCCCTTGGGCACCGTCACCGGCGGAGGCGGCGGCAAGGCGGCGGTGTGCGCCGCCCACCTGACCCAGTTCCGGGGCAGCAACCAAGGCAACGGCGGCGACATCACCGCGCCGGCCCCGACCGTCACCGGCCAGGGCACCCATGTCGGCCTGATCGCGCCGTTCCTGACCCGCTACTACGGCGAGGGCGGGCAATGGGCCGCCGTGGACGATCCGCTGTGCACGGTCACGACCAAGGACCGCATGTCACTGGTCACGGTGCACCTGGACGGCGTGCCCTACGTCGTCACGGACATTGCGCTGCGGATGCTGAGCCCGCGCGAACTGTTCCGCGCCCAGGGGTTTCCGGACGACTACCGGATCGACATCGAGATCGACGGCCGGCCGGTCAGCAAGGCACAGCAGGTGCGCTGCGCGGGTAACAGCGTGTGCCCGCCGCTCGCCGCCGCGCTGGTGACCGCCAACGTGCCCGAGATGGCCGCCGCCCCGCTGCCGGATGCGTGTTCGACTGAGGAGGTGGCCGCGTCATGACCACCCTCCGCCCCTACCAAAACACAAGCGTCGCGGCGATTCTGGCCTATCTCCAGCGCGGGGAATCGCCCCTCTACGCCCTGCCCACGGGCGGCGGCAAGACGGTGGTCGCCGGGTCGGTGCTCCAGACCGTCGCGGCGCCGGACCATGGCTGGCGCGTTCTCTGGCTGGCGCATCGGCGGGAACTGATCCGGCAGGCGAGCAAGGCCCTGCGCGTCGCCGGCATCGACCACGGCATCATCGCGCCCGACCACCGGTTTGACGGCACCGACCGCGTGGCTATCGCCAGCGTGGACACCCTGCCCCGCCGGGTTGACGCCTTGGCGCCCTGGCTTGACGGTGTCCGGCTGGTGGTGGCGGACGAGTGCCATCACGCCGTCAGCCCGAAGTGGCAGCGGGCCATGGCCGCCTGCCCGTCCGCTCAGCGCCTCGGCCTGACCGCGACACCGTACCGCCTCGATGGCCAGGGGCTCGGACACATCTTCTCCGCCGCCGTGCGCGGCCCGAGCATTCGCGCTCTGATCGACGACGGTTATCTGGTCGAGCCCAACGTCTACATGCCCCGGACGGACCTGGATCTGGGCGGGCTCAAGCGGCGGTTTGGCGATTGGAAGACCGGTGATCTGGTGAACCGGGTCGACCGGCCGGACATCACCCGGGTGGCGTTGCGCTGGTATTCGGCGCGATTGGCTGGAACGCCAACCGTCGTTTTCTGTGCCAGCATTGAGCACGCGACGCACGTTGCCGAGGCATTCGGGGCCGCCGGGTGGCGCGCGGCTGTCGTACATGGTGGCACGCCGGAGGCGGAGCGAGACGCGATCTTCGCCAACTTGGCAACCGGCCGGCTCCAAATCGTCTGCAACGTCGAGATCATCACCGAGGGTGTGGACGTGCCGCGCATCGGCGGGGTGATCCTGCTGCGGCCCACTCAATCGACGGCCCTGTATCTCCAGATGATCGGCCGGGCCCTGCGCCTGTTGGAGGGCAAGGCATTTACCCCGATCATCGACATCGCCCGGTGCAGCGCCATCCACGGCCTACCGGATGAGGACCGCCCGTGGCGCCTCGACACGGGGCTTGCCAACGGACGGCTCCAGCAGCTCGTCGAGGCCACGCGGGTGTGTCCGAAGTGCGCCCGCGTCCACCGGCGGGTTGATCCGGCCTGTCCGGGCTGTGGATACCGCGTGCCCCAGGTGCCCAAGCCGGTCGCGACCGCGACCCGTGACGGCGACCGCCCGAGCGGCTTCCCTGGGCTGACCGTGCAGCAGGTCCGCGACATGCCGTATGGCCGTCTCCTGACCCTGGGCACGGACAAGGCGGCCCTCATCCGCATCGCCAGCATCCGAGGCTACAAGCTCGGCTGGGTGAGCCGCATCCTCGATGAGCGGCGACGCACCTCCGCCCCCGTTCAACGCGCGACGGGCGCCCGCAGATGGCGGAGGGCAACGGGATGAGCGACCGGCCGCGCGACTACCTGATCCGCCCCCGCGACGCCCGCGCCGCGACCTCACGCTGCGCCGACATTCTGCACGCAGTGGCACACGAACGCGGCTGTTCCGTTGCAGCTATAAAGGGGCTGAGACGGACGTCGGCGCTGATCGCCGCGCGCCGGGAGGTGGTTCGACGCTCGACCCTGGCGGACGTCTCGGCCGCCCGCATTGGCCGGGTGCTCGACCGCGACCACACCACCATCCTGTATCACCAGAGCGTGTTGGGGCTGCGATGAGCGCGGGCCGCCCTTGGTACAAACGATACCCGGCCGATTTCATTGCGGCGACGATGCACCTGAAGCTGGAGGAGAAAGGCGCCTACAGCATCGTGCTCGATCTGCTGTACGACCGAGGGCAGCCGATCCCCGACGACTCCCCGTACATCGCCCGCGTGTGCGGATGCTCCACGCGCCGATGGAACCAGATCCGCCAGACGCTCCTCGGCGACGGCAAACTCTACGTGACAGACGATGGTGGCCACCTGAGCAACACCCGCTTTGACCGTGAGGGGCCGGAGAACCTGGAGGACGGTGAACGCCGCCGGGCGAACGGATCGAAAGGAGGGAAAAAGCGGGCGAAAAATCGGGCTAAGTCGAGCGATATCAACGATATAGCTCCGGATGGGCTTGAAACACCCGACAAGGCCCCGGAATCGCCTGCCGAAACGCGTTCTCCGTTTTTTCCGGAGAAAAATCCGAGAGAAGTTCAAGATAAACCGGCTGAAAAATCGGAGAAATCCAGCGATATCAATGCTCTGGGTTCGGATCAGCTTCAACCAAGCCAGAGTCCAGAGGCTAGAGTAAGGGAATCAATCAACATCACCCGGAGTTCTCCCTCCCGCGCGTGCGCACAACGCGAGGGGCCGGGTGACGATGACGATCCTAAGCCCAGCGATGACCCCATCGAGCGACCGAAGGGACGGCCCGTCGCTCAGACCGACTGGCCCCCACAGCCCAGCCCGGAGACCCGTGCGGCCCTGGCACTGATCGAAGCGGCCAAGGCCGGGCTGCGCGCTGGCGGCGTCGGTGTGAACCCTGCGCCTGCCATGGGCGACCTGGAGACCGCCAAGCGCTGGCAAGCATCCGGAGCGGACGCAGAAACCGTGCGATGCGTCGCCGAGGCGGTCAGCGCGTGGCTGCACGGCAAGGGTCGCGGACCACCCGCGTCCCTGGCGTACCTCGACAACCGCCTGTCCGAGGCGTTGGCGAGCCCCGAGCCGCTGTTGATTCCCGCCGAGCCAAGAGGACCCCGCCATGACGCCCGCCATTGCACACCCCGCCCCGCCAGCGCCCACAATGCCTTCGTTGCCGGCTTTGCCCGCTTCGCTGTCGGCGATCCTGACGGCTGAGACCGAATGGCGCTTCCCACCCGGGGGAGACCCCTACGAGGTCCAACGACGCCCGTGGTCGCCTCCCGCCAGCGTCACCGCGGAGCAACTGAACGCGGCACGGGCGGCGCTGTGCGAGATCGAACCCATGCTGAGGCCGGCCCGCCGCCAGGACGTCAGCGCCCGTGTCATGACCGCCCTGGCGCATTTCTACGTCGCGGCCATGCCGGAGGGGATTCACCAGCAGATCGCCGCCGATTGGGCCGATGCCCTCGGCGAGTTTCCCATGTGGGCAATCGCTGAGGCGTTCCGGAAGCACCTGCGCACCGAGGATCGGAAGCCGACCATCGCAGCCATTCGCTCGCGCTGCCAGGACCTGACGGCCAACATGCGGCGGCGGCGAGATCGCCTCCAGCGGCTTTCGGAGGCCGCATGACGACCGAACCCGAGCCTCCCCTCGCAGATCGTCCGACCGACCGGCCGACCGATCCGGTCTACCTGCTGGTCGTCGCCCTGGTTCTGGCCCATGCGCCGTGGCCGTCCGCCCGGGTCGTCGCCGGCATGCTGGGTCTGTCCGAGCAGACCGTGCGTCGGCGGGTGGCGGCCCTGACCGAGGCCGGACACCTGCGCAGCCGTCCCGGCCGGAGTTGGCGGGTCCGGCGCATCATCGAGGCCCCGGGCATCGGCTGCACGGCGGCGGACCAAAGCCAGCACATCGAGGTCCTCCGTGTCCTGGCCGCGCACCCCGAGGGCCTGTCCGTCCCGGCCCTGGCCCATGCGATGCTCGTGCCCCGCTCCCGGGCCCGCCACCTGATCCGGAAAGCCTGGACCTTGGGCCGGGTCGAGCGGGCCACGGGCTCGTCCGACGGCGGCCTGACGCGCTACTGCCTTTCGGCGGATATGGCCCCGCCCGACCGTGTGCCTGGACAGGCACCGGAAGCGCGGACGCGCGTGGTGAGCCTGTTGGCGGCCCTGAGCGCCGAGGAGCCGGACGCGGACCCGGACCCGGAGGACGTCGAGGCCGGCGCCTGGATGCAGGCGGAGATCGAACGGCGCGCGGGGTGATCGCCGCCAGAAGCGAAGAGCAGGTCACTCCGATGTGACCCACAAGTGACCCGTGGTGTCCTGACCGGCGCAGCACCCAACGCTCTGAGCGTGACGGGACATCGCGCACCGTAGGCCCATCAACCAGCCCAGGAGGTGTGTGGTGGCGTCCGCCGATCTGAATGACCGTCAGCGCGCGTTTTGCGAGGAATACCTCGTCGATCTGAACGCGACGCAGGCCGCCATTCGGGCGGGATACGCTGAGGATTCCGCGGCCCAGCAGGGATGGGCGCTCCTCAGAAACCCGAAGGTTTTCAAGGAAATCAACAGGTTGAAAGCCGAACGGCGCCAGCGGCTTGAGGCCGATCAGGACGCCATCATCCAGGAGTTGACCTGTCTGGCGATGTACGACGCGGGCGAGATCGCCGGAGCCGAGGTCAGCAAGCCCGGTGATATCGGCAAACTGCCCGAGCACATTCGCCGCGCCATCGTCGGCTGGAAATGGGATCGGCACGGCAACCTCGTGCTCGATCTGGCCAGCAAGACGGCCGCGCTCGACCTGCTGGGCAAGCACCTGGCGATGTGGATCGAGCGGGTCGAGCACGGCGGAACGGTGGAGATCACCGACACCGAGCGGGCCAAGCGCATTGCCCAGATGCTGGTCGCGGCCCAGAACCGCAAGGACGGGGGCGGCCATGCCGGGTGATGCCGCCGTTCCCGACATGGCGCCCCCCGATATGGCAAACGTGGAGCGGTTGCTCCCGTACCTGACCGACGCCGAGCGCGCCGAACTGGACACGCTCCTGACGGCGGGCGTGCCGATCTGGATGCCCCTGCCCGGCCCGCAGACGGACGCCTACCACAGCGAGGCCGACGTCCTGGGCTACGGGGGTGCTGCCGGTGGCGGCAAGTCGGACCTCGCCATCGGGCTGGCACTCACCCAGCACCACCGCGCCGCCATCTTCCGCCGTGAGTCCACGCAGTTGACCGGCGTGGTGGATCGCCTGACCGAAATCCTGGGAGCGCGGACCGGCTACAACGGCTCGGAGAAGATCTGGCGCCTGCCCGACCGCCGTCAGATCGAATTCGGCTCCTGCCCCAACCTGGGGGACGAGGAACGCTACCAGGGCCGGCCGAAGGACCTGCTGGTGATCGACGAGGCCACGCACTTCCTGTTGCTCCAGGTGCGGTACCTGATGGGCTGGGTGCGAACCACGCGCAAGGGCCAGCGGTGCCGCACCGTGTTGACGTTCAACCCGCCGACCTCGGCCGAGGGACAGTGGGTGATCGAGTTCTTCGCCCCCTGGCTGGACGACACCCACCCCAATCCGGCCAAGCCGGGCGAACTGCGCTGGTTCGCCACCCTCGACGGTAAGGACGAGGAGGTCCAGAGCGGCGAGCCGTTCGAGCACAACGGGGAGACGATCGTGCCGCAGTCGCGGACGTTCATCCCCTCCCGCATCGGCGACAACCCGTTCCTGGTCAAGACCGGCTACATGGCGACGCTTCAGGCCATGCCCGAGCCCCTGCGCAGCCAGATGCTGCACGGCGACTTCAAGGCCGGCATGGAGGACGACCCCTGGCAGGTGATTCCCACCGCCTGGGTGATCGCCGCCCAGGACCGCTGGCAGGCCCGCCCGGTGGCCAAGGGCGACATGACCGCCATGGGCGTCGACCCCGCGCGCGGCGGCCGCGACGAGTTCGTGGCCGCCTGCCGCCATGGCGCCTGGATCGACGAGTTGAAGACCTGCCCCGGCACCGAGACCCCGGACGGCGCCTATGGCAGCGCCTTCGTGGTGCAGCACCGCCGCGACGATGCGCCGGTTCACATCGACGTGATCGGTTGGGGCAGCAGCACCACGGATTTCCTGGCCACCAACGGCGTTCATGTGGTGCCCGTGAACGGCGCCGCCGGCAGCACCGGCTTGACCCGCCAAGGCGACCTCCCGTTCGTCAACCTGCGGGCGGAGGTGTGGTGGCGCGCCCGCGAGGCCCTGGACCCGGCTGGCGCGGACCCGATCGCCCTGCCGCCGGATGCGCGCCTGCGGGCCGACCTGTGCGCCCCGAAGTGGACCCTGCGCAACGGCGGCATCCTGGTCGAGGCCAAGGAGGAGATTCAGGCCCGCATCGGTCGCTCGCCCGACCGCGGCGATGCCGTGGTCTACAGCCTGATCGACACGCCCAAGCGCGCTATCGCCAACATGCTGGCGCGCCGGGCCGCCCGCGCTGGCCGTGACTGGAGGACGTTGTGATGCCCCGCGCTTCTTCGTCACAAGCCCCTCGGCCAGACGGCGGGTTCATCTCGCCGCAGGCCCCGCGCCGAGCGCCGACCCAGGACCCGGCGGTGGTCGCCGCCAACCTGGAGCGATTCCGTCTCGCCCACGCCGGGCACCAGAAATGGGCGGAGAAGGCGGCCGAGTGCGTGCGGTTCTACGAGGACGAGCAGTGGACGCCGGAGCAGCGCGCCGAGTTGGAGGCCCAGGGACGCAGCGTCCTGGTGCTCAACCGGATCAAGCCGGTGATCCGGACCGTGCAGGGCTTCATGCGGCGGAACCGGTACGAGACCGTGTTCAAGCCGGGCAACGACGGCAGCGGCACCAAGGAGGCCGCCGAAGCGCTGTCCATGGTCTCCAAGCAGATCGACGAGCGCAATGGCTCGAAATGGGTCGATGCCCAGGTGTTCCAAGACGGGGTGCAGACCGGGCGCGGGTTCTGGGACGTGCGGCTGGATTTCGAGAGGAACGCCCTGGGCGAGGTGCGGATCCGGGAACTGGACCCCTTCTCCACCTACATCGACCCGGAGGCCAGCACTTATGAGCCCGATGGCTGGAACTTTGCGACCGTCACCCGCTGGATGAGCCTGCGCGAGATCGAAGTGCTGTTCGGACGCGCGCTGGCTGACGACCTGCAAGCCGACGAGCAGAGCGGCATGCCCAGCCGGGGCGACTACGGCGTGGAGCCGGCCGACGAGATCACACCGGATCGCTCGTTCGGCCTCGATGAGTTCCTGGCCGATCCCTACGACACCACCCAGCCGATCCTGGGCACCACCAGTGATTTGGGGGGGGGCCGCCTCGGCGGCGCCTTCAACCCGGTGGAGCACGTCAACCGCGCCCGCCGCCTGCTGCGCGTGCTGGAAACGCAGCATTGGGAGCTGCGCGAGGTCTGGCGGGCCACCGACTACACCACCGGCCAGCGCATGACGCTGCCGCCGTCCTGGGATGATGCCAAGATCTCCCGCCTGATCGCCTGGAACGAGGTGCGGGGCAATCAGGTGGGCATCGAGCGCGCCGTGATCCGGGCCGTGCGGTGGACCGTCACCTGCTGCGACCGGGTGCTGTTCGACGACTGGTCGCCCTACCAGACCATGACCATCGTGCCGTTCTTCCCGTACTTCCGCCGCGGCAAAACGCAGGGCCTGATCGAGAGCCTGATCGACCCGCAGGTCGAGTTCAACAAGTCCCGCATGAACCGCCTCGACATCATGACCCGCACGGCCAACGGCGGTTGGGACATCGAGAAGGGGCAACTCGACGACGAGGCCATGCGCACCCTGGAAGAGCAGGGCTCATCGCCGGGTGTCATCATCGAGCGCAAGGCCGGCACGCCGCCCCTCGCCCGCATTCGTCCGGACATGCCCTCGCCCGCCTGGAAGGTCTTCGAGCAGGACGCCGCCACCGACATCAAGGAAATCAGCGGCATCAATGACTCGGCCATGGGGCACATCGACCGCGTCCAGTCGGGCCGGGCAATCGAGGCCCGCCAGCGCCAGGCGTTGAACGCGGTCGAGCCGGATTTCGACAACCTCGCCCGCTCCCGCGAGATCAAGGCCCGCGTCATCCTGGGCATGGTGCAGCGGTACTACACCGAGGAGCGCATCATCCGGGTGCGGGGCGAGATGGACCGCGAGCAGACGGTGACGATCAACCAGCGGGATCCGGCCGGCAATATCATCAACAACATCGCCGTCGGCGCCTACGACGTGGTGATCGACGAGACGCCCGTGTCGTCCAGCTACATGCAAGCGCAGTTCGAAGAGGCCATGGAACTGCGCGAGAAGGGCGTGCCGATCCCCGACGACATCCTTATCAAGTCCAGCAGCATCGCCGGCAAGGACGCCGTCATCGAGCGGATCGAGGAGGCCCAGGCCGCGCAGCAGGCCGCCGCCCAGGCCCAGCATTTCGCCGCCACCGCGCAGATGGGGCTGCCGCCCGGCACCCCCCTGCCGCCGATCACCGCCGGCGCACCGTTCGCCGTCACCGCGCCCAGCCCCCCGATGGGCAACGGTCAACCGGGCGCGCCCCGTCCGGGGCAGGCCGCAGCCCCCCAGGGCGCACCGCCCATGCCCGGCCCCTCCCCTGCACCCGGCGCGCCCATGGCACCGCCGTTCCCCCAGAGAGCGCACACCCAGAGACCCGGGCCCCGGAGACCCATGCCATGACCACGACCCCGATGCTGACCGCCGCCACCGCGCCGGGAACCCATGACTGGATCCGGTTCGACCGCCCCATGCAGGAG
Organism: Roseospira marina; assembly: GCF_014197855.1. Classification (GTDB taxonomy): domain Bacteria; phylum Pseudomonadota; class Alphaproteobacteria; order Rhodospirillales; family Rhodospirillaceae; genus Rhodospira; species Rhodospira marina. The sequence continues at coordinate 93,228 of NZ_JACIGJ010000008.1, forward strand.
GGCATTGTCACCATCGCCATCACCGGGACCGCCACGGTGCAGATTGAGGGGTCGGATGACGACGGTGCGACGGCGTTCGCCATGGGCGACGCCATCAGCGCCGAGGCCGGGCTCCACACCACCCGGCTGGTGCGCCTGCTGGACGCGGTGCGGGCCCGCGTGGTCGACATCGCGCCCGGCGGCTCGGTCACCACGCGCCTGACCCTGGGGGCCTGACGGATGACGTCGGCAGGATGGTGGCGCGGCACCCATAACGTGATGCGCGGTCCAGTGATGGGCACCGGGCAGAACCCGGTGGACAACAGTCCGGGCGACGGAATCGCACCGTTGCCCATCATCCCTCTGGTCACGGCCGGGGTGGTCCAGCCGGCCGCGACGTTCTCGCGCGCCTCCGCCGCGACCTGGTGGGATGGATCGGCGTTCCGGGCGGTCGATCCCAACGTCCCGCGCGTCGAAGGTGGCGCGCTGGTCATCGAACGCGCCGCGACCAACACCGCGTACCAGTCCACGGACATAGGGGCGCTTTCGTCAAGCTCCGGCACCATCACCCGACGGGAGCCCTTCGGCGTCGGATCCTGGGCCACGCTGACCGCCAACGCGGACGGGTCGGCCCTGCTGATCGGCGCCGCCGACGGCATGACGGTCGGGGAGACCTACACAATCTCGTGTTATGCCCGCGCGAGGACACGCGACCAGATCTTTTTGCAGGGCCGGGAACATCGGTATCCGAAAACGATATTCGACCTCGCAGCGGGCGCAATCCTCTCTGAAGCGTCCGAGTACACCAGCACCATCACTCTCCTTGGCACCGCCGTCTTTCGCTGTTCCATCCGGTTTGTTGCGGACACTGCGGGATCCTACATCGTCGCGCTCGGGTTCACGGCGCAGACCGGGGACTCGGTCGATTTTTACGGGCGGCAGCTTGAGCGCGGGCCCGGTCCCACGTCCCTGATCGCCACCGGCAACGGCGCCGCAACGCGCGCCGCCGACGTCCTAAGCCACGCGCCCGCCACGGCCGGCACCGTGCGCCTGATCGGCACCGACGCCGAAGGCACCGCGCACCCAGCCCAAGAACCGCTGATGGAGCCTGTCACCGCCGCGGTCCCCTGGGCCGCGCCGGCCGGCCGATGGTCGGACATCTGGGTGGAGGTGGCCTGATGGAGATCCTGTATCTGTGGGCGCCGGATGAGGCCGCGTTGATCGCCGCCGCGCGGGATGCCGTGCCCGACCTGCTGGACGGCGACACCTGGGTGGTGCGTCGCCCCGACACGCAGTCCGGATATCCGCGCACAGCCGATGGTGCGGTGATGCTGGATGTGGCCGGCATCCAGCCGTGGGAGACGGAGCCAGAGTACGAAGCGAACGGCGGTGTCGTTGCGGAGGGCGTTCCGGTGGGTGGGTACCACGCCAATCTCACCTATCACGCGGTCGGCGCGGCCCGCGCCCAGGCGCTTCGCACGGCCCTGGAGGCACGCGGCGGAGAGGCGCGCCACCCGGACACACCCGTGCGGGTGTTTGCCTAGCCCCCTTTGAGCGCCCCCCTTTGAGCGTAACGGGACATCCCTGACGGTCCAGGCAGTTGCCACCGCGCCTGGACCCCGCCCATGCCCGCCCTCCACGCCCGCCAGAGCCGCCGCACCGGCCCGCCCACAAAGCTGCCGCCGCTGTACCGCGCCGGGGAGCCGCATTGGGTGGTGGCCCCCTGCGAGGGGGGCGTCGTTCGCGTCGTGGCGCAGGCGGGGGACATGCGGATCACCGACCGCCACGCCTTCATCGCGTTCGACCTGTGCCGCGCGCTCAACCGGCATGTCGACCTGGACGGCACCTGGGTGGTGCGCTGGATCGAGCCCACGGATCCCGGTTTGAACCCGGACGGAACATTCCGGTTCGCGGAGCCGACCATCCTGGAAGCCTGCTACCTCGACCGGGATGACGACTGCCAATTCATCCAGACAAATGATGACGCCCTCAACGTCCTGATGATCGCGACAACGGAGTTCTTCCTCCATCAGGCCGAGGACGCGATGGCCCAGTGGCGGGACATCGAAAAGGCCGCCGAGATCGCGCCGCACCAGAAAAAGCGCAGTGAGCGCGACGGGACATCGGAAACCCTCTTCTTCTGACGGACGCGCCGCCGAGACAGGCGCCCGGGCCGCCGCCGGAACCACGGGCGCCGCCGCAGGCCACCGCGATAGTTGGGCAGGAACCAGCCATGACGACCCAGACCGCATCCGCCCCCACCCCCAACACCGGGGACGACCGTTCCGAAGTCGAACTTGCCGACGCGGACGACCTCGACGCTCTGCTTGCCGCCGCCGACGCCATCGAGGATGGCGACGACGATGGTGAGGACGGCGTCCAGGACGTCACCGTATCGGACCAAGATGGCCCGGGCGCCAAGGAGCCGGGTGCGGATCCGAAGCCAACCCCCGGAGCGCCGCCGCACGACAGCGCGCAGGCGGATGGCAATGGACAGGAACAGGGGCAGGACCGGGCCGATTTCGTGCCGCGCGCGCGCCTCAACGAAGAGGCACGCAAGCGGCGCGAGTTGGAAGCGCGCATCCAGGAGCTGGAGCAGGGCAAACAGGGAGGGAACCAGCAGAACGCGCCCGAAGCCCCGCCGTTCGACCCCGACACGGCCCACAAGGCGCTGCACCAAGACGTTCGGAAGGTCAAGCAGCAGGTCGCGGAACTGTTCGACAAGGGCGACATCGGCCTGGCCGAGCTTCGCCGCCGCGAAGCTGCGATTGACGACCGGGCCGAGGAACTGGCGGCCGAGATCGACGCCAAGGCGCGCGACCGCGTCCGGGCGGAACCGGCGGAGGCCGGGGACGAGGATTTGTCCCTGTCGCTGGCCACCCGACGCCTGGAGCAGGCGCACCCGTGGGCGCGCCAACTGAGCCAGGCGGACGCCGAGTTCCTGACCCAGGCCGCTGTGTACGACCTCCGTCAGGCGGGGCGCGCGATCCCGACCCGGCGCGACGGCACCCTGACCTCCGAGGGAACGCTGATGTTGCGCGCGGCCGTGGTGCAGGCGGGCTACCGGTACGGGGTGGCCCAGCGGATGGGGTATCAGCCCCAGCCGCGTCCGACCCAGCCGGGCTCCCAGCAGCCATCTCAGCCGCAGCCGCGCCCCGGCCCATCGCCAAACCAGCGCCGGACCAAGGCGGACCTCGCGGCCGCCATGCCCCCTGACCTGTCCCAGGCCGGCACCACCGGCCCCGTCTCCGATCTGGATCGTCTTACGGCAAGCGCACACGAAATGTCCGAGGCCGACCTCGCCAGCGAGGACCCCGGACTCCTGGACCGGATGATCGCCTCGTTCGAGTGACGGGGTGATCGGGTTCAGGGCAATCAGGAGCCCAAGGCCATGGCCTTCACCGACTTCGGGTCCTTCAACGCCCTTCAGAAGAAGATTTTCTCGGCCAAGGTTCTCCAGATGGGCCGGGACGGCACCATCCTGTTCAACCCCAAGCAGGGACTGGCGAGCAAGTCGACGAATTCCTGCATCCAGCTCATCACCGAACTGACCAAGACGGAGCGCGGCGACAAGGTCATCATGCCATTGGTCAACGATCTGGTGTCGGACGGTGTTGCCGGCGACAACGATCAGGATGGGCATGAGGAAAGCCTGATCGCTCAGGACCTCGAAATCACCATCGACATGCTGAGCCACGCCGTCCGCAACAAGGGTGTGATGAGTGAGCAGCGTACCGTGATCCGGTTCCGCTCGACCGCCCGGGAAAAGTTGGGCAACTGGCGTGCCCAGAAGCGCGAGGAGATCGGCTTCCTCGTCCTGGCCGGTCGCTCCTTCACCTACAAGCTGGACATGACCGCGCGCCCCTCGTCCAGTCAGCTTCCCGCCCTGGCGTTCGCAAACGACGTCACGGCGCCCAGCGCGAACCGCGTGGTGTTCCCCGGATCGGTTACCACCACGGCCGGCCTGAGTGCTGCGAACAAGATGTCCTGGAACGTTTTGCTCCAGGCGAAGACCAAGGCCAAGCGCGCCAACATCAAGCCGATCTACCACGAGGGCCGCGAAACCTACGTGACGATGATCTCGCCGGAGCAGGGGCGCGACCTGAAGCAGGACCCCGATTACATCGCCATCACCAAGGACGCCGGCTCGCGCGGGGCCAAGAACCCGCTGTTCTCCGGTGCCATCGCGATGGTCGATGGCTTGGTGATCTACGAGCACAACAAGGTCCCCACCAACCGCGCCGACACCACGGGATGGGGCGCCGGCAACGACGTCATGGGCGCGCAGGCCCTCCTGCTGGGCGCGCAGGCGATGGGCGTGGCCGAAGTCGGAAGCTCCGAGTGGGCCGAGGACAAGCAGAAGGACTACGGGCGCAAGCCGGGCATCGCCTACTCGTCGATCATGGGCTTCAAGAAGCCGGTGTTCGAAGACCCGCAGACCCTGACTGAGGAGGATTTCTCGGTGCTCTCCATCTTCACGGCGGCGGCGTAAGGCCCCGCGCTCGGGCCGGCCGGGGCGGACCACCCCCGGCCGGCTTCCTGCATTCCATCCGAAGGAGACCCGGCCATGGCTGCCGTGACGACCTACCGCGAGTACAAGACCGACCTGCCCCATGTCGTGGGTGGGGTGTCCACCGTCTTCTGGGAAAAGCTCCTGGCCGCCAACGCGGCCGATTCCGGGGACACCATCGAGTGTTTCGACCTGCCGGGCGGCGCCCGCATCACCGATTGCTCCATGAGCGTCGGGGGCACCCTGGGCGCCGGCTGCACCGCGGCCCTCAAGGTGGGGGCGACCGCCCTGACCAGCGCGACCACGGCGGGCGGAGCCGATACCGAGCGCATGAGCGTGCACCCGCCGGCCGCATCCACGTCGTCCCAGACCGTGCAGATCGCCATCGGCGGCGCCGATATCGCGGCCAGTGCCGCCGCGAAGGTGATGGTGCAGTACGTGATGGATCGGTAAGGAGGGCCGCCCAGATGTTGCCCCCCTCCACCACTCTGTGGCTGGTCTTCGACAAGCACGCCGACCGCCCGCGCCCGCACACCGCCGTGGTCGGGGACGCCCGCGAGACCATCACGTTCCAGGATCCGGCGACCCCGGTTCCGCTGGAGGAGGCGTGGGCGCGCGTCTTCCTCGGCAACCCGTCGTTTCAGGTCATCTCGCCCGAGGGCATCGAATACGATGGCTCTACGGCCGGTGTCCCCCTGCCCCAGGAGACCGTACAGCGCCTGTTCGCGGCGTTCACCGCGCCGACGCCCCTCGACGGTGTGGTCGCCCTGCCCCCGCCGCTCACCCTGCCCCCGGGCTATCTGATCGCCCGGGTGACCGACCTGGATCGCTGGGGCTTGATCCGGCACGCCAATATCCTGGCCGGAGAGGATCGGTTCGGGCGCGACGCCGTCAAGGCGGACCTCGAAGCCTACGTCACCCAGGCCCTTCAGGACGATCCCGTCGTGGTCGGGGACGTCCTCGCCGGTCTGGACGCCGAACGCGAGCCGGACCATGGCCGCGATTCTTGACGCCGGCGCGATCGCCACCCAGGCGCTGCGCGCCATCGGGCATCTCGCCCCCATCGACAGCGCGGCCGATGCGGCGGAGCACCAGATTGCCCTGACCTGGCTCGATATCGTGCTGGCGGAGCTGGCCGAGACCGAGCGCCTGTGGCCGTTGGTTCCGACCGCGCAGGCCGTGCCCCTGGTGGCCGGGCAGGACTCCTACCGGCTGGCCATGCATGTTGTGCCCCAGTTCGCCGTGGTCACGCGGCTGGGCCTGCGGGACGCTGCCGGGCGCGAAACCCCCGTCGCCCTGGTCCGCCGGGCCGATTGGGACGCCATCGACGACAAAACGGCCGTCGGCATGCCCGAAGCCGCCCACTTGCTCGACGACGAAGCGCAGACCCTCCGCCTCTGGCCCACCCCGGCCGACGCCAACCGGACACTGGTGGTCACCGGCCAGCGGCATAGCGCGGACATCACGACACGCCGTGGCGGGTCGGTGCCGCACGGGCTGTCGCCCGGCTGGAACCGCTTTCTCATCAAGGCGGTCGCCGCCGAGATCGCGGGCGGTCCCGTGCTGACCCTCCCGGTCGGTGAGCGCGACCGCCTGCGCGCGGAAGCGATGGACGCAAAGGCGCGCCTATTGGCCCACCGAGGGCGCGAGCAGGTGGACCGGCCGCGCCGGGTCCGCCCCTGGGGCCAGTAACGGGGAGTCGGATCCATGGCCACGAACCGCATCACCATCCCGGATTTCCAATTGGCCAACCCCGCCCACGCCAATGCGGTCGTGACCTTCTATGCCGTGGATGGCGCCGGCGCCCGCGCGGACACCCTGGTGACACTGTACGACGGATCGACCGGCACCGGCACCCTCGCCAATCCGCACACCCTGGACAGCAGCGGAAAGTTCCGGGTGCCGGTCTACATCGAGGCGCCGACCATCGCCCGTATCGGGTCCACATCCCTTGGCAGCTACGAAACGGGAATCATCGGCACGACCGGCGTTCAGAGCGCCAACGCAGCGGCGGTCAGCGCGGCGGCCGCGAGCGCGAGCGCCAATGCCGCCGCGAACAGTGAAAGAGGGGCTGTAAACAGTGCCGCCACGGCATCCGGGCATGCGACCGCCGCCGGCCGAAGCGCCAGCGCGGCCTCGACGTATGCCGCGGCCGCGTCCAACAGCGCCCGCGCGGCGGCCGCGAGTGCAGCCAGTATTACCCTGCCCGATGCGCCGGTGGATGGGCAGGTGCCGCAATGGGACGATGCAACCGGGGCCTATGTCGGCCTCCCGGTTGGAAACGGGCCCCACGCCCTTGGACAGCGCGACGCAACCGGCGTGCTGCCGCGGGCAACCCTGGCCGTCCTTGCCCTTGATGCCGACGCCGAGGCCGCCGCCGGCATGCGCTACATCTGCGACACGCGCGGTGGGACGTTCACACTGACCCTGCCCGCCGCCCCAGCGGATGGCGACGTCCTTGAAGTGCTGGACGCCCATGACAGCTTCGCCACCCACCCCCTGATCCTTGCCCGCAACGGCCACACGATCGTCGGCACGGCGGAGGATTTGGTCTGCGATCTGGCCCGTGCCGCCTTCGCCCTGGTCCACGCCGGGGGCGACTGGAGACTTGTCTGATGTCGAACCTCTCCCTCATCACCCGTCCGAAAACCCTGCGGTCAGCGTGGTTCACCAAGCCCGGAACCCATACCTTCACCCTGCCCATGATTGCCGATGACTGGATCGAGGTGTTCGTGTTCGGCGCCGGCGGTGGCGGCGGCAAAGGTGCCAGCAGTTGTGTTGGCACCGGGGGCGGCGGCGGCGAATGCGCGTCCGCCCTGATCAACCTCGGCGCCGGCAACACGACCCCCACACTCACGATCGGCACCCGGGGGAGTGGGTCGATGAGCACAGACACACCCGGGACGGCGGGCGGGACGTCCAGCTATGGCACCCTCGTGACCGCCATCGGTGGCGCCGGCGGAAAAGCCGGAACAGCCGGCAACACCATGGGCGGCGCGGGCGGCACCGGCGGGGCGACGGCGACCGACGCCACCGTCAAAGCCCTGGGACGGTGGCGTGGTGGCGCCGGCGGGTCCGTTCCGACGTCTCGCCACCAAAACAACGGATGCGGGGGCGGGGGCGGATCCGGCTCTCCGTTCGGCGACGGGGGCAATGGCGGGGCCGGTGGCGCGCGCCATTCGTCCTACTCTGCTGGCGGTGGCGGCGGAGGTGGTTGGGGCGGCGATGGTGGCAACGGCGGCGATGGCGGCAGTTCGTCGAGCCAATACGGAAGCGGCGGCGGAGGCGGCGGCATCCGTCATAAGGGGGGCAACGGCACGATGGGCCAGTATGCGTCCGGCGGCTCCGGAGGAGGAACGCTGGGGCAGGGTCCCGATGGAGACACCTACATGAATATCTCCTTCGGCGGCGCGGGCTTAACCATCGCCATGGCGGTCGCCGGACCGACAAACCTACCGCCCCCCGCCCAGATCCTGCCCACCGCAAAGGAATGGCACCACATCCGGGATGTCATCGGGGGCGGTGGGGCTGGGGCCATAACGCGGTCTTCACGGCATAGCTTCGATGGCCAGCCCGGTGCGGCCGGCGGCGGCGGCGGCGGCGCGGGCGGCGGCGGCGCCTATGATGCGGGGGGTGGTGGCTTCGGCGGCGGCGGCGGCGGTTTGTCCGGGGGGTCCAGCGGCCGCATAGCCGGCGCCGGTGGGTTCGGGGGCGGCGGCGGGGGCGGCGCGGGCTACAACAACAGTGGCGGGCATGGCGGCAGCAGCGGCGGCGGCGGCGGTGCGGGCTACAACAGCTCGTACGCATCCGGTGACGGCGGCGATGGTGCCATCCTCATCTACTACTACGCCTAGGAGGCCGGCGTGCCCAAGGCCTGGATCGAAGACGGCCGCGTGCGCGATGTCGCGCCCGGCGATCCCAATACTTTCTATCACCCCAGCGTGGCGGTGCATTACGACACCGAGGTACCGGAAGGCACCCGGAGCGGCGCCACCTACGTCGACGGCATGTGGGCGAACCCGGCCCCACCCGAACAGATGCCGCAGCCCCTACCCTCCCTTGCCGACCGCAAGGCGGCCCTGCGCGAGGCCGTACGAACGGAGCGCACACGCCGCCTCGACAAAGGGATCCTGATCGAGGGCGTAGGCCCCCTGCGGACGGGCGACGGCGATCGGGCGATGCTCCAGGGGGCGGTTTCCCTCCTTGCGGCCGATGAGACCCTCCAAAGCCTGGACTGGGAGGTTCAGCCGCACACCTGGGCAACGATCGACCGGCATACGCTAGCCGCGATGGGCCGAACGGTCGCGCTGCATGTGGAGTCCTGCTTCTCCCGATCGCGCGCACTCGTCGAGTCCATCGAGGCGGCGGTCGATCACACGGCACTTGATGCGATCAACATCGGCGACGACGCGAACTGGCCTTCCTGAGGGAGCAACACAGCATGCCCGCCCAACGCATTTTCCAGTTCGACACATGGCAGCCCGGGTACGCGGGTTCGACGGTCTATGTGCGCGACGGCAGCGGCGCGCTGGCCGCCGTGTTCACCGACGAGGCCCTGACGCAGCCGGCCCCGAACCCGCAAATTCTGATCCAGACCACGGACACGGCCGGCGTCTCCTATGGCAAGTTCGCCGAGCCGATCTACACGGCGGCCGACTACGCCCTCGATATCGACACCACGCAGCAGACCGGGGTGCAGCGCCTGCCGCTGACCACATTGGCCGGTCAGGACGCATCCCAGGCCGAGGTGACGGCGACCAACGGCACGGTGGCGCGTCCCCTGGCCGCGCGTGCGGCGGACGTCATCCGCGCCCTGGACCATGGTGCCCTGGACGACACCAGCACCGCAGCGAACACGGCCACCCTTCAGGCTGCCATCGGCATCGCCGCCGCCGCTGGGGCGGGCGCCGTTCTCGTGCCCGCCGGCACTTACCAGATCAACGCGATCACCATTCCGCAGGGCGTCATCCTGACCGGCGCCGGCCGGGGCGCCACCATCCTGGTCAGCCAGATCGCGGACGATGTGGTCACGATCGCCGGGGACGATGCCGGGCTGGCCGACCTGACCCTGGACGGCGTCAACGTGGTGGCCGGCGGAATCGGTATCGCCTCCCAGGCTGTCACCGGCCTGATCCTCCGCCACGTCCAGATCGCGCGCTTCGCCACCGCCATGCGGCACCAGGGCGGGTTCGATCACCGCTACACCGACGTAAGCGTCTACGCCTGCGCCGAGGGGCCCCGGTTTCTGGGCGACGCCGCCGAGGACGTCGGCAACACCTTCACGGGCTTGCACTGGGTGGGCGGAAAGGTCAGCGCGACCACGACCGGCGCGGCCGTCGCCTTCGAGGCCGATGACCGGCCGGTGGACCACAACGCCCTCGTCCACGTCGAGATCCTGGACAACATCGGCACAGCGGGCATCACGCTGGTGGGGGCGCAGTTCACCACGCTGGAACGCTGCGCCTGGGAGGGCAACGTCAACATCCTCTCGGTGGAGGATTGCACCAACGTGGACCTGCCGGACCGGGAGGTGATCTCGCTGCGGGTCCTGGGCGGGAGTATGGCCGACGGCACCATCGCGCTCGACGGGCTGTGCCAGGACATCGTGTTCGAAAGCGTCGAGATCGTCGGCGCCGATTTCGTCATGACCACGCCGGTCCACAACATCCTGCTGAAGAACTGCACCGAGTACGGCGCCAGGGCCAGCGGCTCCGAGCCGCGCAAGCTGACCCGGTTCCGCGACATCCACCGGGGGGGCGTCATCGGGTTGACCACGGACGGCGACCCCGTCGTGGCCTGGGCGCTCACCCTGAACCCAGGTGAGGTGGCCATGATCGAGGTGCGGGCGACGGGCCGCGCGCTCAACAACGCGACGGAATACGCGGTCTACCACACGGAGCAGGCGGCCCGCCGGCCGGGGGCCACCCTGCCCTACGACAACCGAACCACGGCCTTCTCGATCGGCAGCACGGTCCAGGGCGCCGACAGCGGCGCCACGGCCCTGATCGTGGCGGACGACAGCGACGACACCACGGGCACCCTGACGCTGTATGACATCATCGGGACCTTTGAGGACAACGAGATCATCACCGAGACCGGCGAGACCACCGGCTCGGCGCAGGTCAACGGCGCCCTCGGTTTCAATGCCGTGGCCCTGGCCGGCTCCACGGTGTCGCACGTCTCCGAAACCGGCGGCACGGCTTCGACATGGGGCGGCCTGTCCTTCGCCGCCTCCGGCCCCGAGATCCAGGTGAAGGTCGACGGCGACGCGAACGACGCGGTCGAGTGGCGCGTGGACTGCCGGGTCACGATCTGACGCAGGAGACGACGGCCCATGGCCTGGGAAACCATCCCCCTCGACGCCCCGGTGCTCCAGAACGTCGCCGAAACCGCCCTGACGCACGGCCGGGCCAACGCGGCCCTGGAAAACGCCTTCGTCAACGAGATCGGGGCCGTGTGCCGGATGCCGGGCCTCGTCCCGTTCGCGCAATTGGGCGGCGGCGGCCGGGTCACCCTCACCGACTGGCGCGGCGACCTGATCGCCATCACCTCGGCGGGTCAGATGTGGCGGGTTTCCGCAACCGGCGCCAGCACGGACCTGACTGGCGTGCCGGTCTCGGGCGGCGGGCGGCCGATCGTGGCAAAGACCGAGGACGAGCTGGTGGTCGCAGCCGGCGGCCCCATCGTGCGGCTGGCTGGCACCCGGACGGAACGGCTGGCGCGGAGCGCGCCGGATTCCACGCACGTCTGTTTCGTGGCCGGCTATCTGGTGGCCATCGAACCCCGCTCCGGCCGGTTCTACCACTCCGCCGTCGGCGACTACGATTCCTGGGACCCGCTCGACGTCTTCAGCGCTGAGGGGAAGCCCGACGACCTCAACGCCGCGATCGTGACCCCCTACTCCGAGCTGCTGTTGTGCGGCCCGCAGTCGGTGGAGCAGTTCGACCCGGTCACGTCCGGCACCCAGCCGTTCTATCGCCGCTGGCAGATCGGCGACGGCGTGCTGGCGCCCTACACCCTGGTCGCGGCCAACAACGGCGTCTATGGCGTCAACCAACGCTACGAGTTTGCCCGGTTCGCCGGCCAGTACAGCGAAGACGCCGGCCCAGCGGTGGGCCGCACCCTGGAGCGCGTGGACGACTGGACCGGCGCCTGGTCCGCTGAACTGCTCATCGAAGGTCAGAAGTTCATCCTGCTGCAAGCCCCGCAGGCCACCACCTCGCACGACACGACGGGCGTAACCCTGCTGTTCGATGTGCGCCAGCAACGCTGGTCGGCGCTCTACGGCTGGGACGCGGCGGTCGGTGCACCGGGCCGCTGGCCGGGCTGGTCGCTTCTGCGCCTGTGGGGCCGCTGGTTCGTGGGGGGTGACGGGGGCCGCATCTACGAGATGACCCCGACGGCGTACGATCACGCCGGGCAGGTGCAGCCGGTGCTGCTGCGCACCGGGCACTGGTCGATGAAGGGCCACCGGACCCGCGTCAACCGGAGCCGGATGCGTCTGCGGCGGGGCGTCGTCGGCTCCACTGCCGCCGAGCCCGTGCTCTCCATCCGCTGCAACCGCGATAACCGGGGCTGGTCCTCCTGGCGCCGCGTCGGGTTGGGCGTGGCCGGGGACCGCACGCTGGTGGTCAACACGGGAGCCTGGGGCGCGGCGGATTCCTGGCAATGGGAGATCGCGGCCACGGATACAGCACCCCTGGAGCTGCACGAGTTCCAGGTGGACCAAGACAAGGTGTGAGCCGATGGCCGTCCAGCCCCCCACCGTTCCGCAGCCACCCCGCCTGACCGGCAACGCGCAGGCCGACAACAGCGCCCTCGCGGATTACATGTGGTCGCTCTACAAGGCGCTCGTGCTGCACCAGGGCGGCCCGATCCAGCGCATTTCCGCGCTGTCATCCGTGGAGACGCCCGACGTCGCGACCGGTATCGCGGTGTCCGCACCCCCGACGCAGAGCGACGTCGAGGCCCTGGTCGAGGCCGTGCAGGCGCTGAACGCCACCGTCACGGCGCTGGTGCGGGCCGCGCGGGGGGAGTGAGGGGCGGCGCCCCTGTCTGAACCTGCTCTTAAGGATCAAGGCAACCGCCGCGCCGAGAGCACTCCATCTCATAGGAAGGACCGCCAATAGGGTCCGGCCCTACCCACATCAAAACATAGGCAAAAGCTAGTGCTGCAAATAATCCATAATAATACAAACGCGCGACCATCAGACTAATATGAGCAAACAATAGCGCTGTGCCTGACGCTCCCGAAGATTCACAATCTTCATAGCATTCTTTTAGAGCGAAAAATGCCAAACCTCCGACATACAAAGTGTATGCTATGGAAGCGAAGATGGACCAAGGCACTGACATTGTGTAAAAGAAAACTATGGGCGGGCCTATGAATGCCAATATAAAGCGCGCTGTACTTTTATTCAGCACCTTCGACGCCCCCGTCATGGACGCGACCCCCCTCACGGATTGATGAACGGGAAGTCCTCGCGCGCAATGCGCCGCGCCAGGGCGAGGGTGGTAGCATCATCCTCCCGATACTGCGTGCGGCACACCATCACATGGGACGTCGTATTCCGGGCGGTATCGGCATCCGCCAGAGCGCACCCGTACATGTGACCGTCATCGCCAACATACCGGACGGCGCGGGCCTCGACGGGACCGGTCATCACCATCCCAGGAACCGCGCCGGACACCACCCGCGTTTCATCGGCATCGGACCCAAGGATGGCCCGATTCGTTGAGATGCGAGCATCCATCCGGGTCACGGACACGAACACACGAGCGGCCCCTGTCTGCCCGGTTGGTCCGGCACTAAGTTTTTGCTGAATGCGTTCAAGCGATGGTGCCAGCTTTGCGATCACGTAGAACTGCGATCCTGAAACGCCATCATCGTTCACAACACGTCGGCACTTCGGATTGACGCCCCGCCAAGCCGTAATCTCATTCCACAGTGCCGATCCCCTGACGACAACACCTTCGCAATTGGCCCCCGCCGGCTGATCGACCACGGAAACGTCGCGCACCGTCGCGTCACGGCCGCCTCCCGTCGTCGTCTGACACGCCGCCAGCATCAGCCCCACACCCACCATCAACCACCGCATCGCACCCCTCCTTCAATCCGCGCCTATGTTGCCTCCCGACACGCAAGAAGGGCAAGGGTGCGAGTCGTGGCGCCAGAGCCCTGCATGAGCGCGACGGGACATCGGCCAGGATGACCGCCAACCACGATGGAGGCGGTGCGCATGCCGGGGCTGAGTTCAATCCGCAGCGTTGCGAATGCGATGGACCGCGCCGGCCCGCCCGGTACGGATCTGGTCCACCTGAACACCGAAGAGATGGCGGCGCTGGTGCGCGCCGGCTTTCCCGCCCGCCGCGCGGCCGATGGCACCCTGGCGTTCCCGGATGCGCCGGCCGACGCCGTGGCCCGCGCGGGCGTGCGCGGTGACACCGAGGTGGCCCACGCCGGCAAACAGGCACGGCGCGCCCTGAAAGCCGCCGGTGGCGAGGGCAGTCGCAACCCGACCACGGGCAAGCGGCAGTACGCCAAAGGCGGCAACAGCGGGAGCGATTCATCAGGCAGCGACAGCGACAGGGGTGGGAACGACGGCCAATCCGGCAAGGATCGAGGCTCCGGCCGCACGGGGTCCAGCGACAACAGCCGGGATAGCATTGGCTCCGATGCAGCGACCGGAGGCAAGGGTGGACGGGGCGAGCGAGGCACCGGAGGCGGTTCGTCCAACGGCCGAACCCTGACCAGCCGCATGGCGGACGTCGGTGTCGACGCCACGGCAGGCGGGCGCTACGGCATCGACGACATCAGCCGCGACATCATGTCCCAGGCCATGGACTATGACGACATCGGCAATACGGTCATGGAGGACGTCGGGAACGCCGCTCTAAGCCTGACGACAGGCGTTCGCGAAATGGCCCCCTCGCTCGAGCGCGCGCAAGCGAACCTTGAGACCGGACAGACCGGCGCTCACTGGGGGGTCGACCCTGTCGCAGCGGCAGTTGGTATCGGTTCCTTCGCATTGGGAGGTCCTCCGGGGCTCGGTGCGCTGACCGAGTTGGCGTTCGGGGACATGGTGCCGGACGTTGACCTTGGCCCGGATGTGTTCGGCGGCCAGGGCACACCAAACGCGACGACCGACGCAACCGCACCGATGGCATCGACCGGAACCCCATCCTACGCCGACAGCCGGGATGGCCAGGACGCCCCGGTCGCACCGGACGAGGGTGGTGCCGAGGACGAGGACCCAGCCGAAAAGACGGTCGAGGAGCGCGCCTACTTCCTCCCCTCCTACGTCCGCCCAGACAGCATGCAGGAGAGCGACGCCATGGCCTGGAACACGGGTGGTCCGCCCGGACGCGGCCTGTCCAGCATTGTGTCCGCGCAGGGGCGGTACGGCGACACCGAGACCGCCCACCTGAGCCCCGCCGCCCAGGACGCCCTGCGCTGGCTGGGTGGATCGGGCTCGCGCAATCCCACCACGGGGAAGCGCGAGTTTTTCGACGCCGACTACTACCTATCGCAGAACCCGGACGTGGCCGAATCTGGAATGAACCCGCTCACCCATTACCAGACATACGGATACGCCGAAGGCCGCGCCGGGCAGGCCACGCCCTCGGGCTTCAACGCCAAGCGCTACCTGGAGGGCAACCCGGACGTGGCGGAGGCCGGCGTGGACGCCTATTCGCACTGGGTTGATCACGGCCGAGGCGAAGGGCGCCCGATCCACGCCCCGACCGGCGATGGCCCCGGAACGATGACCGGGCCGCAGTTCGAAAAGGACTATCTGGCCGCCAACCCGGACGTCGCCGAGGCGGTCAAGGCTGGTCAGTTCAAGTCCGGCGCCGAACATCACCTATTGCACGGCCTGGACGAAAACCGCCCTACGTCGGTGCCCACCAAACCCGAGGATCCCGCCCCCGAGGATCCCGCACCGGATTTCGAGACCATCCTGAACAATGCCATCTCTGGCATCCAGGACTACTACACCTCCTATATCGACGATCTCCTCGGCTCTGGCGCTAACGGTGGCGGGAACGGCAACAGCAGCGGTAGCGGCAACGGCAGTGGCGATGATGGCGGCGGGTCGTCCGGGACCGGGGGTGACCTGTCGAGCGGGCCGCTATTCCAGACGCCACGATACCGGACCGGCCGCTATCGCGGCACGTCCGCGCTGGGCTTCTAGGGGGGAGTCCGATGGGCCTTTTCACCGACTTGGCCACGGCCGTGATCCCCAGCCTCATCAGCGGCGGCGTGGCGCTGTATGGCTCGTCGAAGGCGCGCGACGCGAACCGTCAGGCCGCCAACGACTACGCCGTGGGCGCCCAGGAAGGCGCCGATATCCTGTCCGCCGGGCAGGTGGAGGCCCTGGACTACCTCCTTGGGGCCAACGATCAGGTCCGGGGGATCTTTGAGCAGGCGCTGGCGGCGGGGCAAACCCAACTGGAAGCCGCTGCCACGGCCTATGGCGCGGCCACCCAGGGCGGATTGGCATCCTACAGCGACCTGCTTCAGGCGGGCCTGACGGACTATGGCGCGCTCACCGGCCAGACCCTGGGTGCGACGGTGGACACCCTCGGCCAGGGGTCCCGTGCGGCCATGGGAACCGTGGACGCCGGTCGAGATGCGGTGGCCGCCGAATATGCGCCCTACCAGGAGGCCGGGCGCGACGCCTTGGCCCAGCTTCGCGCCGTCGCGCTGTCCGACCCGGGCGCTTTGACCCCGTCCCAGCAACGCCTTGTCGAGGACACCCGGGCCGACATGCGGGCGCGCCTCGCGGCCTCCGGCCTACGCGGGGCCGGCCGGGCCGGGGTCGCCACCTTCAACGATGGCGACGCCGCCCTCGCCGCGCGCCTCCACGACCAGAACCAGGATCGCATCGACCGCGCCACCGAAACGCTCGGCCGCTACGGCTATGGGGCGACGGGATCGGTCGCGGACGCCACGCAGACCGCCGCCCTGACCAACGCCAACACGCTGCTGCGCACGGCCGGCCAACAGGCGGACGCCATCACCGCGGCGGGCCAGCGGATGGCGAACGCACGGCTGGACACATCGCGCGACGTCGCAGGCGCCACCCTGGATACCGCGCGCGACGTCGCCAGCAACACCCAGCGCCTCAGCCTCGCCGGCAGCCAGATGGGGCAAGACTACTTCCGCCAGCTTGCCGATCTGGCGACCTCCGACGCCAGCCTGCGGGCCGACGCGACCACCAGCATCGCCGAGGCGCAGGCCGGGGCGAAGTCGAACGCCAGCTACATGGGCGCCCAGGCGAACATCGCCAACTCGGATTCGAGCAACCGGCTGTACGGGACGCTCGCGGCCATCAGCAGCGACGCGATCAAGAAAGCGTTGGAAGCCTACGGGAAGGATTGACCATGGCTCTCCCCCCTCCGACCCGCATTCCCCGCCCGGGCCCTTCATCTGCCGCCATCCTGCCGCGCCCCGGCGGCCTCCGGTTCATCCGGGGCAATCCGATGATGGAGGGTTTCCAGGCGCAAGAGCAGCGCAACGCCCAGGCCGACGAACGCGCCCGGATCGACGACCAGCGGCGCCGGCAAACCCAGTTGGCGGGCCTTCAGGCCGATGCCGCCAGCGCCCGCGCGGCCGGCCAGGATCCCTTCTGGCGCGAGAACCATCAGGCCAAACTGGCGGCCGCCGGCTTCGGTGGCGAAGCCCTGGCCAGCATGGACCAACACCAGGACCGCGAGGAACAGGCTTACAAGCAGGTCTTCGAGTTGGCGGCGCAGGGCAATGCGGCGGGCGCGAAAGCCCTCGCTCAGCGGGCTGGACTGGAATGGTCCCCTGACCTGGACAAGGCCGTTTCCGACCGCCGCGCCGCGACGATCTTCAAGGAGATCGCCGACTTCGGGGCATCGCACGCGACCCAATGGGCGCAGGCCTATGGAGCCGCCCGCGTCGGCGGCGCCTCCCCCTGGGACGCGGCCGCTCAGGCCGGGCCGGTTCCCCCGAAACCAACCACCCGCGCTCCATCCGCCCTGCGCAATGTCGAGATGCTGGACGCCGAGGGCCAGCCGGTCCTGGGCACGTTTGATCCCAACACCGGCCAGTACACGCCGTCTGACCAGCGCGCCCCGACCCGGCCGTCCGCCGCACGCGACCCCTCGTTGGTGCTGTCTGACGCCCAGCGGGCTGCCCGAGCGCGCGCCGAATCGATGGCGACCGAAGCTGATCCCAATCGGATGACGGGCGCGCGCGAAGAGGTGTTTAACGCACAGGAGTACCAGCGGATCTACCCGCAAATCCTGGCCGAAGAAATGCGCCTCCGAGGCCTTGATCCGAGCATGACCCAACACGCCCCGGCTGCGCCGCCGCCCCACACGCCATCCGCGACCCGCCCCCCTGCGGGTCAGACACCCCAGAATCGCGAGCAGGCCGCCTTGGCTATCCGGGCACGCCTGCAGGCCGGTGAGATCACCCGAGAGCAGGCCATGCAGCAGCTTCGGGAGATGGGCTACTGATGGCCAGCGACACCGACCTGAGCGCGTTCTTGGACGGCCAGACCGACCACCTTCCGCCTCCCGAAGGGGCCCCGTCCCTTGACGCCTTCCTGGACGGCGAAACCGCCCACCTGCCGCCGCCAGGTGGAGCGGCCTCGCTCGATGCGTTCCTGGACGCCGGCGCGCCCGACACCCCATTGCCTCCCGCGCCGCCGGAAACGTGGCTCGGCTGGGGGCGGGAGGGGCTGGAGACCGGTTTCAGCCAGGCGGTCCGCTCGTTCGGCATTGCGGCCGGCCGCGAGAGCACTCCGGATACCATCGCCGAGGCCTACCGCAACCGTGGCCCGGTCCCGGAGGGGCTCGCCGATATCGAGGCGCGAATCGCGCCGGCGGGCGACCGCTTGTCCGAAGCGGCCCAGAGGTATCGCGAGGGGTGGCGTGAGCCGTTCTCGGCCGTCCGGCCTGGGGAACGAGAAGACCCGCCGGACGCCGATCCTCCCGGCACGTGGGTTTCCCGCCAACTGGACCTGTTGCGCGCGGCCGGCGGCTTTGTCGGGGCCATCGGCGAGGCCGCCGTGGAAGACCCGAAGGCCACATCCTACGTCATCGGGCAAGGCTTAGGTACGTCGGCGCCTGGGGTCGGAGCCGGATTGGCAGGGGCCTTCGCGGGCTCGTTGGCTGGCCCGGCCGGGTCCGCCATCGGTGGCCTCGGCGCCATGGGGGCCACCAACACCGCCATGGAAATGGGCCTATGGGTGGAAGGGGCCGTGCTGGAGCGGGCCCAGGACCTCGGCCTTGACCCGGAGGATCCCGCGTCCATTCGGCAGGCGATGCAGGACGAAACCTTCGTCCAGAACGCCCGCGCCGAGGGCCTGCGCAAGGGCTTCACCACGGCCGCGGTCGACACCGCGATTTCCGTTGTGACAGGCGGCGTGTCCCGACTCGTCCAGCCGGCGTCTCACCTGGGGCGGGCCGTCAAGGGTGGCGGCATGTTCGCCATCGAAACCGTCGGCGAGGGCGTATCCGAGGAAGCGGGCGGGTACGCCGCAACGGGCGAGGTGGACCTGACCAACGCCGGCATGGAGATGCTCGGCGGTGCGGGCGCCGGAGCGATCCATGCCGGCGGGATCGGCTTGGTCGAGCGTATGACACGGCCGCCCCCACCTCCCCCCGGGGGGGACGAAGAGGGTTCGGACACCGATACACGGGCGGGCGCGGGCGAACCCCCAGCACCGCCGCCTCCTCTTCCGCCCGGCCCGAAACCGGAACCGGGCGCCCGTGTGACCGCGACGATTGCCGGCGAAGAGTCCCCGATCCTGGGCACCGTGGAATCCGTCGACGATCAGGGCGGCGCCATGGTCCGCATGGCCGACACCGGGGACCTGGAACCCTTCGACGTCCGCGATCTGCGCCCGCTGTCCGAGGCCGATGAAATCCGCACGGTCCTGGGCGAGAACACCCTTCCGCCCGGCTCGGAAACGTCGACCCCGCCCTCGCCGGCCCCGGACGAGCTTGACCGCGTGCTCAACAGCGATCAGCCGGTCGACACGATCATCGCCGACGCCGACGGCCTCCCAACTGGCCGCCAGCGGGTGACCCTGCCCTCCGGCGAGACCTTCGAGGCGGACGTGCAGCCCCTGCCCGACGGGCAGATTCGCGCGGAAACTTCGGATGGCGACGTGCTGGTGTTCGGTGCGGAGGATGGCGCGCGGTTCGAGCCGGTCGACGCCAGCCCGGAGACGCCGTCCCGTCCCGAACATCCGGACACCACGGTCCCCGCCGCGCTTCAGCCGGACGTCGATGCGCTGATAAACCAAGGGTGGGATCCGTTGGACGCCCGGGACGAGGTCATGGAGCGCGCGGCCCTGCGCGATGACACCCCCCTGCCACTGGACGACATCGGCGCGATCGAAGCCGATGACCGCGCGCCCTCCATGCCGACCCCACCCGCCGCCCCGGCATTTGAGGGCATGCAGCAGGGCCGGCGGCTGACCGATGCGGAGATTGGGCTTGAATCCGCTGCCGCCGCAGAGCCGGAAACAGCGCGCGATCGCCTCGACGCCGCCATAGAGGACGAACGGGCGGCGGAGGCCGATCTCTTCGCCAGTATGAACGACCAGACGATTGCGGCATGGACGGCCGCCAGCGAGCGCCGCGCCGCTGCGCAAGCGGCTCTTGACCCAACACCGAATCCCGTCGCGCCGGACGCTGGCATGTCTTCGCGCATTCCGGCCATGCCGGGCGGGGGGCTTCGGCGCGAAGCTGTGGGCATGGGGGAGATGCTGAATTGGGACCGGCCGCTTGATGGAGCGACCGTCTCAGAACGACCGGGGGCGTTTGAACCGCAAGGGTCATCTGTGTCGCAGGCGCCCCCAAGTGCGGACCATGCCGCATGGTGGGACAGCCTTTCGCCTGATGACCGGCGCCGTGTCGTGGGTGGATCAGGTTGGAAAACTCGCGCCGGACATCTTTCGCAACTGGGGCGCAAAATTGCCAGCCGGTTGTGGGACGAACATCCCGACACCGTAAAGGCCACCCTCGCGCGGGCGATGCCGCCCAGCGGGCGCGGGATCACACTGTTTGGTCGGAATACGGCGTCACCCGACACGCCTCCGTCGCCCCCTGTTCAACCGCCGGCCCAGCGGTCACCCCGCCCCTCCCGTCGACGCGCCCCCAAGGCCCCCCCGCTCATAGACCGCTTGGAAAACTACTTCCGGCCGGGGCGGATCGTTCGCGGCTATGCCGGCCAGGATCGCGTGGAGCGCTTCGATCGCCAGCCCGATGGCAGGTGGAGCGTCACGGTTCATCACGTGGACAACGATGGCAACCGAGCCGGCCGCAGTCGCACGCACATGACGCCACCGGATGATCGTGCGCTTCAGGCTTGGGAGCGGGACAACCCATTGGTGGCGGCAACCGACGAGCCACCCACGGGTGGCGGCGCGATCGAGACCCCGCCCGAATGGGATGCGCCGGATAAGGCGCCCCGGCCCTCGCAGACTGAACAGCCGGCCCCGGACAAAGCGAGCGCCCCAGTCCCATCACGCATTGAGGACTTCGGCGAGAAACTGGAGGGAGCACGGAAAGATTACGCGACCAAGCTGCGCGACGCCCAGGCCGTGGACTTGATCGCAGAGCCGCTCTCCAAAGCCTGGCCCGAGCCCGACTACCAGAAGCTTCTGGATGCCGGCACGGATCGAACCATCGTTGCTTTCCTGCGCGCAGCCAGGGATGCCGTCCCTCCAAAGCCGCGCAAGTCGTGGAAGTTGAAGGAGTGGGTTCGTCAGGTCGAAACGCTTCGCAATGCGGCCAATACGATGATGGACGGCGACGGTCAGAAGATCGACCAGCTCATGACTGAACTGCGCCGTCGCAGGCCGTTGCAAAGCATTTTCAACGCCGTCGAACTGTACGAGGCTGTCGGACACCAGAAGTCCCTCAAGGGCGTGCGCATTTCTCGCGGCCAGTACAGCCTGTATGGCGGCAAGGAGTACAACCCGCCCATGGTCATGTGGACCATTGAGCGGGAGGCGAAGGCGACCGCGTTCGGAAACTGGCCGCACAAACTGGCATCTGGTGAAACCCGCGAAGATGCCATCGACAACTTCAAGGCCAACTACGCCACCGTCGAAACGCAGCCAGAAGCCAAGAAACAGATCACGTTCGACATCTACACCCGCGATGTGGCTGGGCGGGCCGCGGCAAAGAACGCCCGTTGGACGATCGGCAAGAAGATCGGTCGTGACCGCATAGACCTGAAGACCTTCGACACCATCCAGGAAGCGCGCGCCTATCTGACCGAGAATCAAACGGAACTGGAGCGGTTGCTTGCCGAGGCTCGTGATATTCCGAACGAGCGGCGCTCCACCAACAGCCCCCGCGTGGGTGTGGATCACCGCGACGGCGCGGATGTTACGCCGGAGCAGTTCACCGAGGCGTTTGGGTTTCGTGGCGTCCAGTTCGGCAATTGGGTGGAAGGGGACCGCCGCCAGCAAGATCTGAACGAAGCCTATGACGCCCTGATGGACCTCGCCGGTGTTCTGAACGTGCCGCCGCGCGCACTGTCCCTGAACGGGGAACTGGGGCTGGCTTTCGGAGCACGGGGGCGGGGCGGCAAGCAGCCTGCCAAGGCCCACTACGAGCCCGACACGATCGTCATCAACCTGACGAAAAAGGCAGGCGCCGGCTCGCTGGCCCATGAGTGGTGGCATGCGCTGGACAACTACTTCTCCCGTCGTCGCGGGCAGTCCGGATACCTGACCAACGCCCCCTACGAGCGGCCGTCATACGATGCCGAGCGGAATAAGGTTCCGGACCCGACGCGGCCTGAGATGATCGACGCGTTTGCGAGCGTGATGCGCGCGATCAAGCAAACCTCTCTGTCCCAACGGTCCAGACACCTGGATAAGCGCCGGACCAAGGCCTATTGGGCGACCGACATCGAAATGTCGGCTCGGGCCTTCGAGAGCTACGTCATCAACAAGCTGGGCGACCAGGGGGCCGCCAACGACTATCTCGCCAACGTCGTCAGTGAGGATGCCTGGACGCTTGAGGGTGGCTATCCCTACCCGACGGCCGGGGAAATCCCGGCAATCCGTGCAGCGTTCGACCACCTGTTCGACGTCATCGAGACCCGCGAGACGGCCGATGGCAATGTCGCTCTATTCAGCACGCGACACCCCACGTCGCCCCGCGCCGCGTCCCTGGCCTACACCGAGGCCGTTACGGCGGATGCGGTTCGCCTGCGCCGGCGCCTGAAAGCCAAGCTGCGTGAGATGGGGCTGGGCGACGTGGATGTGGTCATCGCCAACGATATCGGCGGCGGCACACGCAACGGCTTCTACTGGCGCGGCTTGATCGCGGTCGCCCTGGACCAGGGGCCCGACGCGGCCGAGGCCACGCTGGACCACGAAGCCATCCACGCCCTGCGCCGGCTCGGTCTCCTCAAGGGCGCCGACTGGCGGGCCTTGGAGCAGGCCGCCCGCGCGGAAGGCTGGATTACCAAGCACCGCGTGGCGAAACGCTACCCGGACCTCTCGGCCGAGCAGCAGCTTGAAGAGGCCATCGCCGACGAGTTCCGGACGCGCCGCGCCGGCAAACCCCACCGTCACGCCCTGGTCCGCCGAGCGTTGAACGTCATCGCCCGCATCCTCGACCGGATCCGCGAGGTGTTCACAGAGCGCGGCATGACGGCCGAAGACGTGTTCCGGCGCATTGAGACCGGGCGGGTGCGACAGGATAGGCGTGAGCGTCAAACCGGACCACGAGCGCGGCCGGATGAAAGCCGGACTGGCCCCTTCGGACCGGTATTCACCGGCTACCACCATGACGCACAGGGCGCCATTAAGCGGCTTCTGGAGGAAAAGACGGGCGAAGCCGTGGCGGCCCTGTATCACCCCGAAATAGGCGACATCGATCTCGTCTGGGGACTAGAGGGCACCGGAGCCAGCAATGGATATGGCCTCGCCAAGCTGGCGCGCTGGCATCCCGAGGTCTTGGACGACCTACAAAGCATTCTGAGCGATATGCGGGTTGAGCAACGCGGCGGAAACAGGGTCCGATTGGCGTCCGAACGATACCGTGCCGTGGTTCGCCTGCAATGGGATAACCAAGCGAAAAATTGGCTGCTCACGGCCTTCGAAAAGAGAAGAAGCGGCATCGGCACGACGACAGGCACTGCCGAACTTTCTGGTGGGGATGACACAGCTCGCTCCACCGCCGCTTCATCTCATAATGTAGACCAAAGCACGCCGGGGTTCCAGAGCCCTGACGAATCCCGCCGCCTCCCCGCCGACACGCCGACCCCGGATCAAGCCATCCGACAGGGCGAAGCCGGCCTTCGCGACCAGCGCACCACCCAGGGCCAGGGCGAGACCTTGGCCCACCAGCTCGGGCGTATCCGGTCCTACATCCTGCATCCGCGCATGATCGCCAGCCGGCACGCGGGCTTCGTGCCCGTCTACAACGCCGTCATCGACCGGCGCCGGCTGCGCGACAACATCACCATCACCCTGACCGAGAAGCGCCGCCCCTATGTGAACTTGAACGAGGCCAGCAAGCGCAAGGTCAACGCGGTGCTCGAGATCGGCCGCCTCCACCAGTCCAACTACACGGACACCCAGCTGAGAGAGGGCGTCACGACGGCTCTCGAAGGCACATCCGCCGCCACGAAGGGCACCGTCTACCGCCTGACCGATAAGGAGATCGCGGGCTACCGCGCCTACCGCGAGACCATGGATACGGCGCTGGACCTGTTCCGCGACCAGATGATCGAGGAATGGGCCGACCGTCTGGGTGTGCCGAAGGCCGAGGTGGCGACCCTCAAGCAGATCGCCGAAAAGATCGCCGTCATGGAGGACGGGCCACAGCGGGACCAGTGGCGGCAGTTCTACGACACCATCTTCCAGATCGAGAACCAGAAGCGAATCGGGTACGTGCCGTTCAGTCGCTGGGGCACCATCGCCGTCAAGGTCACGTCCGAGACCGAGACGGAGCCTGTTCCCGGTGCCGAACCGGACCCGCAGACCGGAGAGGTCCCGACCCGGCCGAAACTGGTGCGCTGGGAGAAGATCGAGATCGACGGCATGGGCCAAGCCGCGCAGCGGGCTATCGAGGCCGCCTTGCAGCGCGGTGACGGCGGCCGGATCGCGCAGATCCCGGCCGTGCGCAAACGGCTCGCAGCGCTGCGCCGGCAGTACCCGGAGGGCGCGTTCAAGATCAACCCGCCGCGCGAATTGGCCGGCCCCCTCAACACCGAGGACGTCACCATCGCCGGCATCGACGCCCTCGCCAACAACGCCGGCATCGCCCAGAACAAGGCCTACGGGGAAGTCCGGGACGCACTTGAGGATGCGATCCAGGCCCGCGGCTTCCGACGGCACTTCTTCCAGGCCCGCAACGTGCCCGGATACAGCGGCGACCTGGACCGGGCTGGCGCGGACTATGTCGTCGGGATCGCGCGCTACCTGTCCGACCGGCACTACCGCCAGCCGATCGAGACGGCGCTCGGCAAGATCGACCCGCGCCAGAAGCGCCTGAAGGACTATGCCGACCGCTACGTGGACTACGTCGATCAGCCGCAGGAGGAGTGGCAGACGCTCCGCGCCTTCGCGTTCTACTACCTGCTGACCGGCTTCGGATCGGCCTTCGTCAACCTTACCCAGGTGCCAATCATCACCGCACCGTATGCCGCCATGTTCGAAAGCAACCCCGGCCGCCTCGCCTGGCAGTTCGCGCGGGCCGCCGGCGAGGCCATGGCGATGGTCACGGTCAAGAACGGCTGGGAGGCCTTCGATCCAAGCAAGGCGCCAAAGGACGTGCGCGACGACCTCACTGCCGCGTGGCACGACGGCCAGATGTGGCCGCAGACGTCATTCGAGGAAATGGCCCTCGCCCATCGCCGTACCCTGTTCCAGAACCTCGGGCACACGGCCGCATCCGATGCCGGCCGGATCGGCGGCAAGGCCCTGGGCGGCGCCTTGGAAACGCTGACCCTGATGTTCTCGTTCGCGGAGCGGTTCAACCGGATCGTGACGTTCATCGTTGGCCACCGGCTGGGGCAGAAGCCGGGGACGAAACGGCGGCTGGCCGAGATTTACGCCAAGAACCCGCTCGCCCGCTCCAACGTGGTGCTGGATCCAAGCCCGCGCGCGGTCGGGACGTGGCTCATCGAAGAGACCCACTACCGCATGGGCAAGGAGAACCGCGCGGCCATCGGACGCGGACCGGGAGCCCCGATCACACAGTTCAAGGGCTTCATGATGCAGACCCTGGAACTGTACGCCCGCATGGCGACCCGTCATGGCCCGGCCGGCCGGCGGGCGTTCGCTGGCATGATGGTCATGCTGCTGATGTCGGGGGGCGCGTTCGGCCTGCCTGGCGCGGACGACCTGAAGGATATGATCGAGGCCCTATGGCGTCAGTATTTCGGGGTCGACCGCGACTTCGAGACCGAGTTCCGCGAAGCGCTGATCGAACTGACCGACAGCCGCACCGTCGCCGAGGTGCTGGCGCGCGGCGCATCGCGGGCCACCCCGGTTGACCTGGGCCGTCGCATCGGCTTGGGCGACCTGATCCCGACCGCTCAGCGCGACATGGATTGGTCTGATCTGGCCGGGCCGGCCGTCTCGACGGTCACGCAACGGGCCCGCCAGTTGGCCGTCGCCTCTAGCCGCGATGACTGGTCCGAGGCGATGGCGCTGGCCCTGCCCGCCCTCGTTCCGGCCTTCCTGCAATATCCCCTCCAGGGCCTCGTGACCTATCCGACCGTCGGCGTCGTCTCGTCCTACGACGGCATGACGCTGATCCGGCCGGAGGACATCCAGACCGACGATCAGATGTGGAAGGCCCTCGGCTTCACCTCGACCCGCCTCTCGCGCGAATGGGAGGCCCGGGAGGCCATCCGCCGGCGCGGCTCCGCCGTCGATGTGCTGCGCTCACGCACATACATGAAACTCGCCCTGGCTCTGGCGGAGCAGATGCAGGCCGAGGAAGCCGGCGACACGGCTCGCGCGGATGCCGCTGACCGACGCTACCGGGACGTGCTGGCCGCCAACGCCCTGCACAACGAGGCCGTCCGCGCCGCTGGACGCGAGTGGGAAGAGGTGCATGTGCGAAAAGCCACCCTCATTCGCAAGGTCCACGAGCTGATCGAGGGCAAACGCCCCCAACTGCCCCAACGCCTCCAGGGCACCCAGGAGCGGACCGAAGCGGTGTTCGGCCACTGAGCGCGGCGGGACAAGCCGTAGGGTGACCGAAGACCACCCCACGGAACCCGGCGCGCCCATGACCACTCCGATCACCTTCGAAGTCCTGGGGACCATCCTGACCATCATCGCGACCACGGTAGGGGTGGCGATCTGGATCGTGACCGAGATCGCGAAGAGCCGGCGAGACTCCCAGGACGGGCGGCGGGAGCTGTATGCCCGGATCGACCAAAACATGCATGAGATCGCGGAAACCTATATGCGCCGCGACCTGCATGACGCCGAGATGCGAGCCGTCCAGCACTCCTTGCAGGAAACGAACACCATCCTGTCGAACATCACCAACCGCGTTTGCCCATTCGAGGCGCGCCCGGACCCAGGGGACCGTCCTTCGCAGGAGACACGATGATGGTCGAGACCCCGAGCCTTTATTCCCACTACCGCGATGTGCCGGCCGGCTCCTGGCGCTGGCCGCATTTCAGCCCGGCCGAAATCGCCTGTCGGGGAACCGGGGAAATCCTGGTCCATCCGCAGGCGCTCGACGCGCTGGAAGCCCTGCGCGCTGCCCTGGGCGGCAAGCCTCTGATCGTCAACAGCGCGTACCGGTCCGCGACGCACAACAAGGCGGTTGGTGGCGCCACGCACTCCAAACACCGCGAGGGCACCGCCTTCGACATCGCGTGCGGCAACGTCCACCCGACCGTGCTGCGCGATGCCGCCATGGCCTGCGGCTTTCAGGCCGCCGCCTACTACCCCAAGCAGGGATTCGTGCATGTGGACCTGGGACCGCCCCGCTCCTGGGGCCCGGCGTTCCCGGCCCGACCGCTTGTGGATGGCGAGGACGACGAACGGTTCGCGGTCGAGAAGACCAAGCCCGCGCCCGGCAAAGTCTCGACCGCCGTTGGTCTGGGCACGTCCGTTGCCGGCGGAGGGGCCGCCATCCTGGAGCAGTTCGATGGCGACCTCGCCAAGCTCGCCGTCGTGGCCTTGGTCCTGCTGGTCGGCGGCGCTCTCCTTGCGGCGTGGCGTCTGGGTTGGTTGACGGAGCGTGCGCGGTGATCGGCGCTATCGGGCTCGTCGCCCGTTTCGGCCCGGCCTTTGCCGTCGTCGGCGTGCTTCTGGCGGCGGCCGCAGGGGGATCGTGGATCACGTCGACCGTAGACGAACGCGACCAACTGGAACTGGAGACA
This sequence comes from Roseospira marina, assembly GCF_014197855.1. Classification (GTDB taxonomy): domain Bacteria; phylum Pseudomonadota; class Alphaproteobacteria; order Rhodospirillales; family Rhodospirillaceae; genus Rhodospira; species Rhodospira marina. The sequence goes on from NZ_JACIGJ010000008.1 coordinate 121,079, forward strand.
GCGGAGCAGCGCGAAACCATAGCGGCCTACGACGCCGCGCTGAAAAAGGCCGAGGCGGATCGGCGGGCCGTCGAAGCGGCGCTAGGCCGCGCTGCTGAGCAAACCGCGCGTCTCGTCTCCGACCGCGCCACCATCCTGGAGGACCTAAGCCATGCGACCGCTCCGGACTGTCCTGTGCCTGATGCTGTGCGCCGCGCCGTTGATCGCCTGTACTCCGGCGAGGGAAGTGGCTGGGCCGCCGACCGAGGCCCGCAAGCCGATCCCTGACGCGCTGATGGACTGCCCGGAGGGATCCGAGAGGCCGGATCGGATCGACATAGTGTCCCTGTCGATCACCCTGGCCGAGGAACGAACCGCCGGGGAAATCTGTCGCGCCAGGATGCGGGAAATCAGGGATCTGGTGACCCCAGCACCTCGGCGCGGCGGGCCCGCCCTGCCTCTGTCAGGCTCCACCGACCCTCGATAGGGGGAGCCACCAGCCCAGCCCGCAAGGCCCTGACAGACAGCCATATCGGCACATCAAAGTCCAGGTGCCCGTCTTGATCGGCCCCCATAAGCCACAGGGTCACGGCGTGGTCTTCGGTCAAGCGTGTCATGATAGGCGGCCCGATGCTCTTCCCAGCGAATTCACTTTGTCACGCCCCCGCCCGCATTTCAACTCCCGCCGCGCGGGGCTCTCTCTTAGGTCGAGACCGGAAAAGGTCCGGCCGACGCGCACACTGACGCGCACCGTGACCGTAGATGGCGTCGCCGTCAGCCTCGATCATACGGTGGATGGCGCGGCGGTCGGGGTCTACATCACGCCACCGGATCAGACCGAGCCGGAGGTCCGCATCCTGTGTCACCGGCTTTCGGTGGCGCTGTGCCGGCTGATCCAGGACCGGCCAGCGGACCTTTGACCTGCGCCCCGTCTAGGTACGCGGCGGGCCGCGATCAAGCGCGCCACGACGTCTTCTCTATAAGCGATCCAAGCCGCCAGCAACCGCTTCCGTTTCGCCCCGCCAACGTCGCCGATAGCCCGAAACAGCGATTAAACTGATAGCCATAGGTCGCAAATCGCACCTACCCACCCTTCTCCACATATGGTATAATTGTTCGCGATATCGTGGCGACGGCTAATATTCTCAATCCCCATATCCGCGCGACGAGAGCAATCGAACCCAAATCGGTTGATCTAAAGTCAACCGATCCAAAATAAAAAAATCACGTCAGCAAAAAAGTGGGAAGTTTAATATGTCGATACCAAGCTGGACCCCTTTTGGTACAATGATGTATTTTCCTCGTCTGGATGCAAGCGGACACACGCTTCCTGTTTACACCATAGGGTGGCGCTTCACTGATGATGCCGATGAGTGGTCAAGGCGTTTCATTGGCTTTAAAAATGGCGAACGCGAACATTTGCGCGGCGCCGCCCGGGCCTTAAGGTACTGCATGCAGGACTTTGTGTATAAGAAAAAATTAAAAAAAGAAAGCACTGGATTATTAACCGCCATATATTCTTCAAAGACAAGGTCAGAAGAAAATTCTTCCTTATATATACTTGGAAAGTGGCTGTCGGCTCAGTTGGATGTAAAATTTCTTTCACATCACCTTACAAAAGAGGTGCACAGATCCCTTCATAGCTTGGGGTCAAGGTACGATCGAGATTCGGAGGTTTTTCAAAAATATAGATGCACGAAAATTACTGGAGTAACTGATGTTATTATTTTAGATGATCTTGTTACTAGGGGCGCTACATTTAAAGATATAAGTCGATCGATCGAAAAAAGTACGCCCGGAGTCTCAGTATACGGAATTGCTCTTGCCAAAAATGAGAGGGTTTCGTATGCTAAACAATGCGGAGCCTCCATAAGTAATGGTCATATACCGGAAAATATGAATAGGTTATGGATTGGAAGTAAATAAATGAGCTCCATTGTATCAAATGAAACCTACCGCATACTGAAACTTTCAGTGACACCGGGAGTTGGCGCAGCTTGTTTGCGTAAGATATCCTTATTTGCTCAGAAAAATGGAATCGAATCACTTTACAATGATAGAGATGTATACAAGTTTCTGCCCTCAAGAATAGAAGCGTATAACGCAGAGAGCTCAAGTACATCTGCGGACAAAATTCTTGTGTCCTGTGATGAAAACAATGTTCGTTTGATATCGTTTCTAGACCCCCTATACCCTGCCGCATTAAAAAGTGTCCCCGACTTTCCAGTTCTCCTTTATATAAAGGGCGACGCAGCAGCCCTCTCGAAGGTTGGCTGCGCTGTCGTCGGAACGAGGCACGCAAGTAAGCTTGGGCTTAGCTGGGCTCGGCAAATTGCCTCACTACTTGTTAAGAACGGATTTTGCGTCGTTAGTGGTCTCGCGCTCGGAATTGATACGGCAGCTCACGAAGGCGCTTTACAGGCTGGCGGGGCTACGGTGGCGGTCATGGCCCATGGTCTTGATAAGGTGACGCCAGCAAGAAATAAGAACCTATCGACCCAAATAATTGAAAATGGTGGAGCCCTGGTTTCTGAACATGCTCCTGGAGTTCCGCCCCGAAAACAAGAGTATGTTCGTAGAAACAGGATACAAAGCGGCCTTTCTATATGCTCTTTAGTGGTAGAGAGCAGCGAAAGCGGCGGATCAATATATCAGGGCAAGTTTACATTGCAACAGAATAGGAAGTTATTTTGTATTATGCCCCCTGAAAATACACGCGGGGTATCCGACTTTCAGGCAGCGGGCGCGAGGAGGTTGATTAGAGAAGCGGGAGCCAAGCCGATTGGCTCGAGCGAGGAGTTGCTTTCGGCAATTAATTCCGCAGAGATAACCAACTCAATGAACTAAAGCTCTTAGCGTCGTGGATGGCGTCCCAGAGCTCAGTGACGGTGCGGACGCCGCAGATGGAACCGCGTAAGCATTTGCCTACTTCGCAGCCACTCCCAATAGGAAATCGAGAAACCCCCGCCGCGCATCAGGCCGCAAGGCCCTGTACGCCTCCAGGACTTCGCGCTCCTCGGGATCATCCGACGCCGCGGAGTTGCCACCTGCTAGCGGATCATGCTGTCCGAAGAAGGTAGAGACGGGAACGCCGAGAACACGGGCCGCTGAAGCCATGGCGCTGACGGTGATGATCACGCTGCCATTCTCCAGCCGGTGGACCTGAGCCGGCTGCATCCCCATGCGCTCCGCCATGTCAGCCACCGACAGGCCCGCGCGTTCCCGCGCCTCTCGGATGGACTGGCCTATGTCGCGCTCCAAGGCAACGTTCCGCTGCCCACGGCGCCGCACGCTTTCATTCATTGAAAGCCCCCCCTACTGTCACCCATTGATAGCATAGGGGCTGGTGGCGCTATAGCCTTTCTTTAGTTGTGTATCTCCCCTAACGAAAGTTAGGGGATCTCGCGGGACTCAAAACTTCAGCGATGGCTCGCCGCGACGGGCGGCTCGCGCCAAAACCACGACGGTCCGAAAAACGGGATTCTTAGCACTCGTCGGATCCTCGAACTGACTCACCTTGAAACGCAGTACCCTGGCAGAGGCATTCGCTGCGCCTCGGGCTGCTCATCTTCAGCGTATCGGCCGCCGCTGAAACGCGGGCAATCGCGCCCGAGGCCGGCGCGGACAAGGGCCGCCGCAATATCATGGTGATCGATCGAGCACACCCCGATCATTCGGTCGTATGACCTTTCGCCCGTCAGCGTGCAGGTGACGATCCGGCCGCCAACCAAGGTGCGCATGAACCGCGCTGCCTCAGGGCCGCCAGGGTCGGCCAGCTCCGGAGCATGCAAGCCCTGGAGTCGGATCGGCTGACCGGAAACCACAATCGTGTCGCCGTCGCGGACGTGCGTGACCTGACCGGTCAGTGTGTCGGTGGCGTAGGCGGAGGTCATCATGATGATGGTCATAATGGTGGCTAGCTGGGCGGAGATACAATGCATCGGCGGGACCTCATACTCGAAACAAATTGTGGTGGCCTCAATCCGGCCACCACCTTCTTTCGGCATACTTCTTCGCTAATCGCAGCGAAAAACGGCACAATAACCGATTGATTTTAGGAACGAACCCACTTCGTGAACAACATGATGAGCCAGGGCGCGGTGCTGATCGACGGGGCCGGCGTGGCCTCCCTGCCCTGCCACGAAGACTGATCCCCCTCTCGCCGATCCCCCAGTCGTGCGCCCGCGTGTCGTCCGGTCCCGAACCGCGCGGGCGTTTTTGCCTCCGAAGGAGACCCCGCCATGGCCTTTGCCCCTCAGGATCTGTCGGTGCTCTGTTACGCCAACGGCTTCACGCTCTGGCACTACACCACCGACGACACCGCCGCCGCCGTCACCGGCGCCCGGTATTTCGATCCGGCCGCGCCCTATGTACGCGTCGGCGATGTGATGATCTGCAACACCGATACGGATGGGACGCCCGGCGCGGCGCTCTACCGCGTGGCGGGCAACGCCGACGGCGCGGTCAGCGTGGCGGCGGTGTAGGCCCCCCGACCCATTCCGCGCCGCACCACACCCCGCCCCTCACCGGGCGGGGTTTCTGTGTGCGCGTCTCAATCCACGCGCCCGCGCCAGAGGAGGACCCCCGCCATGCCCCTGTCCGCCGTCGCCCTGTGTTCCCGCGCGCTCATCGCGATCGGCGCCGGCCCGCTCACCAGCCTGGACGACGGCACCGCCGAGGCCCAGGTGGCCGGCGCCCTGTACCCTGGTGTGCGCGACGCCCTGCTGTCGGCGCACCCCTGGACCTTCGCCACCGCGCAGACCGCCCTGGCGCGGCTGTCGGAGGTGCCGGCGGCCGACTTCGCCCATGCCTACCGGCTGCCCGGGAACCACCTGCGCACCCTGTCGGCCGGCGCGGGTGGAAGCGGGAGGGGGCTGGTCTACCGTCAGGCCGAGGCGCGGCTGTGGACCGACGCCCCCGCCGTGACCCTGACCTACATCTTCCGCCCGGACGAAAGCGCCTTTCCCGCGCCCTTCGTCGAGGCCCTGGCGGCGCGGCTGGCCGCCGCGTTCTGCCTGCCGCTGACCGAAAGCACCAGCCGGGCGCAGCTTCTCCATCAGCTGGCGGAGGATGCGGTGCGCGCCGCCCGCCTGATCGACAGCCAGCAGGACACCCCGCCCGCGCTCGCCCACTTCCCGCTGGTGGAGGTGCGCGGATGACCCGGGTCAACGTCACCCAGACCAACTTCACCGCCGGCGAGCTGTCGCCCGATCTGTATGGCCGCTCGGACCTGCGCGCCTACGTCAACGGCGCGGCCCGGCTGCGCAACGTGTTCCTGCGCCCGACCGGCGGCGTGGCGCGCCGCGACGGGCTGCGCCACCTCGCCACCCTGCCGGGGCGCGCCCGGCTGATCGCGTTCACGTTCAACAGCGAGCAAACCTACCTGCTGGTGTTCACCGACGGCCGCATGGATGTCTACCTCGACGGCGTGAAGGCCTTCCACACCGCGACCCCCTGGGACGCCTGGCACCTGCCCGGGCTGTCGTGGACCCAGATGGCCGATACGCTTCTGGTCGTCCATCCGGAGACCGCGCCCCGGCGCATCACCCGGGCCTCGCACACAAGCTGGACCATCCGCACCTGGACCTATCCCAACGAGGGCCAACGCTATTTCGAGCCCTATTACCGCTTCGCCAACCCGCTCATCAGCCTGACCCCCTCGGACGTCGTGGGCGCCATCACGTTGACCGCGTCCTCGCCCGTGTTCGCCCCGGCCCATGTGGGCACCCGCCTGCTCCTGCGGGGCAAGCCGGTCTCCATCACCGGCTATACGGCGGCCGACGCGGTCACGGCGACCCTGCACGAGGAGATCGAGAACGCCTATGCCACCCGCGACTGGGTAGAACAGGCGCTGTCGCCCGTGCACGGCTATGCCCGCAGCGTCACGTTCCACCAGAACCGGCTGGTGATCGGCGGCTCGCGCGACGTGCCGCATCATCTGTGGATGTCGAAGGTGGGCGACCTGTTCAACTTCGACACCGGCGAGGGGCTGGACGACGAGGCCATCTCCTTCGATCTGCTGTCGGACCAGCTCAACGCCATCCGCGCCGTGTTCTCGGCCGGGGACCTGGAGGTGTTCACGTCCGGCGCGGAATGGACCATCAGCGGCAGCCCCCTGACCCCGGGCGCGCTGACCGCCCGCCGCCAAACCCGGATCGGTACCCTGGGGCCGCACACCGTGCCGCCGCGCCGCGTGGACGGAGCCACCCTGTTCGTGGGCGCGACCGGGCGCGACCTGCGGGAGTACCTATTCACCGACCTGGAGAACGCCTATCAGGCCGCCGACCTCGCCCTGCTGGCCCGGCACCTGATCCACGATCCGGTGGACATGGACTACGACCCGGTGCGGCGGCTGCTGCATCTGGTGCGGTCCGATGGCCGGCTGGCCACGATGACGAACTACCGCGCGGAAAAGGTCACCGCCTGGACCCTGCAGGAGACGGACGGCGCCATTCAGGCCGTCGCGGAGGTGGGCGGCGCGGTCTATGTCGCCGTGGAGCGCGCCAACGGGGTGAGCCTGGAGCGGTTCGACCCGGCCCTGGCCCTGGACGCCGCCCTGCCCGGACAGGCGACGACACCGCGCACCACCTGGAGCGGCCTCGGTAATCTGGAGGGCCGCACCGTGCGCGTGCTGGCCGATGGCAACGATGTCGGTTCGGCCGTGGTCGCGGGCGGGGCGATCACCCTGGAGGGCCCCGCCCGCGATGTCGTCGTCGGCCTGCCCTTCACGCACGAGATCGCCCCGCTTCCCCCGTCAGTGTCCGGCGGGCGCGGCGGCGGCCCGGGCACGTTGGTCCGCCTGATCCGGGCCACGCTGCGGCTTCAGGACACCGCCGCGCTGTGGCTGGACACCGGCGCCGGCCCCTCGATCCAGCCGTTCCGCGCCTTCGGCGGCGGGCCCGTCCTCGACCAGCCACCCCGGCCCCTGTCCGGGGACCTGTCCGTCCGCGCGCTCGGCTGGCAACGCGACCCGATGGTGCCCCTGTGGCGGGTGATCCAGGACGCCCCCCTGCCCTGCACCGTTCTCAGCGCCACCCTTGAAGTAAAGGTCACCGACTGATGGCTCAGTTCGCCACCGCCTTTGTGCCCTTCGCGCTTCAGGCCGCCACCAGCGCCTGGCAGCAGTACGAATACTACGACCGGTATCAGCGCCAGCAGCAGGCGCAGGCGGCCGCCGATCAGGCCGGCGCCCAGGCTGCGCGGCAGCAGGCCGAGGCGCAGGCCACCCGAACCGCCGACAGCGCCACCCAAGCCAACCGCGCCGCCTGGCAGGAGCACGACGCCTGGGCCGCCCAGCGCGACCGCGACAGCGCCGCCGCCGTCACCGCGCTGAACCGGGATTTTGCCCGCACGGAGTTGGAGCGCGCCGATGCCCTGCGCCGGCAGGCGGCGACCGAACGCGCCCGTTTCGCCGGCATGGGGTTGGATGCGGCGGCCGGCTCCGCCCGCGCGGTGCTGTCCGGCCTAACGCAGGAGGCCGCGACCCAGACCCGGCGCGACGCCGACACGCTCACCCAGCGGACGGGCGACCTGAACCGGGACGCCCGCGCCGACATCGCCGCCGGCTGGGACGCGACGGCGCGGGAGACCGCCGACCGCGCACACGCGGCCAACCTCGACATCTGGCAGCGTCAGGTAGACCTCGACAGCGCCCTGTATGCGCGCGGGGTGCGTCAGGACGCGTTCGCCCAGCGCGATCTGCTCGACCTGTCGGTCAGCCACCAGCGCGCCGCACTCGGCCTTGTCGACGCCGGCATCGGTGCAGTCGGGGCCTACGCGCGGCGCCGCTAAGCCGCCGTCACCACCCCCCCCCAGAGGTTCCCCGGAGGAGTCCCAACCATGACCGCGCCGATCCAGATCGGGGACACGCGCCCCCGCGTCCAGTACGTGGGGGACGGCGCCCAGACCGCGTTTGCCTATCCATTTGCGGTGGACGACGCCGACGCCCTCCACGTCTATGTGAACGAGATCCGCATCACCACCGGCTTTGCCGTGGACGGGATCGGCGCGGTGGAAGGCGGCACCGTCACCTTTGCCGTCCCGCCCGCCGCCGGGAGTCGCGTCACGCTGCTGCGCCAGCTCGGGCTCGGCCGGGTCACCGTGTTCCAGCCCGGCGGGCCGTTGCGGGCCGAGGCCTTGAACGACGCGCTGGACCACCTGACGGCGGTGGACCAGCAGCTTGATGACGCCATCCGCCGCACGGTCCGGTTGGCGCCGGGCGCCGCCGAGACCGCCGACCTGACCCTGCCGGAGCCGCAGGCCGGGGCCGTGTTGGGCTGGGACGCCACCGCCACCGGGCTGGTGAACGCGGTGCCCGGTGGGGTCTCGGCCTTGCCAGCCGACCTGGAGGGGCTGCTGCGCCGACACACCGCGCGCGCCGAGGCCTGGGCGGAAGACGCCGCCGTGTCGGCGTGGCGGGCCGGCCTGCGCGACGCTGGCAGCGCGGGTGGGATCCAACCGGACGCACCGCTGGTCGCGGCCAGCCTGACCACGACGGGAAACATCACGGTCGGGGGCGCGCTGACGGTGGAGGGGGCCACGCTGTCGGCCTGGGGCCGCACGCTGCTGACCGCCGAGAATGCGGCGGCGGGGCGCACGGCGCTCGGGCTCGGCCCGGTCGCGACCGCCGACCGCACCGCCTTCGCCACCGCCCTGCAGGGTACAACCGCCGACACCGCCCTTCAGCCAGGGGATGACGCGACCCTGGGCCTGCTGGACTACACCGCCGGCCGGCCCCGGGCGCACACCGCGACGGTCCGCGCCGCGCACACCGTGACCCTGACCGAGGGCGAGATTCAGACCCTCACCCTGACCACCGACACCGTCCTGACGCTGCCGGACCCGCCGGCCGGACGCGGGGCGTCGATGCTCCTCGTCCTGATCCAGGACGGCACGGGGGGACGCACGCCCGCGCTCCGGACGGCGGACGGCGCTCCGCTGCGCTGGCTCGGCAGGAGCGCCCCGTCCTGGCAGACCGCCGCCGGCGCGTTCGACGTCGTGGCCGTCACGCACGCGGGCGCCGTGTCGTTCGCGGCCCATATCGGGGCCCATATCGGGGAAAACGCCTGATGCCCGGCAACGCCATCCCGCGCACCATCCCCGTGTTCATCCGACCCGCCAGCGGGGATCGGCTCGATCTGGTCACGGCCGGGGTGATCCAGCCGGCCGCCACGTTCTCGCGGGCCTCCGCGGCGATCCTGTGGGACGGCACCGCGTTCCGGGCGGTCGATCCCGACGTCCCGCGCGTCGAAGGTGGCGCGCTGGTCATCGAGCGCGCCGCAACCAACAGCGCGTACCACGCGACGGACATAGGGGCGCTCTCGTCCAGCTCCGCGATCATCACCCCACGCGACGCCTTCGGGGTCGGGGCCTGGGCCACGCTGACCGCCAACGCCGACGGGTCGGCCCTGCTGATCGGCAGCGCCGACGGCATGACGGTCGGGGAGACCTACACGTTCTCCTGCTACGTCCGCGCGGGGACACGCGACCACATCTTTTTGCAGGGTCGGCAAAGCGGGTATCCGAAAACGATCTTCGACCTCGCGGCGGGCGCAATCAGCGCCGAAGCGTCCGAGTACACCAGTGCCATCACACCGCTTGGCAACGCCGTCTTTCGCTGTTCCATCCGGTTTGTTTCGGACACCGCGGGATCCTACATCGTCGCGCTTGGCTTCACGGCACAGACCGGGGACTCGGTCGACGTTTACGGCCGGCAGCTTGAGCGCGGGCCCGGCCCCACGTCCCTGATCGCGACCAGCCGCGGGTCCGCGACGCGCGCCGCCGACGTCCTGAGCCACAGGCCCACAACGGCCGGCACCGTGCACCTGATCGGCACCGCCGCCGACGGCACCGCGTACCCGGCGGACACCCCCGGCACCGCCCCGGTCACCGCCGGCATCCCCTGGACCGCCCCACCCGGCCGCTGGTCCGACGTGTGGGTCACGCCCGCCGCCTGACCCGCCTCCCCCCTCCATCCATTCCGTCCTGCTAGTTGCCATGGAGACCGGCATGACCGCCCTCTATCCTACGGTCCATCTGCTCGCCCGCCCCGACGTCACGCCGTCCGGCCTGACGATCGCCCGAACGTCCCCGGCGACGCGGATGACCGCGTTCGGCCGGGTGGAGCGCGTTCCGGCGGACACCCTGCGCCACGATTATGATCCGCACACCGGCGCCTATCGGGGTTGGCTGATCGAGGCGGCGCGCCGCAACGCGCTCCTGTATTCCGAAAGCCTTACCCACGGTCTGTGGATCGCCCGCGCCGCCAGCGTCCGTGTCGCGGATGTCCCGGCCCCGGACGGCCTCAGCGCGGCCTTTACGCTGACCGAGACGGCCGGCACCGCCATCCACACTCTGTACCAGGAGGACCGGTCGTTCACCGCCGGGCAGACCTATGCGCTGTCGGTGTTCGCGCGCGCCAACGGACGGGAACGGCTTCAACTCGTGCTGCCCTCGACCGCGTTCGGCGCGGTCCAATCCGCCGTGTTCGACCTAACGACCGGCACCATCGGCTTTGTCGAGGGCGCCGCGATCCCCACGCTGGAGGCCCTGGCCGACGGCTGGTACCGCTGCGCCATCACCGCAACCGCCGCCACCACGGTGACTATCGCGCCGGTGCATCTGCGACTGCGCGATCCCGGCGGCAGTTCCACCTACGCCGGGGACGGCACCCGCGGCGTCCTGCTGTGGGGCGTCCAGCTTGAGGCCGGGTCGGGCGCCACCAGCTACATTGCCACCACATCGGCCCCCGCCGCCCGCGATGCGGATCGGATGAGCCTGCCCCTCGCCGGCCGGGCCATGAACCCGAACGAGGGAACCATGCTGGTGCTCGGGACCGTGCCGGCGGGCCAGGGCGCGACCCTGGCGACGCTCCACGACGGCACCAGCGACACGCACCTCGCCCTAACGCGCGCCGCCGACGGGACCGCCGGAGGCACGCTCGTGACCGGCGGGGCGACCCGCGCCGCCCTCACCCAGGGCGGTGTGGACGGCGGCGCCGAAATCCGAATCACCGCGGCCTATGCCCCGGGAGACCTCACCCTGGCGGCGAACGGCAGCGTTCCGGTCACCGATCCCGGCGGCGCGCCCCCGAGCGGCCTGACGACCCTCGGCCTCGGCGGCACGGCGACCGGTCCGACCGGCGGGCGTGTCTGGGTGCGTCAGGTGGGACTGTTTCCGCGCCGCCTGACCGACATCGACCTTCAGGTCATCACCGCCTGACGCCGGAGCCCTTCCCCGCGTTCGTTCCGAGAGGATCATCATGACCGCCGCACCCGCGCCCGACACCGTCCCCGATCTGTCCGCCGCGCGCGACCGCCTGCGCGCGTCCCTGCCCGAGACCCTGCACCGTGCCCTGGATGCCTACGACGCCTTCGCCGCCCGCCCCGTGCCGGAGGACGCCAAAGCGTTCAGCGCCTGGCAGACCGGCTGCAAGGCCGTGCTGGCCCATATCGAGCTGCTGCTGAAGCTGGCGGGGCGGGTCGGGCTGGACCTGTCCGACGCCGGGGACGACGACCCGCTGGCCGCGCTCCTGGCCCGCGCCCGGGCCGCCATGGCGGAGGGCGACGGGACGGATGAGGAGAGCGAGGGCGACGAGGACGCCCCGGATGACTGATCCGCGCCTGTCGTTCCCGGAGGTCCTGTGGATCTGGAACCACGTCCAGGGACGCGGCACCCCGGCCCATCACCAGCGCATGGCGCGCTGGCTGGAAGAGCGCTGGGCGGCGCGCGACCGGGGGTGCCTGCTGATGGCGTTCCGGGGTTCCGGCAAGTCCACCGTGGTCGGGCTGTTCTGCGCCTGGCTGCTGGCGGGGTGGCCGGACACCCGCATCCTGGTGCTGGCGGCGGAGCAGGGCTTGGCCGCGCGGATGGTGCGCAACGTCAAGCGCATCCTGGAGCGTCATCCCGCCACCCCGGGCCGCAAGCCCCCGCACCCGGACCAGTGGGCGTCGGATCAGTTCACCATCGTCCGCCCGACCGAAAGCCGCGACCCGTCCATGGTCGCGCGCGGCATCACCGGCAACATAACCGGCACCCGCGCCGACCTCATCATCTGCGACGACGTGGAGGTGCCGAACACCAGCGACACCGTGACCAAGCGCGCCCATCTGCGGGCGCGCCTGAGCGAGTTGGATTACGTGCTGACCCCCGGCGGCGTGCAGGTCTACATCGGCACGCCGCACGCCTATCAGTCAATCTATGCCGCCGAGCCCCGGGTGGAGGCGGGCGAGACCACACCGTTTCTGGACGGCTTCCCGCGCCTGGAGATCCCGCTTCTAAACGCGGCCGGCGCCAGCGCGTGGCCCGGGCGCTTTTCACCCGCCACCGTCGAGACCATCCGGCGGCGCCAGGGGCCGAACAAGTTCGCCAGCCAAATGCAGTTGCGGCCGGTCAACCTCGCCGACAGCCGCCTCGATCCCGACCGGCTGCGCGTCTACGACGACGCCCTGAGCTACAGCGAGGCACGTGGGCGGCCGGTGCTGCGCCTGGGGGAGCGGCGACTGGTCTCCGCGTCGTGCTGGTGGGACCCGGCCCTGGGCGATCCCACGCGCGGCGGCGATGGGTCCGTCTTAGCCGCGCTGTTCACCGCCGAGGACGGAAGCTACTGGCTGCACCGCGTCGCCTATCTGACCGCCTCGGCCGAGGGCGACGCGCCGGACGACGCCGCCTCCGCCCTGTGCCGTCAGGTGGCCGGAATTCTGGACGCCCTGCACCTGCCCGCCGTGACGGTGGAGACCAACGGCATCGGCCGCTTCCTGCCGGGCCTGCTGCGCAAGGCCCTGCGCGAGGCCGGCGTGGCGGCGGCGGTGGTCGAGCATGCCTCCTCCCGCGCCAAGGCCCAGCGCATCGTCGATGCCTTCGACCCCGTGCTGGCGGAGCGCGCGCTGTGGGCGCACCGCTCGGTGTGGGAGAGCCCGTTCATCGCCGAGATGCGCGAATGGCGCCCCAACGGCGGCGGGCACGACGACGGCCTGGACGCGGTCGCCGGCTGCCTCGCCAGCCAGCCGGTACGGCTGGGGCACGGCGCGGCGGCCAGAGCGTCCCGGGCGGGCGACTGGCGCCCCGGAGCCGCGTCCGTCACCGCCGCCGAAACGGACTGGCGGCCGTGAGTTCGGGATGCGCTCAAGGGGTTATTTTTGCGTGTCGGCGACGCGCTGTTATACTGAAACGTCGTCGGATTGACGCGGTCCTGGTTCGGTCCATCGAAACCGACGATCCTAAGGGAGTGCCAGCGGATGACACAGGACCTCTCCGAGAAAGCTTTAGCGGCACGACGCCTCCGGCGCCGTTTATCGCCGGAAGAAGACGCGAATCCGGACTGGATCAAGCGCTGCAACCCGAAGACGTGGTCGCAGTCGGAGAGGGACTCATTGGCCGCTCTTTGGAAGCGGTTCCGAGTAGCGCGCTCCCGCGGGGAACTCGAGGTGTATACCACGCGCGTTCGGGAGTAGAGGACCCCAAAAGGCCCCCGAAAAAGGTATCGTATCTTCGCTCGCAGGCTTGAGGGAGTGCACCAGGATACCGTCATCGCACACGAGAGCGGGCCCGTCGCCATCAGGCCGGTCGCCGCTGAACCGCCCCCCGTCTTCAAGACCCCCACACCGGATCAGATCGAGGCGATCCTGCGGGATCCTCTGGGCGGCGGCGCCGTGGCTCTGTTGGAGGACGCGAATGGCGACGGGTTCGCCTGGCGGCGCGAGACCGCACCGCCACACCTCATCATATCGCACGACCTGGAGGAAGCGGTCGGAGCCGTGTTCTCTCCGGGGCAGCCGCTCAACCGCCACGTTGCCCGAAGCCTGGACGAAGCCATGACCATCATGCGCGATCGCGGTGTTTATAGGCAACACCGCTCGCCAAGGCCGCACGCCCGCGTCGGTCGCGAAAGACGATCAGCGCGGCGTCGCTTCCGGGGGGCCCCATGTACGCCATGAGGATATCCGCTGGGCCCGGCGGGTCTGCTGTCCCGTTCGCCCAGGCCTCAACCTCCCCAACGGGCGAACGGATGATCCCGGCCAACTCTTCCACGGTTATCGCGAGGTCCTGGAGCAGACCGGCCACCGGCGGCCTCTCCGGCGGCGGCTGGAGGGGCGGCGGAACCGGCGAAACCCGGCCCTCGGGTGACACCGTATACGGTCCTGGGCTCGCCCAATCGTCGCCCTTGATGGGTTGGTCGAGAGTCGTGGGCCATGCGTAGGGAAGAACGTAGACCATGTATTGACCCGGCGGGACCTGCGCGCCGGCCTCGTCAACGGAGCCCGCGTCCAAAATGGCAACAATGGTCGCGTCGCGAACAAAACAGAACCGAAACACACCGCGGCCGTTGTCAGTCTCCCACAAACCATGGGGCTTATTTGGACTGGGCATTCCGGTGCCTCCGTCGTTTCGCGGCATCACCTTTGCGCGATCTCCGCGCTCTGTTATACTGAAACGGCGTCGGATTGACGAGGTACCGGTTCGGTCCATCGCCCCCGACGATCCCCAGGGAGTCCGACGGATGACACAAGACGCCTCACGCATGACATTGGAGGGCGCGCCGTGTCTGCACCGTTTGTCGCCGGAAGACCGAGCGCGACCGGCCTGGAGTCTGCGGTGCGACCCGAGGACGTGGTCGCAGTCGGAAAGGGACTCATTCGCCGCAGAGTTAAGGATGTTACGAGCGGCACGCGCGCGCGGTGAACTGGAGATAATTGTCTAGAGCGAATCCCGAGCGACCTGGAACAGATCGCCGGCCACGAAAACGGGGACGATCTGCGCCAGTTGCCACTTAAGGATGACAGCCCGCGGCAGGGCCGTCCAAACACGCGCGGGCAACGATCCGAAGGGAGTCCGACCGATGACACAGGACCTCTCCGAGAAAGCTTTAGCGGCACGACGCCTCCGGCGCTGTTTATCGCCGGAAGAAGACGCGCAGCCGGACTATATCAAGCGCTGCAACCCGAAGACGTGGTCGCAGTCGCAGAGGGACTCACAGGCCGCCCTCTTGAGGCGGTCCCGAGCCGCGCGCGCTCGCGGAGAGCTCGAGGTGTATATCTAACGCAAGAAGGACCGGGCGGCCCCGAAAATACAGTCGGTATAGTCGAACACGACGATCCGACCGGAGCCGCCGGATGACGTCGTGGGGACGATTCACACCGAAGGATCCGAAAAAACCCGGACGATCTGGGCGATGACCGAGTCCGATGCAATGGACAATGCCATCCGGTTTCTGCGCACCGTGGCCGACGACGGCCAACGGATCGGTCTGGACGCATAGACGCTCCGCGCCGCCTCCCCTCCTCCTGTCCATTCCCCAACGGAGACACCCATGCTTGACGCCGAGTCCCACCTGCTGTGGGTCACGGCGGTCGAGGTGCCCGTGCTGGGCGCCTTGTTCTGGCTGGTCTGGCGCAACCGCCGGGACACCGACGACCGCCTGACCGAGACCCAGCGCCGCGCCGACATCGCCATCGCCCAGACCAAGGACGCCCTGACCGCCTTCAAGCTGGAGGTGGCGCGCTCCTATGCCTCGATCAGCACCTTGAAGGACGTCGAGGCCCGCCTGACCGCCCACCTGCTGCGCATCGAGACCAAGCTGGACGAGACCCGCGCCCGCGCGCTGGAAACGCATGGGCCGTAGCCATCCTGAGACCGCCCAGACTTAAAACACGACTCAAAAGGGGCCGCGATGAAGAAACTCGCCCTTGTGGTCGGACACACCCGGGCGCGGCCCGGCGCGTTCGCCGTCGCTCCCATCGGGCAGAGCGAGAACACCTGGAACACCGATCTGGCGACCACGATGAAGGCCATCGCGGACACCGACGCCGACGCTGGCCACCCCGGCGCCGTGTCGGTGTCCATCTTCACCCGCGATGACGGCGGCGTGGTCGGGGCCTATCGCCGCGCCCGCCAGTGGGGCGCCGATGCCGCGCTGGAGCTGCATTTCAACGCCGCCATGCCAGCCGCCACGGGCACGGAAACGCTCTACCTCACGCCCGCGTCCCAGGGGTTCGCCGCGGTCATCCAGGCCGCGACGGTGGCGGCGCTGGGCCTCCGCGACCGAGGCATCAAGACCCCGCACGCGGCCAGCGGGGGGCGCGGCGCGGCCAACCTGTCGCAGATGGGCGCGCGACCCTCCATCCTGACGGAACCGTTCTTCGGCTCGAACCCCGGCGACTGCGCGGCCGCGCACACCCGAAAGCGGCGGTTGGCGGCGGCTCAGATCCGCGCGGCGGGGCACTATCTGAACGCCCTGTACGACGGCGATCCGGACGATGTCGCAACCCTCCCCGTCGCCCTCAACGGGCGCGGCGCCCCCGCCCGATGGACGATCCACCCTCCTGACGCGCCCCGCCGGGTCCGTGCCTTCGGTGCGCGCAAGCCTTGATTCGCTGTGTCGGAGGGGTAGAAGAAACGGGCCGTAAGGCCAACACCCATCCGGAGGGACCCCGACCCCATGTCCGACCGCACGACGTCCGAGAGTACGAAATACCTGCTTCCCGAGGAACACCTGCCCAAGGCTTGGTATAACCTCGCCGCCGACCTGCCCGGCCCGATGCCCCCGCCCCGGCATCCGTTGACCGGTCAGCCGATGGGTCCCGACGATCTGGCGCCGATGTTTCCCAAAGGCGTTCTGGAGCAGGAAGCGAGCACCGAGCGCTATATCGACATTCCGGCCCCCGTCCGGGAGGTCTACCGCCTGTGGCGGCCGTCGCCGCTGATCCGCGCGCGGCGCCTGGAGAAGGCCCTGGACACCCCGGCCCGCATCTTCTTCAAGTACGAAGGCGTCAGCCCCGCCGGCAGCCACAAGCCGAACTCCGCCGTCGCCCAGGCGTTCTACAACCAGCAGGACGGCATCAAGCGGCTGACCACGGAGACCGGCGCGGGCCAATGGGGCTGCTCGCTGGCGTTCGCGGGCAACCTGTTCGGCCTGTCGGTCGAAGTCTACATGGTGCGGATCTCGTACAATCAGAAGCCGTACCGCCGCGCGCTGATGGAAACCTACGGCGCCACCTGCATCCCCAGCCCGTCGCCGAACACCGCCGCCGGTCGCGCCATCCTGGAAGCCACCCCCGAGTCGAACGGTTCGCTGGGGATCGCGATCTCCGAGGCGGTCGAACTCGCCCTCAGCCGCGACGACACCAAATACGCCCTCGGCAGCGTCCTGAATCACGTCTGCCTGCACCAGACGGTGATCGGCGAGGAAGCCATGCTTCAGATGGAGATGGCGGACGCCGACCCGGATATCGTCATCGGCTGCGTGGGCGGCGGCTCCAACTTTGCCGGACTGTCCTTCCCCTATATGCGCGAGAAGCTGAAGGGCAAAAAGGTCCGGTGCATCGGCGTTGAGCCGACCTCCTGCCCCACCCTGACCAAGGGGTCGATGGCCTATGACTTCGGCGACACCGGCAAGCTGACGCCGCTGATGAAGATGCACACCCTGGGCTCGAATTTCATGCCCCCGGGCACCCACTCGGGCGGGCTGCGCTACCACGGCATGGCGCCGATGGTCAGCCAGGCCATGGAGCACGGTCTGATGGAGGCGCGCTCCTACCAGCAGACGGAATGCTTCGCCGCCGCCGTGGAGTTCGCCCGCCTCGAGGGCATCGTCCCGGCGCCCGAATCCTCGCATGCCATCAAGGCCGTGCGGGACGAGGCCCTGCGCTGCAAGGCCGAGGGCAAGGCGGAAACCATCCTGTTCAACCTGTCCGGCCACGGTCACTTCGACATGCAGGCCTACATGGACTACTTCGCGGGCAAGATGACCGACACGCCGTTCGATGACGCGGCGTTGCAGGCATCGCTGGACACGCTGCCCAAGGTGGCGGTGTAGTCGGGGCGCGGGGCGCCGCCCGGGCCAACTCGGCCCCGGTATGGCGGCGCCCCTCCCCTTGGAGACGTGCCCTCATGCGCCGACGCCCCGCCCTGGCCGTGCTCTGTACCTTCACCACCCTCGCGCTGTTGGCCACGGCCTGGGGTATCAGCGATGTCCTGCACTGGCGCGCCGCCGTCCTGCGCTGCGAGCCTTGGGTGCCCATCGACACCGCCGCGGTCTGGTTCACCGGCTTTCCGGCGGTGGCCGCCCTGCCGCTGCTCCGCCTGACCCGCTCGGCGCGCGCCCACCGCTGGATGCTGGCCGGCGCGCTCGTCCTGTTCATCGCGGTCCCCCAGGTCACCGTCGGGGTGGTGTCTCAGCCCGCGGAGGCGGCCGGCTATCGTGGGCTCGAGACGCTGACGCTGGTGCCGCCCGGCGCCGTCACCTTGCATACGCCGGCGTGCCCCGACAGGCGCCCATGACGGGGTGGCAAAACGGGGGTCCGGGACGACGACCGGCCGGCCCTCCCCGCAGCCAAACGCCATCCGGTGGCAGCAAACGCCCCGTCCCCGCGTGAGTTGCGGCGGCCCGGTCCTATGAAAAAACCGTGTCTTTTAGGAGTTTTGTTGTGATCGATATTGACGACGGATGGACCGGGCCGCGCTGTTGACCGCCGTCAGCGGATCGTTGACAATTCATCGCCTGCTCCTTCCGGAAGGCACGTCTTTGTCGGTGCCGACACGGCGTCATGCCGTGCGGATGCCGCGCGAAACCGTTCTTTTTTCTCCGCTCAGACATGACACGGGACCATGAGCCGGCAAGAGGCGATCAACAAGAAGGTCCTGGAACTCCTCGGCCGCTTCGACTCGGTAGACGTGTCGGCGCTGATGGCCGAGATTTCTCAGGTGGATGCCAAGGCCATCCTGCAATCCGGCGTGCTGGTCGACAGCAAGGGCGTGGTGCGGCTCGGTCAGGTGGGCGTGATGGAAGCCCTGCTGACCCTGGCGCTGGGCGGCAAGCCCACGATCGCGCTGCCCAAATCGATGGCGCCGGTCCGCAACGCCCTGATTCTGTTCCTGAAGCTGAACAACACCGACACCTTCGGCTATGGAGCCGAGGATACGCCGGGCAAGTGGGCGTTCCGCATCCTGGACATGCTGTTCCTGCGTTTCGCGGAAACGAACACGCTGACAATACGCGACCGTCTGGTGCTGCTGCGGGTGTCGGAAAACCCGGTCTGGCAGGCGGCGTTCACCACCGCCCTCCAGCTTTACCTGCAACTGGAGAAGGGCGGGACCGACTTCATCCGCAAGGTGGATAACCCCGCCGTCGGCGCCGCCGGCAAGGCGTTCAAAAGCGCGGTGGAGATCCGGCGCGCCCGTATTCCCAAAGTGAAGTACGGCAACCCGCTGGCCGGGTTCAAGGAAATCACGGAATACTCCATCGGCCAGTATTTCGAGGGCGCCGACCTCAACGACGCCATGAGCCAGGCCCTGGTGCAGGCGCAGCTTGGCACCGCCGGCGACGAGGGCAAGGTGCGCTTCGCGCGCTTCCTGGCCGAGAACCGCATCACCCCGGACATGTTCCCGACCACGGTCTCGCAGCTCTATTCGGTGGTGGGGCAGGCCATCCAGTTCCAGCCGACGGAAGAGGAAACCTCGCTCACCCTGTATGCCTTCGCCAAGACGCAGGGCCAGCAAAAGCAGATCGAGCGGGTGTTCGCCAACTTCGCCGAGCCCGCGTTCTCGGTGGCCGCGAAGCTGGCCCGCCTGATGTCGTTCGAGGGGCTGGACGCGGGCGATGCCGCGGGGCTCATCACCCGGTGGATGCGCGAAACGCGGGCCCTGCGCGACATCCGCCACACGGATCTCAAGCTGCATGTGCAGGCCGTCGTCGAGGGCATGCCCGCCGACGAGATGAGCCACTTCAGCGCCTTCCGCCAGGGCCGCACCCTGTCCGGCAACATCGCCGACAAGGAGCTTCAGTCCTATGTGGAAACCCGCTGCCGGCTGCTTACCCTCAACGCCGTGAACCGCAAGATGCGGCGGGTCGAGGAAACCGTGGGCGAGCAGATGAAGGCGGCGGAAATGTTCGTCAACCGCCCCGGCAAGCAGGTTCTGAAGGACATGACCTTCGGCATGGAGGATTTCTTCCGTACCCTTCAGGGCGTGTTCCGGGACATTTTCGAGGCTAGCGACAAAACCCGGCAGATGCAGGTCCAGCAGCTGGACGCCTTCACGAAGAAATACGGCCCGCTGTCCACCGTCTCCCTGCTGACCCCACGCGAGCCGGACATGCCGACCGGCAAATGGATCGAGCAGTCCCGCAAGAAGCTGAACACGGTGCCAGCGCACTTCTTCGGCACCCTCACCGCCGGGACCTGACCCGAAGAACAGGCGCCCGGCGGTGGGCGTGTGTCGTGCGCTGCTGGCGGACTTACTCGGCGGCGGCCGCGTGCTCGGGGAACAGGCCGGCGAGACCGGCCGCGCTGGCGTCGCACACGCCGCGTTCCGTCACCAGACCGGTCACGAGGCGGGCCGGCGTGACGTCGAACGCCGGGTTGGCGGCCGGGCTGCCCTCCGGTGTCACGGTGATCCACGCGGTCTCGCCCGAGTCCAGGCGCCCCCACAGGCGCTGCACCTCGCCCGGGCCCCGGTCCTCGATGGGGATCTCGGCGACACCGTCGCGCACGGTCCAGTCGATGGTCGGACTGGGCAGCGCCACATAGAACGGCACGCCGTTGTCCTTCGCGGCCAGCGCCTTCAGATAGGTGCCGATCTTGTTGCAGACGTCGCCGGTCGCGGTGGTGCGGTCGGTGCCGACGATGCAGACATCGACCATCCCATGCTGCATGAAGTGGCCACCGGCGTTGTCCACGATCACCGTGTGCGGCACGCCGTGCTGGTTCAGCTCCCACGCCGTCAGGCTGGCGCCCTGATTGCGCGGCCTGGTCTCGTCCACCCACACATGGACCGGGATGCCGGCATCGTGCGCCTTGTAGATCGGTGCCAGCGCCGTGCCCCAGTCCACCGTCGCCAGCCAACCCGCATTGCAGTGGGTCAGGACGTTGAAGCGGTCGGGCGTGCCCTTGTGCTCCCACAGCGCGCGGAAGACAGCCAGGCCGTGCTCCCCGATCGCCGCGTTGAGGGCCACGTCCTCGTCGCAAATCGCCTCAGCCCGGGCGAGCGCGGCGGCCGCGCGCTGGTCGGCGGGCAGCGGCGCGAGACGGGTCCGCAGGTCATCCAGCGCCCAGCGCAGGTTGATCGCCGTGGGGCGGGTGGCGAACAGACGCTCGTACGCGGTGGCCAAGCCCGCGTCGGAGGCATCCTCGCGCATCGCCAGCGCCAGCCCGTGCGCCGCCGTGGCGCCGATCAGGGGCGCGCCCCGCACCAGCATGTCCTTGATCGCCCGGCAGGCATCGTCCAGCGAGGCAAGCCGCGTGGTCTCGTAGCGATGCGGCAGGCGCGTCTGGTCGATGATCTCCACCGTGCGGCCGTCCTCGGCCAGCCAGATGGTGCGGGTGGGCGTGCCGTTGACTTTCATGATGAGGTCCCCTGCCGTCGATCATGGAACGGGCGGGCGCGATCCCGGATCCGCCCACCGCTCCGTTGTGGCGCGATCTGTTTTATCCCAGCATCCGGCCGGCGACGGCGTCCAGCTTGGCCATCAGGGCCGGATCGCGCGCGTCCGGATGGGTGATGAGCGCGGCATCCAGCGCGTGCTGGCAGCCCTTGGCGCAGGCCGTGGTTTGGCCGGACAGATGCGGCGCCACCGCCTTGACCAGCGCGCGGCCCTTGTCGGCGTTGTCCAGCAGCACCTTCACGATGGCCTCGACCGTCACGGCGTCGTGGTCCGGATGCCAGCAGTCGTAATCCGTGACCATCGCCACCGTGCAGTAGCAGATCTCGGCCTCGCGCGCCAACTTGGCCTCCGGCATGTTGGTCATGCCGATGACGTCGCAACCCCAGGCGCGGTACAGCTCGCTTTCGGCGCGGGTGGAGAACTGCGGTCCCTCCATCACGAGATAGGTGCCGCCGCGCTGGTGCGGAATGCCGAGATCGCGGCACGACTCCTCGACCGCGTCACCCAGGCGCCCGCATGTGGGGTGCGCCATGGAGACGTGGGCCACAAGTCCCTCGCCGAAGAAGCTCTTTTCGCGGGCAAAGGTACGGTCGATGAACTGGTCCACGATCACGAAGGTGCCGGGCGGCAGGTCGGCCTTCAGCGAGCCCACAGCGGAGACGGACAGGATTTCGGTCACCCCGGCGCGCTTCATGACGTCAATGTTGGCGCGGTAGTTCAGGCCCGACGGCGGAATGCGGTGGCCGCGCCCGTGCCGGGGCAGGAACACCATCGGCTGGCCGTCCAACTCGCCGAACAGAAGCTGGTCGGAGGGCGTGCCCCATGGGGAGTTCACCGTCTGCCAGCGCGTGTTGGTCAGCCCATCGATATCGTACAGGCCCGATCCGCCGATAACGCCGATGACCGGTTGTCCGCCCTGGTCCGCCATGTGCTCTCTCTCCCCTGGGATGCGGTGATGATGGCGCATCCTAAGGCACGAACGGGACGCGGCAAGGGCTTTTCGCCCGCCGGCCCGGCCGAAAGACAGGGCGCCGGCGCGGGTCAGCCGGCGACCGCGTCCATCGTTGCCCGATCCAGATGAACCGTGAAGGTGGAGCCCTCGCCCACGACGCTCTGGACGTCGAGGGTTCCGCCCATCCGCTGCACCAGTTGGCGGGTGATACGCAGGCCGAGGCCGCTGCCTTCGATTCCGTCCCGGTTTTCCGCCACGCGGTGATAGGCCCGGAACAGGTTCGGGATGTCGCCGGGCGCAATGCCGGTCCCGGTGTCGGCGCAGGCGACGGTGACCCGATCCCCCTGGACGCGCGCCGCGAGGGTCACAGAGCCGCCTTTCCGGTTGTACTTGACCGCGTTGGAGGCGAGGTTGATGAACACTTGGCGCAGCCGCAACGGATCGCCCCACACGGCCAGGGACTCAGGCGCCGTCACGGTCAGGGTGACGCCCAGCTTGTCCGCGAGGGGCCGGAGCAGACGAACCGTGCTGGCGAGGATCGCGTCCAGGGGCACCGGTTCGGAGCGCAGCGCGCTCTTGCCGGATTCGATGGCTTCCGCCTCCAGGGTCTCGGAGATCAGCACGGTCAGATACTCACCCGAATCGATGATCAGATTCAGGTATTCGCGCTGCTTCGCCGTCAGCGTGGTGTCCGCCCCACTCATCTTGAGAAGGTGGCCGAAGCCGGTCACCGCGTTCAACGGCGTGCGCAATTCATGCGCCATGGTCGCCAGAAAAGCGTCCTTCATCTCCATCAGGCGCTGGGTGCGCTGGCGCTCGCTCTCCGCGGTCAGCGCGACCATGCGGAGTTCGATCAGGTCGACCACGGATGCCGCCAGTTCGGTCAGCGTCGTGCGATCCGGCGGTGTAAGCGGCGCGCGCGGCACCGTGTCGATCACGCACAGCGTACCCAGCCGATAGCCCTCCCGGTCCACCAGCGGCTTGCCCGCGTAGTAGCGGATGTACGGCGGACCGGCCACCAATGGGTTGCCGACGAAACGGGGATCGCCCGTCGCATCGGGAACCTCGAAAATATCGTCGTCCAGAATAGCGTGGGCACAGAACGCCACGTCGCGCGACGTCTCCCGCACGTCCAGCCCTTGGCGCGCCATCAGATACTGCCGCTTGGCGTCGATCAGGGACACCAGCGCGATCGGTGTCTTCAGCAGGCGCCTGGCCAGACTCGCCAGCCGGTCGAACTGGGGCTCCGGATCGCTGTCGAGCAGCCCGGATCGCTGCACGGACCGCAGGCGTTCCGCCTCATCCCAGGGAAGAACGGCACATTGGTAGCCGGTCGGACCCTCGCTCATGGCATTCGGCTTCCTTGGCGTCTTCTCCGGCGATGCGGCCGCCGACCCGCCCTCTCTGGGTGGAGAATGCGGGAAAGGCGCCAAGGCTTCAAGGCGAGACCTGGGACCGGCCACGCCCGCCCCCCGCGTCATAAGCCCGACGCCCCCCCGCGTCATAAGAATGCGTAGGGGTCGACATCCACCTTGACCCGGACGCCCGGGGGGAGAACGGCCGCCGCCAGCCAGTCCCGCACCAGGGGTTGGACCCGCACCGTGCGGGCGGCCTTCAGCAGCAGGCGGTGGCGGTGCTGGCGCCGCAGCACGGCCAGCGGCGCGGGCGCGGGGCCAAGCACCTCCATGTCCTCGGCGGAGGGGGCGCAGCGCGCCAGCGCCTTGCCGGCCGCACTTACGGCCGACTCATCCAGCCCGGAGACGATCAGCGCCACCAGCCGGCCGAACGGCGGCATCATCAGCGCGCGTCGGGTCTCGGCCTCCACGGACAGGAACCGCTCCGGATCGTTGGCGGCCAGAGCCTGCATGACCGGATGCTCCGGATCCGTCGTCTGCATCAGCACACGCCCCGGACGCTGCGCCCGGCCGGCGCGGCCCGCGACCTGGTGGAGCAGTTGGAACGTCCGCTCCGCCGCCCGCAGGTCGCCCCCCGCCAGCCCGAGGTCGGCATCGACCACACCCACCAGGGTGAGCAGCGGGAAATGGTGGCCCTTGGCCATCACCTGGGTGCCGACGATGATATCGACCGCGCCCTGCTCGATGCGCTCCACCAGTTCAGCCGCCGCCGTCGGGCCGATCAGCGTATCGGACGCCGCCACCACCAGCCGCGCCTGGGGAAAGCGCGCCGCGACCTCCTCCGCCAACCGCTCCACCCCGGGGCCGCAGGGGGCCAGGGAGTCCGGCGTGTCGCAGGACGGGCAGCGCTCCGGCATCGGGGTGCGGTAGTCACAATGGTGGCATTGCAGCACCCGGCGGTGCCGGTGCTCCACCAGCCACGTGGAGCAGTTCGGGCACTGGAGGCGATGGCCGCAGGCCCGGCACAGGGTCAGCGGCGCATAGCCCCGACGGTTCAGGAACAGCAGGGTCTGTTCGCGGTTGCGCAGCGTCTCCGCCATTGCATCCAGCAGCGGCGGCGCCAGGAACGACGGCGCGGGCACGCCCTGACGGTCCCACTTCTCCGGCGGGTGCGCGCGCAAATCCACCAGCCCCGGCGCCGGCAGCGTGGCGCCGCCGTGCCGCTCCGGCAGCGGCAGGTGCTCATAGCGCCCGGCGCGCGCGTTCAGCACCGTCTCCAGCGACGGCGTGGCGGAGGCCAGCACGACCGCCAGGTCGCCGGCCCGGGCGCGCACAACGGCCATGTCGCGGGCGTTGTAGGGCACGCCCTCGTCCTGCTTGAACGCGCTGTCGTGCTCCTCGTCGACCACGATCAGGCCCAGGTCGGGGAACGGCAGGAACAGGGCCGAGCGCGCGCCCACCACCACCGGCACGCGCCCGAACGCCACCGCCCGCCAGATGTCGCGGCGCTGGGCGCGCGGCAGGTCGGAATGCCAGGGCGCGGGCGGGGCGCCGAAGCGCTGCTGGAAGCGGTCCGGCCAGCGCGCCGTCAACGCGATCTCGGGCAGCAGCACCAGCGCCTGACGACCCTGGGCCAGGGCCTCGGCGATGGCCTCGAAATAGACCTCGGTCTTGCCGGAGCCGGTCACCCCCTCCAGCAGCGTCACCGAGAAGCCCGCGCGCGCCGAGGCCCGCAGCGCGTCCGCCGCATACGCCTGATCGGGGGACAGCGTCGGGCCGGCCCGGTGCGGGTCCGGGGCCGCGATCACCGGGTCCTCCACCACGGGCACGGCGGCGAGCGCGCCCCCCTGCGCCAGCCCTTTGATGACCGCCGCGCCGACCCCGGCCCGCCGGGCGAGATCGGCGGCAGTGGGCGGCGGCTCGGATGGCGGCCAGCGGCGGGCGGCCTCCAGCACCTTCTGGCGGGCCTCGGTCACACGCAGCGTGGTCTCCGCCAGATCGGCGACCTGGGGCGTATACCCCGTGCGGGGCCGAGGCGGGTCCAGCGCCTCCGGCACCGACAGCGCCATGCGAAGCACCTGCCCGGCCGGCGCCAGGGTGTAGGCCGCGCACCAATCCACCAGATCCCGCAAGGGCTGGGTCATCGGCGGCGCATCGACACGCTCCTGAATGGGGCGCAGCTTGGTCTCCGGCACATCGGCCGCCCCCTCGCCCCAGACCACGCCCAGTTCGACCCGCTTGCCCAGCGGCACCCGCACCAGATCGCCCGCCGCCAGCGGTTCAAGCTCCGGCGGCACAGCGTAATCATAGAGGGAATCGACCGGCACCGGCACCCGCACGGCCACCCTGCGCGATGCGCCGAACAGGGATGCGTTCGCCGCCGGTCCGGACGGTTTGGCGCCCGGCGCGCTCATCGGATACACTCGCCCGCGTGTCCGAGCCCCCGGCTCCGGTCGCGGCGGCTCGTCCAACCTGTTGGAACCAAGGGAAAACCCCACACCATGAAGTTCTTCGTCGATACGGCCGACGTGGCCGAAATCCAGGATCTGGCCGCCACCGGCCTCGTGGATGGCGTCACCACCAACCCCAGCCTCGCCGCCAAGACGGGTCGGAACTTCGTGGATGTCGTGGCCGAGATCTGCGCCATCGTGCCCGGCCCCGTGAGCGCCGAGGTGGTGGCCACCGAGTACGAGGCCATGCTGCGTCAGGGCCGCGCCCTGCGCAAGATCGCCGACAACGTCACGATCAAGCTGCCCCTGACCCCGGACGGCCTGCGCGCCTGCAAGACGCTGTCGGACGAAGGCACGATGGTCAATGTGACCCTGTGTTTCTCCGCCGCCCAGGCGATCCTGGCCGCGAAGGCCGGGGCCAGCTTCATCTCGCCGTTCGTCGGGCGCCTGGACGACATCGGCCAGGACGGCATGGACCTGATCGGCGACATCGTGGCGATCTACAGCAACTACCCGGCGTTCACGACCGAAGTGCTGGTGGCCTCCATCCGCCACCCCATCCATGTGGTCGAGGCCGGCCGCCTGGGCGCCGACGTGGTGACTCTGCCGCCGAAGGTGCTGCGCCAGCTGTACGGCCACCCGCTGACCGACAAGGGCCTCGCCGCGTTCCTGGCGGACTGGGAGAAGACCGGCCAGACCATTCCGGAAGAGTGAGGCGGCCGCACGGCCGTCCTTGCGCTCTGAGCCGATCGGTCTAGATCCTTAGGCATCGTCGCGCGGCGCTGCGCCGCGCCGTTGCCCGAGGGAGCCCCACCGTGTCTCGCACCGTGACCTACTACGTGTTCCTGAACTCACCGTGGTGTTTCATGGGGGCGGGCCGACTGGCCGAAATCGCGCGGACCGCCGGGGCCACGGTCGACGTGCGACCGATCAATCTGGGCCGGGTTTTCCAGGAGACGGGCGGCAAGCCACTGGCCCAGCGACCGCAGGCGCGTCAGGACTACCGCCTGTATGAACTGGCCCGCTGGCGACGGTGGTATGGGCTCGACATGGTCGAGCATCCCGACGTGTTTCCCTGCGACGAGGGGCTGGCCGCCACCTGTGTGTTGGCTGTGAAGGCCGCGGGCGGCGACGCCCTTGCCCTGGCCACCGGGTTCGGCGCCGCCCTGTGGCTCGACAACCGCGACATCGGCCGCCGGCCGATCATCGAGGGCGTGCTGAAGGCGCAGGGTCTGGATGCCGCCGCCGTCTTGGCCGAGGCCGAGGGTCAGGCGGACCGGTGGGCGACCGAACTCCAGGCCAACACGGACGCGGCGCGCGCGGCCGGCTGTTTCGGCGTGCCCTGGTACGTCGTGGACGGCGAACCGTTCTGGGGCCAGGACCGACTCGACTTCGTAGCTGAGGCCCTGACGCGCCCCACCGCCTGACCCTAACCGGCCCCGAGACCGAGTTTGTCTTGACCCGCCCCGCGTGGGCGTGATCCCTGGACTGCGTTCCCCGACGGACCGACCGGACCCATTCCCGCATGACTGTGACACCGCTCGCCACCTCGCCCTTTCACGTCCCCCGGGTCATCGCGCACCGGGGCGCCTGTGCCTCGGCCCCCGAAAACACCCTGGCCGCGTTTCGCCGCGCCCATGAGCTTGGCGCGCGCTGGGTCGAGTTCGACGTCAAGCTGACGGCCGACGGCCGGCCGGTCGTGTTCCATGACAACACCCTGGACCGCACCACCGACGGCTCCGGGCCGATGGCCGATACCCCCTTGGCCGCATTGGGAGATCTGGATGCGGGCAAATGGTTCGACCCGGATTTTGCCGGTGAACTGGTGCCCACGCTGGAGGAGGTTCTGGACCTCCTTGTGGAGATGGACCTGGGTGCCAACATGGAACTGAAGCCGTGCCCGGGACGCGAGGCGGAGACCGCCGCGGTCGCGCTGGACGTCGCCCGTGGGCTGTGGCCGACGGAGGCGCCGCCCCTTCTGATGTCAAGTTTCAGCCGGGTGGCGCTGGACACGGCCCGGCAGATCGCGCCGCAATGGCCGCGCGGACTGCTGGTGGAAGCGCTGACGGACGACTGGAGGGCGGCGGCCCAGGAGGTCGAGGCCTGGTCCATCCATTGCGCGCAGGATCCCCTGGGTCCCGCCGCGGTGGCAGAGATGCTGGACGCGGGCTATCGGGTCATGGTTTATACCGTGAATGATCCGGGGCGGGCCCTGAACATGTGGGATTGGGGCGTGCACGCGATCTTCACCGACCGGCCGGAGGTTCTGCTGCCCCTGGCCGGGACCTGACGGCCCTGCACTGAGGGGGGCGCGGCTGTTGGGTATCCTCGACCCACGGCCCGCCGTGTCGGACCGGCCTCGCACGCGCGAGGGGGCTCTGTCCCCTATCTGAGCTGGCGAAAGGATCCAATGTGAAGCCTCTGAATTCCCTGTTCATCTCGGGTCGGGACGTGCTGCCCGTCGTGGAAGGCGGCAAGGGCGTTGCGGTGTCCACCGGCCTTAGCGCGGGCGCCTGGGCGGCGGCCGGCGGTGTCGGTACGTTTTCGGCGGTCAACGCCGACAGTTACGACGAGACCGGCAACATCATCCGCCAGATCTACAAGGGCAAGACCCGCCGCGAGCGCCACGAGGAACTGGTCGCCTACGGCATCCGGGGTGGGATCGCGCAGGCGCGCATCGCCCATGACGTGGCCGGGGGCAATGGCCGCGTGCACATGAACGTGCTGTGGGAGATGGGCGGCGCCGAACGGGTGTTGCAGGGCGTGATGGAAGGGGCCAAGGGCCTGATCCACGGCATCACCTGCGGGGCCGGCATGCCCTACCGGCTGGCCGAGATCGCGGACCGGTTCCGGGTGCATTACTACCCGATCGTGTCGTCGGCCCGTGCGTTCAGCGCGCTGTGGCGGCGGTCCTATCGCAAGTATTCGCAGTGGCTGGGCGGCGTGGTCTACGAGGACCCGTGGCTGGCCGGCGGCCACAACGGCCTGTCGAACAGCGAGGACCCGCGCAAGCCCGAGGACCCGTACCCGCGTGTCGCCGCGCTGCGCAAGAGCATGCGCGAGGCCGGCTCGCCCGAGGTGCCGATCTTCATGGCCGGCGGTGTGTGGTACCTGCGCGAATGGGCGGAGTGGATCGACAACCCGGAACTCGGCCCGATCGCGTTCCAGTTCGGCACCCGACCCCTGCTGACCAAGGAAAGCCCGATCCCCGAGACCTGGAAGCAGCGCCTGCTGCGACTGGCCAAGGGCGATGTGCTTCTGCACCGCTTCAGCCCGACCGGCTTCTATTCGTCGGCGATCCGCAACGATTTCCTGTGCGAGTTGGAAGCCCGTAGCGAGCGGCAGGTGCCCTACGCCAGCGAGCCGGACGAGACGCATGACGCCGCACTGGCGGTGGGCGCGCGCGGCCGGCAGGTCTACGTGCCCCAGGACGCGCTGGAGAAGGTGCGCGGCTGGATGGCCGAGGGCTACACCGAAGCCCTGCGCACGCCGGACAACACGCTGATCTATGTCACCCCGGACGAGTCCCGCGTCATCCTGCGCGATCAGGTGGATTGCATGGGCTGCCTGTCGGCCTGCGCGTTTTCGAACTGGTCCCAGAACGAGGGCGGATCCACCGGCCGCCGCGCCGATCCGCGCTCCTTCTGCATCCAGAAAACCTTGCAGTCTGTTGCACATGATGGTGATATCGAGAATAATTTGATGTTTGCGGGGCACAATGCCTACCGCTTCGCCAGCGACCCGTTTTTCGCCAATGGCCGCGTGCCGAGCGTGCGGGAACTGGTCCAGCGGATCGTTACCGGCGACTGATCGACGGTCGGCACACGAGCCGCACTGCACGAGATCCGGCCCGCGAAGCGAGGGCGCGGCCGGATGGGAGCGAAGAGGGGAGTTTTCACCCATGAGACACCACCCGTCCGCCATGGAGCGCCTTCGGGCCGCCGGCTTGCGGCCCACCCGTCAGCGGTTGGCCCTGGCGCGGCTGCTGTTCGACAGCGGCGACCGCCATGTGACCGCTGAGATGCTGCATTCGGAGGTGATCGGCGCGGGCGTTCGGGTGTCCCTGGCGACGGTGTACAACACCCTGCACCAGTTCACGGACGTGGGCCTGCTGCGGGAGATCGTGGTCGAGGCCGGCCGCTCCTACTTCGACACCAACACCAGCGCGCACCATCATTTCTTCCACGATGCCAGCGGGCAGCTGATGGACATTCCGGGCGACGATATTGCCGTGTCGGCCGTGCCGCGCGCGCCCAACGGCATGAGCATCAAGAGCGTGGACGTGATCGTGCGGCTGGAAGACGCGCCGGCCGTCGCCTCGGTCGCCTAATCCCCGGAGGGGATCGCGGTCGCCAGACTCCGGGGGTCGCAGCCCCCAGACGCGGTCCCCAATACGGCCTTTAAGACACGGCCCACGCCATCATGGATGCACACGAGACCGCTGGCCCCCCCGACGATGAAACGGGGGGCCGGGACGACACGGGGGTCCGGACGGAGGACGTCCGGTTCTACGGCCGGCGCAAGGGCAAGCCCCTGCGTGCCGGCCGTCAGGCCGTGATGGACCGTCGCCTGCCCGATCTGGCGTTCGCGGCACCCGCACCCGAAACCGTGCTGGACCCCCGCACGCTGTTCCCGGACCCGGTGCAAGCAGTGTGGCTGGAAATCGGGTTCGGCGGCGGCGAGCATCTGGCGGCGCAGGCCGCCGCGCATCCCGACGTGGGCCTGATCGGCGCCGAGGTGTTCGAATACGGCATCGCCAAGCTGGTCGCGGCCGTGGACGAGGCCGGGCTGACCAACGTGCGGGTCTATCCGGACGACATACGGCCGGTTCTGGAGCACCTGCCCGACGCCGGCCTGGACCGCATCTTCGTGCTGTTCCCAGACCCCTGGCCGAAAAGCCGCCACGCCAAGCGCCGCATGATCGCACCGCACCGGCTCGACCTGTTCGGCCGCCTGCTTGTGGACGGTGGCCGGCTGCGGGTGGCCAGCGACGACATGGGCTATATCCGCTGGACGCTGCGCCACGCGGTCGACCACCCGGCCTTCACCTGGGCGGCCCAGCGGGCCGACGACTGGCGCCAGCCCCCCGCCGACCACGCCCCGACCCGTTACGAGGCGAAGGCGTTGGAG
The DNA here is from genome assembly GCF_014197855.1 of Roseospira marina. Classification (GTDB taxonomy): domain Bacteria; phylum Pseudomonadota; class Alphaproteobacteria; order Rhodospirillales; family Rhodospirillaceae; genus Rhodospira; species Rhodospira marina. The sequence continues at coordinate 152,321 of NZ_JACIGJ010000008.1, forward strand.
CAGGGCCGCAGGCCGGTCTACCTCGACTTCATCCGGCGGCCGCGCACCGGAACCTGAGCACCGGAACCTGAGCACCGGAACCTGATCGGCCCCGACACGCGGCCAATGGTCCCTACTCCGTCAGGTCCTCGAAGAACTCCTTCACCTTCTTGAAGAAGCCATGGCTTTCCGGGCTGGTGGCGTCGTCGCCGTTTTCCTTGGCGAACTCCTCCAGCAGCTCCTTCTGCCGCTTGGTCAGGTTCATCGGGGTCTCGACCACGGCCTGAATGAACATGTCGCCGCGCGCGGTGGAGCGCAGCACGCTCATGCCCTTGCCGCGCAGGCGGAACTGGTTGCCGGTCTGCGTACCGGCGGGGATGGTCACCTTGGCCCGCCCGCCGTCGATGGACGGCACCTCGATGGATCCGCCGAGCGCCGCCGTGGTCATCGGAATGGGCACGCGGCACTGGATGTTGGCCCCGTCGCGCTGGAACAGACGGTGCGACGCCACCGACAGGAAGATGTACAGGTCGCCCGCCGGACCGCCGCGCAGACCGGCCTCGCCCTCGCCGGCCAGCCGGATGCGGGTCCCGTCCTCGACGCCGGCCGGGATGGTGACCTCCAGGGTCTTGTCGCGCCGCACCCGGCCCGCGCCGCCGCAATCGGGGCAGGGATCACTGATCACCTTGCCCTGACCGTTACAGGCCGGGCAGGTGCGTTCGATGGTGAAAAAGCCCTGCTGGGCCCGCACGCGGCCCATGCCGCCGCAGGTGGTGCAGGTCTTGGGCTGGGTGCCGGCCTTGGCGCCGCTGCCGGAGCAGGTGTCGCAGGTGACCGAGGTCGGGACATGGACCGTCGTTTTCTTGCCGGCGAAGGCCTCTTCCAGCGAGATCTCCATGTTGTAGCGGAGATCGGCGCCGCGCGTGTTGGAGCGTCCGCCGCCGCCGCGCCGGCCGCCGCCCATGAACTCCCCGAACATTTCGTCGAAGATGTCGGCGAAACCGCCGGCGCCGCCGCCGCCGAACCCATGGAAGCCGCCGCCCCCGGGACCGCCGCCCTCGAACGCCGCATGCCCGAACCGGTCATAGGCCGCGCGTTTTTGATCGTCCTTGAGGACTTCGTACGCCTCGTTCAGTTCCTTGAACTTCTGCTCGGCGTCTTTGTCATCCGGATTGCGGTCGGGATGATATTTCATCGCGAGTTTGCGATAGGCTCTCTTCATCTCGTCGGCACTGGCCGACTTCTCGACGCCGAGCACGTCGTAATAGTCCCGCTTGCTCATTCCTGCTGGCCCCTTCGGCGGCGTACCTCTCGTCCCTCGGGCGGCCCCGCGCGGCGGCACGCCGCCCGGAGCACGGGTCCCGTGTCAAGCGAACGGGCCGCCACCCGGTTACGCACGCCTGCGCAATCCAGATGACGGCCCTATCGCGAAAAGCAGGCCGGGCCTACTTCTTCTTGTCGTCCACCTCTTCAAAGTCGGCATCGACGACGCCGTCATCGGCCTTGCCGGAAGACGCGGAACCGGCGTCCGCCTCCCCGCCGTCCGCACCTGTCGCGCCGGCGGCGGCTTCCTGCTGGGCCTTGTACATGGCCTCGCCGAGCTTCATCGAGGACTGCGTCAGGGCCTCGGTCTTGGCCTTGATGTCCGCCACGTCCTCGCCCTCCATGGCCGCGCGCAGGGCGGCGATGTCGGACTCGATCTTGGCCTTGTCCTCGGCCGGCAGGCTGTCGCCGTGCTCGGCCAGGGTCTTCTCAGTGGTGTGGACCAGACCGTCCGCCTGGTTGTGGGCCTCGACCAGCTCGCGGCGCTGCTTGTCGGCCTCCGCGTTCTGTTCGGCCTCTTTGACCATGCGTTCGATGTCATCGTCGGACAGACCGCCGGACGCCTGGATGCGGATCGTCTGCTCCTTACCGGTGGCCTTGTCCTTGGCGCCCACGTTGACGATGCCGTTCGGGTCGATGTCGAACGTGACCTCGATCTGCGGCACGCCGCGCGGGGCCGGCGGGATACCGACCAGATCGAACTGGCCGAGCAGCTTGTTGTCGGCGGCCATCTCGCGCTCGCCCTGGAACACGCGAATGGTCACGGCGCCCTGGTTGTCCTCGGCGGTCGAGAACACCTGGCTCTTGCGGGTCGGGATCGTGGTGTTGCGGTCGATCAGGCGGGTGAACACACCGCCCAGGGTCTCGATGCCCAGCGACAGCGGGGTCACGTCGAGCAGCAGCACGTCCTTGACGTCGCCCTTCAGAACGCCGCCCTGAATGGCGGCGCCGATGGCGACCACCTCATCCGGATTCACGCCCTTGTGCGGGTCGCGTCCAAAGAAGTCCTTCACGACCTGCTGCACCTTCGGCATGCGGGTCATGCCGCCGACCAGGATCACCTCGTCGATCTCGCTAGCCTTCAGGCCGGCGTCGGCCAGGGCCTTCTTGCACGGCTCGACCGTGCGCTGCACCAGGTCGTCCACCAGGGCTTCCAGCTTGGCGCGGGTCAGCTTGATGTTCAGGTGCTTCGGGCCGCTCTGATCGGCGGTGATGAACGGCAGGTTGACCTCGGTCTGCATCGACGAGGACAGCTCGATCTTGGCCTTCTCAGCGGCTTCCTTCAGGCGCTGCAGGGCGAGGCGATCCTGGCGCAGGTCGATGCCCTGCTCCTTCTTGAACTCGGCCGCGAGGTACTCGATGACGCGGGCGTCGAAGTCCTCACCACCCAGGAAGGTGTCGCCGTTGGTGGACTTCACCTCGAACACGCCGTCGCCGATCTCCAGCACCGACACGTCGAAGGTGCCGCCGCCGAGGTCGTAGACCGCGATCGTACCGGTGTGCTTCTTGTCCAGGCCATAGGCGAGCGCGGCCGCCGTCGGCTCGTTGATGATGCGCAGCACCTCAAGGCCGGCGATCTTGCCGGCGTCCTTGGTCGCCTGACGCTGGCTGTCGTTGAAGTAGGCCGGAACGGTGATGACCGCCTGCGTGACCGGCTCGCCGAGGTGGGACTCGGCCGTTTCCTTCATCTTGCCGAGGATGAAGGCGGACACCTGGCTGGGGGCGTACTTCTCACCGTGGGCTTCGACCCAGGCATCGCCGTTGTCGCCCTTCACGATCTTGTACGGGACCAGGTCCTTGTCCTTGTCGACCGTCGGATCGGTGTAGCGACGCCCGATCAGGCGCTTGATGGCGAACAGGGTGTTCTCGGGGTTGGTCACGGCCTGACGCTTGGCGGGCTGCCCGACGAGGCGCTCATCGCCTTCCGAAAACGCGACCATCGAGGGGGTCGTCCGCGCACCCTCGGCGTTCTCGATCACACGGGCGTCCTTGCCGTCCATGACCGCGACGCACGAATTCGTCGTGCCGAGGTCGATACCAATCACCTTGCTCATGCTCTGTCTCCATTCTGGCGAAGCGCGGCGGCCCCATCAGGCACCGCGGCGTTTCCCGGAGGGGGTGTTCCGTTGGGTTCTGGCTCGTGGCGGAGGCATCGGGGTGGCCCGAGCCCCGCAGGTTGGCCGCTATATAAGAACCGGGCCGGGAGCCCGCAACAGAAACTGCACGTGGGCGAACCAATCCGCGACCCTTGATCCGCAGGAGCGCCCGGCCAATGTTTCTGTGATGCCCGCGGGCCGGCACGATCACGGGCCGCGGCGCCCTTCGGCCCCGCACCGTCGGTTCCGCCGGATGCGCCCCGACAGCCCCCCGCGAAAACACGCCGATCAAAGAGCCCCCCGTCAGAAAGGAATCGAAGACCATGGTGCGTAGTGCGTCCCCCCTCCCGCGGCTGACGATTCCCGTCCTCCTCGGCGCAACCCTGGTCGTGGCCGGGCTTGGTGTCGGCCCCACGCCGGCCCAGGCCGACGAGATCGAGGACTCCCTGGTCGCGGCCCTGGACGCCTACCGCGCCGGCGACACGTCGGTGGCCAAGGAGGAACTGGACTTCGCCGCCCAGCTCCTGTCGCAGATGAAGGCGGAGGGGCTGAGTTCCTTCCTGCCGGCCGCCCAGCCCGGCTGGACCCGCGAGGACGGCGAAACCCAGGCCCTCGGCACCGGCCTCATGGGCAGCGGCCTGTCGGCCAACGCGACCTATCGACGCGACGGCGACACCGTGGACATCCAGTTTCTGGCCGACAATCCGATGGTGACGGCGATGGCCGGCATGTTCACAAACCCGTCCGCGATGGGCGCCATGGGCACCGTCAAGCGGATCGGCCGCCAAAAGGTCGTCGTATCCCAAGACGGCGAGCTTCAGGCGCTGGTCAACAACCGGATCATGGTGCAGATTAGTGGGTCGGCCCCGGTGGAGGATAAGGAAGCCTATTTCGAGGCCATCGACATCCGGGGCCTTCAGGACTTCTGAGTCTCCGCCCACCCCCGCCCTGTCTTGCACCGCATGCTGATCGAAATCACACCGGACGCCTACGACGTCGACCTGGACCTTCGCTATGCCACGGCCGACAACATCGCGGGCCGTCCCATTTACGCGCGCGCCGCCTGCTACCTGCACATGGACGCTGCGGCGCTGCTGGGGCGGGCGGTCGCGTTGGCGCGCCCTCTGGGGCTGCGCCTGCGCGTGTTCGACGCCTTCCGGCCCGCCGAAGCACAATGGGTTCTGTGGGACTCCTGTCCCGATCCGGAGTTCCTTGCCGACCCCCGGCGCGGCTCGCCGCATTCGATGGGCGCGGCCATCGACCTGACGCTGGTCGACGGCCTGTCGGGCGAGCCGCTCGACATGGGCACGGGATTCGACGCCACGGTCCCGGAGTCGCATCACGGCTGCATCGATCTATCCGTGGACGCCCAACGCAATCGGGCGCTGCTGCTTGGCCTGATGACGGCGGCGGACTGGGATTTCTACCGCAATGAGTGGTGGCACTATCAGCTCTTCAAACCAAGGGGCCGCTATCCGGTGCTGACCGATGCCGCCGCCGGAACCCGCATGATGCCGGGCACCGGCTCGTGACTTCGACGGCTCCGGCGCGGCCGCTGCACGGCCCGATCCTCGCCCTGGACACCTCGGCGGGTGCTTGCTCTGTCGCCCTGTGGCAGAACGGGGCGACGCTGGCCCAGGAGTCCACGCCGCTGGTCCACGGCCACGCCGAGGCCCTGGCGCCCATGGTCGAGCGCGTGATGCGGGCCGCCGGGGTGCCGTTCGAGACGATCGCGGCGGTCGCCGTCACGGTCGGCCCCGGCAGCTTCACCGGCCTGCGGGTCGGGCTAGCGTTCGCGCGGGGCCTCGGCCTCGCCGTCGGATGCCCCGTGTTGGGGGCGACCACCACGGCCGTGCTGGCGCGCATGGCCGAGAGCACGCCGGCGCGCCCCGGGAGGTCCCCCGAGACGCCAACCGCCGTGGTGCTGGACGCCCGGCGCGCGGAGGTGTTCCTGCACATTCTCTCGGTGCACGACAACCAGGGCCAGGACGGTCCGGTGTCGGGTCCGGTATCGCTGCCCCCCGAGGCCGTCGCGGCCCATCTTCCCCCGGGGCCGGGCCGCCTGACCGGCGACGGCGTGGCGCTGCTCCCCCAACCGCTCCCCGCCGGGTGGATCGTGGCCGAGAACGCGGGCCGCACCCCCGATCCGGCCGTGCTGGCCGCGCAGGTCGCCGCCGCGCCGAAGCAGGCCCTGCCGCCGCGCCCCCTGTATGTCCGGGCACCGGACGCGACACTGCCGCCACCGAACGCACGGGCGCAGGCCTGACATGCCCCCGCACCCCGAGGCCCCACCCTCCGTCCGCCCCCCCTTGACGATCGTTCCGGCGACCCCCGCGCATGCGGCGGCACTGGCGGTCCTGCATGAGGCCTGTTTCGCGGGGCAACCGTGGCACCGGCCGTGGCGCACGACCGAAATGGGGCAGGTCCTGGCCCTGCCGGGCGCGATGGGATGGATCGCGCTGGCGCCCCCCGATCCCGGCGCGACCGTCTCAGACGGCATCGCGACCGATCATCCCGTCGGCATGCTTCTCGTGCAGACCAGCGGCCTGGACGCCGACATCCTGACCCTGGGCGTGCGCCCCGATCGATGGCGGCGGCGCGGCATTGCGCGAACCGTGCTGGCGCACGGCGAGGACGTTTTACGGCGGCACGGGGTCGAGCGCATCTTTCTGGAGGTCGCCCTCGACAACCGGGCCGCCGTCGCGTTTTACACAAACGCGGGGTACAATGTCTTGGGGCGCCGAAGCGGCTATTACTCGACCATTTCCGGTGAGACATTCGACGCGGCAACCATGGGGCGTACGCTTGTATGACAGGTCCGGCGCGCCATTACCTCGGCCGCACGCCAGCCTGCGCGCTTGCTGCATGGGAGGTCAGTGAACCCGTCATATCATTGGTGGGCATCCGCTTTCTTGCGCAAGACGAGACGATGAACACCGTCGGGTCCTTGCCCGCGCTCCGCTTCCATTGAAATGATCTCGTGCCCGTGTTCTCTTAGGGAGCGAGGAACGTTTCTGAGTGGCTCCAGGCCTCGAAGACGAACCTGAGCTGTCTCCCCAGGCCGCATACGCTCGACAAGCAGCTTCGTTTTGACAAAGGTAAACGGGCAGATATCCTCGGTGATATCGATTTCATGATGGCTCATGGTGACCCCAGTCTTCGTTGATCGCTGCAAAACGTGACCCTTGCACGGTATGAACTCTTGCCGACTATGCTTTTGCGCCTTATAATTGGTTTTATGGCTTTGCGCCACGCTCCATCGAATGCCGTGAAGGAACAATGTGCGGCTGCATGGTTCTCCCAAAATACGAAGTGTGAGACCTGAGGTGGCCCAACACACTTGAGGAAAGGCTCTTTTTATGTCCTCGTCAGATACAGACCATGAAGTCCTTCGGCTGACCGCCCAAATTGTGTCAGCACATGTCGGAAACAATTCGGTGGCGGTTACGGATCTCACGGCCCTGATCCAGGACGTACACCGCAGCCTCTCCACCATCGGCCAGGCCACACCGGAAGCGGAACGGCCGCAACCGGCCGTGCCCATCAAGAAATCCGTGCAACCGGACTTCATCGTCTGTCTGGAGGACGGCAAAAAACTGAAGATGCTGAAGCGTCATCTCAAGACCGCCTACGATATGACGCCGGAGGAATACCGCGACCGGTGGGGCCTGCCGACGGACTATCCGATGGTGGCCCCGAACTACGCCCAGCATCGCAGTGCCCTCGCCAAGAAGATCGGGCTCGGGACCCGGGCACGGCGAAACGACGACCTCTGACCCCGCGCCCCCCTTCCCAGCCTCCCGCACCGATCCAAACGCCCTGTTCGGCCCGGGCCGGCCTCCGCCCCGTCCCGGGCCCTCTGGTTGCTTGGTCGCGGGCTGAGGCTCCGCATGGCACACCACTCCCGCGCCCGGCGGCGGGGCGAGCCCCCCTGCCGGCGCGACCGCCTCGACGGCGGCACGCCCGGCCGGACCTCCGGCGGGGCTCCAATTTTGGCCATGCCTTTTCTTTTTCGCCGTCACTCCTTAATATAGGGCAGCCGTGTGACACTGACATTGAGCCGCGCCCGCACATGATATCCCGTATCGAGCAACGATGCGTCGACAAGGGCATGAAAATGACCGGACAGCGACGGGTAATCGCCCGAGTCCTGTCCGAAGCCCAGGACCACCCCGACGTCGAGGAAGTCTATCGCCGCGCCACCGCGATTGATCCACGCATCAGCATTGCGACGGTCTATCGCACCGTGCGGCTGTTCGAGGAAAACAGCATTCTCGAACGCCACGATTTCCGCGACGGTCGCGCACGGTACGAGGAGGTGTCGGATGACCACCACGACCACCTAATCGATATGGAAACCGGTCGTGTGATCGAATTTCGCAACACCGATATCGAGCGCCTTCAGGAGGAGATCGCCCGCACGCTCGGATATGAGCTGAAAGGCCATCGTCTCGAACTCTACGGTCTTGCGCTCAAGGACAGAAACCGCGATGATACCGGCTGAGGCGCCGACACGCCCGGACGGGCATCGCGCGGCGGCGCCCCGCGGGACGGCGGTCAAGGCCAGGACCGCGTCGACGGCGTCGCCGGTGCCATCCGGCGCGGCACGGAGCATGGAATCGGGCAAGGAGTGAAATGGGCTCTCTCGGAGATTTGCGCGCGGGCGATCTGGACGTCGTTCTGGCGGACACGGAAGACGAAGTCCACGCGGCGCAGGCCTTGCGGTTCCGCATTTTCTACAACGAGCGGGGCGCGCACCCGTCGCTGGAAACGGCGGCCTGCGAACGCGATTTCGACGCCTTCGACGAGATCGCCGATCACCTTCTGGTGATCGACCACTCGTTGGGCAACGGACCAGAGCGCGTGGTCGGAACCTATCGCCTGATGCGCCGCGAGCATGCCGCGCGCGCCGGCCGGTTCTACACGTCGGCGGAGTACGACATCTCCGCCATCGTGAACCAGCCGTGCGAGGTGATGGAACTGGGGCGGTCGTGCGTCGATGTGCGCTATCGCAACCGCCACACCATGCAGCAGCTCTGGCGGGGGATCGCCGCCTACGTCTTCCGGCACGACGTCGGCCTGATGTTCGGCTGCGCCAGCCTGCACGGCAACGACGTGGAGGAGCACGCAGCCGCGCTGAGCTACTTGCACCACTGCCATCTGGCCCCCGAGGCCCTGCGCCCGGTGGTGCTGCCCCAGTTCTACCAGACCATGAACCTGATGCCGCCCGAGGCCTATGACGCCCGGCGGGTCTTGGCGGGCCTGCCGCCGCTGGTGAAGGGGTATTTGCGGCTGAACGGCTATGTGGGCGACGGTGCCTACATCGATCAGCAGTTCAACACCACCGACGTCTGCGTGATCGTCAAGACGGACTTCATCGCGGAGAAGTACTTCCGGCACTACGACCGAACGGCCCGGTCCGTTCCCACGCTTGCCCCGCTCTAGGCGCGTCCCTTTGAACGCACGCATGCCCGGCATTTCCTCCCCCGTCCGCGCTGTCTGGCGCCTGCTGCTGTTCGTTCTGTGGACACTGGTGGTCGTGCCGCCGTATTCGACGCTGCTGGGGCTGCGGTTGCCCAGCCGCTGGCTGGCGCGGGTGTATTGGCGGGGCACGGCCGCCGCTATCGGCCTGCGCATCCGGGTCGCCCGGGGGCGGCCGACCAAGGCGCGCCCGCTGCTCATTGTGTCGAATCACACGTCCTATCTGGACATCGTCGTTCTCGGCGCGCGGCTGGACGCCGGCTTCGTCGCCAAGTCGGAGGTCGGCACCTGGCCCGGCTTCGGGCTGATCGCGCGGCTGGGCCGCACCGTGTTCGTGGAGCGAAAGCGGGCCAGCACCGGCAAGGGCCGCGACGACATCGCGCGCCGCCTCGCCGAGGGCGAACCCCTGATCCTGTTTCCGGAGGGCACCAGCAACGACGGCAACCGCGTCCTGCCGTTCAAGAGTGCCCTGCTGGCGGTCGCTGAGCCCCCACGCCCCCGGCAGCGCCGGGGTGATACGCCCACGTCCACGCCGAAACCCACGCCGCCCGCAGCCCCCGCCCAAGCGGAGGGGGAGAGCGGCCGGCCACCGCTGCTGGTGCAGCCGGTCTCGCTCGCCTACACCCAGGTGGACGGGCTGCCCATCGGCTATGGCCTCCGGGCGCACTATGCGTGGTATGGCGACATGAGTCTCGCCGGCCACCTGTTCGCGGTTCTGGGGTTGGGTAACGCGACCGCGGAGGTCATCTTTCACGATCCGGTCGATGTCGCAGCGGCGGGTTCCCGCAAGGCGCTGGCGCGGCACTGTCAGGCCCTGATTTCGGGCGGCGTGGGCGAGTTGCTGTCCGGTCACCCGGCGTTGCCCGTCCCCGCCCCCGGCACGGCCTCCGGAACCGCTTCCGGCGCGTCACGGGCCACGGCCCAACCGGACGCCGCGCCAAACGCCACCGACCCCGCACCCGATACCGCACCCGATACCGCTCCTGGGGCCCGAACGGACGCTCCAGCGGCCCCCTAACCCGGACGGTTTTTCTCCCGGGGCCGCCAGTCCGGTGCGCCAGTCCAACGCGCCCGTCCGGGCTGTCAGTCCGGCGCGAGCACGACCCGGTTGCGGCCAGCCCGCTTGGCTTGGTACATCGCGGCGTCGGCGCGGTTCACCCACTCCTCCAGGCTTTCCCCGGGACGCCATGTGGCCACGCCGAGGCTGATGGTCACCCGGTCGCCCCCCGCCACAGCGACCCGTTCCACCGCCGCCCGCAGCGCCTCCGCCAGTTGCCCGCCGCCGGTCGCGTCCGTGTCGGGCAGGATGACCAGAAACTCCTCGCCCCCCCAGCGCACCAGACTGTCCGTCTGGCGGACGCGCTCCGAGAGACGGGCGACCACCTCCACCAGGATCCGGTCGCCCGTGACATGACCGAGCTGGTCGTTGATGGCCTTGAAGTTGTCGATGTCCAACAGAACGATGGTCGTGGGATGCTTCTGACGCTGGGCGCGCTGCGTCTCTTTTTCCAGGTCCGCCGTCCCCTTCTGGCGTGTCAGGGCGCCCGTCAGGCCATCGTGATTGGCCCGGTATTCCAGTTGCGCCATCAACTCCTGCTGTTGGGTCACATCGGTGAGCATGGTGAGCAGGTAGTCGGTGCCGCCGCTTGAGATCGTGGCGGTGCTCCACTGCACGACGGCATGACCGCCGTCCGGCAACCGGACCCCCACTTCCGTCGGGGAGCTATGCCGCCCCGTGATCGCATCACCCAGTATTTGCAAACGGGCTTCGTCCGAGGCGAAGAGTCCCAGGTCCACCGACGTGCGCCCAAGAACATCCTCGCGGTCGAGATTCAGGGCGCGCAGAAACGATCCGTTCACATCCAGGATGCGGCCGGACCGCGGCTCCGAAATCACCATCATGGTGGCGTTGTCGAGGAACACCCGTTCGAACTTCTCGCGCATGAGGGCGAGCTCCGACAGATCCCGACTGGAGGTGAACAGCGCCGGAGCCCCGTTCCAGCTGCCCTCAACCATCCGGCTCTCGACCAGCACGGTCTCCCCGTCGCGGGTGACGAGCATGAACTGCTCACCGTGGCCCGCGCCGGAGAGAATGGCGCGCATCCGCCGCCGCGGCACCACCCGAGGCCAGCGCGACAACAAGCGAAACACGGACCGCCCCACCAGGTCCGCCCGCGACCACCCGAGCCGGCTGGTCACTGCGGTGTTCGTCTCCAGAATGCGGCCACGCGGGTTCAGGACCACCAAAAGGTCCTGGGACAGATTGAAAAACGCGCGCAGGTTCGCAAGATTGCGTTGCTGCTCCTCTCGGGCCACGCGGCGCTCGGTGATGTCGTGTCCGACGCCGATGACCGACAGGACATGGCCGGTGTCGTCCACCACCGCCGTATTCTGCCACGACAGCCAACGCCACCCGCGCACGGTCCAGGCGCGCTGTTCGAGATAAGCGATGTGCGGCGGCCGATTCAGGCTTTCCAAGGCAGCCAAGGTCGAGTCGCGGTCGTCCTCGTGCACCATGGGCATAAAGGTCCGGCCGATCAGCTCGTCCCGGGTCCGACCGAACAGGCGGCAATAGGCTGGGTTGACGTAATGGAAGCGGTGATCTGCGCCGACCTTCACGACGAGGGCCGATTGGTTCTCGGCAATCAAACGATAGTCCGTGTCCGGCTTGTCTCCTGACGGACCGGTGTCGGATTCAACCGCCGTCTCGAACAGAAGAATTAAAACGCCGGGCCCCTGCGGGGCCGCCTCGGACGGCGTGGGGCCGATGTCCCACGGCTCCAGGGCGACGTCCAAGCGACGGCCCCGGGCGCCATGGGTTGGGCACAGCGGGCTCACCGTCGCCTCCAGATGCGCGCTGGTCCGGCTTTCGAGCACACGGCGCGCCGCCGCCACCACATCCTCGGGAAGGGGAAGGTCCGACAGAGGGAGGCCGACGAGGGCGTCGGCCGTGTTGTTCCAGACCGCCGCGAACGCCGGCGTGCACTGGTGCACGGTCAGATCGGACCCCACCTGGGCCAGCCCCGCGCCGGTGCCGTTCAGCCGCGACGGGCCGCCCCGCGCGTCGGCGCCGGCGCCGACATCGGGGCCAACGGCAGCGAACGAGGGATCCGCATCGGCAGTCTGCGGCTGATCTTGAACGCCACCTGGGTCGACCACGCCACCACTCCGTCCTGTCAAGGAAACCGCGCTCTCGGCCAGATCCATATCCGTCCCAACGCCCCACTCCCGGACTCGAAACCGTGCGCGGCACGCGCGCTTTATGGTGGACTAATTATCGCCGCAATGCACCTGTGCGGTTCTTTTTTCTCAGAGAGATGGGACAACACACAAGGAGACGCCCTTTGGACGTCGCCGCGCTGGCGTTCCGGATAGGTGCAATTTGGAACAATGTTAGTATAAGAGCAAAATATCCGCAGGGAAGCCCCCACGCCGCGCGACACCCAAACCGCGCCGCCCCCAAACGCAAAAACCCCCGCCGGACGGTATGTCCGACGGGGGCCATGCTGGTGCCGCTGCGGCGTAGACCGCCCGCGACCGACGCGGTTACACGGACTCCAGGCTGTCGGACGCGGCGACCGCGCCGGCCCGCAGGGCCTCGATCTCCGCACGGTGGCTTGCCTGCAACCGGGCGAGGTCCTGACCGGAGAGGGAGCGCAGCAGACGCCAGTGCCGACGACGCTCCTCGACCAGCGCCACGATCGGCGCCGACACCGGCAGCCTCACCAGCGTGCCGGCCCGCACCGCCCATGAGAACGGCGTCACGGCCGCGCGCGCCTCGGGCGACAGGTCGATGTACTCGTGGACCGGCATGCCCGCCGCATCCTCGGCCAGCGGGCGCGGCGACACCTGACGGCGGAACCGGCCCTCCTCGCGAGCGAAGTCGGCCGGCGTCAGCGGCACCTCCAGGGTGTGCGTCTGGCCGTCGGCATCGGTGTAATGCAGCTTGTGCGTGGTCCAGTCGTCCTCGACGCTGGGGTTGCCGTCCAGGTTCAGCCGCTCGGCCAGGGTCGCCCCAGCCTCGGGATCGTGGACGAACACCGGGCAGACACGGCTGCGCACGGCGAGCCGGGCGTGCTCCGTGGCCACCGCGTCGCCGATCCCCTGCTCGCCCTGGCACGGCGTGTAGATGTCCAGCAGCGCCGGCGAGGACGTGTGCGTCAGGGCCGCCAGCACGTTCTTCAGGAAGTGCGCCTGAAGACCGATGGCGGTCTGCACGACCATCACCCGGGGGTGGAACAAGGCCAGCAGCGCCAGCTCCTTGCGGCCGTCTTCCTTGCCGGCGTGCGCCGCGCCGACACGGGCCAGATCGGAGTCCTGCGCCGTCAGGCTGGCCGTGGAGGCCTGCCCGCCGGTGTTGGAGTACGCCCCGGTGTTGAGCACCACCATCTTGATCGGCGTCCGCGTCGCCAGGATGCGCGACAGCGCACCGAACCCGATGTCGTAGGTGGCGCCGTCCCCGCCCACGCTGAACACGGTGGGCAGGCGCTTACGCTCGGTCGGGGTGAACGACTCCCACCCGAAATGCCGCAGCGCGGCGTCGTGCACCGCCGGGTCGTAGGCGTCCGCCAGTTCCAGCACGGCGATGCGCTGGGCCTTGTTGGCGGCGGTCGCGTCGGCGGCCGCGCCCTCGAACAGACCCTTGGCGACCGCCGGGGTGTCCTGGAACAGGCTGTTGACCCAGGGATCCCGGTACTGGGTGAACGGGAACGTCGAGGAATACACACTCGAACAGCCGGTGGCGTTGGCGATCATGTTGCTGGCCGGGCCGTTGCCGGTGGGGCCACCCTCCAACTGGAACAGGGTCGCCTCCAGCGTTTCCAGGGTCGCCTGGATGCGCGCCCGACGGACGTCGTCGGTGACGGTCTCCAGCTTCGCCGTCAGGCCGTCCACGAGGCCCTCAAGCTCCTCCCGGTGGACGTCCCGCTCCTTGCGGTGCAGGGAGTGGCTGGCGGCGATCACCTGACGGATGGCCGTGGCCTCACCGCAGCCCCGGCAGGCGCCGTGACCGCCCGTGGTTGAGTAATAGGTCTCGCGATCCAGGATCATGCGCTTGGCCTGCGGGCCGCTGGCGGCCTCGGTGAAGCGCTCCGGCGTGTTGGGCAGGGCGCTCCAGGCCTCGAACCGGTCCCGCAGCATCTCCAGCGTGGCCTCGTCCTGCTCCCGCTGCTCCAGCGCGTTGGCGGCGCAGACGGTCACGCACTCCAGGCAGCCGCTGCACTTCCAGGGATCGAGCGCGACAGAGAACAGGCCGCCCGTGCCGGGCGCCTTGCGCTCGATCTGGGAATAGAACATCGCCGTCTTGGCGACCGGGTAGGTGGCCAGCGCCGCCGTCACCTGGGCGACCGTGTCCGACAGCCCGGCGTCGGCCGGGATGACGGTCTCGGCCGCCTCGGCGAACGCGTCCGGTAGGGCCTTGTGCTTGTTGCCGGCGGCCTTGAACACGGTGCGGATGCCCTCGTACAGCGCGTCCATGTGGCCGGCGAGGGCCACGGTGCCGGGCGCCGCCGGGTCCAGGGTTTCCAGCGCCCGCTCCATCAGCGGCTCGATGTCGTGGACGGCGGAGGGCAGCGCCGCGTCCGGGCACACCAGGGTGCATTCGAGGCAACCGGTGCACTTGTCGGCGTCGAAGATCGGCACCTGACGGCGGAATAGGCCCTTGTCCTTCATGGCGCCGCTGCCGGGCGGCATGAACAGGCCGGCGCCGGGCATGACCGGGGCCTCGGCGATGGTGCCGTCGCGGAACGCCGCGCCGATCATGTCGTCGAAGTAGCCGGGATCGAACAGCGCGCTGGGCGCCCGGCCGGTGTCGAGGCCGCAGGGCAGCGCCGACAGGGCCACGGTGCGCAGGTCGCCGGGCTCGTTGGCGTTCTCGGCGTCCAGGAACTCGGCCGAATCATAGGGCAGCGGCACGGTCGCGGTAGCGCCATCGCGGATCACGGCCATGTTGCCTTCGACGATGGCCTCACCCTTGGAGCCGAACTTCTTGACGATCTGCTGGCGCACGCGCTCCAGCAGCGTCGCCTCGTCCGCGCCATGGCGGACGCGGGCCTCATGCCCACACAGGGCGCCGATGAAGGCGATGCCCATCATGCGGGTTTCCAGCTCGGCCGAGGGCGCGTGCTTGCGGGCCACGGCGAAGGCGTCGACCACATGGACCTTCAGGCGCTTTTCGCGAATGTCGCGGCGCGCCACGGCGGGCAGGCTGCGCCAGACCTCCAGCGGCGACAGGTTGGACTGAAGGATGAAGGTGCCGCCCTCGACCAGCCCCTTCAGCGGGTTGGTGTGCGAGAACACCTTGTGGTCCGGCGACAGGACGATCTCGACGTCCTCCAGCTCCGCGTTGGTGATCTTCACCGGATCCGGGCTGAGGGTGATGTAGAAGTTGGTCGGCGCGCCGCTCTTCTCCGAGCCGTACTTGGGCGCGGACTTGGAGTACAGGTTCAGCACGCCCGACAGGATGTCGGTCAGCAGCTTGCCCGTGGCCACCGTGCCGTAACCACCCACGGAGTGGAACCGGATGCGGAAGGCGTCGTCCGGCAGAAGCTGCGGGTTGGGGCCGGTCTTCAGGGCCATCAGCTCGGTGTCGGGATAGGCCGCCTTCAGGCGCGCCTGGGCCTCCGCCAGACGCGGCGGCGGGTTGGTGTAGAAGAACTGGCTGCCGAGGTAGACCAGCGACGACCGCGTCGGGGTGTCCATGGCGTCGAACGCGGCCACCAAATGGCGCGGCTGCAGGTCGTGGCCGCCCAGGCCGAAGATGGCCGTGGTCAGGCGCGGCGGCGCGGCCACCGGCGGAATGTCCGTGTGACGGGCACCGTTGGCGTTCTCCCGCGCCTTGGACAGGGCGCGTGTGACCAGCCCGGTCAAGGCGGTGACGTCGGAGCGCTCCAGCACCGTGACGGCGCGCTTGCCGGCCAGGGCGGCGGCGATGTCGCCCTCCGGGAACGGCTGCAGCAGCTTGACGGAGATGGAGCCCACCTTGCGGCCCTGGGCGCGCAGGCCGTCCACGACCGCCTCGACGTCCTCGGTCACGGAGCCCAGACCGATCATGACGGTCTCGGCGTCCTCGCAGCGGTAGGGCTTGATCGGCGTGTAGTCCCGGCCGGTCAGGGCGCTGTACTCGGCCATGGCGGCGCGGGCCAGACGCGGCACGTCGGCGGCGAAGTGGGTGAAGTGGTCCACCGCGCCGGCCTGGAAATCCGGCTGGTTCTGCACCGGGCCGGTGAGGCCGGGGTTGTTCACGTCCACCAGGGCGGGCACGCGCTGGCGGGTCCCCTTCTCCCAGGCGTTCCGCCACAGGCGACTCCAGCGGCCGTGCAACGCCTCGGGCAGGTGCTCCAGCGTCGCGGGCAGCAGCGCGCCCTCGCGGTCGGTCTCGATGGCCTCCGCGTTGTCGGCCAGCATGCGCTCCACGGTCGCGCGCGCCTCGGCGGGCAGGGCCTCGGCGTGCCGCTCCAACCACGCCATGAGCTGGTAGACGCGGCCCTTGGCGCCGAACAGGATCTCCTGCGAGACGGTCGGGCACGGCATACGGCCGGCCGGATCACCCAGATAATCGCGCAGCAACGCCGGCTCGGGCAGCGCCGCCTCGCTCATCATGTGGCTGGTGGCGAACCCGTCCATCGCGTTGGCGACCGGAATCAGCGAGTCGGCGGCGATCTTGTAGGCGATGGCGGCCAGATCCGCGGCCTCCTGCGGGTTCGACCCGAACAGGATCGTGTAGCCCGACGGCAGCAGCGCATAGACGTCGTCATGGCCCGCCATCACGTTCAACGAGTGTCGCGAGACCACGCGCGCCGCGATCTGGAGCACGAAACCGCCGACCTTCTTGCCGACCGTCACGTAGTGGGATTCCAGGCCGTACAGGATGCCCTGGCTGGACGAGGCGTTGGAGATGTACTTGCCGCCCGTCAAAGCCGCGCCGAGCGCGCCCGACTGCGCCGAGTGCTCACCCTCCGGCTCGAAGAAGAACGGATGGTGCCCCCAGACGTTGCAGCCGCCCTTCGCCCGGAATTCCTCATACAGTTCGGAAATTTCCGTCGAGGGCGTGATGGGATACCCGATGACGCCGCCACACACGTGCGACATTACATGGGCCACGGCGCCATTGCCGTTGATGACGGTGGCAATCCCGCTATACGTGGTGCTCATTGTGGCTCATCCCACTTGGCATTCGGGTTCGGTCGGTCCGCAGTCCGGGTCCGACCCCCGGAAGTGTGAACTCACGCGACGATCCCGCGGTGCAATGGGGGGGCGCGGACCAAACCCCACGCGGCATTGTCGCGAGGGTTCCACCCGACCGACGCCACCCCTGAATCCGAGGGGATGCTGCGATGCGATATTATGAAGTTACGTGTACCCTATAAACCACGAAAGAAACAGGGCCTATTTCGTAGCTCAACGGACACGATGTCTCCCCAGGGTCATTCGTGACCCCACAGCCACAACCATAACGATGGCCTTTGGCTCAAGGCCGAACCGGACCGATGGTGTGGTGCGCCTCCCTCCAGTCTATCAACCAGTCGTAACGCCATCGCGGGTCCCAGCCCGTTCCGCCATAGAAAACATTTTGTTATAGTTTCGTGTCACAAAATAATAATTTGTTATGAACCAGGAGCCTCGGCTACATGGCCGCGCCCGCAAAATCCCTGGTAGTGAAAGCGTAACGCTGAAGCGGCGCACCAGCAAGGAAACTCGTGGACCGTGGTTGCGACATTCGGACAGCTCAAGGCCTTCAACGCCGTCGCCCGCGCCGGCAGCATCACCCGCGCCGCCCACCGCCTCGCCGTCAGCCAACCCGCGATCACCGCGCAGATCCGGCGCCTGGAAGCCGATCACGACACCATTCTGTTCGAGCGCACCGCCACCGGCATCCAGTTGACCCCCATGGGCCGGCGCCTGTTCCGGATCACGCGCAATCTGGATGACCTGGAGGAGGCGGCGGGCATTCTGCTGGGCGGCGGGGACGATCCGATCCCGCAGGTGCTGCGAGTCGCGACCGCCTCGCCGCGCGTGTTCATGCCGGTGATCGCCGCCTACGCCCGCCAGTTTCCGGACGTTGAACTGGACGTCACGGTCGGCACCGCGGGAGACGCCGTCCGGCGGGTGCTCGACCGCGACGCCGACATCGCCCTGGCCCCGATGCTGCGCGAGGACGACCGCCTGGAACACGCGGTCTTCCGCCGCCACCGCCTGACCGTGCTGCTACCCCGCGACCATGCCATGGCCGCTCAGGAATCGCTGTCCCTGCGTGACGTGGTCGAGGAGCCCATGATCATGCGGCGGGGCGGCCCGTCCACGACCCAGATCGCGGCGGAGCAGGCCCTGGCCATGCATGGTCTGCGCGTGCGGCCGGTGCTGAAGCTGGAAACGCGCGAGGGGGTGCTGGAGGCGGTGGCGAACGGCTTCGGCCTCGCCCTGGTGCTGGAGCACGACATCCCGCCGGACCCGCGCCTGCGGGTCGTGCCCCTGAACGACTACGACGGCACGACCGAGGAATGCCTGCTGTGGCTGCGCAGCCGCCGCTCCATGCCGCTGATCCGCGACTTCGCCACGGTGGCCGAAACGCTCAGCGACACCCCGCGCCCCCGGCTGGCGCGCGAGGCGTGACACCCCGCCCCATCAGCCCGGGCGGGGCGACAGCCCGCACCACGCCCCCATGAACAGCGCCAGCACGGTCGCGACCTGCATCAGGCTGTCGATGGACACCGACTCGTCGATGCCGTGAATATGCGTGGCCTCCGGCCCATAGCAGGTGGCCGGGATATCCTCGTAAAGCTGGAAGAACCGGGCGTCGGTGGTGCAGGTAACGGCCAACGGCGGCGCCGGCGCCCCCGCCACGCGGGCATGCAGGTCCCCCAGCAGGGTCATCATGGGGTGGTCCGCGTCCATGACGCAGCCCTCGGCCTGGAACCCCTGATACGACACGTCGGCCATGATGCCCGCCAGCGCCGGATCGTCGACCAGGGCGGCGGCCACCGTGTCCTCCAGCGCGCGCCGCACCTCCTCCAGCGGAACCCCGGGGTAGAAGCCCAGGCGGACGTCGATCGTCGCCTCGGCCGCCACGCTGGATGGCCAATCGCCGCCATCGACCCGCCCGAGGTTGAAGTTCACCGGGTGTGTGTGGTCCGCGTACAGCGGATGCCGGTGCATGGGCTCGTTCCACGCCGCCTCCAGCGGGCGCAGCGCGTCGAACAGGCGGTACGCGGCCTCCAGGGCGCTGAGCCCGGCGGACGTGTCCAGCACATGCGCCGGCCTGCCGGCCACCCGGATGCGCGCCCACATCACGCCGAGCTGCCCGACCATCAGCGATGGACCGAAGGGCTCGGGGATGATGGCCGCGTCGGCGGTGTAGCCCCGGGCGAGGCAGGCGAGCGCGCCGTTGCCGGTGCACTCCTCCTCGATCACGGATTGCAGGATGACGGGCGCCGCCGGCTCGTAGCCGAGATCGGCCAGGGCCTGGAAGGCGGTGCAATAGGCGACGATGCCGGCCTTCATATCGCCGGCCCCGCGCCCATAGACGCGCCCCTCGCGCACCACGGGGGAAAACGGCGGATGGCTCCATAGGCGCTCCGCCCCGGGGGGCACCACGTCGATGTGACCGTTGAGGATGAGGGACCGCCCCTCCACCGCCGGCGCGGACGGCCGGTGGTAGCCGACCACGTTCGGCCGCCCCGCGTAGTCCGTCAGCGGCGGGGAGAACCCCGGCCGGTCGCGGATCGCGTCCAGGTCCACGGGGAAGCGATCCACCACCAGCCCCATCGCGGCGAAGGTCGCCGCCATGCGGTCCTGCGCGCCCTTTTCCCGGCCCACCTGGCTGTCCTCGGCCACCAGGGCGCACAGCTCGTCCACGGCGGCATCCCGCCGCGCGGCCACGGCCGCCCGGACCGCCGCCTCCAGTGCCGGGTCCAGTGCCGGGTCCAGGGTCATGCCCCCACCGTCTCCAGCACGCCGGACAGGAACCGGTTCAGGCACAGGCCGAGGCTGTCCGACAGATAGCCGCCCTCCTGCACCAGCGCCGTCGGCAGACCAAGGGCCGCGATCCGCTGCCCGGCGGCGACGAAGCCCTCGGGGCTGACCCGCAGGCCGCCGAACGGATCGGCGGCGGAGGCATCCACCCCGAGCGAGACCACCAACGCCCCGGGGGCAAACGCGGCGATGCGGGCCAGGGCCACGTCGAGGGCGGCGAGCCAACCGGCCTCCTCCGTGCCCAAGGCCAGCGGCAGGTTCAGGTTCGCCCCCAGACCGGGCCCCGCGCCCCGCTCCGCCGCGTGGCCCCAGAAGAACGGATAGAAGTCCATCGGATCGGCGTGCAGCGAGACCGTCAGCACGTCCCCCCGCTGGTAAAAGATGTTTTGGGTGCCGTTGCCGTGGTGCAGGTCGATGTCCAGGGTAGCGACGCGGTCATAGACGCTCCGCAGGCGCTGCGCCGCGATGGCCGCGTTGTTCAGGTAGCAGAACCCGCCCGCCAGATCGGCCGCCGCATGGTGCCCCGGCGGCCGGCACAGCGCGTAGGCCACCCGGTCCCCGCCCCGCACCGCATCCGCCGCCGCCACCGCCGTCTGAGCGCTGCGGTAGACGGCCTCCCAGGTCTCCGCCGTCACCGGACAGGCGGTGTCGCCCAGGTGATAGCCGGCCCGGCCGACCGGGGAGCGCGGATAGCAGCCCTCACGACCGACCGGGTGGACGTTGGGCAGCACGTCGCGGCTGCCCCCCAGGTCCTGCCAGCGGGCATGAATGGTGCGCAGGAAATCCAGGTACTCCGCCGTATGGATCGCCGCCAGCGGCGCCATCCCGGCATCCCCCGGCGCGGTCACCGACAGGCCGAGATCCCGCACCGCCGCGAGAAAGCGGTCGGCGCGCTCCGGCACCTCGGGACAAGGCCGCCACATGCCGGAGACCAGGAACGTTTCCGGCGCGTGCGCCTTCTGGATCGGATCAAAAAACACCTTCATGAACTCAGAACTCCACCCGGTCGCCGCCCTTGAGGTCCAACAGCGCGCGCGCCTCGTCCGGCGTGGCGACCCGGCGGCCCAGGCCCTCCAGCACCTGCCGGATGCGGCGCACCTGGGCCGCGTTGCTGTCCGCCAGCACGCCCTTGTCGAGGAACAGGTTGTCCTCCAGCCCGACGCGCACGTGCCCCCCCATCGCCGCCCCCATGGTCGCCAGCGGACTCTGGTGCCGCCCCACCCCCAGGACGGAAAACTGATAGTCCGTGCCGAACAGTTTGTCCGCCGTGCGCTTCATGGTCATCAGGTTGTCCGGATCGGCGCCGATGCCGCCCAGAATCCCCAGACAGAACTGCAGAAACAGCGGCGGCTTCGCGATGCCCCGGTCGACGAAGTGCGCCAGCGTATACAGGTGCCCCAGGTCATAGCATTCGTATTCGAAGCGCGTCCCGTGCCCCTCGCGCAGGGCCCGGTGCAGCACCTCGATATCCTGGAACGTGTTCTTGAACACGAAATCGCGGCTGGCCTCCAGGAACGCCGGTTCCCACACGTGCTGCCAGTCGGTTTGACGCGCCAGGGCCGGGAACAGGCCGAAGTTCATCGTGCCCATGTTGCACGACGCCATCTCCGGCGCCACGCGGTCGGCCGCCTGCATGCGCTGCTCCACCGTCATCGGCATGCCGCCGCCGGTGGAGATGTTCACCACCGCGTCGGTGGCCTGTTTGATGCGCGGCAGGAAGCGCAGGAACATGTCCGGATCGGCCGTCGGCTGGCCGGTCTCCGGATCGCGCGCGTGCAGGTGCAGGACGGCCGCGCCCGCCTCCGCCGCCTCGATCGCCTGCTCGGCGATCTGGTCCGGGGTGATGGGCAGGTGCGGGCTCATGGACGGCGTATGGACCGAGCCCGTGACGGCGCAGGTGATGATGACGGGGTTGGCCACGGTTACACTCCCAACTCGGCGGACAGCGCGACCAGCGCGTCGGTCAGCGGATCCATAATCTCGTCGATCTGGTCCTCGGTCAGGATCAGCGGCGGGCACACCATGATGTGGTCCCCGAGATAGCCGCCCCGGGTGCGCCGCCAGTAGATGATGAGCCCGCGCTCGTAGGCCAGATCGACCAGTCGGGCGGCGGCCATCTTCTCCGGCGGCAGCGGCGTCATGGTCTCCCGGTCGGCGACCAGTTCCACCGCCAGCAGCAGGCCCTTGCCGCGCACGTCGCCGATGAACGGGAAGCGGTCCTTCAGCCCATCCAGCCGGGCTTTCAACTGGTCCCCGATGCGCGCCGCGTTGCCGGGCAGGTCGCGGCCCACGGTCTCCTGCAACACCGCCAGCCCGGCGGCGCAGGCCAGCGGATTGCCGGCGTAGGTGTAGCCGTGGATGAACCCGCCGTGCTCCATCACCGGCTCGACCAGCCGGTCCGGCGCCACCAGCGCCCCCAAAGGCGCATAGCCGGCGGCAAAACCCTTGGACAGCGCGATCAGGTCCGGCGTGATGCCCCAGTGCTCGGCGGCCAGAAAGCGCCCGGTGCGCCCGGCTCCGGTCATCACCTCGTCGTAGATCAGCAGCACCCCGTAGGCGTCGCAGATCTCGCGCACACGCGGATAGTAGCTGTCGGGCGCCACCAACGCCCCGGTGGAGGCCCCGCCGACCGGTTCCATGATGAAGGCCAGCACGGTCTCCGGCCCCTGGCGCAGAATCTCCGCCTCCAGCATGTCGGCGTAGCGGCGGCCGCGCTCCTCCATCGTCAGGCTGTCGCGGTCGAGGTAGCAGGTCGGCGCCGGGATCTTCGGCATCTCGTGCATCATGGGCGCGAACGGCGCCGTCATCGAGGCGGTGCCGGTCACCGCCAGCGCCCCGAAGGTCGCCCCGTGATAGCTGGGATAGCGCGAAATCACCTTGAAGCGGCTCGCCTGCCCCACCGCCAGCGCGTACTGGCGGGCCAGTTTCAGGGCACTTTCCACCGCCTCCGACCCGCCGGAGACGAAGAACACGCGGTCCAGGCCCGTCGGACACAGGTCGGCGACGAAGCGGGCCAGGTTCTCGGCCGGCGCGTTCTCGAAATGCAGGCGGTAGCCGAAGGTCGACTTCTCCATCTGCGCCCGCATGGCGTTCAGCACCACCGGGTCCGAATGGCCGATGTTGCTGACCATGGCACCGGAGGAGCCGTCCAGGTACCGCTTGCCGGTCACGTCCCACATGTGGACGCCACTGGCGCGGTCGAGCATCGGGCGGCGCTGGCGCGACTGGTAGAACAGGTGGGAGCGGGCGAGCCCGTCGGTGTCCACCTCGGGCAGGGCAAAGGCGTAGGAGGCCGGGGCCTCCGGAATCACGCAATCGGTCGTGTGTACGGGTTCCATGGCAACGACCCTCGGAACGGCCGCCGGGCGCCGATGCAACACGGCCGGTCCGGCGACGGGGAAAACGACATCAGGAGTAGGCGGGCGGCCCCCAGAGCGGCCCCCAATGCGGCCCCCAGGGCGGCCCCCAAGGTGGCCCCCAAGGTGGCCCCCAAGGTGGCCATTGCGTTTCCTCGCCCATCGCGCGCGCCAACCGACCGGTCGCGTCCCTGTCCATGCCCGTCAGCCTCCGTCACCCTCGGTCCATCGCTCACCGCGCTTATGCGTCGGCCCCACCGTCCAACAGCACGCAGTCATCGCCCCGCACCCGGATCCAGACCTCGGCACCCTCCGGGAACGGCACGCGGTCGATCGGGTTGATCGCTTGCAGATCAACGTCCGCGCCCGGATCGCCCGCCTCGCCGATCGTGGTCAGGAAGTAGCGGGCGCTCTGGCCCAGATAGTCCACGGTGCGCACCCGCGCGCGCATAAGGCTGGTGCCCGGCGCAGGGTCGTGGCGCTCCGCCAGCAGCAGGCGCTCCGCCCGCAGCACCAGCCGTACCCGCTCACCCTCCGGCCGGCCAGCGCGATCGCGGGTGTGGCACAGGATGGTGGCGCCCGCGTCGGTGACGACCTTGACGAAACCGCCCTCCTCGCCCGCCACCCGGCCCGGAAGGATGTTGGAATGGCCCAGGAAGTCGGCGACGAAGGCGGAGGCCGGTTCGTTGTACACCTGCTCCGGCGGCCCGACCTGCTCCACCCAGCCGGCGTTCATGACCACCAGGGTGTCGGACATGGCCAGCGCCTCGGACTGGTCGTGGGTCACGAACACGGTCGCGATGCCCAGTTCGCGCTGGATGCGCTTCAACTCGACGCGCATTTCCTCGCGCAGGTTGGCGTCCAGCGCCGACAGCGGTTCGTCGAGCAGCAGCACGTCCGGCTGGATGACGATGGCGCGCGCCAGGGCGATGCGCTGTTGCTGGCCGCCGGAGAGTTGGTTCGGCCGCCGGTCCTCCGCATGGGGCAACTGCACCAGCCGCAGCGCGTCCTTGACGCGGGTCTTGACCTCGTCGCGTGAGACGTCGCGGTACTTCAGGCCGAACGCCACGTTGTCGAACACGCTCTTGTGCGGAAACAGGGCGTAATTCTGGAACACGAGGCCCAGGTTGCGCTTGTGGATCGGCACCTCGGTGACGGAGCGGCCCTTGATGCGGATATCGCCCTCGCTCGGCGACAGCAGGCCGGCGATCATGCGCAGGGTGGTCGTCTTGCCGCAGCCGGACGGCCCCAGCAGGGTGACGAACGCCCCCTCCGGCACCGTCAGGTCCGTCTTGCGCACCGCGACGAAGTCGGCGAAGCGCTTTTCGACGGCGTGCAGTTCGACGGCGTTCGCAGTGGTGCCCTGGGAGGTGCTCTGGGGAGCGGTGCTCATAAGCGGCGTATCCGTTCGTTCGTGCATGCGAAAGGTTATGTCCCAGCGTCGCGCCGACCGGCCGCCCTCCCCTGGAGAGGGGAGGGATGGGGTGGGGTTGACCCGGACGTCGCCACCGGCGCGACGCCAACGCGCCCCCCACCCAACCTCCCCCCAATTGGGGGGAGGAGCCGAGCGGCCCGCTCCGATCCAAAAACAGCCGGAGGGATGTCGGCTCAGTACCCCTTCTGCACGCGGCCGAAGGTCTTGGACCACTCCGCCTCGTGGCTGTTCCAGTACACGGGATCGAAGAAGTTCAGGGAGTCCAGCGTACCGGTCGGGTCGAACGACGGCAGGACCGGGACCTCCTCACCCAAATCGACCTTGGTCGGGTCCAGCGCCGGCGGGTAGTTCTGGCCCTCGGCGACCGCGATGGACACCTCCGGCTCCAGCATGAAGTTCAGCAGCTCCTCGCAGGCGGCCATGGGGCTGCCCTTGATGACGAACAGGCATTCCTGCCACGCCAGACCGCCGGGCGGATCCAGATAGCCGATGTCGTGGCCCTGGTCCTGCAACGCCTTGACGCGGCCGGACCACGCCTCGGTCACGTAGATCTCTTCCTCCGCCAGCAGGCTCATCAGCTCGGCGCCGGAGGTCCAGTACTTCAGCAGCAGGTCGCGGTGCTCGCGCAGAGTGTCCCAGACGGCGTCCATGTCCTCGATGCCGTTCGGGTCCTGACCGGTCTGGAGCGCGGCGTACCAAATACGGGTCTTCCACTCGCCCCAACCGCCGACCTTGCCCTTGAACTCGGGCTTGAGCAGCAGCTTGGCGCCCAGCTCCTTGGCTTCGTCGTCGCTGACGTGCTTGCGGTTATAGGCGATGCCCGTGGTGCCGTAGTCGTAGGGCACGGCCGACAGCGTCCCGCCGGTCAGCGGGCGGAAGGCGTCCATCAGCGCCGTGATCACCAGCTTCAGGTTCGGGATGTTGTCTTCGTTCAGGGTCGTGGACAGATCAAGGTTATGATAGCGCGCGTAGTCGAACACGCCCGACAAATGGGCGACGTTGAACTCGCCCGGCTGGCTGGCCCGCACGCGGGCGAGGTATTCGTCGGCCCCGCCGAAGGTGCCGTCTACGACCTCGATCCCGGTCTTGGCGGTGTAGGGCTGGAAGGCGTACTCCCGGAACGCCTCGGAGACGATGCCGCCCCAGCCGTCGAACCGCACCTGATCGGGCGTCGCCGCGCGCGCCCGACGCGACAGCGCAGCCATCGGCCCGCCGACCAGCCCGGCCGACAGGCCGGCCGCGCCCAGCAGGGTCAGGAAACCGCGGCGGTCGATGTCGCCATTGCGGTAACGCTCCAGCAGGCGCTGGTACCGGGTGGTGTCATCCATGTCTCGTCTCCTTGCGGTGGAACGGATCGTGGTGGGTGTCTCGTCGTTTGGGGTTCAGCGCGCGCCGGACAGGTGCGCGGCCACCCGTCGCGCCAGGGCCGCGCCCAGCAGCGGCAGGGCCACGGTGAAGACCACCATGACCGTGCCCAGCGCGTTGATCTCCGGACTGATGGAGTTGCGCAGCATCGCGAAAATCTGGGTCGGCACGGTTTCCACCCCGCCGGGCTTCCAGAACAGCGTGCCGGTGATGTCGTCGAAGGACATGGTGAACGAAAACAGCATGCCCGCCATCACCGCCGGCAGCATCAGGGGCAGCGTCACGTGCCGGAACGTCTCGAACGCATTGGCCCCCAGGCTCATGGCGGCCTCCTCGTACTCCCGGCGGATGCCGACCAGCCGGGCCTGCACCACCAGCACCACGAACGGCAGGGTGAAGATGACGTGGCCCATCAGCAGCAGGAAGAAGCTGCGCGGCACGTCCAGGGCGCGCAGGAACAGCAGCAGGGCGACGGCCAGCACGACCTCCGGCACCAGGATGGGCGCGATCAGCGCCGTCGAGATCAGGCGCTTGCCCGGGAAATCGTAGCGCACCATCGCCAGCGCCGCGAGCACGCCCATGGTGGTCGAGATCACGCTGGTCAGCAGGCCGAGCACGATCGACGTCTGAAAGGCGCGCACGATGGCGTCGTTCTCGATCAGCGCCACGAACCAGCGCAGCGACAGCCCCTCCAGCGGGAAGCTGCCGAACTGGTTGGCGTTGAACGCCAGCAGCATGACCACCGCGACCGGCGCGAACATGAAGATGTAGACCAGGATGGTGCCCAGGCGGATGGCGTTCCAGGCAAGGCTCATGACGCGGTTCCCCTCCCCATCCGGCTAACGGAAGCTCTTGGCGATCTGGTCGATGCCGAGGAAGCGGCTGTAGACCATCACCAGGGTGCCCAGCAGCGCCAGCAGCAGCAGCGACAGCGCCGAGCCGAGCGGCCAGTTGAGCTGGGTGACGATGGCCTCGTAGACCAGATTGGCGAACATCGCGTTGCGCGGCCCGCCCAGGACCATCGGCGTAATGTAGGTCCCCGCCCCCAGCACGAAGCACAGCAGCCCCCCCGCCGCCAGCCCCGGCACGGACAGCGGCAGCGTGACCTCGCGGAACGCCTGCCAGCCGGTGCAGCCGAGCGAGCGCGCGGCGTCGGTCAGGCTGCGGTCGATGCCGTCCAGGCTGACGTAGATGTTCAGGATCATGAACGGCAGCAGGAAATGGACCAGGCCCAGGATCACCGTGGCCTCGTTGTAGAGCATCTGGATCGGCTCGGAGATGATCCCCAGCGCCATCAGCGTGCTGTTCACCGCGCCGGAGACCCCCAGGATGTTGATCCAGGACATGGTGCGGATGATGTAGCTGACCCAGAACGGCAGCATCAGCAGCAGCAGAAGCAGCGCCTTATGCCGGGTCGAGGTGTAGGCGATGAAATACGCGGGAATGTAGCCGACGAGCGCGCACACCAGCGTGGACAGGGCGGCGATGCGCAGGGTCTGGAACAGGATGTCGTGATAGAAGCCGTCGGTCAGGACCTCCTGCCAATTGTCCAGGTAGAAGCCCACCTGCTCCGAGCCGACCGCGGTGCGCAGCCAGAACGAATAGACGACGATGAACACCGTCGGGATGACGAGCAGCAGGAGAACGGACGCCAAAGCCGGCGACAGCAGAAGCCAGGGCCGTCGGTCGAAACGCTCGTCCTTGGGCTTTGACGCAGCCATGGCGTCGCCTCCTGGGCGCGGAACTGTGGGAGCCGAAGCGGTGGGGCCGGTCGGGTTTGAGACCGGCTCGGTTGGGGCCTGTCGGGGTCCGGCGATCGCGACGCACCGCGCCACCGGTGGCGGGAGACGGACCACGCCCCTGTCCGACCCGGGCGCTCCGGTGTTCTATCACGCCCGGCGAATCGACATAGCGCAAATAGATATGCACAATGCAGTGCATAGACGCCCGCTATGAGGAGTCCCCCATGTCCACGCCGCCGGAGGCCGGATCCGCCGCCGATCCGGCCCCCCTCCCCGACACGATGCCCGACACGATGCCGGACGGGTTCGTCCGCCGGGAGTTCGACTGGAACCTGCTCCACACCTTTGTGGTGATCGTCGAGGAACGCTCCATCACCCGGGCGGCGAACCGGCTGCTGCTGCGCCAGCCCAGCGTCAGCAACGCCCTGAAGCGGCTGGAGGACCGTCTCGGCCAGCCGCTGATCGATCGCGCGCCCGGCCGCTTCGAACTGACCGACGCCGGCCGCATTCTGTACCGCGAATGCCAGCACATCTGCGGCGCCATCGGCCGTCTGGGGCATCTGATGGCCACCGGCCGGACGGAGGTTTCGGGCCATATCCGCTTGCTGCTGGCCAGCCACGTCGTGTTTCCACCGCTCAACGCGGTGATGGCGCGGTTCCACGCCGCCCATCCGCTGGTCACCCTGGAGCACGAAGTCGCGCGCTCCGCCGTGGTGGCGCAGAACGTGCTGTCCCGACAGGCCAGCGCGGGCATCGGCTTGGTCGCTAGCCCCAACCCGCAACTGCGCTATCGGCCGCTGTTCCGGGAGCACTTCGGGTTCTTCTGCGGCCCGTCGCACCGCCTGTTCGGACGCCGGGATCTGACCGCGGCCGATCTGCGCGACGAACCGTTCGTGTCGTTCAGTACAGACACCCCGACCGACGCCCTGCGCGCCATCGCGCTGCTGCGGGCGCACCATGGTCTGACCGGGCGGACCGTCGGCACGTCCTCCAACCTGGAGGAGGTCCGGCGCATGATCATCGCCGGCCTGGGCGTGGGGCCGTTGCCGGTCCATGTGGTGGAGCGTGACGTGCGCGACGGGCTGCTCTGGCGGCTGCCGCCATACGACGATGTCCGAGGGCCGGGCGGCCCGGCGCCCGTCGATATTTTCCTGGTGACCAACCCCCGCACCACCCTGTCGCAGGCGGAACGGCTGTTCCTGACCATGCTCAACGCGCACGCCGATACCGCGCCTGGCGGCTTTTTTGTCTACCCTGCGCCCTGAGCCCTCATACCCCTGCCAAGGAGACCGCCCCATGCTGATCGACGCCGCCCGCTCCCTTCTGGTCATCATCGACATCCAGGAGCGTCTATGCCCCGTGATGGACGACCCGCGCCGGGTGCTGTTCAACGCCGCGCGCCTGCTGAAGGGCGCCACGCTGCTGGACGTGCCCGTGATCTGCACGGAGCAGTACCCGACCGGCCTCGGCCCCACCATGATCGACGTGCGCGAGTTGCTGCCCGAGGGCGCGGTGATCGAAAAAACCAGCTTCGGCTCGATGGGGGAGGCCGCGTTCCGCGACGCACTGGAGCGCACCGGCCGCGATCAGGTCGTGCTGCTGGGCACCGAGGCCCACGTCTGTGTGCTGCAAACCGCGCTGGGCCTGCGGGAGGCCGGCATGCCGGTCTTCGTGGTCGAGGACGCCTGCGGCTCCCGCCGGCCGGAAAGCGAGCGCGCCGCCATGGCCCGCGCCCGCGACGCCGGCTGTGGCGTGGTGACCACAGAGATGGTGCTGTTCGAGTGGCTGGCCGACAAGAGCCACCCGGCCTTCAAGCAGATCATGGCGCTTGTTCGGTAAAAGCGGGCGGGAACGGCGTGCACGCTCCGGCGCCACCGCGTATGATCCAACTGTGCCATGAACCGCCACAGATCATCCGCTTGGTTCAGCCGTCCCGTCCCACCGGAGCGCCGCCGCCATGACCACGCCCTGCATCATCACCGTCGCCATCACGGGGTCGGTTCCGACCAAGGCCGACAACCCGGCCGTGCCGGTCACGGTGAGCGAGCAGGTGGAGTCGACCCACGCGGCGTTCGAGGCCGGGGCGTCCCTGGCCCATCTGCACGTACGCAACGACGACGGCTCGACCACGTCCGACCCGGACCGGTTCGCCCGCCTCATCGAGGGCATCCGCGCCCACTGTCCGGGGATGATCGTGCAGGTCTCGACCGGGGGGCGCTCCGGCACGGGGGAGGAGCGCGGCGGCATGATCCCGCTGAAGCCCGACATGGCGTCGCTGTCGACGGGATCGTGCAACTTCCCGACCCGCGTCTACGAGAACGCGCCGACCTTCATCGACTGGCTGGCGGAGCGGATGAAGGCGCACGCCGTCAAGCCGGAGATCGAGATCTTCGATCTGGCCATGCTGTTCAAGGCGGTGGACATGGCCGGGGACGGCCGCATCGTCGCCCCGCTGCACGTGCAGTTCGTCATGGGGGTCAAGAACGCGGTGCCGGTGGACCGCGAGACGTTCGAGTTCTATGTCCGCACGCTGCGGCGGCTGGCGCCGGACGCCACCTGGACCGGGGCCGGCATCGGCCGGCACCAGCTCACCCTGCACCACTGGTCCCTGGAACTGGGCGGACACCTCCGCACCGGCCTGGAAGACAACGTGCGGATGGACAAGGACACGCTGGCGCCGTCGAACGCCGCCCTGGTGGCCCGGGCGGCGGCCCTGTGCGCCGACTACGACCGCCACCCCGCCAGCCCGGCCGAAGCGCGGGCGCTTTTGACGTTGCCGGCGGCGGCCTGACGCCCCGTCGGGACGGTCCGGCATACCGCCTCCCCCCGGCGGGGGGCGGTTGGGAGGGGGGTCCAATCCGGATACATAGGTAACAGAACAGACCGGAGACATGGGTAACAGGTCGTCAAGATGGTCGCGGAGGTGCGGCCATGGTTTGGAAA
>NZ_JACIGJ010000009.1 GCF_014197855.1 Roseospira marina
TCCAAACCATGGCCGCACCTCCGCGACCATCTTGACGACCTGTTACCCATGTCTCCGGTCTGTTCTGTTACCTATGTATCCGGATTGGACCCCCCCTCTTCGGCCCCACCCGAGGCAATCCCAACCAACTCGAACCGGCGCGCTCGGACCCGATTACGATGACGATGTGCGGTCCGATCAAACGACCCGAGCGCGGAATACAAACACATCGGGTCACATGCGTTCGGCCTGCGGATGAACCGGCGGCCTTCTGGGCATCGCATCCGGACGGGACGCCGACCCTTGGAGCGTTTGGGTAGGTGGAGGGCCCGGTCCGCCAACCATGCGGGTTCGGATCCATACGGACATGCCTCAGGGTCCGGCGCGTGTGTCCGGTCCCCCACCTAAGGCGGATCCCAGCAATGGGGTCCGGTCCATAGGGAGGCGCACCCAACCCTGTAAACGGGGGCCACCTTCCCGCGAGATCACGACAAAAAACAACGATTTTTATAAAAACACAACATTTTTTATACGTGAACAGGCGACATTTGCAACACGCCGTCCGTGCAAGACAGTGAGAGGGAGGGCGTCACCGGGGCGGCAGGAGCGGACCGGATCGGTCCACGCCCCACGCCGCCGCCCTTCTCATGGCGCACAGACGGGACCGACGCTTGACAATGCGCGCACGGACACTAAGCTTTCCGGAGTCTGGTGTCGTAGCGCCGGATCCGCCTTTCTTTT
Organism: Roseospira marina; assembly: GCF_014197855.1. Classification (GTDB taxonomy): domain Bacteria; phylum Pseudomonadota; class Alphaproteobacteria; order Rhodospirillales; family Rhodospirillaceae; genus Rhodospira; species Rhodospira marina. The sequence continues at coordinate 721 of NZ_JACIGJ010000009.1, forward strand.
TATGATGTGACGATTCAGTGCCATGATCGCGCCCGCCGCCCTTCGGCCCTTGATGTCCGGTCGCACCCGCTGCGACGGCACCACTCCGCGCGCGTTCCTGACCACGCGAACCCCCACGCGGGGGTAATGCGTCACATTCGGCCCCCCGCCCAGGCGCCGCGTGCCTCGGCCGCCGCGCCCCTTCCCGCCCCCGGCGGGACGCAGGCGGGATGCCGGCCTTTCTCCACCCATTTTTGCCCGGTTCCCCGCGCTTTGCCCGGGCCTTCCCTTTGAATGAAGGTACAGTCCATGGTTGCCATCACGCTGCCCGACGGCAGTCAACGCCAGTTCGAGGGACCGGTCACGGGCCTCGACATTGCCCGCGACATCGGCCCGGGCCTCGCCAAGGCCGCACTGGCTTGCACCGTGGATGGCGCGCCGTGGGACCTGACCCGACCGATCGAGACGGACGCTACGGTGGCCCTCATCACCGCCAAGGATGAAGAGGCCGCGCTGGATCTCATCCGGCACGACGCCGCGCATGTGATGGCGGAGGCGGTGCAGGAGCTGTATCCCGGCACGCAGGTCACGATCGGCCCGGCGATCGAGAACGGCTTCTACTACGACTTCGCCCGCGACGAGCCGTTCACGCCGGACGATCTGGACAAGATCGAGGCCCGCATGCGCGAGATCGTGGACCGCGACGAGGCCATTACGCGCGAGGTCTGGGACCGCAACGCGGCCATCGCCCACTTCACGGAGATCGGCGAGCAGTACAAGGCCGAGCTGATTTCCGACCTGCCCGAGGGCGAGACCATCACGGTCTACCGCCAGGGGGACTGGAAGGACCTGTGCCGGGGGCCGCACCTGCCGTCCACGGGCAAGCTGGGCAAGGCGTTCAAGCTGACCAAGCTGGCCGGCGCCTACTGGCGCGGCGACTCGCGCAACCCCATGCTGCAGCGCATCTACGGCACGGCCTGGGCCACGGACAAGCAGCTCAAGGACTACCTCCACATGCTGGAGGAGGCGGAAAAGCGCGATCACCGCCGCCTTGGCCGCGAGATGGACCTGTTCCACTTCGAGGACTACGCCCCGGGCTCGGTGTTCTGGCACTCCAAGGGCTGGACGCTGTTCCAGACGCTGATCAGCTTCGTGCGGCGGCGCCAGGGCGAGGCGGGCTTCGTCGAGGTGAACACGCCGGACATGATGGACCGCAGTCTGTGGGAGATCTCCGGTCACTGGCAGAACTACCGCCAGAACATGTTCACGACCAAGACGGAGGACGAGCGCGACTTCGCCCTCAAGCCCATGAACTGCCCCGGCCACATGGCCGTCTACAAGAACGCGCTGCGCAGCTACCGCGAACTGCCGCTGAAGATCGCGGAGTTCGGCAAGGTGCATCGGTACGAGCCGTCCGGCGCCCTGCACGGCCTGCTGCGGGTGCGCAGCTTCACGCAGGACGACGCGCACACGTTCTGCACGCCGGATCAGTTGCGCGAGGAGTGCCTGAAGCTCAACAGCCTGATCCTCGGTCTCTACCGGGATTTCGGATTCGAGGACCTGACGATCAAACTGGCCACGCGGCCGGAGAAGCGGGTGGGCTCGGAAGAGCTGTGGGACGCGGCTGAGGCGGCGCTCCAGGGCGTGCTCGACGAGGTGGTGGCCGAGGGCAACGGCCACATCAAGGCCTCGGTCAACCCCGGCGAGGGCGTCTTCTACGGGCCGAAGCTGGAATACGTGCTGCGCGACGCCATCGGTCGCGACTGGCAGTGCGGCACCGTTCAGGTGGACTTCAACCTGCCGGGACGGTTCGACGCCAGCTACGTCGGCGCCGACGGCGAACGCCACGTGCCGGTGATGATTCACCGCGCCATGTTCGGCTCGCTGGAGCGCTTCACGGGCGTGCTTATCGAGCATCACGCCGGCAAGTTCCCGCTCTGGCTGGCCCCGGTGCAGGTGGTGGTCGCCACGATCACCGGCGAGGCCGACGACTACGCCCGCGAGGTGGCGGCGGCGTTCGGCCGGGCCGGGATGAAGGCGGAGCTGGACCTGCGCAACGAGAAGATCAACTACAAGGTACGCGAACATTCGCACGCGAAGGTTCCCGTGATCGCCGTTGTCGGCAAGCGCGAGGCCGAAGAGCGCACGGTGGCTCTGCGTCGACTGGGCGGAACCCGTCAAGAAGTCCTTGCGCTCAAGGACGCGCTGAATACACTAAAGCTGGAATCCTTGGCCCCGGATCTGGCCCGTCTGGCGGGCGACTCCGCCGCGCCGGACACCGTGGACCGGGTCGCCTGACCGGCCTGGACCCGACTCATTCGTTCCGTGTGACATAGAAGAAGAGGCAATCCCATAGCTAGACCACCCATGACGGCGCCACCGACCCGCGACGGGCCGCGCGTCAATGAAGCGATCCGCGTGCCGCAGGTGCGCCTGATCGACGAGGACGGAGAAAACGTCGGCGTTGTGCCCGCGCGCGAGGCGATGCAGCGTGCCCTGGATGCGGGGCTCGATCTCGTGGAGATCTCGCCGAACGCGGACCCGCCGGTGTGCAAGATTCTGGACTACGGAAAGTTCAAGTACGAAGCCCAGAAGAAAAAGAACGAGGCCAAGAAGCGGCAGAGGGTCATCGAGGTTAAGGAGATCAAGCTCCGACCGAATATCGATGAGCACGATTACGCCGTGAAGATGAAGAACTGCCACAAGTTCCTGTCGGATGGTGACAAGGTCAAGGTGACCCTGCGCTTCCGCGGGCGCGAAATGGCGCACCAGGATCTCGGCATGAAGGTGCTGATTCGGGTCCGCGACGACATGGCCGAACTGGCCAAGGTCGAGCAGCTCCCGAAGATGGAAGGCCGCCAGATGATCATGGTGATGGCGCCGCGGTAGTCGGCGTCACCGGATGCGGATCCTGTGATGAGGCGTCTGTGACGGGGCCGGGTGTGCCCCTCGGGATGCGTCCGCAGACCGATACGAAGCAGACCGACATGAAAAAGGGGGACGGCCGTCGGGCCGCTCCCCTTTTTTGTCGGTGCGCCGGGTCTGACGCCGGGCTTGGCGTTGCCAGCACCGGGACGGTCAGGCCGTCGTGGCCTGGACGGCGTCGAGGGCCGTCGCGACCGGGGTTTCGCCGTCGGTGAGTTCCAGGATGCGGCGGGTGATCGCGGGGCGGTCGATCAGTCCGGCCAGGACCCGGGCGACGTTGCCGCGCGCGACGTTGCCATAGGGCAGTGCGAGGCCGAGCGAGACCGCGCCATCGCCGTCCTCGTGCACCAGCGTCCCGGGCCGCAGGATCACCCAGTCCAGGTCCGACGCCGCCACGTCCACGTCGGCGCGCTTCTTTTCGGCCATGTAGTGTTCGAAGCGGGGATTCGTCTCGCGCCAGCGCCCCGCCTCGGGGAAGGCCGACACCAGATAGAACCGCCGGATACCCAGTCGCCGCGCCGCCGCCATCACCTTGCCCGGCCCGTCGCCGTCGATGGCCGTGGTCTGGTCCAACCCGCTGCCCGCCGCCCCGGCCGAGAACACGATCACATCGCAGCCCTGGGCCGCCTGGGCGACATCGTCCTCGGTCATGGCGATGATATCGCCGAGCACGGGGGTCGCGCCGGCTTTGGCGATGGCGTCGGCCTGCTCCGGCTTGCGATGCAGGCCGACCACCGCGTGGCCGGCGTCGCGCAGCAGGGGCAGCAGGCGGTGACCAATGCCACCGGTGGCGCCGATCACAAACACGTTCATACCGGTCCATCCTTTGTCGTCCGTCTGCCGACACAGGTAGGGACCATGCGTCCGGTTCGCTTGCCTAAAAACAACGCGCCACGCGGACGCTCACCCCGCCACCGGCGTCTTGTGCCATTCGCACAGGCCGTTGCTCACCAGCGTGTCCAGGATCGACAGGATGTCCCCCGCGTACACCTCGCACCGCTCCGCCAGGGCGATCAGGTCGTGGCGGCCGTCGCAATAGGCGATGACGTTCATCATGGTCCGCACCTGGGCGCCGGACTCCTTGGTGCTGAGCGTGGGATAGAGACCTCGCTTGCCGAGCTGCGGTTCGCACGGCGTGGTCACGCGGTAATAGCCGTAGCGCTCCAGCAGGGCGAGCGCGTCGCGCAGAACCGCGAACCCTCCGGCGAGCCCGTCCGGGGTGACCAGCGACAAGTCGTCGGCCGAGGTATGGTACTCCGGGTAGGCGCCGTACCGACTGCGCATCAGGGACACCACGGGCAGATCGACCCCCGGGCTGCAATATTGGCGCTCGTCGCTGCCGCGCTCCAAAAAGCTATAGGGTGTGTAGCGCTCCACCGTGTGGTCCAGCACATGGCGCCCGACCCGGTCGGCCAGCGTGTCCCCCAGTCGCGACGCCATCATGGAGTGGTCGCGCTCGTCCCCCACGCAGGTCACCACGAACCCGGCGAGGGTGCGGGCCTTCATCGCCTCCAGATGGCGGGACAGATAGACGATGGAGCCGATGGTCTCCGGCAGGAACACGATGCGATAGGTCCAGCGCCGGTCCGGCTGCGCGGCCAGCCAACGGACTAGGGCCGTCGTGACGACGGGGCCGGACAGCTCGTTGTTGGCCATCGACGGGTGGCAAATGTAGGTGGACAGCAGGATCTCGTCCGCCTCGCGGCCGGGCAGGATCACCTCGCCGTAGGTCAGCGACCCCGGCGCCAGGGTGGAGCGGATGACCACGTGGTAGTCGCCGTCGGGCAGCGCCTCGCGCTGACGATGGGTGAGGCAGAACCCCCAGCGGCGCTTGTAATAGCTGGTGACGTAGGGAATCCAGTCCGGCTGATCAGGCAGGGAATGCAGGTGGGCGTCCAGATCCTCCCGGCTCATCCAGGCGTCCACGGGTTCGGAATAGCCCAGCAGGTGCAGGGTGTGGTCGGCATAGTCCACGATCCGCCGCCCGGCCTGATCCTCAATATAGGCCTCCGTCACGGCCCACTCATCCGGCACGGTCCAGTCGAACGCCTGGGTGCCCGTGGGGACCTCGTGCAGGGTCAGGTCCGGGATGAGGCCCTGCAGATAGTGCAGCGTCTGGCGGACGCCGGGGCCGGTGAGGCTGCGCCGGATCGGGTACAGGTCCCGGGCCCAGCCGTGCATCGCCGCGCCGGTCTCCCGATCGGCGGGGGAAAGGGCTGTTCGTGTCATGACGCCTGCGTCTCCTGGTCGGATGGAGCGTTCGCGTCGCGGAAGGTCGCGAGTTCCTCCAGGTATAGCGTGTTCGCCATCGGGCCGGTGACGACCGGCCGGTCCTCCCGCCCCGGCCCCAGGTAATCGACAAGGCGGGGCGCGTCGCGGCGCAGGTCGTCCACCAGGATCGCGTGCGCGGCGGCGAGGTTCAGGCGGTGCGCCAGCATCCGGCGTCGGCCGGTGCCGACGAGCCATGTGTCCACCAGACCCTGGGCGCGCAAATGGGCGTCGCCCGCGCGTGTGATCGACGAGTGGCCGCAGGTGTCGAGATCGCGCACGAAGAACGTATAGGTCCCGTCGATCGTCTCGCCCTGGCCGGTAACGCGGCCGGGGAAGCTCTTGCGGTAGCGGTAATCGACCCCGGCCAGTTCCTCCGCGTGGTGAACCGAGGACAGGGACTTGATGTAGTGGTGGCCGAGGGTCACCAAATCCGTCCCCTGGTCTATCACCCATTCAAAGATGCTGTCCGGGCCGGTGCTGTGCGGGGAACGGTTGGCCAGCACCTCCTCGGCGCGCGCGCCGAAGGCAAGGAACGAATAGAACGGGTTGAGGGTGCGGGCCTCCGGATACCGCCTCAGCAGCAGGCCGCCGAAGGCGCCGGTCTGCACGGGGGTGGTGGCGGCGTCGAACCGGCCGGTCTGGGGGAAGGTAAAGCTGAAGGCGGAGACCAGGAGGGTCGCGCCCGGCCCCGCCGCCTCGCGCAGAACGGACAGGGCGTGGTCCGCCAAGGCCTCCGACTCGTCCGGCCGCGCCGCCGTCGCGCGCAGCAGGGCCATAAAGTCCAGGGACACCCAGATGACGCCCGCCGGATCGCGGATCAGCGCCGGTTCAACCTGCGCCAACAGGGCCTCGGCGGCGCGCAGAACCGGGCTAGAGAAAGTCGTTGCACTCATTGAATTATTGCCGGCTGTTTTGGATTCCTAAGGATAAATCAGCGGCCGCGATCAGGATAGATATCTCGGTAAGAAAGTGCCTCCTCTACGTGCGCTCTTCGCGCAGGAACGCCCGCACCCGCTCGGCGACGGCCGGGCCGACGAGGCCCTCCTGCTCCAGCATGTACTCGTACTGGCCCGTCTTGACGAAGGCGTCCCGCAGGCCGAGCGCCAGATGCCGCACCCGATCGGGCTGCGCCGCCGTGTGCTCCGCCACCGCGCTACCCAGCCCGCCGATGACGGTGTGTTCCTCCACCGTCACCAGCGCCGGCACCCGCGCCGCCAGGGCGTCCAGCGCGGCGCCGTCCAGCGGCTTCAGGGTGTGCATGTCGATCACGCTGGCCGCGATGCCCTGTTCGGCGAGCGCGTCCGCCGCGCGCAGGGCCACATGGACCATGGTGCCGCAGGCCACCAGCCCGACGTCGCCGCCGTCGCGCAGGGGAATCGCCCGGCCGATCTGGAAGGCGAAGTCCTCGGTGTAGACCGGCGGGTTGTTGGCGGCGCCGGTCAGCCGGATGTACATGGGGCCGTCGAACGCCACCGCCGCCTCGACGGTCTTGATGATCGCGGCGCAGTCGGCCGGGCAGACCACCGTCAGATTGGGGATGGCGCGCATGACGGCCACGTCCTCCAACCCGAAATGGGAGTTGCCCAGCAGGCCCATGGCGATGCCGCTGCCGATGGCGACGGCCTTCACGTTCATCTCCATGTAGCCCAGGTTCATGCGCACCTGTTCGCTGGCCCGCATGGCGATGAACGGCGCGAAGGAGGTGGCGAAGACGGTGAACCCCTCCTTGGCGAGCCCGGCCGCCACGCCGATCATGTTCTGCTCGGCGATGCCGGTGTTGAGGAACTGGTCGGGGTAGGCGGCCTTGAAGCGGTCCAGGCCGGAGGAGTTGCCCAGGTCGGCGGACAGCACCATCAGCTCCGGATGGTCCTCCGCCACCGACAGGATCGCTTGCCCGAAGATGCCGCGGGAGCCGAGGCGCGACCACTGCCGGGCGGTGCGGGGGGTGATCTCCATCATGGTGCGTCCTCCGTCGCGGCGGCCTCGCCTCCCCCACGGGCGGTCAGCGCGGCCAGGGCCGCCTCGTGGTCGGCCTTGGTCAGCCGCTTGTGGTGCCACGTGTTGTCGTTTTCCATGAAGGGCACGCCCTTGCCCTTGATCGTGTGGGCGACGATGACCCGGGGTCGGCCGGCGGGTGCGGGCGCGTCGAAGGCGGTCACCAGCGCGTCGATGTCGTGGCCGTCCACCTCCAGCGCGTGCCAGCCGAAGGCGGCGAACCGCTCGGCCATGTTGCCGACCTGCATGATGTCGCGGCTCTCGCCGTCGCTTTGCAGCTTGTTGTGGTCCACCACGGCCGTCAGGCTGTCGAGCCCCAGTTGCGCGGCGAGCATGACGGCCTCCCAGACGGCGCCCTCGTTGCACTCCCCGTCGCCCAGCAGCACCACCGTCTTGAACCCCGCGCGCTTCTTGCGGGCCGCTAGCGCGATGCCGACGCCCATGGACAGCCCGTGGCCGAGGCTGCCGTTGGACGACTCAATGCCGAGGTCCAGGTTCATGACCGGGTGCGCGATCAGGGCGCTGCCGTTGGCCTGGAAGGTGGCGAACACCTCCTCGGAGATCAGCCCCGCCGCCAGCAGCGCCGGATAGAACCCGAGCACGCCGTGCCCCTTGCTCAGAATGAAGCGGTCCCGGTCGGGCCAGCGCGGGGTCTTCGGATCCAGGCGCAGGACATGGCCGTACAGCACCGCCATGACGTCCACCATGGACAGCCCGCCGCCCAGGTGTGCGGTCAGGCCACACGTGTAACTGACGTCCAGGATCTTGCGGCGCATGAACGCGGCCATGCGCGCCAGGTCGGGATGGGAGGTCGCGGAAGTCATCTCGGAAGTCATGGGGGGAGTCCTCATCGTTCAGACGATGCCGCCGTCGACGCGGAGAGTCTGGCCGGTGATGTGGGAGGACAGGTCCGACGCCAGGAACAGCGCCACGTTGGCGATGTCCTGCGGCGTGGCCGCCGTGTTCAGCGCCGAGGCCCCGATCAGGGCGTCCCGCGCGGCCGGATCCATCTCGTCCTGCATGGCGGTTTCGGTCACGCCGGGGGCGATGGCGTTGACCCGGATGCCCTGGCCGCCCAGTTCGGTCGCGAGGCTGCGGGTCGCCCGCGCCAGCGCGGCCTTGCTGGCGCCGTAGGCCAGAGTGCCGGGGTCCGGCCGGTCCGCCGCCACCGACGACAGATTGATGATCGACCCGGCGCCGGTGCGGGCCATCAGGCGGGCGACGCCCTGGGTCAGTGCCAGGGGGCCAAAGACATTCACCTCGAACACCGCGCGCATCTCGGCCAGCGTGGTCATCTGGAACAGGCCGCCGCTGGCCACGCCGGCGTTGTTCACCAGGATATCGACGCGGGGCGCGGCCGCCCGGATGGCCTTGATCGCCGCCTTGATCGAGGCCGCGTCGGCCAGATCCAGCGGGATCGGGGTCTCCCCGCCCGGGGCGGCGTGCTCGGGATCGTCGGCCGCGCGCGCCGGGACCGGTTCGGCCGCGCGGGCGCAGGCCAGCACATGGGCGCCGTGGGCGCGGAAGACGTCCGCGATGGCGCGGCCGATGCCCCGGTTGGCGCCGGTGACGACGGCCACCTTGCCGTCGAGAAGGGGGGCCGCGGCGGGATGGGGCCTCTCCCCATGGGTCTGGGTCATGACGGCACGGGCCGATGGATCGGCCCCCTCTCGTACACGGGTTCCAACAGGGTCCAGTCGTCGTCGTCCAGGGCGTTGCCGTCGGGGAATGGCGGCACCGCGCCGGCCGACAGGGCGCGCAGCACGCCCGGGTCGGTGTAGTAAGCGCGCAGGCAGGCTACCAGCACGCCGCTGGCCCGGTGCATGTCGGCCCGTTTGGCGCGTTCGACGCAGGTCACCCGGTCCGGCGCCTCCAGAGCCGCGAAGCCGATGCCGAAGCGGTCGCGGGCTACGGTCTCCACCTGGGAGAGCAGGACGGCGGCGTCGGCGGCCAGCCCATGGCTCTCCAGGAACGCCGGCACGCCGACGCGCGATCCGGCCGGCAGGCCGAGGCCCGCATCCCCCGGCAGGATGGCGTCGATCAGCGTCGTGAGGGAGGCCTCTTTCCTCATGGCCGTGTCTCCAAGGATTTAGGCCGCCCGTGCCGTGATCGCGGGATGATCCCGCAGGTGGTCGCACATGCGCAGGGTCAGCGCCTGGGCCGTGGCGACCGGGTTCACCGCACCGGCGGTCACGAACACGCTGCTGTCGACGATGAACAGGTTCGGCACGGCGTGCGCCTGTCCGAACGCATTGACCACCGAGGTCTTCGGATCGCTGCCCATCCGGGCCGTGCCCATCAGGTGCCAGCCGGTGTGGCGCACCGGCGCGAAGGAGGCCGTCACGCGCGCCCCGGCGGCGGCGAACACCTCCTTGCTGCGGGCGAGGCCGTGGGCCAGCATGCGCTTGGTGTTCTCGCCCAGCGCATAGGTCACCCTGACCCCGGGCATGCCGTGCCGGTCGGTGTGGTCCGGGTCCAGCGTCACCCGGTTGGCGGGGTCGGGCAGGTCCTCCGCGATCACGGCGATGCCGGCGGTGTGGTTGAACGTCTCGGCGAAGCGGCGGTGATGCTCCGCCCCCAGCGGAATGCGGCGCATCAGATAGCCGGTGATCGCCGTCTCGGCCGGGGGCGCGCCGCGCAGGATGTGCATGGTATAGCCGCGCACGAAATCGCGGGCCGGATCGGTCTCGTAGAACTGCTGGGACAGGAGGCAGCAGCCCTGCGGCCCGACGCTGGAGCGCAAATCGGTGTCGAACACCCCTTCGGTGAAGCCCAGCGGGTGCAGCATCAGGTTACGGCCCACCAGCCCGGTGTCGTTCAGCAGGCCGTCCGGAAACGCCGTCGAGGTCGAGTGCAGCAGCAGCCGGGGCGTGCCGATGCCGCTGCACGCCAGCACGACCACGGCGGCGGGCTGCACGTGCTCGACGCCGTCCGTGGCGATGTAGCGCACGCCGGTGGCGCGCTCCCGCCCGTCCAGCATCACCTCGACCACGGTGCAGCCGGTGCGGACCTCCACGCCCTGGCGGCGAGCCTCCGGCCAATAGGTCACATCGACGCTGCCCTTTGCACCCTGGGCGCAGCCGGTGTTGCACGGCCCTAGGTTCACGCAGGTCGGGCGCCCGGCGTGGCTGCGCGTGTTGATGGCGCCATACGAGGGCCACCAGTGCCAGCCGAGCGCGTTGAAGGCGTGGCCCAGCGCCCGGCCCATCGGGCCCAGCGGCACCGGTGGCAGCAGGGGCCGGTCGTCGTCCGGATAGGCCGGATCGCCCCCCAGACCGGCGACGCCCATATGGCGCTCGTTCTCGGCGAAGTAGGGCGCGAGGTCATCGTAGCCCAGCGGCCAGTCCTCGCCGACGCCGTCCAGGCTGCGGGTGCGGAAGTCGGACGGATGAAAGCGCGGAACATGACCCGAATACAGGATCGTGCTACCGCCGAAGCCGTTGAAGTTGGCGATGGCGATGGGGGACGCCCGGTCGTCCACCGGATAGTCCGCCGCGCCCGCCCGCTCGTTCGGGAACGGGCTGGCCGTGGTGTGGCGGCTCACCTCCCAGTCGGGTCGGGTCGTTGGGTAGCGCGCCGGGTCGGGCGCCTCGCCCTGCTCCAGACAGACCACGCGCAGGGCGGGGGCGCGGCTCAGGCTCCACGCCGCCGCCGCGCCGCTGGCGCCCGATCCGACAATGACGACGTCGACCGGATCCATCCGCCGTCAGCCTTTCGCGCGCGGCAGGTACTGTTCCAGGATCTCGGGGATGGTGATCATCATATCGGCCTCACAGGCGATCTCGCCGTTTACCGTGGCGGTGCCCTTCCCTTTGCAGATACCGCGTTTCCACGACAGGACCTCGGCCAGGATCTCGAATTTCTCGCCCGGCACCACCTCCCGCCGGAAGCGCACAGTGTGCTGGAGCGCATGGGTCACCTTGCCCTTCAGGCCTGGCAACGTGGTGATGGCCACGGTCAGCATCTGGGCCAGCGCCTCCAGTTGCAGGGCGCCGGGCATGTTCGGCCCGTCCGGGAAATGCACCGGAAAGTACCACTCGTTCAACGTGAGGTTCTTGTAGCCGCGCGCGAACTGTCCGGGCGCCACCTCGTCCACATGGTCGATCATCAGGAAGGGGTAGCGATTGGGCTGGTAGGCTTGCAGTTCACGGCAGTCGAGGCTGAACGAGTCCATAGGCTGTCCCGATCCGGATGCGGAGAAAACGAAAAGGCGCGCACCGCCAGCCAACGCGGTGTCCTTACCGCACGTCGATCACGCGGGACAGGCTGCCGATGATGTCGTACCCGTCCCAGATCAGGCCCATGTCGAGCGCCTGACCGACCGGCACCACACGGTCGATGCCGCGCAGACCATGGGACACGACGAAGGCTGTCAGATCGTCCCGAGGGTGCCCGAAAGAGGTTAAGGTCTGGTAACGGTCGCTGACCATGGGGGCCAGGGACTCCAGGCTGGGCAGCACGACCTCGTGCAGGGTACCGCTCGTGCCCCGGCAGGTCTCCTGGTCCGAGCGTGGGGCCGCCATCGCGATCCGGTACAGGGCGTTGCCGTGGCGGTGCACGGCGGTCACGTCCGGGGCCAGCGCGCTCTCGCAGGCCGCGACGAACTTATCCATGACACGGATGGGCGGGATCCGGTGCCGCCCGTCCACATGCGCGGCGAAGGCCGGCCACAGGCGGGCCTGCGCGGCGGCCACGGTGTCCGCGTCACCCACCCAGGCGACGAGTTGCGGCGAGGAACACGCCGCCTGCTCCATGATGTAGACGTCGTTGTACAGATGGCCGCACAGGGTGCTCAGGCCGGCGTCATCCAGCGCCAGAACCGCCTCAGCCTTCAGCGTGCACAGGGAGTAGCGGTCGGGGAACGAAACCTCGCGTCCGCGCGGCGGCAGGGGGAAGCCGCGCATGTGCTGCACGGTCGCATCCCCGCCCCACACCACCCGGCCGTCGGCCCGCGCCGACCAGTAGGCGTTGACCGCGTCGTCGCGGGGGTAGCGCACCAGCAGCACCGCCGCCGCCATGGCGGCGTGCCGGGGTTCGGCCAGCACCGTAGAGAGCGCCCCGACGAGGGTGGTGAGGGTGGCGGACTCCGCGCTGGGCAGGCGCACCACGTTGCTGTTGCCGGCCAGCAGCCCGAACGCGAGCGAAAACGCGGCGTTGACCGGCACGTTGGCGGGGCAGACGTGGAACACCAGCCCCAGGCCGACTTGAGGGCGCCGCGTCGCCGGGTCGGCGGGGGCCTCGGTGGAGGCGGCCGCATTGGCCTTCAAGGCCGCCAGATGCGCGGCCCGCGCCCAATAGGCGAAGGTCACGACGTCGGGCAGGGCGCGCGCCGCCGGCAGGGCCAACAGGGTGCGCGACACATCGGCCAGGAACGCCAACCGCGCGGGGTCCCACACCGGGGCGGGCCGGTTGGTGATCTGGGCCGGATCGCCCACGACGACCGTCTGGGCAGCCGCGATCTCGGGCGGCATCGGGTCAGGGGGGATAGGTATCACTGCACCCTCGGATTTCCGCGTGTTCCAACCGGCCCTCGATGCGCAGGGTGGTGCCCGCGCGCCCGCAGGGGCAATCGTCCCGGCCCAGGATGTGGCCGACGTCCTCGCTCAGCAGGGAGTGCCCCGGGTAGCTGTGCGGCAGGACGGACAGAAGCTGCACCAGCCCGCTCTCCCCCGGCGGCAGCGGCGCGAAGGTCCCCGGATCGCGGATCACGATCTCCGACCAGGCGGAGGCATGCAACCGACCCTCGCCGCATTCCATGAAGATGGACCCGGTTTGCTCCACCATGCCGTAGTAATTGTGAACCCGCGTCATCCCGGTGACGCCCGCGACACGCGCGCGAAACGCATCGGGCGCGACCGCCTGCGCCAGAAGCTGCTTCCAGCCGCCGCCGTGGATCAGGATGCCGCCCTCGAGGGGCAGGCTCTCCCCCGCCTCTTCCAGCGCGCGGATCAAATGGCGCCAGACGATGAAGGTGAACCCGAACACCAGGATGTCCTGGCCGGCGTGCTTGTCCAGGAAGGCGCGCGTGCCCTCCCGGTTCAGGGTCATGTCGTCGTTCAGCGCATAGGCGACGTCGCGGCCGAACATGGAGAACCCGAGGATCCCCGCCGTCCGCGCCGAGAAGCGGTAGCGATCCGCCACCGTGGCCCGGCCGTCGATCACCAGCATGGGCAGGCGCTTCGGGCCGATGACCTCCGCCATGATGCGCGACAGCACCTTGACCTGAAGCGCGCTGGTGGTCTTATCGAGGACGATCTGCGACCGGCTTTGACCGCTGGTCCCGGAGGAGGTCATGGTCTTGACCACGTCGCCGTCGGGCACGCTCAGCAGGCGGTGGCGTTTGAACAGCCGCACCGGCAGGAACGGCACGTCCTCCAACGTGTCGAGGGTGTCGGTCGGGAAGCCTAGCTTGTCCACGATGGCGCGGTAGGGCGGGCAGGCGTCCCGATGATGCCGGGTCAGCCGCCGCAGTTCCGCCAGAATGCGCTCCCGCTTGTCCGGCCCGGCGAGGCCGAACGCGGGCCAGTCCGTCACGGGGACGGGATCATGCGACTCAGGCATGGGTAGTCCACCTTTCCGGTCGGCAGTCGGGGCAGGGCGGCGATGGTGTGGACGGCGACGGCGGCGGCGTTGATCCCGGCGCAGACGGCCAGGTCCCGGCGCAGCGCCTCCGCGTCCTGGCCCGGTGTATGGACCACCACCACCGAAAGATGATCGTCCCGGCCCTGGGCGGCGCCCTCCAGCCCCTGCTCGGCCAGCCATCGTTCGACCTGGTCGAGCGAAATGCGGTTGCCGTAGATCTTCAGGAACCGGCTGCGCCGGCCTTCCAGGAACAGATAGCCATCGTCGTCGCATCGCGCGAGGTCGCCGGTCCGCAAAACACCTCGGTTGTCGTCGCCCCGGGACAGATCGGCGGCGCATCTGGCGTAGCCCAGGCCGACGTTCGGCCCTTCGTAGATCAACTCGCCCACCTGTCCGGTGGCGGTGATGTCGGCGCCGTCGTCGTCACGGATCCACAGGCGCCCGCCCGGGATGGCGCGCCCGATGCTGCCCAGTTTGCGCAACGTGTCCGCGTCGGGCAAGTACGAGATGCGGGGCGCGGCCTCGGTCTGGCCGTACATGGTCCAGAACCGGATGCCGAGCCCCTGGCAGGCGGCGTGGACGGTCTCGATCAGCGGCGGGGCGAGGCGTCCGCCGGCCTGCGTCATCTTGGTCAGGGTGGGCAGCTTCAGCCGCTCCAGCCGCAACCGCAGCAGCATCTCGTAATGATAGGGCACCCCGGCGAAGCTGGTGATTCCGGCCGCCCGCATCTGCTGCCAGAACGCCTGTTCCATCAGGGAGCGGTCGGACAGCACGATGGACGCCCCGGCCATCAGGTGGCTGTTGATGACCGACAGACCATAGGAATACCCGATCGGCAGCGACGCGGCGGCGCGGTCCTCGGGGCCGATCTCCAGGTATTCGACGATCGACGCGGCGTTGGCGATCAGGTTCGCCCGCGTCAGCCGGACAAGCTTGGGCGACCCGGTCGAGCCCGACGTGGTGGCCAGATAGCCCAGATCCGGATGCGTGTCGGGCGCCGTGGAGGCGGTGTTGCGGTACAGGGTGTAGCGGTCCGCCGCGCCGAGCGGCTCCAGCGCCTCCAGCGCGGCGGCGGCCGTGGGCTCGGCCAGCACCAGCGGGGGCGAGAACGCCGCCACCAGCCGCCGAACGTGGTCCGGCTGGGTGTCGGCGGCCAGGATCAGGGGCACGGTGCCGCTCTGTAGGGCGGCGAGGTAATGCACCAGGGTGGTGTAATCGTTGCGCCCCAGGATCAGCAGCACCGCGCGCGGCGGCAGGGTCGCCGCGACCCGGTCGATGTCCCCGACAAGGTCCGCGTACCGCACCGCCCGGCCGTCCTCGGTGATGACGGCGACGGCGTCCGGGTCGCGAACGGTGACGAGGGGGTGGGTCACACCTCCACTCCGTACTTTTTCAGCTTCTCCTTGCCAACGGTGTAGGAGCTGAACTCGATGATGTCCTCGGTCTCCATCATGATGTCGAAGGTATCTTCCAGGGCCGCGATCATGGCCATATGGCCGACCGAGTCCCATTGCGGCACGCACTGGTACACGAAATCGGCGTTCAGGACGTCGGGGGAGACGGAGAAGCTCTCGACAAACACCTGATCGTACTTTTCTTTGTTGCTCACGGGTCTCTCCATGACCGGATGGGACGGACGGGATGGGTAGAAGGCGTCAGACCGGGGCGGAGGCGTCCGCGCCACCCAGGTCCACGACGATGCGGCCGAGGTGACGCCCCGCCGCGACCGTTTCGATGGCGGCCGGCAGGTCGGCCAGCCCGACCACGGAATAGAGCGCCGGCAAGGCGGCCGGCTTGGCGGTGTCGGCCATCCGGGCCCAGACGGCGCGCCGCCGCTCGGGCGTTGTGGCCTCGGCGTTGATGCCCACCACATGCACGCCGCGCAAGATGAACGGCAGCACGTTGGCCTCGAAGGCGGTCCCCTGCACCATGCCCGTCACGGCCACCACGCCGCCGTCACGCATCGACCGGAGCACGGTGGACAGCGTGGTCCCGCCGGCCACGTCCACGGCGACATCCCAGGCCGGGACCAGCATGTTGCGGCCGGTGGTGTCCTCGAAGGCGTCGCGCGGCAGGATCCGGGCGGCACCGATGGCCGACAGGAACGCGCGGGCGGCCTCGTCGGTCTTGCCGGTGACGGCGGTGACCTCGGCGCCGCGCGCGCTGAGCAGGGCGACGGCGAACGCGCCCAGTCCGCCCGTCGCGCCGGTGACGAGCGCCTGCGCGCCGGCCAGCGACGATCCCGCCGCCTCCAGCGCCTCGACGGCCAGGACGGCGGTGTACCCGGCGGTGCCGTAGGCCATCGCCTCGTGGAACGACAGCGCATCCGGCAGCGGCATGACCCAGGCCGCCGGCACGCGCACATACTGGCCGAAGCCGCCGGGCGTGTTCATGCCCATGGCGTGGCTGATGACCGCGACCCGGTCGCCGGGCTGACACGCGGGGTCGGCGCTGGCCTCGACCACGCCGGCCGCGTCCACTCCCGGCGTGTGGGGAAAGCGCCGCGTGATCGCCGGATGCCCCTGGCAGGACAGGCAATCCTTGTAGTTGATGGTCGAGGCGTGCACGCGAATCAGCACCTCGTCCGGGGGCAGATCGGCGAGGGTGCGTGTCTCCAGGGCATAGGAAAACGTCCGTTCCGCGCCCTTGCGGACGACGAGGGCCTGAAAGATCAGATTATGATCAGGGTGAACGATGGGGATCACTCCCGTCAAGATGTCCGCGATGGGGGGGGGACCGGCGCGGCCATCAGGTGGGGAGAGGCATAGCGGAACTCACCCCGGCTCAGGTGCACGCCGTTGGCGGTGGTGGTGACCGTACCTGTGGCGATGCCTCGGCGAAACGCGGACAGTTCGGCGTCGAACGTGATCGTCTGACCCGGCGTCGCGGTGGCGCTGAGCTGGCTCTTCACGTTGGTGACATAGGCACGGTGGGCGCCATGGTCACCGGCCGCGTAGATCAGCAGTACCAGGGTTTGCAGCATACCCTCAAGCTGAAGAGTCGCCGGCATGACCTGTAACGCAGGAAGGTGGCAGGCAAAAAACCAAGCGTTGCTATGTAACTCTTTAGTTGCGCGCGCGCGTCGGCCAGGTTCGAGTGTTTCAAAGGTATCGATCATCAGAAAGGGGTCGGTAATGTCCAGCCGGGACGCGATGTCCGCGCGCGACATAGGCTGAGGCATGGGGAAACCCTTTGATTTGGACGGCGTGGCCATCCGGAATGCATGCCGTGTCCTGGATATGCAGCGTGGCGCAAGAACCTAAACATTTCGTATAAGGAACGTATGGCAGGATTTACCTGAGATTGTATGCGCAAGTTGTTATCATATCAAATCATTTCACCGCCCCGCGCAAACGGCCCTGTTCGCGCGGCCCGGAACGGCCGCGCGTGGGAAATGGTTAGACACGAACGGGCGGCCGAGATGAGGCGGCCGCCCGTGTCCGGGAGGTGGCTATCGGGATGGGAGAGAGGCTATCGCGTCAGGGTGCGCTGGACCGCGTCGCGCCAGCCCGCGAGGCCACGTTCGCGTGAGGCCTCATCCAGGTTGGGCTCGAACCGGCGTTCCAGGCGCCAGCCTGTGGCGAAGCCCTCGGCGTCGGGCCAGGCCCCCACCTTGTGTCCGGCCAGCCAGGCCGCGCCCATCGCCGTCGTCTCCAGCACCATCGGCCGATCGACGGGGGCGCCCAGCAGGTCGGCAAGCCGCTGCATGGTCCAGTCGCTGGCCACCATGCCGCCGTCGACGCGCAGCACGGTGCGCTCGTTCTCATGCGACCAGTCGTCGTGCATGGCCTGCGACAGGTCGGCGGTCTGATAGCAGACGGACTCCAGCGCCGCCCGCGCCAGCTCGCAGCGACCGGTCGCCCGCGTCAGGCCGAACAGCGCACCCCGGGCGTGCGGGTCCCAGTGTGGCGCACCCAACCCCGTAAAGGCGGGCACCAGATAGACCGCCTGCTCCGGATCCGCCTGCGCCGCCAGCGGGCCGGACTGATCGGCGCGCTCGATCACGCCCAGCTCGTCCCGCAGCCACTGCACCGCCGCCCCGGCGATGAAGATCGCGCCCTCCAGGGCGTAGGTCGTCACGCCGTTCAGGCGGTAGCCGATGGTGGTCAGCAGCCGGTTTTTCGACGCCACCCGGTCGGTCCCGGTGTTGATGAGCGCGAAGCAGCCGGTGCCGTAGGTGGACTTGATCATGCCCGGGCTGAAGCAGGCCTGCCCGACCATGGCCGCCTGCTGGTCGCCGGCGACGCCCCGAATGGGAATGCCGGTGCCGAGAATCGAGGGGTCGGTGGTGCCGAAGTCGTCGGCGCAGTCCAGCACCTCGGGCAGCAGCGCGCGCGGGATGTTCAGGGCGCGCAGCAGGTCGTCGTCCCAGGTGTTGCGGTTGATGTCGTACAGCATGGAACGTGACGCATTGGTGGCGTCGGTGACGTGCCGCTTGCCGCCGGTCAGGTTCCAGATCAGCCAGGTGTCGACGGTGCCGAAGGCGAGCGTGCCGGCCTCGGCGCGCTCCCGGGCCCCCTCCACCGTGTCCAGCAGCCACGCGATCTTGGAGCCCGAGAAATAGGGGTCGATGATCAGCCCCGTGCGTTCGGTGACCAGGGGTTCCAGCCCGTCGGCGGACAAGCGGCTGCACAGATCGGCGGTGCGGCGGTCCTGCCAGACCAGGGCGCGGTGGATGGGCTTGCCGGTTTCGCGGTCCCAGATCAGGGTCGTCTCGCGCTGGTTGGTGATGCCGATGGCCGCAATGTCGGTGGCCGACAGGCCGGCGTCGGCCAGCGCGAGCCGCATGGTGTCCACCGTCGTGGTCCACAGGTCGTCCGGCTCGTGCTCGACCCAGCCGGAGCGCGGGAAGTGCTGTGTGAACTCCCGCTGGCCGGTGCCGGCAACCGCATAGCGATCGCTGAAGACGATGGACCGGGTCGACGTGGTTCCCTGGTCGATGGCCAGCACATATCCACTCATGGTACGGTTCCCTCCATTTATGGTGGCGCCGCGGGCGGTGCCGCGGGCGCCGGCCCGGCCTATTGCGGCCGGGCAATCCAGTCCTCCAGCGCGGCGGCTTCCGCCGCCGTCAGCCGCAGGCCGAGCTTGGAGCGACGCCACAGCACGTCCTCGGCCGTGCGCGCCCATTCGCGATCCATCAGGAAGCGGACCTCGACCTCATACAGGTCGGCGCCGAAGTGGTGGCCGAGGTCGTCGGTCGTGTGTGCCTCGCCCAGGACGGTCGGGGTGTCGGTGCCGTAGGCGCGGGCGAGCCGCCGCAGCAGCGCGGCCGGCAGGCCGGGATAGGCCGCCTGGAACGTACCGACGAGGGTGTCGAAGCCTTCTTTGGGGAAGGCGCCGCCGGGCAGGGGGGTGTCGTGGGTCCAGGGACCGCCGCGCCGGCCCAGGTGCTCCTCGATCCGGGTCAGCATGGACTCGGCGAGGCGGCGGTAGGTGGTGATCTTGCCGCCGAAGATGTTGAGCAGCGGGGCGCCGGGCTCCGGGTCGGCCCGCAGGACATAGTCGCGGGTGGCCTCCTGCGCCTTGCCCGCGCCGTCGTCGAACAGGGGCCGCACGCCGGAGTAGCTCCAGACCACCTGATCCGGGGTGATCGGGGCGCGGAAATAGGCGCTGGCCGCCGAACACAGGTACTCCGTCTCCTCCGGCGTGATGCGCACGGCGCCGGGATCGCCGTGGTACTCGTGATCAGTGGTGCCGATCAGGGTGAACTTATCCTCGTAGGGGATGGCGAAGATGATGCGCCCGTCCGGGTTCTGGAAGATGTAGCAGCGGTCGTGGTCGAACACGCGCGGCACCACGATGTGGCTGCCCTGGACCAGCCGCACATTATGCGACTCCGGGCGGCCCAGGGGGCCGTGCAGCAGCCGGTCCACCCAGGGGCCGGCCGCGTTGACCACCAGCCGGGCCGTCATTGTGCGCTCGGTGCCGTCGGTGTGGTCGCGCAAGCGGACCTCCCAATGGTCCCCGGCGCGCGTCAGCCCGACGCATTCGGTCCGCACCAGGATGGTGGCGCCCCGGTCGGCGGCGTCGCGGGCGTTGAGCACGGTCAGGCGGGCGTCCTGCACCCAGCAGTCCGAATACTCGAATCCGGTCCTCATCTCCGGCTTCAGCGGCGCGCCCGCCGGGTCGGTGCGCAGGTTCAGCACCCGCGTGCCCGGCAGGTGGCGGGGGCCGCCGATGTGGTCGTACAAAAACAAACCGAGCCGCAGCAGCCACTTCGGCCGCATCGCCCGCTGATGGGGCAGCACGAAGTGCAGCGGCCAGATGATGTGTGGCGCGGCCGCCCACAGGACCTCGCGCTCCATCAGGGCTTCGCGCACCAGCCGGAACTCGTAGTGCTCCAGATAGCGCAGGCCGCCATGGATCAGCTTGGTCGAGGCGGAGGAGGTGCCGCTGGCGAGGTCGTTCATCTCGCACAGGGCGACGGAGAAGCCGCGCCCGACCGCGTCGCGCGCGATGCCCGCGCCGTTGATGCCGCCCCCGACGATGAACACGTCCACGTCACACGCGCCCCCGTTGCGTGCCTTCACGTCGCGCGTCTCCCCATCCGGCGTTTGACCCGCCGGTCGGTCGGTCCCACCCTCGTTCATGGATCCGGGTCCTCCTCGGTCTCCGTGACCTCCAGCCGCACGCCCCCCTCGCCGCACAGGACGCGGATGGCATCCGGGGGCGGCCGGTCGGTGACGAAGATGTCGATGTCTGTCAGGGGGGCGATCCGCAGCGGGGCGCTGCGGGCGAATTTCATGTTGTCGGCGACCAGGATGGTCTTGCGCGCGTGGGTCAGGATGGCGCGGGCGGCGCGGACCTCGGCATGGTCGTAGTCCAACACCGTGCCGTCCTCCGGATCGATGGCCGAGGCCCCGATGACGGCGAAATCCACCTTGTATTCCGACAGGAAGGCGACCGTGGCGTCGCCGATGATGCCGCCGTCGAACGGCCGCAGCACGCCGCCGGCGATCACCACGTCCACGCCCGGCGCATCGCGCAGGATGTTGGCGACGTTGATGTTGTTGGTCACCGTCATGAGCCCTTCGTGGGCCCGCAAGGCGACCGCCACCTGCTCGGTCGTAGTGCCGATGTTCAGCATGGTCGAGCAGTTGTCGGGGATCAGTTCCGCCACCCGGCGGCCGATGCTGCGCTTGCCGTCCGCCGCCATGGTGCGGCGCGCGTCATAGCGCAGGTTGGAGACCCCGGACGGGAACATGGCGCCGCCGTGGGTGCGCTTCAGCAGTTGGCGCTCGCACAGTTCGTTCAGATCGCGGCGGATGGTCTGCGGCGTCATCCCGAAATGGGCGGAGAGACCGTCCACGGTGACCCGGCCGTCGCGGCGGGCCATCGCCAGGATATCCGACTGGCGGGGGGAAAGAGTCTCCATCGTCCGCTTGGCGGCGGAGCCGCTCCCTTTCGGTCTCGGCGGGGCCGGCACGGGGTGCGTCGGCGCGAGCATGCTGCATCTGCGAAAAAGCGCGTTTCGGTCCCCATTCTTTTTCGCATTCGCTCACTTGGGGCGATTTTCGCGGAAAGTTCGCGCGTCGACAACGAAAAATGTCGCCTTGACGTTCGTTTGACTTCGTTTGATGATTGGTTCGTCCCAAAAACGATACCTATGGGAGGAACGGGATGAGAGGCATTCTGATGGCCGCACTCGCGATGGTCGCGACGACGGCGTACGTTTTGCCGGCCGAGGCGGGCATGGAGGAGGCGGAGCGGTGGATTGACGAGGAGTTCCAGCCGTCCAGCCTGTCGCGCGAGGAGCAGCGCGCGGAAATGGCGTGGTTCGTCCAGGCGGCTGAACCTTTCGTCGGCATGGAAATCAATGTGCTGTCCGAAACCATCCCGACCCACGAATACGAGTCGCGGGTGCTGAGCAAGGCCTTCGAGGAGATCACGGGCATCACGGTCAACCACCAGCTCTTGGGCGAGGGCGAGGTGGTGCAGGCGGTGCAGACCCAGATGCAGACGAACCGCAATCTGTACGACGCCTACGTCAACGACTCCGACCTGATCGGCACGCATTCGCGGCTTCAGCTTGCGGTGAACCTGAGCGACTGGATGGCGGGCGAGGGGGCGGACGTCACCAACCCGACCCTCGACATCGACGATTTCATCGGCAAGTCGTTCACGACCGGCCCGGACGGCAAGCTGTACCAGCTTCCCGACCAGCAGTTCGCCAACCTGTACTGGTTCCGCAAGGACTGGTTCGACCGCGAAGACCTTCAGGCCCAGTTCAAGGAGATCTACGGCTACGACCTGGGCGTGCCGGTCAACTGGTCGGCCTATGAGGACATCGCCGAATTCTTCACCGAGCATGTGAAGGAGATCGACGGGGTCCGTGTGTACGGTCACCTCGACTACGGCAAGCGCGCACCCGACCTGGGGTGGCGCATGACCGATGCGTGGTTGTCGATGGCGGGCGCGGGCTCCAAGGGTCTGCCGAACGGCCGCCCGATCGACGAATGGGGCATCCGGATGGAGGAAGGCTCCTGCAACCCCGCCGGCGCCTCCGTCAGCCGGGGTGGCGCCACCAACGGCGCGGCCGCCGTGTACGCCATCCGCAAATGGGACGAGTGGCTGCGCGAATACGCCCCGCCGGCCGCCGCCGACTACGATTTCTATCAGTCGCTGCCGGCGCTCTCGCAGGGCAACGTGGCCCAGCAGATCTTTTGGTACACGGCGTTCACGGCCGCCATGGTCGCCCCGCAGAGCGAGGGCAACAACACCGTGGACGAAGACGGCATGCCGTTGTGGCGCATGGCGCCCTCGCCCCATGGCCCGTACTGGGAAGAGGGCATGAAGCTGGGCTATCAGGACGCCGGCTCCTGGACCTTCCTGAAGTCCACCCCGGTGGACCGCCGCAAGGCCGCCTGGCTGTACGCCCAGTTCGTCGTCTCCAAGACCGTGGACGTGAAGAAGAGCCACGTCGGTCTGACCTTCATCCGCGACAGCACCATTCGGGACGAAAGCTTTACCGAGCGCGCGCCCAAGCTGGGCGGCATGGTGGAGTTCTACCGCTCCCCCGACCGCGTGCTGTGGACCCCGACCGGCGTCAACGTGCCGGACTATCCGAAGCTGGCGCAGCTCTGGTGGCAGCAGATCGGCGACGTGAACTCCGGTGTGTTCACCCCGCAGGAGGCCATGGACCGGCTCGCCGGTGAGATGGATCAGGTCATGGCCCGCATGCAGCGCGCCGACGAGGCCAGTGGCTTCTATGGCGGCTGTGGTCCGCGTCTGAACGAGCCCAAGGACCCCTCGGAGTGGATCGGCCACGGCGGCGCCAAGCCGGCGTTGGAGAACGAGAAGCCCCCGGGCGAGACCATCCGCTACGACGACCTCGTCGAGCGCTGGGCCGAGCAATAGGGCCTCGCGCCCCGAGGGCGGGTCCAGTCTTATGGCCCCCTCCTCGCGGCGCGAGCCGTCCTGTCCGTCGCTCTTCGGATGATCCGTCAACACGGGAGAGTGCCGCAGCCATGTCGCTGGAAGTGCGGGGCGTCACGAAGCGGGTGGACGGGGAGACCCACATCCATCCCACCGACCTGACGCTGGAGCCGGGCGCGTTCAACGTGCTGCTCGGCACCACGGGGGCGGGCAAGACCACGCTGATGCAGATCATGGCCGGGCTGGAGCGCCCGACCGCCGGGACCGTGTGGTTCGGCGGCACGGATGTGACCGGCGTGGCGGTGCAGACCCGCAATGTCTCCCTCGTGCACCAGCAGTTCATCAACTACCCGAACCTGACGGTGTTCGAGAACATCGCCTCCCCCCTGCGGGTGGCGCGACGGCCCAAGGCGGAGATCCGGGACCGGGTCGAGCGCATGGCGGCGTTGATGAAGCTGACCCCGATGCTCGGCCGGCGCCCGGCGGCGCTGTCCGGCGGCCAGCAGCAGCGCTGCGCCATGGCCCGCGCCCTGGTCAAGGACGCGAGTCTCGTTTTGCTCGACGAGCCGCTGGCCAACCTGGACTTCAAGCTGCGCGAGGAGTTGCGCGACGAACTGCCGCGCCTGTTCGCGGATCGGGACTGCGTGGTGGTCTACGCCACGACCGAACCGACCGAGGCCCTGCTGCTCGGCGGCACCACGGCCACCCTGTTCGAAGGCCGCGTGGCCCAGGTCGGTCCGACCGGCACCGTCTACCGCCAGCCCGACACGCTGACCAGCGCGCAGGTGTTTTCGGAACCGCCCATGAACACCGCCGCCGTCACCAAGCGCGGCGAGACGTTTGAGATGAGCGACGGCACCACCTGGACGGCGCCGGAGGCCGCGCGGGGCCTGCCGGACGGCGCGTATGTGTTCGGCATCCGGCCGCATCACGTCACGCCGCACCCGACCGGCGCGCATCCGGTGGCGTTGGATGGATTAGTGCTGCTGACCGAACTCAGCGGGTCGGACACCGTCGTGCACTTCCGGCACGGTGAGGGCGAGGCGGCCGAAACCTGGGTGTCGCAGGCGCACGGCATTCATGCGCTGCGGGTCGGGCAGGTCGCCCGCCTGCACATGGACGTGGCGCAGGGCCTGTTCTTCGACCGCGCCGGCGCGCGGATCGCGGCCTGAGACCGGCCGCTCTGTGGGGGGACCATGGCAACCATCACCCTGTCGGCGCTCCGCCATTCCTACGAGCCGGACCCCAGCCGGGATGAGGACTGGGCGCTGAAGCGGCTCGACGTGGCGTGGCAGGACGGCGGCGCCTATGCCCTGTTGGGGCCGTCGGGCTGCGGCAAGACGACGCTGCTCAATATCATCTCCGGGCTGGTGCGACCGACCGAGGGGCGGGTGCTGTTCGACGGCCGCGACGTCACCGACCGTCCGCCCGACCAGCGCCACATCGCCCAGGTGTTCCAGTTCCCCGTCATCTACGACACCATGACGGTGCGCCAGAACCTCGCCTTTCCCCTGCGCAACCGGGGTGTGGACGCGGCCACCATCCGGGACCGGGTGGAGGAGATCGCGGCGATGCTGGAGTTGACCGACCGGCTCGATCGCCGCGCCAAGGGCCTGACCGCCGACGGCAAGCAGAAGATCTCGCTCGGGCGCGGGCTGGTGCGCGACGACGTCAACGTCATCATGTTCGACGAGCCGCTGACGGTCATCGACCCGCACCTGAAGTGGCAGCTCCGCTCCAAGCTGAAGGAACTGCACCAGCGCGTGGGGCGGACCATGATCTACGTCACCCACGACCAGACGGAGGCGCTGACCTTCGCCGATCAGGTCGTGGTGATGAACATGGGGCAGGTGGTGCAGGTCGGCACGCCGGTGGACCTGTTCGAGCGCCCGCGCCACACCTTCGTCGGCCACTTCATCGGCTCGCCCGGCATGAACGTGCTGCCCTGCGAGGGGCTGGACGGCCGTCATGCCCTGGTGGGCGGCCATGCGGTCGCGGTGGCCAACCCGGACCCGGGGGCTCCGGCCCGGCACATGGAGGTGGGCGTGCGACCGGAGTTCGTCGCCTTCGCCGAACCGGGCGAGGCCGGGGGCCTGCCGGTGGCCGTGACCCGGGTCCGCGACGCTGGCCGCTACCGCATCGCCGACACCCGACTGAACGGCACCGTACCGATCACGGTGCTGGTGGACGAGGACACCCCAATCCCGGCGGAGGACGCCCGGCTGGTGTTCCACCCCGATCACACCCGCCTGTACGCCGACGGCTGGATGGTGGGCGCGCAGCCCGGAGGCGCGGCATGACCAAGACCGTCAACCAAAAGGCCTGGCTGTTCGTGCTGCCGGTGCTGATCCTGGTGGCCTTCAACGCCTTCATCCCGCTGATGACGGTGGTGAACTACTCGGTCCAGGAAACGTTCGGCGACAACACGTTCTTCTGGGCCGGCTTGATGTGGTTCGAGGACGTGCTGCACTCCCCGCGGTTCCATGACGCCTTGCTGCGCCAGTTGACGTTCACCTTCACCATCCTGGCCATCGAGATCCCGCTGGGCGTCGCCATCGCCCTGACCATGCCCCGGCGTGGCGTCTGGGTGCCCGTCTGTCTGGTCACCATGGCGCTGCCGCTGCTGATCCCCTGGAACGTGGTCGGCGCCATCTGGAACATCTTCGCGCTGCCGGACATCGGCCTGCTGGGGCAGGTGCTGAACGGGCTGGGGTTCGACTACAACTTCACCCGCCAGCCGGGCGCGGCGTGGTTCACCCTGATCGCCATGGACGTCTGGCACTGGACGTCGCTGGTGGTGCTGTTGGCCTATGCTGGGTTGGTCTCGATCCCGGACGCGTTCTATCAGGCCGCCAAGATCGACGGCGCCAGCGGCTGGGCCATCTTCCGCTACATCCAGTTGCCCAAAATGAAGCGGGTGCTGACCATCGCCGTGCTGCTGCGGTTCATGGACAGCTTCAACATCTACACCGAGCCGTTCGTGCTGACCGGCGGCGGGCCGGGCAACTCGACCACGCTGTTGAGCATCGACCTGGTGAAGGTCGCCCTCGGTCAGTTCGACCTGGGGCCGGCGGCGGCCATGTCGCTGATCTACTTCCTCATCGTCCTGCTGCTGAGCTGGGTCTTCTACACCCTGATGATGCGCAACGAAGACTCGTGATGGGAGGACGGACCATGAACCGCCCCGCGCTGTCCTATCTGCGGCCCCTGGTGCCCGCGCTGTACATCGCCTTCATGCTGCTGCCGATTTATTGGCTGCTGAACATGTCGTTCAAGACCACGAACGAGATCCTGGGCGACTTCACCCTGTGGCCGCGCGCGTTCACGCTGGAGAACTACGTCACGATCTTCACCGATCCGACGTGGTACATGGGCTACGTCAACGCGCTGATCTACGTCAGCCTGAACACCGTCATTTCGGTGACCGTGGCGCTGCCGGCGGCCTATGCGTTCTCGCGCTATCGGTTTCTGGGCGACAAGCACCTGTTCTTCTGGCTGCTGACCAACCGCATGGCCCCGGCCGCCGTGTTCGCGCTGCCGTTCTTCCAGCTTTATTCGGCCGTCGGGCTGTTCGACACCCATCTGGCGGTGGCGCTGGCGCACACCCTGTTCAACATCCCGCTCGCGGTGTGGATCCTGGAGGGGTTCATGTCCGGCGTGCCGCGCCAGTTGGACGAGACCGCCTATGTGGACGGCTACTCCTTCCCCCGGTTCTTCGGGCGCATCTTCCTGCCGACCATCGCCGCCGGGATCGGTGTCGCGTGCTTCTTCTGCTTCATGTTCTCGTGGGTCGAGTTGCTGCTGGCCAAGACCCTGACCGCCGTCGCGGCCAAGCCCATCGCCGCCACCATGACGCGGACCGCCTCGACGTCGGGCTACGAGCTGGGCCTGCTGGCCGCCGCCGGGACGCTGACCATCGTGCCGGGGGCATTCGTGATCTACTTCGTGCGCAACTACATCGCCAAGGGCTTCGCGCTGGGTCGGGTCTAGGCGCCCCGGATCAAGGGAGGCATCGTCATGGGACTGAGCTGGATGGCCTGGACATGGCCGACCGCCGCCTTCTTCCTGTTCATCGCGGCGGCCATCGCGGCGATGGGCGTGTGGGAGTATTGTGTGCCGGGCGGCGCGCCGCGCCGGGGTGTGCTCGGCCTGGACACCACGCGCGGGGACCGGCTGTTCATCACCCTGCTGGGCAGCGCGTTCATCCTGCTCGGCTGGCTGGGTCTGATGGGCACGCCGCTATGGGGCGGGTTGGCCGTCGCCCTGGCCTGGGGCGTGTTCGTGTTCTGGAAGGTCTAGAGCAAATCCCGAGCACCCTGGAACAGGGTGCGACGACGATGTGCTTAAACATCCATAGAATAGGGCATTTTGTGTGATCCCGATGTCACGCAGAATGCTCTAGGACCCGCCGGCGCAGGGAACGCCGGCGTCCATTCGCGTGTTGATCCCCGGTACAACGGAAGGAGGCGACCCTGGCACGGTTTTCGGCGCGACGCGGCGTGGTCAAAGCGGCGAAGCGCTTGCGTCTGTTTCGCCATCCGCACAGCACCCCGCCCGGGAGCGCCCCGGGCACCCTGGTCGCCCCGCCCGAGGCGCCGCCGTCGGTCGTGACCGTGACGGCCGTCGATGAAAGCCACCTGACCGAGATACGCGATGCCCAGCCGGAGGGGATCCGTCCACTGCTCGACGCGTGGCCGCTGGTCTGGGTCAACGTGGACGGCCTGGGCTCCACCGATGTGGTGGAAGGGCTCGGCGCCCTGTTCGGACTGCATCCCCTGGCGCTGGAGGATGTTCTGAATCCCCATCACCGGGCCAAGGTGGAGATCTACGACACCCATGCCTTCGCCGTCCTGCGCATGGCCCGCGTGTGCGACGGCGCCTTGAACATGGAGCAGGTCAGCCTGTTCTTCGCCGACCGCTATGTGTTGTCGTTCCAGGAGCGTGCGGGCGATGCCTTCGATGCGGTGCGGGAGCGGCTGCGCGCTCCGGGCCGGCGCCAGCGGTTCCTGGGGCCGGACTATCTGGCCTACGCCCTGATCGACAGCCTGATCGACGGCTACTACCCGGTGCTCGAATGGTACTCCGACCTGCTGGCGGAGCTGGAGGACACGGTCCTGACCGAAGCGGATGCCGGCTTCGTCGCCCGCACCCAGCAGGTCAAGCGCGACATCCAGATGCTTCAGCACGGCATCTGGCCGATGCGCGAGACGGTGCGAACCCTGGCCACCGATCCGCGTTTGGTCGGGGAGGACACGCGGCGGTTCCTGGATGACTGCTACGACCACGTCATCCACGTCATCGATATTCTGGAGACGTATCGGGAGCGGGCCAACGGCCTGACGGATCTGTACCTGTCGAACCTGTCCAACCGCATGAACGAGGTGATGAAGGTCCTGACGATGATCGCCACGATCTTCATCCCGCTCAGCTTCCTGGCCGGGCTGTACGGGATGAACTTCGATCCCGACGTCTCGCCCTACAACATGCCGGAGCTTCGGACGTACTTCGGCTATCCGATCGTGCTGGGCGCCATGGCGGTGCTGGCGCTGGGGTTCGTGCTGTACTTCTGGCGCAAGGGCTGGCTGGGTGGCGGGAAATGACCCCCTACCGGATTCCCAGAATCAGCCGGACGTTCTCGGCGCTGATCGAGCGGATGATGGTGGTGAACCGTTCCAGCAGCATGCGGATGACCGGATCGGTGCGCGCCAGATGGAAGTCGAACGCCTCGCGCGGCACAACGGTCAGGCTGGACGGCTCCAGCGCGCGGATGGTGGCGCTGCGCGGTTGGTCGTCGATCAGAGCCATCTCCCCCAGGATGGTGCCCGGCCCCTCGACCGCGAGCACGACATGGGCCGACCCAACGCGGCGCGAGACCTCCATCCGGCCGGTGCGCACGACGTAGGCGCGGTCGCCGACATCGCCCTCGGAGAACAGAATTGCGCCGGCCTCCAAGGCGATTTCGTGCTGACTGGGGGCGATGTCGTCGTTCGCCCCCTCATCCGGACCAGACATGCCGTGATCCTCTCTTCAGGACGGATCCGCGTGCGGACGGCCTCCCCCAACACCGGGAATGGCAACGCGGATCGGGGCGCAGTCTAGATCGGATCACGGCAGGATGGAATCACCAAGAAATACAGCTTTATCGAGTATTTACCGTCCACTTGCAAACACGTAGGGTCGCTCTCATGGTGCAATAACACCCTTTTATTGGACAAGGCCGCGATCGAGCCTGTTCGGTTGTGTCCGAGACGGGGCATCACCCCAGCCGCCGACGCATGACCTCGGATCACGCGTCGGCCGGTATTCTGGTCGGCGATGGGCCGGACACGCCCGGTCCATCGCCAGCGTCGGGTACGCGGTCTCTCTCTCCCGCTCTACTCCGGCTTGCGGAAGTGCAGGATGCCCCAGGCGAGATGCCCGGCCTCGCCGGCCTTCACCCAGTTGTCCAGGCCGACCAGCATGCGGTCCAGGTAGCCCCGGCTGCACACCTTCGCCAGCTCGTTGTACCGCTCGCGCAGCACCTCGGCGACCCGGCCGTAGTGGCGCGGCAGGTGCTGGGTCAGGTCGGTCACGCCGACCGGCTCGAACCCGACCCGCTGGGCGGCGGCGGTGTAGAAGCCGATGGACCCCAGGTTCTCCAGATGGATGCGGTCGTACACCGGCTGGAGCACGCCGGGCGGCACGTCATCGATTTCCATCGGATCGGTGAAAATCAGATGGCCGCCGGGCTTCAGGACGCGGAAGGCCTCCTCCAGCACCAACTCGCGGTCGCCGGCGTGCAGGATGGCGTCCTGCGACCAGACCACGTCGAAGCGGCGATCCGGCTCCGGAATGTCCTCGAAGCTGCCGTGCACGACGGTCACCTTTTCGGACAGGCCCTGCTCCTCGGTCAGCCGCCGGTTGGTGGCGTTCTGGATGTCCGAGATGTTGAGGCAGTGCACCGAACTGCCGCGCGTGCCGGCCAGACGGCGGGCGGCGCCGCCATATCCGGCGCCGATGTCCAGAACCCGGCTGTCCGGGCCCAAGTCCACCTGCTCGGCCATGGTGTCGACGGTGCGGCGGCTGGCGTCCTTGATCGTCTCGCCCGCCGTGCCCTCATACAGGCCGATGTGGATGTCCTCGCCGCCCCATATCTGATAGTAGAACGCATCGGCGTCGC
Source organism: Roseospira marina (assembly GCF_014197855.1). Classification (GTDB taxonomy): domain Bacteria; phylum Pseudomonadota; class Alphaproteobacteria; order Rhodospirillales; family Rhodospirillaceae; genus Rhodospira; species Rhodospira marina. The sequence continues at coordinate 31,010 of NZ_JACIGJ010000009.1, forward strand.
CGCTGTCATAGTAGGTCTCGGCGACGGTGGCGATGGCCTTCAGGTCGCGGGTGCCGCGCTCCGGATCGTAGCTTTTCGAGGCGACATGGATGAAGAAATCCGGGTCGTCCTCCTGGTACGTTTCCTGGAAATCGCCGTAGGTGCGGATGTGCTGGAACCCGGCCTCGTTCAGCAGACGGCGCATGTAGTTCTTTCGCAGCGGGCACATGTTCAGCTTGTACTCCGACCCGTCGGGGAAGGAGTACCGGAAGCGCGCCAGCCCCTCATCGACGTATTCGGGTTCGGCCACCACCTTGTCGCCACAGTAGTAGTATTTGTGCTCGCTGCTGTAGCCCTGATCGATCATGGCGTCGTAGTTGCGCTGGTCGATGATCAGCACACCGTCATGCTTCAAGGCCGCGTAAAACTCGGCCAGGGCACGCCGCCGGTCCTGCTCCTCGAACAGGTGTGTGAAGCTGTTGCCCAGGCAGATGATGGCGTCGTACTTGCCGTGCAGATCCTTGTTGAGGAACCGCCAGTCGGCCTGACAGGTGCGCAGGATGATGTGATGGTCCTTGGCGTTGTCGAACGCCTTGGCCAGCATCGCGGCGGAGCCGTCCACCGAGGTGACGTCGAAGCCGGCGCGGATGAGCTGCACCGAATGAAAGCCCGTGCCGCAGGCCGCATCCAGGATACGGATCTTGCCGCGCGCCTTCAGCACGTCGATGAAAAAGCGACCTTCGCTTTCGGCGCGGGCCTCCCAGTCGATCAGTTCGTCCCACTTCTCGACAAAGGTCTGAATGTATTCGGCGCGATAGTGATCGCTGTCCCGGACGGCGATGGGATCATCGCCATAGCGCTGCTCTTCGGCGACCAGCTCGCTGTTCCGTTCGCGAAAATCGACGGTGTCCATGATCGGGTCTCCTGAATGGGGGCGGGGCGGTTATTCGGCGGCGGTGCGGCGTCCGGCGGCGTCGGCCAGCGCTTCGGCGCGGTCGGTCTGTTCCCAGGGCACGTCGGTGCGGCCGAAGTGCCCGTTCGAGGCCGTGGGGCGGTAGATCGGGCGCAGCAGGTCGAGCATCGCGATGATGCCCTTGGGTCGCAGGTCGAAGTGCTCGCGCACCAGGGTCTCGATGCGCGGCTCGGGGATGGTGCCGGTCCCAAAGGTGTCAACCCGGACCGAGACCGGCTGCGCCACCCCGATGGCGTAGGCCAGCTGCACCTCGCAGCGGTCCGCCAACCCGGCCGCCACGATGGTCTTGGCCACATAGCGCGCGGCGTAGGCGGCGGAACGGTCCACCTTCGACGGGTCCTTGCCCGAGAAGGCGCCGCCGCCGTGCCGGCCCATGCCGCCGTAGGTGTCCACAATGATCTTCCGGCCGGTCAGGCCGCAGTCGCCGACCGGGCCGCCGATGACGAACCGGCCGGTCGGGTTGATGTGATAGGCCGTGTCGGTGCCCAGGAAGTCCGCCGGCAGGCAAGGCTTCACGATCTCCTCGATCACCGCCTCGCGCAGGGTCTCGTGGGTCACATCCTCGTCGTGCTGGGTGGACAGCACGACGGCGTCGATGCCGGCGGGCTGGCCGTCCTCGTAGCGCACGGAGACTTGGCTCTTCACGTCGGGGCGCAGCCAGGGCAGCGTGCCGGCCTTGCGCACGGCGGTCTGGCGCGCGGTCAGGCGGTGGGCCAGTTCGATCGGAAGCGGCATGAGCTGGTCGGTCTCGCGGCAGGCGAAGCCGAACATCAGGCCCTGGTCGCCCGCGCCCTGCTCCAGGTCCAGGCCCGCGCCCTCGTTCACGCCCTGGGCGATGTCCGGAGACTGCTTATCGAGCGCCACCAGCACCGCGCAGGACCGGCCATCATAGCCATAGCGCGGGTCGTCGTAGCCGACGTCCAGGATGGTGTCCCGGGCCACCTGGGCGTAGTCGACCTGGGCGGTGGTCGTAATCTCGCCGGACAGCAGACACAGTCCGGTGTTCACCAGGGTTTCACAGGCCACGCGGGCGTGCGGGTCCTGGGTCAGAATCGCGTCCAGAACGCCGTCCGAAATGTTGTCCGCCAGCTTGTCCGGATGGCCGGCACCAACCGATTCCGAGGTGAAAAGGTACGAATCCGTCACAGTGGGGTCCCCCTTTGTTCCGTTTGGGACGCGCGCCGACGGCCGACGAACGGGTCGGTCGGGGGCGAGGCCCTTGGGCACAATGTTCGGTCGGTCATGAGCCGGGGAACGCGGGGCGCACGGACGTCCGCCATCATCGGCCGCAAGGAATGCAAACCGGCGCTCCAGGCGCATCACAGAGTCTGCGATACGCGATTTTGTTGTTCGGCCCACGCCTAATAATGAAAGAGCCTTCGGGAATAGGCTCCGGTGAGGTCTAATGGTGGCACGCGATCTTATTTTTTATTGCGTGCATCTGGCCCTTCACGGCAGGGACCGTACACGAACCGATCGTTTCAATCTAGGCCCTTGTCTCATTTTTCATCAGGGCATGTCATCTTTCGGTCATATTATAGGCAGAATCGGATCGCGACCCGCGCACAGTCCGGCGCCGATGGCACTGAAACAGAAGGAAACTGAGCCATACGGCGCGTCCTTATCGTCCGGCCCGTTGGTGTCTGCGCCGGGCGGCGCGCGCGGACGAAGGGTGTGCCGCGTGGGTTGCGCCTCAGGCGAGTGAGCCGCACTGTGGTCGTGATGCCCACGGCGAGTCGGCCGCGCGCAAGGCGCATGCGAAATTCATGCGCGGGACGCATGCGAAACCGGTACCTCCCCGCTTTCGGGGTGACGCGGTGGCGCCTATACTCCCGCGCCATGCGCCTGACCACCCGTTACATCCTGCGCCAGCTTGTCATCGCCCTCGTTCTCGGAACGACGGCGTTGATGGTTCTGCTGTGGCTGATCCACTCGCTGCGCTTCTTCGACGCCTTCATCAACAAGGGCCTGTCCGTCGGCACCTTCTTGAAGCTGACGGTCCTGTTGATGCCCGGCTTCCTGACCTTCTTCCTGCCCATCGCCCTGTTCGGGGTCATCCTGTTCGTCTACAACCGCATGACCGCCGACCGGGAATTGATGGTGCTGCAATCATCCGGGCTGAGCCGGTGGCGGGTGGGATCGCCGGCCCTGCTGCTGGCCGGCGTCCTGACCGCGGTCGGCTTCTACCTGACCCTCGACGCGGTGCCCCGGCTGGAGAGCGCGTTCAACGCCTTGCACTTCGAGATCCGCCACGAGATCACCAAGCTGGCGCTCACCGAGGGGGCGTTCACCGAGGTCAGCGATACCCTCACCATCTATGTGCGCGACAGCACCGAGCGCGGGGACCTGGAGGGCCTGATCATTCACGACAGCCGGGATCCGGACGCTGAGGTCACCATCACGGCGCGGCGGGGCGCCCTGGTCTACGACCACGACCAGCCCCGGGTCATGATGGTGAACGGGGTGCGTCAGGAGCGCGACCGGGAGACCGGCCGCGTCAGCTTTCTGTTCTTCGACAGCCACGCCATGCCGATCGCCGCCAGCGACGCCGAAAGCGTGGTGCGCGTGCCGGAGACGCGCGAGCGGTCGACCTGGGATCTGCTGACGCTGCAGGAAGGCGAGCGCATGGCGTCGAACGCTCCCTACCTCTTCACCGAACGCAACGTTCGCCGCGCCCGCATGGAGGCACACCTGCGCCTCGCCAAACCACTGTCGAACCTGGCCTTCGCGCTGGTGGGGCTCGGGGCGCTGCTGTCCGGCGAATTCAACCGGTCCGGCCGCAACACGCGCGTGGCGGTGGCCGTCGTCGTGGTGGTTCTGGCCCAGGCCGCCGTGCTGGGTGCCGGCAATCTGGCGCGCACCGATCTGCTGTATCTGCCCCTGCTGTACGTCGGGCCGCTGGGGAGCATGGCGCTTGGTCTGTGGTGGATGCTGCGGTATCCGCGCCCGGGCGGAGCGGCCCGGTCGTGAACCGTCCGATCGTGAACGGCGCCGAGGTCCAAACCGACGGCGGGGCAACGCGGCCGTCCACCCGGCGCGCGGCGGGGCTGATCGGGCGATTCCTGCGCCTGACGGGCGGGCGCTGGTGGCCCTATATGGCCGCGGGCGGCGTCGCCATGCTGCTGGTGGCGGCCTCCACCTCGCTGACGGCGTGGCTGATGAAGCCGGCGGTGGACGACGTGCTGGCGGCCGGCGACACCACCATGATGTGGGTCGTCGGGCTGGGACTGCCCGGGGCGTTCGCGCTCAAGGGCATCTCGAACTACATGCAGCGTGCGAGCATGCTGTACGCGGGTCTCGGCATGGTGGCGACGGCGCGCGCGCGCCTGTTCCGGCACCTGATGGCGCTGGATCTGGCGTTCTTCCAGCGCCACCCGACGGGCGACCTGACGTCGCGGCTGATCATCGATCTGGACACCTTGCGCAGCACCATCACGTCGACCGGCATTGCGCTGGGGCGCGACGTGGCCACCCTGGTCAGCCTCATCACCACCCTGCTGGTGATGGACTGGCGGCTGAGTCTGGTCGGCCTGATGATCTTTCCGGTGCTGGTGCTGCCCGTGGCGGCCCTGGGCCGGCGGGCGCGGCGGCGGGCCACCGACCTGCAAGAGACCCTGGGCCATTACGACGCCCTGTTGCATCAGGCGTTCGAGGGCGTGCGCGTGGTCAAGATCTTCGGCACGCCGGAGCGCGAGCGGACGCGCCTGCACGGGGTCGTGCTGCGCCTGTTCGGGGCCATGGTGCAGGTGGAGCGGATCAAGATCCTCTCCGCCTTCCTGATCGAGCTGGCGTCGGGGATCGCGGTCGCGCTGGTGGTGTTGTACGGCGGGCACCGGGTGATCGACGGCACCACCACGGCCGGCACGTTCTTCGCCTTCATCACCGCGCTGATCCTGGCGTACCGCCCGATCAAGAAGCTGGGCCATATGTCGGCGGTCCTGCAGGAGGGCGTGGCCGTCCTCGACCGGCTGTTCGCCATCCTCGACACCCGGCCCGAATTGCGCGAGGCCCCGGACGCGCGCCCCCTCGCCGTCTCGGATGGGGCGATCCGGCTGGAGGACGTGCGGGTGTCGCATGCCGAAACCACGCGGTCGGCGCTGGACGGCATCACGCTGGACATCCCGGCCGGGCAGACCGTGGCGCTGGTCGGTCCCTCCGGCGCCGGCAAGACGACCGTGCTCAATCTGGTGGCGCGGCTGCGGGATCCCTCGGCCGGGCGGGTGTGCATCGACGGCCAGGACATCCGGGGCGCCACCCTGGAGTCCCTATGGCGCCATGTCGCCCTGGTGACCCAGGACGTGACCCTGTTCGAGGGCACGGTGCTGGAGAACATCCTGTTCGGCGCCCCGGACGCGGTCGATCCCCGCGCTCCGTCGGCGGAGGAACGGGCCAGGGCGGAGACGGCGGCCCGCAACGCGGACGCCCACGCCTTCATCGCGGCGTTGCCGGAAGGCTACGACACCCAGATCGGGGAAAGCGGCCTGCGCCTGTCCGGCGGTCAGCGCCAGCGCATCGCCATCGCCCGCGCCATGGTCAAGGACGCGCCGATCCTGCTGCTCGACGAAGCCACCGCCGCGCTTGACCGCGAGACGGAGCGGCGCGTGCAGACCGCGCTGGAGCGCTTGGGGCGGGGGCGGACCACCCTGGTGGTGGCCCATCGCCTCGCCACGGTGCGGCACGCCGACCGGATTTGCGTGCTGGAGGCCGGCCGCATCGTGGAGGAGGGCGATCACGACAGCCTGCTGGCCCGGGGTGGGCTGTACGCACGGCTCTGGGCCGGCCAGGGCGGGGCGTGAGCGGACGGAACGCCCCCGGGGTCAGTTCGTCAGGCGCTCCATGATCGCCGGCAGGTGGACCTGATCGCCCTTGTAGTTGCCGGTCAGCGCATACAGCACCACGTTGACGCCGAAGCGGTAGGCCATCTCGCGCTGACGGTTGCCGCCGGGCACGGTGGCGAACAGGGCGCGCCCGGCCTCGTCCGTCGCCCAGGCGCCGGCCCAGTCGTGGTAGCCCACCACGACCGACGACACATTGTCGTGGGTGATCGGATCGGCCTCGACCCAGACCGTGTCGCCGTCCGTGCGGCCGGGGAAGCGGTCCAGCAGATAGAAGCTGCGGGTGAGGACGTGATCCTCCGGCAGCGGCCGCAGGGCGGGCACGTCCACCCCCTTGAGCACCCGGCCCGGATCGCCGCCGTCGTGCACATCCAGAAGGAGCATGCCGCCGTGGTGCAGGTAGGCGTTGACCCGCGTCCGCTCCGTCGCCGTGACCGGGGGCTGTGACGCGGTCACGGGCCAGTACAGCAGCGGGAACACGGCCAGGGGTGCGCTGGAGAGGGACACGCCCGCCGGCGGTGCCAGCTCCGCCGAGGTGCGTCGGGCCAGCACCCGGGTGAGGGCCGTCAGCCCGGCGGCGGAAATGCGGTCGGTTTCGGGATCACCGGTCTCGACCCAGGCCAGCCGGGTTTGCAACGCCGCCGCCAGGGCCGTTGGATCCATAGTGGCATCGGGGGCGGGATTGGCCGGGGCGCTGTCCTGCGCCAGCCCGGGGCGCGGCGCCAGCATCAGCAGCCCCGCAAGCAGCAGCGCGCCCGCGCCGGCCGCCGGGCCGCGCCCGGGCCGCGTCCAGCCGGAGGGGGCGAGCAGCCCGCGCATGGCCAGCCCCACCACCAGATCGACCAGGGCGAGGATCAGGGCCGCCGTCAGCAGTGGCGGCTTCAGGTCGCGCTCGGCCGCGGCTGTGTCCAGCGCGCCGTCGATCACGCCGGAGGGCAGGGCGCCCAACGTCTGCGGCGTGCCCAGCGCCGGCCCCAGGTTGTAGGCGCGCGCCGGGCCGTCGGCGCCGTACAGGCCGGGGGGATGGGCCGGATCGACCTCCGGCGCGTCCAGCCGGGCGAGGGGCAGGGGTTGCGTGCCCGGGGCGGGATCGCCCAGCCGGCCGCGTCCGTCCAGGACCCGCAGCGGCGGGAGACCAGCGACCGCCGCGCCCTCGTCCGCCTCCGTCGCGGCGCCGGCCACGCCCCGGCTGCCGTCCACCAGCCGCGTCAGCATGTCCACGAACAGGCCGGACATGGCCAGCGACGACCAGCGCGGATCGGCCGTCACATGCACCAGCACCACCCGTCCCTGGCCCAGCGGCGCGCCGGTGACCAACGGGGTGCCGTCCGACAGCCGCGCCCAGGTGCGGGCGGACAGGTCGGGCGCGGGCTCCGCCAGCACCTGCCGGCGCACGGTGACATCGTCGGGCGGGGTCAGCCCCGCAAACGGACCGTCTTCGGGAAACGGCGCCAGCCGCGCCGGCGCGCTCCACGACAGGGACCCGCCCATGGCGCGCTCGCCCGGCCGCAGGCGCACCGGCAGCAGCTCCGGCGCCAGCGGCTCCAGGCGCGGTCCGGCGAAGCGGACCAGGGTGCCGCCCCGCCGCACCCAGTCGATCAAGGCGGTCACGGCTGCGGCGTCGGGCCGGGCGCCGTCCGTCATCAGCATCACCGCCAGATCACGCTGGAGCAGGTCGCCCGGCGCGCCCTCGCGCAGGTCGGCGACCGGGGCCAGGGCCTCGCGGATGTAATGGGTCTCGTCCAGCAGCGGTACCGGTGCGCGCTCCTCCACCGCGCCGGTCACCAGCCCGACCGGGCGGCGTCGCCAGCGATCATCCAGCAGCGCGACCGCGCCGGCCCCGGCCTGGTCGGCGATGTCCACCCGCGTCAGGTCGGGCGCCAACTCCGCCGGCACATCGAGGGTCACCCGGGTCTCCAGAGCGCCCTGGGGCAGGGTGGCCGGCGTCGCGACGGCGACCCGGCCCTCGCCGTCGCGCGCCCGTACAGTCAGCGGGCGCTCCGGCAGGCGGTCGCTCGCGGGGCGGGCCACGGTGACCGTCAGGGCGGTCGCGGCGGTCGCGGCGGTCTCCGGCGGGCGCAGGATCAGCGGCACCGCGCCCGGGCCGGACCGGCGCACCTCCAGCCGGCCCATCGCGCGCAGCCGTGCGGCGAAGGCATCCGTGCCCGGCGCGTCCAGGCCGTCGTGCACCCAGACCGCGCTGCCCTCGTCCGGAAGGGTGGTCTCAAGGGCCGGGTCCAGAGCGGCCAGATCCTTGCCCCACGGTCGCGGTTCCAGCGCCCGCAGCGCGGTGGCGGCGTCACTCGCCGGCACCGGATCCAGCGCGGGCGGCGCGGCCCCGGGAGCGGGCGCGGCGGTCGGCACCAGCAGCACCGGCCGGCTCTCGCGCCCCGCCCGGCTGGCGAGGTCGAGCAGCACGCTCCGCCGCTCGTCCCAGGTGGGCGCCGCCGCCCAGGTGTCGTCCACCACCAGCACCAGCGGCCCGTCGCCGCGGCTGGTGGCGTCGGGGTTCAGCAGCGGCCCGCTCAACGCCAGGATCACCAGCAGCGCCAGCACCAGCCGCATGAGAATGAGCCACCACGGGGTGTGCACCGAGACATGCTGATCGGCCCGCAGCCCGAACAGCAGGCGCACCGCCGGGAAGTCCATGCGGCGCGGCGCCGGGGGCGTCGCCCGCATCAGCCACCACAGCAGGGGCAGCGCGGCGGCGGCCAGCAGGACCCAGGGGGCGGTCAGAGCCAAAGGACCGAGGCTGAGCATCGCGAGGGGGCCTCCGTTCCGGCCGGGGCGGCGGGAGAGTGGGTGTGCGGCGCGTTACCAGGCCCGGGGCAGGCGACCGCCCGCGAGCGTCTGGTACAGCGTCATCAGCGTCGCGCCGGGCGGCTGGTCGGTGTGATGGGTCATCAGGCGCCAGTCGGCCGACCGCGCCAGGGCGTCAAGGGCGGCGCGGTGGTCGCGCAGCCGCTCGACATAGGCCGCCCGCAGGTCCTCGGCGCGGTCGAGCAGCAGGCCCCCCTCGGCCTCCAGCCCCTCGAACCGCACCCGGCCCTGGAACGGGAACGCTTCCTCCACCGGATCGAGCACCTGGACCAGCAAGCCCTTGGCGCCGCGCGCGACCAGCCCGCGCACCAGGGCGGCGGTCTCCTCTAGCGGCGCCAGGAAATCGCCGAACAGCACCACATGGGCATGGCGCGGTACCGTGGATCCGGACGGATAGCCGGGCACGGTGGGCGGGCGCGCCAGGGCATCCGCCAGCCGCCGCAGGGCCAGCCGCGCGCCGCCCGGGGGCTGCATCCGGTGCGGATCGGCGTCCAGCAGGGCGAAGCGCTCCCCGCCCCGGTCCAGGATCACGGCCAGCGCCAGCGCCAGCAGCGCGGCGCGCTCGCCCTTGCGAGGCAGGCCGCGCGCGCTGGCGTAGTCCATGGAGCCGGAGGCGTCGGACCAGAGCCAGATGGTTTGCGCGGCCTCCCATTCCAGTTCGCGCACGAATACGGGATCGGCGCGCGCGGAGCGGCGCCAGTCGATCGATTGCGGCCGGTCGCCGGCCTCGTAGCGGCGGTACTGCCAGAAGGTTTCGCCGGTGCCGGCCCGCCGCCGGCCGTGCAGACCCTGGGCGACGGTAGCGGCGACCTGCATGGCCTCGACCAGCAGCGGGGGCAACGCGCCGGACAGGGCCTCCGCCTGCTGAATCGGCGGCGGCGGCGCCGTCACGCCGCCCCGTCCGGCCCCGCCTTTACGGTTCAACAGCCCCATGCCCTGCGCCCTTTCATCCGACCAATCGGCCCCACCGAACCACACCGTCTTTGCCATGTGGTTGTCGCGGCGGTGAATGACGAGTCCAGGGCGCGCAATCAAACCATCGGGAGCCATGACGCCAAAACGCGGGTGGCGTGCGGTGCCGGGCCCGTCACTGTCGGGGCGACCAGGGTGGGGGCGTCGGTGTTACACACTATTAAGGGCTTCAAGGATGTCGTCGGAGGCCTGTGTTCCCTTGATGAAGGGCTTTATGTCTCCGGACAAGGCTAGGCACTGAACACACGACTTTTCATGGTCCCCAACCTCTCTGATCAGAACCGTGTCTGGGCTGGGCGGGACATCGTCTGCCTCAGGGCGGCGCGGGTTTTTCGACACATAGTCATAGAGTTGGATATCCCAAGCATTCCGTGCCTTGAACGCGTCGCTTTCGTCGCAGGACAGCTTGAAGGCCGCCGCGGTCGGGTTGATTCGTTCCGACACCACATTGGGCAACCCGTTGGCCTTCAGGATGTCCGACGTAATGTATGGCAAATCGGGTTCGACGCCAAAAGCATGAAAATGCGCCTTCAAGTTATGTAATGCGCGGTTGAAGTCGTCTTCATTGATCGGCTGTTCGGGCAGGCAGCCCGATAGCTGCTTTGTCATGACGTTGCAGTTGGACTCGTCCGCGATGAAGGCGTCGAACTCGGCCAAACGTGGCGCCGTTCCTGACCGCATCTTCAGATAAGAGTAGTTCGACAGGCACCGGGGCCAAGGTCGGCGAAGAACGGTAATAAGGCGAAAGTCTTGCTGGAGCTTTTCATGGGCACCGAAGGGCAAGTGGGAGGCTATAAACATAGCTCGAATCTCGACGTTTTTATCCGTGAGGTCGAGTTGCTCCATATTATCGATGCGACCGGTCAAGTTTTCCGGTAGGACTATGCCTTTTTCGATAAGTTCCTTTCTGAATTGGCCAAACGATAAACGAATGGCAGAAAGTATGGAAATGCCGCCCGTTTTTTTTATATGATACATGAAATAAGGCTGCGCTTTTGGCTGCCTTGGAGTTGGTGCCCCCTCAAAATAATCGAGCGTCATTTTTATGACCTTTTTCGCGGATGTCTTGCATGCCGGAGACCTGACATGATTTGAGCGCGGTTTACAAGGTCGTCGTACGGGAAAAGGGTGGTGTGAAAGCGATTATCGCCGAAAGAGAAATTATATTCAGTATGTTCTCGCAAGAATAGCGATCTGGGGCGCTCTGTGTGGTCCCTCACGGTTCCGTCGCATCCGAATCCGGTCTAGGGTGCGCGGCCCAACGACACGCGCCAACACCTCCTGTCGACGCTACATGAAGGACCCGAATCCATGAGACCGTCCGGCCGCCGCCCCGACCAGCTCCGCGCCATCGCCCTGGACACGGGGGTGAACAAGCACGCCGAGGGCGCCTGTCTCGCGCGCTTCGGCGACACGCACGTTCTGTGCACCGCGACGGTCGAGGAACGTGTGCCGCCGTGGCTGCGCAACACCGGCAAGGGCTGGGTGACGGCCGAGTACGGCATGCTGCCGCGCTCCACCAACACCCGCACCGACCGCGAGGCGGCGCGTGGCAAGCAGTCCGGCCGCACCCAGGAAATCCAGCGGCTGATCGGGCGCAGCCTGCGCGCGGTCACCGATCTGGCGGCGCTGGGCGAGGTGCAAGTGCGCATCGACTGCGATGTGCTCCAGGCCGACGGCGGCACGCGGACCGCCGCCATCACCGGCGGCTATGTCGCGCTCGCCCAGGCCCTGCGCCGGGTGCAGGCGCGCGGCGTCATCAAGACGGTGCCGTTGATCGGCCAGGTGGCCGCGATCTCCTGCGGCCTGTACGAGGGCACTCCCGTTCTGGACCTGGACTACGCCGAGGATTCGACGGCCCAGGCGGACGCCAACTTCGTCATGACCAACACCGGCGGCATCGTCGAGATTCAGGGCACGGCGGAGACCACGCCGTTCGAGGAGTCCGAGTTCCTGGCCCTGATGGCCCTGGCGCGCGCCGGCATCACCGAACTGTGCGCCGTACAGGCCGCCACGCTGGCGGGGCTGGAGTAACACCGGGCGAGGGCGGACGCACCGCCCTCGCTCTCCCGTTACTCAAGACTGAGGCCGGCCGTCTCGTCGTCGTCCGGGGTGACGTCGACGATGCGGGCCCGGCCGACGACCTGTGTCGGCACGTCGCAGGCGGTCATGCACACCGTCTCCGGTTGGGCGTCCGGCCGGTCGTCGCGGATGAAGCCGTCCCGGTTCGGCATCTCGACGGCGCCGATGGTCTCGTTGCTGAGGACGAAGTCCTCGTCGTCGAGCACGAAGTTGATGTAGAGCAGATAGGCCGTCAGGGCGTAGGCCTGATCGGGCGTCAGGGTCTGCGCCTGCCCGAACGGCATGGCCCGGTAGATGTAATCCACTAGGGTCGAGGCGTAGGGCCAGTAGCTGCCCGGGGTCTTGACCGGGTCGCGGCTGGCCAGGGTGTCCTCGCCGCCGAACAGCACCGGATAACGATCCACGCCCTCGCCGAACTCGCCGTGGCAGACGGCGCATTGGGCCATGAAGATCGCTTCGCCCTCGGCTGGGGTGCCCTGGCCCACCAACGCCCCGGTGCCGTCGGGCAGGACGTCGATGTCCCAGCCGGCGACTTCCTCGGGCGTCGCGTCGCGGCCCAGATCGTAGGGCTTGCCGGGGTCCAGGTCGGCCGCGACGGCGCCCACGGTGCCAAGGGCGCCCAGGGCCAGGGCAACCGCCCCGGCGGTGCCGGTCCGAAGGGCGTTAGCCAAGACGGACATTCTCCACCTCCCCGGTCTGGTTCACCAGCCACGTCTGGATGGCGTTGTTGTGGTAGATGGAGTTGACGCCGCGCACCTTTTGAAGCGCGGCCATGGTTGGCTGGACATAGCCGGTGTCGTCCACCACCCGGCTTTGCAGCAGCACCTCCTCGCCGTGCCACTCGAACTCGGCATTGAAGCAGGTCAGGCATTTGGGCAGCACCGGGTCGGGCAGGCGGGCCTGCATCCAGTTGCGGCCGCCGTCGGTGCTGACGTGGACCTCCTTGACGCGGCCGCGCCCCGACCACGCCAGCCCTTTGATCTGGTTGATGCCCTTGCGCAGCACCGGCTTTTCCGGGCAGGGGCCGGTGATGACGGACTTGGCGTCCATCTCCCAGGTGAAGTAGCGCGCCTTGCCGTTGTCCAGCAGGTCCGTGTACTTCGAGGTTTCCTCGCGCGCGAACCAGGGCTGGTCGCCGACCTCGATGCGGCGGATCCACTTCACCCACATGTTGCCCTCCCAGCCGGGCAGCACGAGGCGCAGGGGATAGCCGTTCTCCGGCCGCAGCATCTCGCCGTTCATGGCGTAGGCCAGGATGGCGTCGTCCAGTGCCTTCTCCAGCGGGAAGGAGCGATTCATGCCGGAGGCATCGCCGCCCTCCGCCATGAGCCAGGTGCCGTTGGGTTTCACGCCGACCTGATCGAGGATCACCTTCAGCGGCACGCCCGTGTATTGCACGCAGTGGATCATGCCGTGCGTGTACTGCACGCCGTTGAGCTGGGCGCCCCGCCACTCCATGCCGCTGTTGGCCGCACATTCCAGGAAATGGAAGCGGCTGACCGGCGGGAAGCGCAGGATGTCCTCCATCGAGAAGATCATCGGGCGGTCCACCAGCCCGTTGATCATCAAGCGGTAGTCGGCGGGGTTGAGGCTGGGGGCGCCGCCGTGGTGGCGCTCGAAGCACAGGCCGTTGGGGGTGACGAAGCCATGCAACTCGTGAATCGGCGTGAAGTTCACCGACGATTCGGTGGTCGCCGTCAGCCAGGGCACATTGCGCCGGACCACATGGGCCTCGTACTCCGACGGCTTGCCGTAGGGGTGTGCCTCCACCCCGTCGCCCAGGTAGTGTCCCCACCAGGGCACGTTCGGCGGCAGCGCGGTCGGATCGGCCTCAGCGGCCATCGCCGCGCCGGCGCGGCCCCCCGATACGCCCAGAGTGGCGCCGGCGGCGGCCGCGCCGGCCAATCCGGCCCCCGCCCGCAGGAATCGGCGTCGTCCTTCGGAGCGCGGACCCGCGCGCGAATTGGTTGCGGCGTCGCCCGGCGGCGCCCCTTTGGTCCCGGTCATCCCTGTTCCTCCCCTTGCGTCGCGCGGGTTCGCGCGGGCCGTGTTCCGGGCAATTGCGTTCGCTCGTCGCCTGTGGGGTCCGAGCGCGGCCCGAATATTAGAGAACCCTAACCCTAGCGAAAACGCGCAGCCGTGCAAGCGGGAATGATGACCCGGAATAGTTCGGGTTTTTGGCCGGCCCGCGCCGCCGGGCCCACGCCCTCGGGCGTGAACATCGGCGGAAACCGGCCCCCCGACGCGGTCTCAACCGGCGTGCCCCGGACCCGCGCGCCGATCCCGGGCGTGTCGCGTCTGGCATCCTGGCGCGGATCCGGTATGATGCATATGAGAAAGGTCTAAATCACCAAAGCGTGCTGCGCCCGCCCTCGCGGAGCGGGTGCTAGGCCCGGCGGATCAACCGCCGGCCCGACGGGAACACCACAGGGAGGACAGAGCATGACCCCCACCGCGCACACCCGAATCCGTGTCCGCGTCCTCGCCGCCCTCGCCGGGGCGGCCCTGACGACCCTCGTCGCTGCGCCGCCGCTGGCCGCCGAGGAGGTCACCCTGGCCTACAACGGCCTGACGCTGAACGCGGAGCACCGCGTGCCGCCGGACAGCGATTCCGCCGGGCCGACCGTGCTCATCACCCACGGCACGCTTGCACACAACCGGATGGAGATCATCGCCGCGCTTCAGGACACCCTGGCCGAGCGGGGCATCAACTCGCTGGCCATCAACCTGAGCCTCGGCGTGGACAATCGCCACGGCAGCTATGACTGCGCCCAGCCGCATCACCACAAGCACACCGACGCCATGGCGGAAATCGGCGCCTGGGTCGACTGGCTGAAAGAGCAGGGGGTGAGCGCGATCACTCTGGCGGGGCACTCACGCGGCGGCAACCAGACGGCCTGGTACGCAGCCGAGCACGACGACCCGGCGATCAAGGGCGTGGTGTTGATCGCCCCGGCGCTGTGGGATGCGGAGGCCTTCGCCGCGCACTACGAACAGGCGACCGGCACGTCGCTTGCCGACGTGCTGGGAGAGGCGCACAGCCAAGAGCCGGACGCGATGCTGACGCTGGACCGCTTCCTGTACTGCGCCGATGCCGAGGTCGCGGCCGGCACGGTCCTGGACTACTACGCCGATGACGCGCGCCGGAACACGCCGTCCCTGCTGCCGGACATCGACGAGCCGACCGTGGTGGTCGTCGGCACCGCCGATGATGTCGTGCCGGGCCTGCTGGGCGCGATGGAGGGACTCGCGGGCGACACCGTCACCGTGAAGGTCGTGCCGGGCGCGACCCACTATTTCCGGGATCTTTACGTCGAGGATCTGGCCGACGCTGTCACAGAGGTTATGGGGACCGACGTCATGGACCGCTGACCCGTCCCACCATCCGCCCGGCCCCCGCGCGGACCCGCGTCGGCGCGGGGCACCGGTCGCCCTCCCCTCCCGCGACTCCCCGCGTCCCCGCCTCCGCCCCTTTGCCGAGGATCCCCGCCATGGCGTTCCCGCCCTCCTGTTCACCGCACCGTCGCACGCGCGTCCTCCGGTCGGGGGCCGGCCTGTCGCCTGTGCTGACGGTGGCGCTCATACTGGTGCTGGCCTTGACCGTGGGCGGCCTTGCTCCGCTCCCCGCGTCGGCCAGCGAGACCGAGCTGTCCGAGCCCCTGCCCGGCTTCGACAGCCCCCGCCGGATCATCCTGCAACTGACCACCGACGACGCGCGCGCGGCCAACAGCCTGCTGTGGAACGCCATCAACCTTCAGAAGTTCTACGGCATGAACAACGTCGAGATCGCCATCGTGGCCTACGGCGCCGGCATGACCCTTCTGTACGCGGACAGCCCGCTGGCGGACCGTATCGCCAGCCAACTCAAGTACGGCATCGAATACGTAGGCTGCGGCAACACCATGGAGACGACGGGCCACGCGCCGGAGGACCTCGTCCCCGGGGTGGACTGGGTGCAAGCCGGTATTGCGGAGATCGTGGAGCGACAGTTGCGAGGGTGGGTCACAATCTCGCCCTGAATCGGTGGCAGACCCGGGGGCGCGCCAGGGTTCGGCCGCGTGTCGTTTCGCTTGAGCACGGGGACACGCCCCGTCTAAGGTCGAGGGAACACGCGGCCCCGTGGACCGGCGCCGCCCTATGCTCTGACCAATGGAACGCCGGACATGACGACCGCCACCCTGACCCTGAGCCACCCCGAGGCCCTGATCTACACCATGGTCCTCGCGTCGGCCGTAGACTCCGCCGTGAAGGACGAGGAACTGCGCACCATGGGGGACGTGGTGCGCACCCTGCCCGTCTTTGCCACCTTCGATCCGGAGAACCTGCCCCGGGCGGTGGAATCGTGCATGCAGCTCATCTCCTCCGGTGAGCATGGCGTCGAGGAGGCGATCGCCGTGATCCGCGACAGCCTGCCGCCGTACCTGCGCGAAACCGCCTATGCCTTGGCGCTCGACGTGGTCGCCGCCGACGGGCAGGCGTTGCAGGAGGAATTGCGGCTGCTGGAGATGATGCGCCACCGCTTCGACATCGATCGGCTGGTGGCGGCTGGCATCGAACGCGGCGCCCGCGCGCGCTGGGCCCACCCCTGAGCCCCCTGATGATGAGGAACGGGACCGGCGGCGAGATCGGTGACGGGGCGGGTGACGGCACCGGCCGCGCGGCGACCCCGCTCGTGGGTCAGTCCATCGGCGTGATCGGCCTTGGGCTGATGGGGTGCCCGATCGCGCGCCACCTGCGCGCCGCCGGCGCCGCGGTCACCGTGCACAGCCGCAGCCCGGATCCGGTCGCCGCACTGGCGGCGGAGGGGTTCGCGACGGCGGAGACCCCCGCCGCGCTCGCGGCGTGCTGCGATCTCGTCGTTCTCGTCGTCACGGACACCGCCGCCGTCGAGACGGTCGTGCAGGGGGGCGACGCGCCCGGCCTGCTGGAGACCCTGCGGCCCGGCACGCTCATCCTGGACATGGGGACAACGGCCGTCGCCGCGACCCGCGCCTTGGCGGCCACGGTGGAGGCGGCCGGGGGCGCCTGGGTCGATGCACCGGTCTCCGGCGGTCAGGTGGGCGCCGAACAGGCCACGCTGACCGTCATGGTGGGCGGGGCCGACGACGACGTGGCCCGCGCCCGGCCGGTGCTGGAGGTTTTGGGCGGCCGGGTGACGCATTGCGGCGACGTCGGCGCCGGGCAGGTGACCAAGGCCGCCAATCAGGTCATCGTCGGGCTGACCATCGGCGCCGTGGCCGAGGCGTTCGCGCTGGCCCGCCGGGCCGGTGTCGATCCGGCGCGGGTGCGCGAGGCGCTGATGGGGGGCTTCGCCGGCTCCCGGATTCTGGAACTGCACGGCCAGCGCATGATCGATGGCGATTTCACGCCGGGCGCCCGCATGACGGTGCAGCGCAAGGACATGGCGCAGGCGCTGGAGTTGGCCCACCAGACCGGCCTGGAGCTGCCCGCGACCGCGCTTAACAAGACCCTGTACGACGGCCTCATCGAGGCCGGAGACGGTGCCCTCGACCATTCCGCCCTGGTGCGCGCGCTGGATGCGTGGCCGGCGCGGGCGTAAGGCGGCCCGAAGGCATCCGGACGGTCAGGACTCGCAGGCGAACGAGCCCAGCCAGCCCTCGATCTGCTCCTCCGCAAGGTCCGCCGGCACCGGGACCATACAGATGCAGGTCTCGTCGCCGATCAGGCCGAGGCCGACGCGGTCGCCGGCCGCGATGTCCGGAATCTCAAAGCCCGGCATGCGCAGGGACACCGGGCGCCCGACATCCGCATCCCCCTGAAGAACGACGCCGGTCACGACGTGCCCCTCGGGCATAGTGTCGATCAAGGACGGTGTCTTTCTCAGGCCGAACAGGCCGCCGCCTTCCTTTCGGATACGGGTGACCTCCATCAGAAGGCGCCCGGTCGGCGCCCGGTCGGCGGCCCATTCCCAGGTCAGGGACAGCGTTTTCGAGGAGGACAGGGACATGGCGGGCGCTCCGACGAGGATCAAAAACACGGCGCATGCCGCCAACAGAGAGCGTCTTGGGGGCGGACCCCTCCGCGTTTGCGAGCGATGGGCCATGGCGTCAGCCTGACGACGATTTCGACGAACGGTTCGGCGTATTGACGTTGGGCGTCTGGGTGTACGGCTCGTACTCAAGGATAAAGCCGGTGCCGCTGGGGGCCTTCCGGAAGCCGACGAACCCCGTGTGAGAGGTCGTCGTGTTCGAGGACGCGACGAGTTGATTATAAAGGTTGTCGGGCGTGTCCAGCCCTGGGATTCCGCCGGACAGGATGCCGCTGTAAATAAAGGAATCCGAGGCGCGCGTTGAGCAATTGCCGCCGACGATATTGAAGGTC
The DNA here is from genome assembly GCF_014197855.1 of Roseospira marina. Lineage (GTDB taxonomy): Bacteria > Pseudomonadota > Alphaproteobacteria > Rhodospirillales > Rhodospirillaceae > Rhodospira > Rhodospira marina. Next base: position 49,013 of record NZ_JACIGJ010000009.1, read on the forward strand.
GGCGGCGTTTTGTCCATCGTCAGCCAGTACGATCGGAATTTCTTCGCTTGTGCGGCATTGACCGTCACCAGAAGAACGGTTGTGACGGTTCCGCTTTCGATGGCCGTTTGAATATCAACATAGTTTTTTCGCCGCGCTTTGAGTTCGACGTAATCATACACCTGCCCATCCAGGCCCATGCCGGTACTGCGGAAGGGGCTGAAAGCCGGACCGGACGAATTCGAGGACGCGCTCGAATCGCTGGACGCGGCGCCCCGGCTTCCGGACGGCTCGCCCGACCCCTCGCCGAAGAAGCCCATGGGGCTGCCATCCGGCAACGCCACATCCGCATGCTGGTCCATGAGACCGGGAGAATGCGCCGGGCCAAGCTTGCCGCGAACCAGAAGGGCCACGGCCGTTCCGTCGAACGTCAGGCGCTGTCTGCTCATGAACGCCGCCCTCTCCGCTCGTGGTGCGAGGGCAGTATAAAAATAGTTCGGGAACGGTCGCAACGGTCAAGCGGATCGCCAACCCTGTGTCGGGGGCCCCGGCCGCGCCCTCGCCGCCACCTCAGCGCCCGGTGGTCCCGCCGTTGCGCGGGCCATACAGGGTCGTGTGCCAGTACGACGCCCCCAGCAGGGCCACTCCGGCTGCCATATGGGCCACCCGGGCCGTGGTGTTGTCCCGGCGCGAGCCCTGGGCGCACAGGTACCCGGTGAACACCAGCGCGCCCAGCGAGGCCACCATGGCGTTCTTGGCGTTCGTTTTTTCCTTCAGCCGGGCGCGGGCCTGGGCTTTCGGGTCGGCCTTGGGATCGGCGGTTTTCGCCGTCCCGGCTCCGGCACCGGCGGGCTTTGCTTGGGCGGACGATGGATGCACGGTCACGAGCCCGGGGCGGGAGCCGGGCGGTCGGGAGCCGGGCGGTTGAGGGTCGGTCATCAGGGCGGACACTCCGCTAAAAGACAAGGACGCCGGGGGCCAGGCATGCGCGACCGGGGCGGAACGCGCCCGTCCCGTCCATCCTCCCGTCCGGCCTCTTGGATCGAGCGCCGGCCGGGCGTTGTGCGCGCGCGAACCGACCCGATGAAACCGTGAAGGCGACCAAAAAAAGAACGGCGGCCGGGTGAAGGGTCCCGTGACCCGGCCGCCGTTGAAAGAGGTCTAGGCTTCACGAACGGACACGGCGACCATGACCAACACCGTGTCCCTGGTTTTGGACCCTATCCAAAATGCGAATAGTTCGCAATAGCACTTTTGTGAGACAGAAGGGCTGCCCCATTCGACCCATTCCCTGCACGCTCTCGGTGGGATGCTTAGAAACCCCTTGGAGAAATGGGTCTTTAGGCGTCCGAAAGGTCCCTGGGAACGCCTTTGTTCCCCGAAAGGAGTCGCATAGCCTTTCGGGACTTCGCCGTCGTGCCCGTCCCTCCGATCATGAGATATCCTGTGCCCGCCTTCTCCGACCCGTCCTCCGGCCTTGTGGATCTGTTCCTGCGCCTGCGCCCCCATCTGACGCTTGTGCACCACGTTCCAGGCCGTGTGCGGCTGCGCGTCGGCGCGGGGGCCCTGGCCGTGCTGCCCAAGGGGGGGGCGTCGCTCGACGCCCTGGCGCCGCTGTTCGCGCCGGGGACGATTCGGCTCAATCCGGCGGCGCGGTCCGTCGTCATTACCCACGACCCGGCCCGGTTCCCGCCCGCGTTCTGGCAGGAGTGCCTGGACGGCTCGGACGCGACGGCGCGTGCGCGACTGGCCGCGGCGTTCCCGGACCAGGTTGCCGAACACCCGACCGATTCCTCTTACGAAACGGAGACCCTCTCATGAGCCAGAATCACGTTCCCATGACGAGCGGCACGGCCGGCTGGCCGTCGCCCAACGTCGGTCTGGCCACGGATGTCCTGTTGAAGGCCGGCCTGACGGGCGCGATTGTGGGGGCCGCCGGCGCCGCGGCCGAGGCTTGGCCGCGCGTCCGTTCGGGCGAGGTGTCCCGCGAGGCGGCGGTGCGCGACGCGGCCGTGACCGCCGGCAAGACCGGTGTGGCCACCGGCCTGGGCGCGCTGGCGGCGTCCGCGCTGCGCGGCGGGCCGCTGGTGTCGGCCGTCGTGATGGTGGCCACGGGCGCGGCGGCGCTGCACGTCATGAACAAAGCCAAGCGTCCGGCGGCGGCGTCCCGTGACGCGACCCCCGCCGCGACGACCACGGACGAAGGAGAATCCGCATGAGCCACGATCACGCCCCCGCGTCGCCCGCTGGTGGATACCCCGGAACGAACCCCGCCGCCGATGGCGGCGCCGCGTCCAACGGTCCCGCCGGTCATCCCGGGGGCCAGCCGGGCGGTCCGACTGGCGCGCCGCCCTATCACGATCCCTGGCACCTCGGCCCGTATGGCATGCCGTTTTATGGCGCGCCGCCGATGGCGGGAGCGCCGGGGGCCGCGCCCTACGGCATGCCCTACGGCGCCCCGGCCTACGGCTACGGCCAGCCGGGCGGTCACCCCGGGATGGCACCTCCGGCACCGCAAAGTCCGCAGGGCGCCTACGGCCCCTATGGCCCGTATGGGGCGCCCTACGGCGCGCCCGGTATGGCGCCGGGCATGGCCCCCGGAATGGCCGCTCATCCCGGCTGGGCGGGCGGTTCCCAGGGTGCCGGCACCGGAGCCGGCGCGCCCCCACAGGGCACCGGGGCCTTTGGCGGCTTCGGTCCGGCCTCGTTCAATTGGACCAGCGGCTGGTTTGATTACCGCAACGAGGCCTATCTGAAGGGTCTGATCGTCGGCGCCCTGGGCGCGATGGTGCTGTCCAACGACGATGTCCAGAAAAAGGCCATGCAGTCGGTCGCGGGCCTCTGGAGCTTGCTCCAGGGCGGTGTCGAGGAACTGAAGGAGCGCTTCGCCGACGTCGAGGCGGAGATGCACGCCGGCCGCAATGGCACCAGCGGCGACGCGGCGGCCGATGCCGACGCGGCCGCCTCCGACTCGTCCGCCCGCTGACGGGACCGGCGGCGGGTTTCGGCCCGCCGCCCGATCCGCCGGTCGCCAAGCCTCCCTTCGCCGAGCCCTGTATGGTTGATCTCATCCACGCCTGCCCCGGGCGGGCGCGCTTTCGCGTGCCCCTGCTCGCTGACCGGTCGCTCGATCCGCATTACGTGCGCGGTTACATCGAGGCGGTGCCGGGCGTGTCGCGCGCCCGACTCAACGTCAAGGCCCGCTCCGTGGTCGTGGAACACGCCCGGACGGAGGGCGTGCGTGAGCGCGTGGCCGAGGCCCTGCGCGGGCTCGCCGAAAACCGTCCGCCCCGGCGGGCGCGCCCGGCGCGGAGTGGGCCGGAGCCGGGCGACGCCCTGCCGCTGGTCGCGGGGGTCGGGCTTCTTCTGACGCTGCCTCTGCTGCCCCGGCCGCTGAAGGCCGCCCTGACCTGGGCGCACATCGCCGGCACGCTGAAGGCCGGCGCGGGGAAGCTGCTGGAGCGCGGCATCACGGTGGAGGTGCTGGACGCCACCGCCGTGGGGTTGACCGCGCTGCGCGGCGACTATCTGGCGACCAACATCACCCAGACGCTGCTGTCGCTGGCGTCCTACGTCGAGGGTACCACCCGCCGGGCGTCGGACGATCTTCTGGCCCATCTGATGCGGCCCGACCTCGCCGAGGTTTGGGTGGAGGACGCCGATGGATCCCGCCGACGGGTCCCGGCCGAGTCCGTCGATGTCGGCGCCCGCGTGGTGGTGTCGGCCGGCGAGACCATTCCCGTCGACGGCACGGTCGCCGACGGCCTCGCGACCGTCAATCAGGCCGCCGTGACCGGCGAAAGCCTGCCGCAGCCCAAGGAGCCCGGGTCCGCCGTCATCTCCGGATCGGTGGTGGAGGAGGGGCGCCTCACCATCCTCGCCGAGCGCATCGGTGCGGCGACCACCATGGCCCGCATCGCCACCTTCCTGCGCGAGGCGCTGGAGGACGACCGGGGCATGCTGTCCAAGGCCGCTGAACTGGCCGACCGGCGGGTGGCGATCACGCTGGTCGCCGGTCTGGCCGTGCTGGCGCTGACCCGCGATCCGCGCCGCCTGGAATCGCTGTTCCTCGTGGACTTCTCCTGCGCGGTGAAGCTGGGCACCTCGGTCGCCATCAAGGCGGCGATGGGCAACGCGGCCCACGCTGGCGTGCTCATCAAGGGCGGCGCCGCGCTGGAGGGCTTGGCCCAGGCCGATACGGTGGTGTTCGACAAGACCGGCACCCTGACCCACAACGCGCTCGATGTCGCCTCCATCACCTGTCTGGGGCCGCTGTGCCTGAGCGAGGACGCGCTGCTGGCGCTGGTGGCCTCGGTCGCGGAGCACTCGACCCACCCTGTGGCCGGGGCCGTGGTCGGGCTCGCCGAGTCCCGGCAGTTGGCCCACATCGACCACGAGGCCGTGGATTTCGTCATCGGCCATGGCCTGTCCACCCTGGTCAACGGGCGCCCGGTCCGCATCGGCAGCCGCCACTTCCTGGAGGAGCACGAGGCCGTCGACTTCGCGCCCTACGAGGACGTGTTGGCCGACCTGACGGCGGACGGCTCCTCGCTGCTCTACATCGGCACCGGCGGGCAACCGCACGGCGTCATCGCCCTGCGTGACCGCATGCGCGCGGATGCGCCGGAGATCGTGACGGCCCTGCGCGACGCCGGGGTCGAGCGGCTGGTGCTCATCACCGGGGACCCGGGCCGGTCGGGCCGCGATCTTGGCGCGCGCCTGGGACTCGACACCGTTCACGACGGCATCGCGCCGGAGGACAAGGCCCGCATCGTCGCCGAGTTGCAGGCCGAGGGGCGCCGGGTCGCCTTCGTCGGCGACGGCGTCAACGACGCGCCCGCGCTGATGGCGGCCGATGTGGGGATCGCCATGCCGCGGGGGGCGGACATCGCCCGCGCCACCGCCGACGTGGTGCTGACGGAGGACGATCTGGCCGGGGTGGCCCGCACCCGTCGCCTGGCGACGCGCACGCTGTCCAGGATCGACCGCAATTTCCGCGCCTCCGCCGTCATCAACACCGTCGTGCTGGTGGGGGCGGCGCTGGGCCGCCTGCCCCCGGCCTGGACCGCGCTGCTGCACAACGGCACCACCATCGGCGTCTTGCTGTCCGCGCATCTGGGCGGCCGGGCCGACGCGCGCGTCGCCGCGCCCGTCGCCCTTCCCGCACCGGAGGCCGAGCGGACCTCGGATACGGATCCCGAATAAATGGGTCATTAAAGGTTCGATTCTCCGCACCGTCGTGGTGGCGCATAGAGTTGCGATTCAGTATCATCCGCGTATCTTCTCCCGATCGCCAGGATGACCGCGCCATGCCTTACGTCCACGCCGTACCCGGCCGCTTGCGCCTGAAGTCCCGCCCGCTGTCGGCCGATACCCGCGCCACCCGCGCCGCCTGTCACGCCCTTCGCCGCCTGCCCGGCGTGGAGGACGTGACCCACAAGCCCCGCGCCGCCAGCCTGATCGTGCTGTTCGATCCGGCCGCGACCCGGGCCGAAGACATTCTCGACGCGGCCACGGCGCAGGGCCTGATGCCGGCCGGCACGACCGCACCCGCGTCCCCGGCCCCCACCCGCCCGTCCGCCGCGCCGTTGGCCTCGGTCGCCTCTGGGGCCGTCGCGTCGCAAGCGCTGACGCTGCTGGGCGGTGCCTTCGGCAAGGCGGTGTTCGGCGCGGTGCTCAAGACCAGCGTCGAGCGTGGCGTGTCCAGCCTGGTCACCGCCGCCATCCGGTAACGGGACGTCCCGTCTCCCCCGCACGGCATGCAGACCGGGCCGCGCCAGTCGCGCGGCCCGTTGGTGTGTGCACGTGCCGTCTCGAGAGGGATCGCGGGGGCAGGCCGGGGGTGAAGGAAACCCAGCCTGCGGTGCGGGCAACGCACAGCCGTTTGGCAAGCCCGGCCGGCTGTTGCGCCTCCTGGCACGAAAAAACCGCGATGAGCTGGGCTCATCGCGGTCTGGTGCGGGGGCGGTCTGGTGCGGGGGCGGTCTGGTCCGAAGGGATGGTGCCGTCCTTAGCGCGCGGCGCCGGCGCAGGATCGGCAGGTCCCATGCGCGTCGCCGTGGACCGCCGTCGGTGTGGCGGTCTCGCGCCGCAGGGCGTTGAGCACCGGGTCGTCGGGCGCCTCGTTCAATCGACGCGCCATCGACCACGCCGTCTTGTAGCTAACGCCGCAGGTGCGCTGGATGCGGGCGGGCAACCCCCGGCCGGAGTCTTCCAGGAACAGCAGCATGGCGCACAGCCACGGACGAACCTCGACATTGGAGCGTTCCAGAACCGTGCCGCGCCGGGCCGAATAGGGCTTGCGGCAGCGCGCGCATTTGAACCGGACTCCGCCGGAGCGCGGACAGACCATGCGATAGGCATGGCGGGAGTTGCAGTGCGGGCACACGGGGCCGTGGCCGGGCCATCGCAGGGCCTCCAACCGGGCTTCGGCGGCGGCGCGCTGGTCGGGTGTCGGCGAACCCGGCAGGGACGGGCGGACAAGAGCGGCGGTCAGCATGGCGGTCCAGAATAGCTTTGGGGCGTGGGGAGGGGGACGAGCCAGCATCAGAGCCACCACGTCCCTCACGACGTCGCCTTACCGTATTGGAATTGCGAGGCAGTCGCAACAAAATCCCACAGGTCAAAAAGGGGCGGGCTCAGCGCGATTTCCCTTTTATATTCAAGCAGATGCCTCGATTCCACCCCATGCCGCGCTGTCCGCCGGCGCGGCAATGGGTTTTCAAAGGGGATAGTTCACATAAGGACAATAACACGTCAAAAGAGCTGTACGGTGAAAAAACCATCCAGAATACATGCGGGTCCGCAGGTGACCCGTCACGTGCCCCGTCACGCCGCCGGCGGCGTCTCCGACCGGCCAATCTCCGCGACATCGAACGGCGTGGTTTGGTACATCGCGTTGATCCAGTTGCCGAACAGAAGATGCGCGTGGGCGCGCCAGTTGTTCACCGGCGGCTGGGTCGGGTCGTCGCCCGGGAAGTAATGGCGCGGCAGGGCGGCCTCCCCGGTCGCGGCGTCCCGCCGGTATTCGTCGGCCAGCGTCGTGGTGTCGTACTCCAGGTGGTTGAACATATGCAGGGCCCGGTGCGCCGGATCATCGAGCAGGCACAGACCGGTCTCCGCGCTGTCGGCCAGCACGGTCAGGCCCGCGTTCGGGGGAATATCCGCGCGCCGCACCTCCGACCAGCGCGACACCGGCACGGCCAGGTCATCGGAGAACCCGCGCATGAACGGCGAGGCCGGCGCGCGGTTGCGGTGGCGGAACAGGCCGAACGCCTTTTCGGTCAGCTCGTGCTTCGGCATGCCGTGGAAATGATAGACCGCCGCCTGCGCCGCCCAACAGATGGTCAGGGTGCGGTGCACATGGGTTTGGGTCCAGTCGAGGATCCGCCGCAGTTCGTCCCAATACCACACGTCCTCGAACGGCATGCGCTCCACTGGGGCGCCGGTGATGAGGAAGCCGTCGAACCGTTCCGTCCGCACGGCGTCCCACGGCCGGTAGAACGAGGCCATGTGGTCGGCGGCGGTGTGCCGGGCGACGTGGCTGCTGATGCGCACCAGGGTCAGTTCCACCTGCAACGGCGTCGAGCCGACCAGCCGCGCGAGCTGGGTTTCGGTGCTGATCTTGTTCGGCATCAGGTTGAGCAGGCCCACCCGCATGGGCCGGATATCCTGGCGGACCGCGTCGGTCTCGCGCATCACCACCACGCCTTCCGCCTCGAGAACACGGCGGGCGGGCAGATCGTCGGGAATCGTGATCGGCATGAACGCTTCGGCCCCTTGTTCGAGCGGGTGAGCTTCGATCCAGGGGGGCGGCTGCGGTGGCGAAGATCCGTTTGGTTGCCGGAACGGCCACATCCTTCCCTGCGGAAGCGCCACCTTGCCCGGATCGGCAGGTTGGCGTTGGGCATTGCCCCAACTCTGGATGTGGCTCTGGGTCTACCGTCTTGAACGCCGCGTGGCAAGAGGGTGGGCAAGAGGGTGGGCAAGAGGCTGGGCAAGAGGGCGGGCGGGGGCCGCTCCCGCGACTTTTTCCGTGACGCCGACGGAGCGGTGACGCACAACCGACGGCATGGCTTGCCCCCCGCCCCCGCCCCCGCAGTCCCCAGGCCGATCCCATGAGCCGGCCCCCGTTGCACCGGGCCCCGACGTCCTGGTGGCCGGCGGAGGGTTGGCGGCGCTGTGCGCGGCGCTCGCCGCGCGGCGGAAAGGCGCGCGCGTGTGGTTGGTGGACGCGGCCCCGCCCATCCTGCGCGGCGGCAACACGCGCCACGCCCGCAACATGCGGGTGGCGCACGACGGGCCCTCCGCGCTGGTCCCGGATGCCTACTCCGTTGCGGCCTTCGCCGCCGACCTGCGCCGGGCCGATCCGGCCGCCGACCCGGCCCTGGTGGAGACCCTGGCCGCCGATTCGGTGGACCTGCCGCGCTGGCTGGCGGGGCAGGGTGTCGCGTTTCAGCCGCGCGCCGACGGCATGATCCCCTATTCGCGCCGGACCGTGTTCCTGCTCGGCGGTGGCACGGCGATGGTGAACGCCCTGTACCGCACGGCGATGGCGCTCGGGGTGCGCGTGCGGCACGACACCCGCGTGGAGGCCGTGACGCCGGAGGGCCGCGTGACGCTGCGCCGGGGCGAGGCGCGCTCTACGGTCGCGGCCCACGCCGTTGTGGTGGCGACCGGCGGCTTCCAGGCCAACCGGCGCTGGCTGGCGGAGGCCTTCGGTCCCGACGCCGTCGGTTTCGTCAACCGGGGGACGCCGCACGCGGACGGTGCCCTGCTGCGCGCGCTGCTGGAGGCGGGCGCCGCCCCCGTCGGTGAGGCCGCGCACGCCCATATCGTCGCGGTGGACGCGCGCAGTCCGGCCGACGACGGCGGCATCGTCACCCGGGCCGACGGCATGCCCTGGGGCCTTGTGCTGGATCGGGACGGGCGGCCGGTGGACGACGGCGCGCACGAAACCGGCTCGGCGCGCTATTCGGCCTGGGGGCGGCTCGTGGCCGGCTGCCCCGGCGCCCTTGCCCATGTGATTCTCGACGCGGCGGGGGTGGCGCGCCTTGGCCGCCGGGTGTATCCCCCCGAGACCATGCCGGATACCGACACCCTCGCCCGCGCCTTGGCGCTCGATCCGGGCGCGTTGGCCGCTACGCTGGACCGCGCCGGACCGGCGGGCGGCCCGCCCTGGCATGTGATCCCCATCCGGCCCGGGATTACCTTCACCGGCCTGGGGGTGCGGGTGGATGCGGAGGGCCGCGTGCGCGACGGGGCGGGCGAGACGATGCCCGGGCTGTTCGCCGCCGGCATGATCATGGCCCCGGGGGTGCTGGGCGGGCGCTACCTGTCGGGCACGGCGTTGACGATCAGCGCGGTGTTCGGCCGGCGCGCGGGGGAGGCGGCGGCGCGCCATGCCTTCGCCTGACGATCCCCTTTTCGAAGAAGCGCGACGGCAGATGACCGTGTGTGTCGTCTGCAAGTTCTGCAACGGCTATTGCGATGTGTTCCGCGCCGCCGATGAACGGCCGGCGCTGACCGACGGCGACCTGATGTACCTCGCCAATCTGTGCCACCACTGCCGGACCTGCTGGTACGCTTGCCAATACCGCCCGCCGCACACCCTGGCCGTCGCGCTGCCGGCGGTGCTCACCCGCGTGCGGACGCGGTCGTGGCGCCGCTGCGTCGGGTTTGGGCCGCCGGGCGGCCCGGCGCTCCTGGCCCTGGTCGCCACGCTGCTCGTGCCGGTGCTGGCGTTGCTGCTGGTGCCCGCCGAGGTGCTGTTCGCCGCGCACAGCGGTCCCGGCGCGTTCCATGCCGTGATCCCGCGCGGCCCGATGGTTTGGGGCGCCGCCCTGGCCGTGCTGGCGCCGGTCGGACTGGTGGCGGTGGCGATGGCGCGGTTCTGGCGCATGATCGGTGGCGGATCACCCCGCGCCGTCTGGCGCGCCCTGCCGGACACCCTGCGCGCCATTCTCGCGCTGCGGAACCTGCGGGGCGGCGGCCCGGGCTGCAACGACCGCGACGACCGCGTTTCCAGCGGGCGCCGGCACGCGCATCACCTGGTGCTCTGGGGCTTCCTGCTGACCCTGGCCGCGACCCTGGCGGCGGCGGTGGCCCATCACCTGGTCGGGATGCGCGCGCCCTATCCGTGGATCAGCGCCCCGGTGCTGTTGGGCACCGTCGGCGGCGTGGCGCTGCTGGTGGGCATCGCCGGGATGGCCTGGATCAAGCACCGGTCCGATCCCGCCCCTGATGCGCTGGAAAGCCGGCCCGCGGAGTGGACCCTGCTCGCCGTGCTGGGCGCGACCGCGGCGACCGGGCTGGCGCTGCTGGTCCTGCGCGAGACCGCCGCCATGGGCCTGCTGCTGGCCCTGCACCTGGGGACGGTGCTGGCCTTTTTCGTCACCCTGCCCTTCGGGAAGATGATGCACGCCCCGTTCCGCGCGCTCGCCCTGTTGCGCACCACGATCGAACACCAAAGCTCGGACCGCCGTCATGACCGCACCACGCCTCCCGTTTGATCGCCCCTCTGCTGATCGTCGTCGAATCCTGGTTCTGGGCGGCACCACCGAAGGCTACGCGCTGGCCGAGGCGCTGGTGGCGGCGGACCGCTGGGACCCGGTGTCCTCGCTGGCGGGGCGCACCGCGACCCCGCGCCCGCCGGCCGGGACCCTGCGGGTCGGCGGGTTCGGCGGGCCGGAGGGGCTGGCGCGCTATCTGACGGCGGAGGGGATCGCGGCGGTCATCGACGCCACCCATCCTTTCGCCAGCCGCATGGGGTGGAACGCGGCCACCGCCTGCGCCGCCACGGGTGTGCCGCTGTTGCGGCTGGAGCGGCCGCGCTGGGTGCCGGGCGACGGGGATGCCTGGACGCTGGTTCCGGATTGGGAGGCCGCCGTGACCGCCCTGCGCACCCTGGGCGCGCGCCGCGTTCTGCTGGCCATCGGCCGCCAGGAGGTGGCGCCCTTCGCCGGGCTGGAGGCCGTGTGGATGCTGATCCGCTCCGTGCAGGCGCCCGACCCCATGCCGCCCTTCGCCCAGGCCGAGGTGCTGCTGGCGCGTGGCCCCTTCACCCAGGAGGACGAGGCCGCCCTGCTGCGCGACCGGCGCATCGACACCATCGTGTGCAAGAACAGCGGCGGCGTCACCGATGCCAAGCTTGCGGCCGCCCGGTCGCTGGGGGTGCGGGTGGTGATGCGCGACCGCCCGACGCGGCCGGACACCGCGACCGCCGCCACCGTGGCCGAGGCGCTGGCGTGGGTGGCGCGGTCTGAGACGGCCTGACGATGGCGGGGCTGGGCCGGAGAGTGTTGTTTTTGACGCACATCGTCGTCGCGATCTGTTCCAGATCGCTGGGGATGTGCTAGGGCGTGAACTGCTCGTTCAGGATGCGCTCTTCCAGATTGTGCTCGGGATCGAACAGCATGTGCAGCGTCACATCGCGGTTTTCCCGCACCTCCACCCAGTCCACATCCCGGACCTCGGTGTAGTCGGCCACCGCGCTGACCGGTCGCTTGGCGTTTTCCAGCACGTCGATGCGCACGGTGGCGGTGCAGGGCAGAACGGCGCCACGCCAGCGCCGGGGGCGGAAGGCGCTGATCGGCGTGACCGCCATGACGTTCGCGCCCATGGGCAGGATCGGCCCGTGGGCCGAGGCGTTGTAGGCGGTCGAGCCCGCCGCCGTACACACCAGCACCCCGTCGCAGATCATTTCCGGCAGGCGCACGCGGCCGTCCACGCTGATGCGCAGCTTGGCCGCTTGTCGGGTCTCGCGCAGCATCGAGACCTCGTTGATGGCCAGCGCCTCGACCGTGCGGCTGTCGTGGGTGCGGGTGATCATGCTGAGCGGATGGATCTCCACCGGCTGGGCGGCCCGCAGCCGCTCCATCAGCCCGTTGATGCGGAACTGGTTCATCAGAAAGCCGATGGAGCCCTGGTTCATGCCGAAGATCGGCGTGCCCAGGGTGATCGCCTCGTGCAGGGTTTCCAGCATGAAGCCGTCGCCGCCCAGCGCGACGATGACGTCGGCCTGGTCGGGTGGCACATGGCCGTAGCGGGTGCGCAGAAGGTCGCCGGCGGCGCGGGCGGCGTCGGAGTCGGCGTTGACCACGCTCAGGGTCCGGATGTCCATGGAGTCCCTCAGCGAGCCGGAGGATGGATGACCGCGCGGCGGCTCTGTGACCGCCCCCGCGCGGCCCTATCAAAAACCGGGGATCCGGGTTCTGTCCAGGGCCGTTTCCACCCCCGTCCTCGCGACGGGTGGGGCTTCCCACCGGATTGCGGGCGGTCCCGGTCGCGGGACACGGGCCGCGCAGCGGTCAGGGGCGAAGAATCATCGCCGAGGCCACGCTGAGCAGGAACAGGCCCAGCGTGATGTTGAGCAGTCCCATCCCGGCTGCCGCCCACCACGGCACGTCCAAGGCGTAGCGCGCCAGTGCGACGGTCATGGCCAGCAGGGCCACGACGATCACAAGGTTGATCAGTGTGGCCACCGCCGCCGGGATGGCCATCACGCTGAACAGCAGAATGAGCACCAGCAGGCCAAGGTTGATTGGCACCTGAAGCCAGTTCAGCGGCACCAGGAACCGGAACACCCGGTCGTCGAGGCCGATCATGGGTGCGAGCGACAGGATGGCCAGCGGGAACGCCACCCAATCGATGACGTAGGTGATGGTCTTGACCGTGATATACCGCAGCGGATCGACCGACACCGAGGCGTCCGCCGTGGCCAGCACGACCACGAGGGTTACCAGATACAGCGGCAGCAGCGCGATCGCGCCCCAGTACGACTTCAACAGCCCGGCCGGGGTCGCCTCGAAAAAGTCGAGTCCGGCCGGCTCCAGCCGCGCGAGCCGGGTCAGACCATACAGCGCCGCGGCGATGTCGGACGCACTCAGGGGCGGCATGGCGGAGGATCCTTAGCCCTGGAAATACCCGGCGATGACGCGGCGATAGATCTCGGTCAGCGCCTCCAGGTCGGCGACGGGCACCTGTTCGTCGGCCTGGTGGATGGTGCGCCCGACCAGCCCGAACTCCGCGACGGCCGCGATGTCCTTGATGAAACGGGCGTCCGACGTACCGCCGGAGGTGGAAAGCTCGGGCCGCCGGCCGGTCTCGGCCTCCACGGCGGCCACCAGCAGGTCCGACAGGGGGCCCGGCGGCGTCAGGAAGCTTTCCCCCGACACGGTCACGTCCATGTCGAACGATCCCGGCCGCTCCGCCTGGACGCCTTCGAACACCGCCTTCATATGCCGGATCAGGGACAGGCCCGTATGCTGGTCGTTGAACCGGATGTTGAACCGTGCCGTCGCCCGTCCCGGAATAACGTTGGTGGCCGGGTTGCCGACGTCAACGCTGGTCAGGGCCAGCGTCGAGGGCTGGAAGTGCTCCGAGCCGGTGTCGAGCGGTTCGGCCGTGATCGCGGCCAGCATGTCCATGAGGCGCGGAATGGGATTGTCGGCGCGCTGGGGATAGGCCGAATGCCCCTGCCGCCCGTGCACCGTGAGGGTGACGTTGAGGCTGCCGCGCCGGCCCACCTTGATCATCTCGCCCAGGTGATCGGGGCACGACGGCTCCCCCACCAGGCAGTGATCGACCCGTTCTCCCTCGCTCGCCAGCGTTTCCACCATGCGTTTGGTGCCGTTCAGGGCCGGGCCTTCCTCGTCGCCCGTGATCATCAGGCTGAGCGCGCCCGCCGGCGCATCGGCGCCGCTGTCGCGCAGATAGCGCGCGCAGGCCGCCACGAAGCAGGCCACGGCCCCCTTCATGTCGGCGGCGCCCCGGCCGTACAGCACGCCGTCGATGACCTCGGCGGCGAACGGGTCGCGGGTCCAGCCGTGGCCGACCGGCACCACGTCGGTGTGCCCGGCGAAGCATAGGTTCGGCCCGTTCTTCCCGCGGCGGGCATACAGATTGTCCACGTCCGGCGTGTCCGGGCGCGAAAAGGGCATGCGGCGGCAGCGGAAGCCCAGCGCGGTCAGCGCCGCCTGAAGCACGTCCAGCGCGCCGTCGTCGGTGGGCGTGACGCTCTGGCGCTGGATCAGCGCGCGGGCCAGAGGCAGCGGGTCGACGAGCGCCGCCGCCGTCCACTCCAGGACGGGCGCGGGACGCCGGTCCCCGTGCGGGGCCGGTGCGGGGGGAACGGGATTAGTCACGCAGCAGATCGTTGATCGAGACCTTGGCGCGCGTCTTTTCGTCCACGCGCTTGACGATGACGGCGCAGGCCAGATTGGGGCCGGGCGTGCCGTCGGGCAGCGGCTTGCCGGGCAGGCTGCCCGAGACCACCACGGAGTAGGCCGGCACGCGCCCCACGAACACCTCGCCCGTGGTGCGGTCCACGATCTTGGTGGACGCGCCGATGAACACGCCCATGGACAGCACGGCGCCTTCCTCGACGATCACGCCCTCGACCACTTCGGAGCGCGCGCCGATGAACACGTTGTCCTCGATGATGACCGGATTGGCCTGCAACGGCTCCAACACGCCGCCGATGCCCACGCCCCCGGACAGGTGCACGTTCTTGCCGATCTGGGCGCAGGACCCCACGGTGGCCCAGGTGTCCACCATGGTGCCGGAATCGACGTAGGCGCCGAGGTTCACATAGGACGGCATCAGCACCACGCCCGGTGCGATATAGGCCGAGTGGCGCACGGCGCAGGGCGGCACGGCGCGGAATCCGGCGGCCTTGAAGCGGGCCGCGTCCCAGCCCTCGAACTTGGACGGGACCTTGTCCCACCAGGTGGCGCCGCCGACGCCACCGGGGATCGGCGCCATGTCGTTCAGGCGGAAGCCCAGCAGCACGGCCTTCTTGAGCCACTGGTTGACCTGCCAGGCGCCGCCGATCTTCTCGGCTACCCGGTACAGCCCGGCGTCGAGGCCGTCCAGCGCGGTTTCGACCGCGCCGCGAATGGGGCCCGTCGTGGTGGGGTCGACGGTATCGCGGGCCTCCCAGGCGTCCTCAATCGTACGTTCCAGGTCGGTCAGGGTCATGGGATGGACATCCGTGCGGGTGAGCGGTCGGGACAAACCCTCACGGAGAGGGCCGCCCGACCATACCCGCGCCGCCGGTCAAGTCAACACAACCGAGACCACCGGCGGACGGTCATTGCCCCGATCCATCCCGCGCGACGACCTGTGCGGACGACCGCCGTCGCAGGGCTCCGGCCCCGGCCAGTCCCCCCAGCGCCGTCACCAGGAACCATGCCGCGGCGGGCAGGGGCGCGTGCGCCACGCTGCTCGACGTGTACTCAAGCTGGTCGAGGCCGAACAACGTGCTGGAAATGTCGGTGTACCGGCTGTTCGGCACACCGCCGGCGGCCGCAAAGATCAGGGTATCGATGTCGGTCCAGTTCGCATCGAACGCGGTCGGCCCCGACGTGTCCAACGTCAGGGTGTCGGTGTATTTCTGGAGACCGTCCCGCAGCCCCGTCACGGTGACCTCCAGCCCGTCGTTGTGGGCGGCCATCAGGTCCGTTCCGACGAAGGTGAAGGCCGTATCCCGCGTCAGAGACGCGGCGCCGCCGCCCCGGTTGATGGCGACGGAGCCGATATAGGGGTACGGCAGCAGGTTGTAGAGCGCGTTCGGCGGCGGAACCTCCGCCGGGTCATCAAAGATATAATCCGACGGACTCTCGGCATAGAAGGTGTCCCAGGCGAACCCCCCATAGCCGTCCGGCACGAACGTCGTCCCCAGTCCTTCAAACGACAGCACCGCCGCCTGCGCTGGCAGCGCCGCCAGTATAAGGGCCACAGCCCCTGCGAATCCTACGCCTATACGTTTCATACGCCTAATCCCTCCATCCAGGACATGTCGTTTCGATTGGAACACAACACGTCGGGCCTGCGCAAGCAATCCGATAACGGAGGGATCCCTGAGATCCTGTAAATCCGCCCGTTGGGGCCCCGACACCCGATCCACGGGGACCGCATGCGGGGCCCGGTGCGGGGCTATGCCCAACGGTTGATGTGAATTCGAGGGCCACGTCAAGAGAACGCCCCCGGTCGCGCCGCCGCTTAGAACTGCGTGCGAATCGCGTACGTCAGGCGCGTCTCGCCCTCGGCCGGCACCTCCAGGGTCCAGGCGACCCGGTTGGCGGACTCCCGCGTGCGTTCGTGGGATTCGGACAGCAGGGTCCGGTCTCCGGGCAGGTCGGCCTGCACCGTCACCGTGACCGGCTGGTCGGACTTGCCATTGTGGACGACGATTTCATGCTCGCTTTCCGTCACGCGCTCCCCGATGCGGCGGAAGGCCAGCCGGCGCCGTTCGGCGGTGATGTCGAAGTCGGTGCCCAGGCGCAGTGTGGCCTCCGCGCCCACGGCGGTGTGCCCGATCTGGTCGGCGCCCAGGAAGCGCGGCGCGCCGTCCGGACCGGCCTGCCACACCCGCACCGTGCCGGCCGGCAGCGGCCGGCCGAGCCCGGCGTCCTCCGTGTTCGTCAGCACCAGCCAGCGCGCGGCGTTCACCTCGTCTTCGTCGGTGCGCGCGTTGGCGTAGACCTCCGGCGACGGGGCCGGGATCACATAGCGCGGCGTGACCGTCACCCCCGGGGCGTCCACCAGGGCGACCTGCTTGGTCTGACGGTGCGCGAGACTGACGGGGCGCTCCACGGGATAGAAGTACAGCCCACCCTGGGCCTGCGGGGCGGGCGTCGCCGGCATCGCGGCCATGGCCAGACTGTCGGACCGCATGGCCATCTCCGGCCGAGCGCCGCCGCCACCGCCGGTGTTGACCGTGCCGGCGGCGAGTGTCAGGTGGGCGTCGTCGAACGACCGCCCGCTGGTGTTCGTCACCGTGGCCCAGCCGCGCAGATCGCCGCCGCTCAGGCTGTCGCCCAGATCCAGCGCGTAGTCAGCCTGCCAGTTGAGACCACTGGTCAGATAGGTGAGGTCGAGGGTTTCGTCTCCGCCGGCCTCGGTCGCCACGGTCGCCAGCAGCGTGGGTGACGCCCGCAGACCCTCGGGCAGGCTGTCCAGCACCAACTCGCCGGGCAGGCCGACGCGGATCGCGCCGTCCATCTCCAGAACGACGTCCTCGGCCACGGATAGTACCCGGGCGGTGGCGCGGCGCGGCGGCGCGTCCGGCCCCTGGTCATGGATCAGCAGGCCGATCTCCTGACCCACCGACAGCTCCAACAGGCGCTGCTGGCTGGGCACATCGGCGGACAGCGCCCGCTCCAGCACCCGCAGCGACCCCGCGTCACCGCCCGAGACCGTCAGGCGCACCGAGGTCGCATCGGCGCCATCGGGCACATCGGGGAAGGCCAGCACGCTCTCTCCGGCGGGCAGGGACGCGGGCCGCCGTTCCCGCACCACGGCGGTGCCGTTGTGCACCGTCAGAGCGACCGAACCGGGCCCCCCGGCCGGAACCGCGATTTCGGCGGCGTCGGCGGGCGGAGCGGCGGCGACACCGGTCATCAAGGCCGCGCCCAGGACGAGCGCGGACGCCATCGAGGCGCGGGGCACCCAGGGGCGGGGGGGCTTCGGGCGAGACTCAGGAACAGCAACGGGCGGCATGGAACCCTCTCGTCGTCTTGGGGTGGGGGGACGGGGCACCCCTGCCGGCGAACCGGTAGGCGAACCCACGATGCCGCCGACCCTGCCCCGCCTTCATGGCGATGGTGTGGTTACGGTCGCTGCGACACAATGCGGCGAGACGCGGGGTCGCCCCGCCCCAGGAGATGCCGCCATGCGGTCCGACGCCGATCCCGACCGTGACGCCGCCGCGCCGCCCGTCCTCCGGCCCGCCCGGCTGGAGGACCTGGATGCGCTGGTACGCCTGGAGGCCGCCGCGTTCGAAACCGACCGGCTGTCGCGCCGCAGCTTTCGCCGCTTCATCGAGCACGGCCGCGCCGATTGCACCCTGGCGGAGGTGGGCGGCCGGCTCCTGGGCTACGCCCTGATTCTCTTCCGCGACGGCACCGCGCTCGCCCGCCTGTATTCCATCGCCGTAACGCCCGACGCCCGGGGGCAGGGCATCGGCGCGCATTTGGTCCGCGCCGCCGAGGCCGCCGCGCTGGAGCGGGATTGCGTGCTGCTGCGCCTGGAGGTGCGGGCCGACAACGGACCGGCCCAGGCGCTGTACCGGCGGCTCGGGTATCGGCCGTTCGGGCGGCTGCGCGACTACTACGAGGATCACGCCGACGCGGTGCGGATGCAGCGCGCCCTGCGGGCCGTCGCGGCCTCGCACACCGCGCCGCCGTACTACGCCCAGACGACGGACTTCACCTGCGGGCCGGCGGCGCTGATGATGGCGCTGGCGGCGCTGAAGCCCGGCCAGCCGCTCGACCGCCGCACCGAGTTCCGGCTGTGGCGCGAGGCCACCACCATCTTCATGGCGGCCGGGCATGGTGGCTGCGAGCCGTTCGGGCTGGCGCTCGCCGCCGTCCGGCGCGGGCTGCGGGTCCGGGTGCACGTCAACCAGCCGCCGCCCTATTTCCTTGACAGCGTCCGGGATCCCGACAAGAGGGATGTGATGGTCCTGACCCAGGCCGATTTCGGGGAGCAGGCGGCGGCCGTGTCCATGCCGATCCACGAAAGCGCCCTGACTATGGCGGAGCTGAGGGCCGCGCTCGACGGGGGTGCGGTCGCCGTCCTGCTGGTCAGTCACTACCGCATGCTGGGCGACCGGGCGCCGCACTGGGTGCTGGTGTTCGGGCACGATGGCCGGCGGGCGCTGGTGCACGACCCCTGGGTGGAACCCGACGACCTTGAGACGCCGCTGGCCGCCGCCGACCTGCCGATTCCCTGGTCAGAGCTGGACCGCATGGCCCGCTACGGCCGCCGCCCGCTCCAGGCGGCCCTGATTCTGGAGCACACTGCCGCCCTGGCGCCGGAGTCCCCCGTTTCATGACCGATTGGCTTATCCTGATCGACCAACCCCGCGACCTGAGCCAGGGCGACACGCCCCACAAGGTCATGACCGTGCGGGAGTATCTGGCGCGCCCTCAGCTGTTCGACGGGCGCCGTCCGGGGGTCATCAACCTGTCGCGCAGCTATGCCTACCAGAGCAGCGGCTACTACGCCGCCTTGCTGGCCGAGGCGCGCGGCCACCGCACCCTGCCGACGGTCCAGACCATGCTGGAGCTGAGCCGGAAGGCGCTCTACAAGGCCGCGCTGCCCGATCTCGAGGAAAGCCTGAACGAGGGCGTCGGCAAGCTTGATGCGCCGCCGGCCGAGCCGTTCAAGCTGCTGGTGGTGTTCGGCCAGGCGGAGGTCGCCGGCTACGCCCGCTTCGCCCGGCTGCTGTTCGACTGGTTCCGCTGCCCGGTGATCGAGGTCGCGGTGCAGCCCGGGGCGTGGTGGCGCATCGACCGACTCCGTCCGCTGGCGCCGTCGCGCCTGAACGCGGAGCAGCGCGCGTTCATGTTCGAGCAACTCGGCCGCTACACCACCCGGGCGTGGCGCGGTCCGAAGGCCCGGGTGCCGGCACGCTGGTCTCTGGCCGTGCTGCACAATCCGCGCGACGCGATGCCGCCGACCAAGGTCGCCTCGCTGGAGCGGCTGGCGCATGTGGGCGCCCGCATGGGCATCGAGGTGGAGCCGATCCAGAAGGGGGATTTCGCCCGGCTGGCCGAGTTCGACGCCCTGTTCATCCGCGAAACCACCAACATCGACAATCACACCTACCGCTTCGCCCGCCGCGCCGAGCAGGAGGGCATGCCGGTCATCGACGACACCCAGTCGATGATCCGCTGCACCAACAAGGTCTATCTGAAAGAGGTGCTGGAAGCCGCCGGCCTGCCGATGCCGGACAGCCTCGTGCTGGCGACGCCCGCCGATCTGGCCCGGGCCGAGGAGCGGCTGGGCTTTCCTCTGGTGCTCAAGGTGCCGGACGGCTCCTTCAGCCGGGGCGTGCACAAGATCGAAAGCCGCGCCGCCCTGGCCGAGCGCGCCCGCGCCCTGTTCGCGGACACCGATCTGCTGCTTGCCCAGACGTTTATGCCGACCACGTTCGACTGGCGCGTCGGTGTGCTGGGCGGGGAGCCGCTGTTCGCCAGTCAGTACCTGATGGCCAAGAACCACTGGCAGATCATCAACCACCGCGCCGACGGCAAGGTGATCGAGGGCGGGTTCAAGACCTTCGCGGTGGAGGATGCCCCGGCCGAGGTGATCGATATCGCCGTGCGGGCGACCCGTCCGATCGGCAATGGCCTGTACGGGGTGGACCTCAAGCAGAACGAGCAGGGCGTGTTCATCATCGAGATCAACGACAACCCCAACCTCGACACCGCCATCGAGGGCGCCGTGCTGAAGGACGCCCTGTGGCGCCGCCTGCTGGAGTGGTTCCTCGCCCGCCTGGAACGGCGGTGACGGCGGTGTGCTGAGCGCCGGTCATACACCGGGCCCAAGTGCGAAAATAAAACCATTCCGATATATGAGTCAGGGCAGACGTCCGCCGTGGGGGGCGCGGCGTCCGTCCGGCTGGCATCGCACGGCCACGGGGGTGATCGGGCGCGGCGGCGCCCCGGTCCGGCGGGGTCCGCAATCTTTGCGGCATAATTTATGTAGTTTTTAATCAATATTGACACAGATATGCCCCTTTTTTTAGAATGCGGCCCGTTGGACGACCACAGCGGAGCACGGCTTCGCGCCATCCCTGCGGCTCCGGCCGGGTTGGGGGGGGACGTGGACGTTGCGTGGCATAGTGCAATACACACGATAGGGGAGAGAGCCTATGGCTATCCGGAGTTTAGTGGTGGGGGCGTGTGTGGCGGCCTCTGTGTGTCTGTCGGGGGCAGCGCACGCGGCCGTCTTCACGTATGGATCCGTGGCGACCGACACCAATCACGGCTCGTCGCTGGCGTTTAGCAGTGGGGGGGTGTCCGGGACCATCACGGCGGAACTGACCGGAATCGGCAGCGGGATGGCCTCGCCGGCCATCATCGAGGAGGTCGGGGACGGCCTTGGGATTCGGAGTTCGTGGATCGACCCGGATGACGATATTGACTCCGAGGGCTTCGAGGAGACGATGGTCTTCACGTTTGATCGTGTCGTGCAGTTGGACTTCATCACTTTCGGCGATGTCGACAGTGACGATGACTGGACCATTTCGGTCAACGGCACGACGGTGAATTCCCAGAGCGATCCGTTCTATTTCAGCAACTACTTCTCGAACATCTGGGCGGACACATTTACGGTGTCCGCGTTCCGGGATGGGCTTCTTGGCCTCAATGCCGATGACAGCTTTACCATCCAGAGCTTCGGTGCGTCGGTCGTCCCTCTGCCGGCGGCGGCCTGGTTCCTGCTGACGGCGGTCGGTGGTCTGTTCGGCGGCCGGTGGCTGAGGGGAAGCCGCGGCGCGGCGGCGGCCTAACGGCGGCGATCCTGAGCATCCGCGCGTCGGGCGCGTAACGATCGGCCTGTCCCTGGTGTCCCTTCGTGGGCACTCTGGGGCGGGCCGGTTTCGTTTCGAGGGGTGGTCGCGCTCCCCCTCGTGGGGCCTACACCTGCCCCATGGGTGGAACGGGGAACTGCTCCAGGATGCGGCGTTCAAGCTGGTCGCGGATCTGGCGATAGGCGTCCAGGCGGGTCTCGCGGTTGCCCTCCACCAGGGACGGGTCGAACGTGTTCCAGAACAGCACCTCGCAGTGCATGGTCCGGGTCATGTCGACCGCCTTGTGCTGGGCCTCCGGCGACAGCGAGACGATGACGTCGAAGTTCTCGTCGTCCAACTGCTCGAAGCTGCGCGGCTTGTGCTTCGTCAGGTCCACGCCGATTTCGTCCATGACCGCGATCATGAAGCCGTCGGTGTCGTGTGGCCGCACCCCCACCGAATCGACCCACACCCGCGCGCCGTGGTAGCGCCGCAGCAGCCCCGCCGCCATGGGCGAGCGCAGGGCGTTGTGGGTGCAGGCGAACAGCACCGCGCCGGGCAGGGTGAGCGACGGCGTGACGGGGGGGGTAACCAAGGGCTTACGCCTTGATGTGGAGCACGCAAATCAGGGTGAACAGCCGGCGCGCGGTGTCGTGGTCGATCTCGATCTTGCCGTCGAGCCGCTCGCGCAGCAGCGCGCTGCCCTCGTTGTGCAGGCCGCGCCGCCCCATGTCGATCGACTCGATGCGCGACGGCGAGGCGCCGGACCGGATGGCGCCGTAGTAGCTTTCGCACACCATGAAGTAGTCCTTCACGATGCGTCGAAACGGTTTGGTGGAAAACATAAACCGGTGCAGCGGGTCGTCGTTCTCGGCGCGCACGTCCAGCACCAGCCGGTCGTCCTCCAGGCTCAGGTGCAGCACATAGGGCCCGCGCGCCCCCTTCAGGCGAAAGCAGTTCTCCTCGATCAGGTCGAAGATCGCGACCGCCCGTTCGTGCTCCACCTCCGGCTTGCGCCGCACCAGGGTCGTTTCGTCCAGGCGCACGTCCACCAGCCGTTCATCCGGCCGAAACGTTCCGGGGTCGCCGCCCAGACCCATCATCACGCGGTGTCCCGCACGTCCGGCCGCGCCATGTTCAGGCGGATCGCGACCGACAGACCGTGGGCCTGCAACCCCTCCGCCTCCGCCAGCCGGACGGCCGAGGGACCGAGGGTGGACAGGGCGTTGGCGTCACAGCTCAAGAGGCTGGTGCGCTTCATGAAGTCCAGCACCCCCAGCCCCGATGAGAACCGGGCCCCGCGCGAGGTCGGCAGGACGTGGTTCGGGCCGCCGACATAGTCGCCGACCGCCTCGGGCGTGTGCCGTCCCAGGAAGATCGCGCCGGCGTGGCGCACGCGCGCCGCCAGGGCGTCCGGCTCGCCCACGGCCAGTTCCAAATGCTCCGGCGCTATCTGGTCGACCAGGGGCGGGGCCTGCTCCATCAGGTCCTCGACCACGATGACGGCGCCGTGCCGCTCCCAGCTTTCGGCGGCAATGGCGGTGCGGGGCAGGGTCTTCAGGTGGCCCGCGACGGCCTGCATGACCGCTTCCGCGAATCCCGCGTCGTCGGTGATGACGATGGCCTGGGCGGCGGCGTCGTGTTCGGCCTGGCTGAGCAGGTCGGCGGCGATCCAGGCCGGATCGTTGGCGCCGTCGGCCACCACCAGGATCTCGGACGGGCCGGCGATCATGTCGATGCCGACGGTCCCGAACACCTGCTTCTTGGCGGAGGCCACATAGGCGTTGCCCGGCCCGACGATCTTGTCGACCGGGGCAATGGTGCCGGTACCGTAGGCCAGCGCGCCCACGGCCTGGGCGCCGCCGATGCGGTAGATCTCGTCCACCTCGGCGAGCCGCGCCGCCGCCATGACCAGCGGGTTGATGACGCCGTCGGGTGTCGGCACCACCATCACCAGCCGCCCGACCCCGGCGACCTTGGCCGGGATGGCGTTCATCAGCACGGAGGAGGGATAGGCCGCCGTGCCGCCCGGCACGTACAGGCCGACCGCGTCCACGGCGGTGTGGCGCTGGCCCAGCCGCACGCCGGCGGAGTCGGTGAAGGCGATGTCCTGCGGCTTCTGATGCTCGTGAAAGCGCGTGATGCGCTCCGCCGCCACATTCAGGGCGGCCAGCGTCTCCGGATCGACCTGTCCGGCCGCGCCGTCGATGGTCTCGTCGTCCAGGCGCAGGGTGTCGGTGGTCAGATGGACGCGATCGAAGCGCTGCGTGTACTCGATCACGGCGGCGTCGCCGCGCGCGCGCACGTCCGCCAGGATATCGGCGACCACCGGGTCGACGCTGGTGTCGAACTCCGCGCGGGCCGCCAGCAGGGTGGCAAATGCATCCTCGAAATCGGGGTCTATCGTGTTCAGCTTAACGGGCATTGTTGACGGCCTCGGCCAAAGCATCGATCCAGTGGTTCATCTCAGCCGCGCGGGTCTTCAGGGCCGGCCGATTCACGATCAAACGCGACGTGATGTCGGCGATATGTTCGATCTCGACCAGGCCGTTGGCGCGCAGCGTGGAGCCGGTCGAGACCAGATCCACGATTCGCCGGCACAGCCCGAGCGCCGGGGCCAGTTCCATCGCGCCGTTCAGCTTGATGCATTCGGCCTGGACCCCGCGCGCCTGGAAGTGTCGGCGTGTCACCTCTGGATACTTAGTGGCGACCCGCACGTGACTCCAGCGGCTGGGGTCATCGCGGCCGCTCAAGGCCTTCGGTTCGGCCACCGCCAGCCGGCAGGCGCCGATTCCCAGATCGAGCGGCGCGTACAGCTCGGGATAGCCGAACTCCATGATGACGTCCTGGCCGCACACGCCCAGATGCGCGGCCCCGAACGCCACGAACGTCGCCACGTCGAACGAGCGCACCCGGATCAGGTCGATATGCGCATGATTGGTATGGAACCGCAGCGCGCGCGAGTCCGGATCGGTGAAGGCGGGTTCGGGCTCGATGCCGACCGCGCGCAGCAGGGGCATGGCTTCGGACAGGATGCGGCCCTTCGGCAGGGCAATGACCAGAGTATCCCGGGGCATGAAACGGCTCGACAGGTGGAGGACGGCCTTCTGTGTAGCACGGCCATCCCCCCCGATGCCAAGAAACCCGGCCGCATCGGGCCTCGGCCCCTGGCGCCCCCCCCCTTGCGCCGGACTCGTTTCGATATCAAATCTTTTAGGCTTTGATGTACGGACCGCGCGGACTCCGGCGGGTCCTCCGCCGGATGCCGCCGCGTGTGACGCGACACCAGACGACAGGGAACCGGACGATGGTTGTCGATGCGATCTCCAGCGGCCTGTTCGATGCCTTCGGCCTGCGGGACCGCCTGGATCAGGTTGTGGCCGCGCGCTTCGCCCGCGCCGATGCCGACGGCAGCGGCGGATTGAACCGGGCCGAATACGGCCGCCTGGCCCCCAATGCCAACGCTACGGCGGTGGATGAGGCGTTTGCGGCGCTGGACAGGGACGACAGCGGCGCGATCAGCGAACCCGAATTCGAGGCCGCCGGCCGTGCCGGCCTGTCCGGGACGCTGTCGCCGGACATGGTCTCCGTCCTGCTGCTGGCGCAGGAAGAGGCCCGCCAGACCGGCCTGACGGGGGTTCTCAGCGACGCCATCACGCCGCGCGAGGAGGACTCGACCCCGATCGATACGGAGGGGCTTCTGGCCACCGGCGCCGGGCTCGGCGCGACCGGACGGGGTGAGGCCGGAACGGGCGCTCCCGAGCCGACCATCGCCGCCCCGGATCCTGAGACGGATCCCTTCGCCGCCCTGACCGCGACCCTGGTGGACACCGCCGAGGATGACGAGACCCTGACGGCGGAGACGCTGGGGACGGAGAGCGAGGGCGCGTAACGCCGGGTCTGGGCGCGCGGCCCGCATAGGGGCCCCATTTGGGCCTAGGCCGCGCCCGCGGCCCTCCGGCGGCCCCTGGCCGCAGCCCGCGTAAGGGCGTGATACAGCCCGACCTGACGCCCCTGGTAGAACAGCAATTCTGGATGCCACTGCACGCCCAGCAGGAAGCGGGGACCGCGCGCCTCGATGGCCTGGACGATGCCGGCCCGGTCCCGGGCCGCCACATGCAGCCCGGTTCCCAGGCGGTCGACGGCCTGATGGTGCAGGCTGTTGACCCGGATCGACGACCGCCGCAACAACCGGCGCAGTCGGCCGCGCGTTGCGAGTGTCACCTGCTTGCGCGGCAGCACGGTGCGATGGCGCGGCGCGTCGGCGAAGGCGCGGTGGATGTCCTGGTGCAGCGTGCCGCCGCGTGAGATGTTCAGAAGTTGGGCGCCCCGGCAGATGCCGAGCACGGGCAGCCCCCGCACCGCCGCCCGCTCCAACGCCGCCAGTTCGAATCGGTCGCGCGCCGGATCGATGCGCACGTCCAGGCGCACATCGCCGCCGTAGACCCCGGCCGCGATGTCGTCGCCCCCGCCGATCACCAGACCGTCGAGCCGATCCACTCGCGACGGCGAAACGGTCGGCGTCAGGCGGTGCGGTCGCGCCCCCGCCCGCCACAGCGCCAGGGCGTGCAGCGGCCACAGCCGAGCGCCCCGGCAGCCGGCCGACGTGGTCACGCCGATCCGGGGCCGGCGCCCGGTGTGACTCGAACGGCGGCTCATCGCGACAGCTCCTCCGGCAAGCGGCCGTTGCGGATCATGTAGCCGACCGTATAGAGCAACCCCAACCCCGCCATCGGATCGTCGGCCGTGAACAGTTCCGGCCGGGCGGAGGCCGCATTGCGCCAGCGCGCCACCAGCCGCTCGCGCGCCGTGGTCGGCAGCAAACCCTCGCTCAAGGCCGTGCCCAGCGTGCCGGCTGCCTTGCCCCAGGCGCCGTCGCGCGCGCGCGCCCGTGCGTCCTGCCACGCCGATTCCAGGGCGTCGAAGCGGCCGGTGTCCTCGGCCAAATCCTCCACGGCGCCCAGGATCCACAACAGCGGCACCTTGGTCCGCTGGCCCAGCTCGACCGGCGGCGGCTCCGGCACTGCGCCGTCCACGGTCAGCCGGTACAGCAGCCAGGGATAGTCGAGACCGGATTCGATCGACTGGAACAACCCACCCCAGAAGCGCGGGTTGACCTCGATCAGGTGCGGCCGGTCGTCGGCCGCGCCGCTCCAGCGGAAATCGAGCTGAACCACCCCGGTCCAGCGCAGTTCGGACAACAAGGCGTCCGCCGCCGCCGGCATGGGGCCGGGGGCCACGGTCTCGCGCAGCACGCCGAACCCACCCGCGCCGGGAAAGGTCTCCAGGTTGCGATAGGCCATATGGGCGCGCATCACGCCGTCCTGGTACAGCGCGGTCAGGCAATAGTCCTCGCCGGGCGCCAGGCCTTGCACCAGGATCGGCCGGTCCGGATCCAGGCGGCGCGCCTCGTCGAAGGCGGCGTCCATATCCTCCGCCGCATCCACTTTGGCGATGCCGCGCCCGCCGGTGGCGGCGGGCGGCTTGACGAACACCGGGTAGCCGATGGCGTCGCCGGCCGCGCGTGCAGACGCGGCGTCTTCGACCATGCGCGTTGGCGGCGCGGCCACGCCCAGGCGCTCGACGGTGCGGGCGAGCCGGTCCTTCGGGAACACCTGATCGATGAGGGCGACGTCCGGTGCCGCCACGCGCACCCAGGGTGGGAAACGGTCGGCGGCCCGGGCGATGGCCGTGGTGTCCTCGTGGATCGGCATCAGGACGGTGGGGCGCCCGTCATCGGGCACCTCGGTGCGGACGGCTTCGATCAGGGAGTCGAGATAGGCCGCCTCGTCCTCCACCTTCGGCGCGTGCAGGAAGGTGTGGGCGACATACCGAGAGAACGACAGCGCCATCATGGGGCTGTCGTCGCACCCGATGACCTCGATTCCGCGCCGGCCCAGCGACCGCGCGACCGCCAGCGCCATCAGGCTGCGGCCGTGCGTCACGATGACCCGCTCGGCGGGCGTGGCGGTGTCGGCCGCAGACTCGCCCCCCTGGGTGGAGGTCTCTGGAGTCGTGGTCGTGGGGGTATCCTGCGTCATGATCCTGCCTTTCGTTTCCGGACAAACGCGGGGATCGCGGCGCGGTTCCATGACAGGTTCGGGGCGGTCCCGGAGATGCCGGGCGCTATACCGCGCCGCCCGGACCGGGCACCGGGGCGCCGACGGCGGCGTACAGATCCGCGATGGCGCGGGCCTCGGCGCCGTCGGCTTCGACCCGGGCCTGGCGGTTGTCGAGCAGCGTCCGCTCCGCATCCAGCACGTCCAGGAATCCGACCAGCCCCTGGGCGTACAGGCCCCGGGCCTCGGCGGCGGCGGTCTCGCTGGCGGCCACCGCCTCGCGCAGGTCGGCCGCGCGGGCGCGCGCCGCCTCCAGCGTCGCCAGGGCGGTCTCCACCTCGGCCACGGCGTTCAGCAGGGTGGCGCGGTAGACCAGCAGGGCCTCGCGCGCCTGGGCCTCGGCGGCGGCGATGTCGGCGTCGCGCGCGCCGCTGTCGAACAGGGGAATATCCAGCGTGGCCGCCAGGGTCGCGACCAGCGACCGCACCACGTCCCCGGTGCCTAGCCCGGCGGTCGACAGGGTGAGCGTGCCGGGCAGGCTGAGCTGAGGATAGAGCGCGGCTTCGGCCAGGCCGATCTCCGCCGTGGCGCGGGCCAGGTCCGCCTCCGCCGCGCGCACGTCGGGGCGCGCCCGCAACAGGTCGCGGGGCAGTCCGATCGGCGGCCCCCCGGCGTAGGCGGGCACCGCCACCGGCTCCGGTCCAGCCTCCACGGCGGGCGTTGTCACATCCTCGAGGCGCCCGGTGAGCACGCCCAGCGCGGCCTGCGTTCCGGCGATTCCCTCCCGCAGTGGGCCGCGCCGGGCGCGGGTGGAGGCCACCTGTGCCTCCGCCCGGCTGACGTCCAGCGCGGCGGCGAGCCCGGCGGCATAGCGTTGGCGCACCAACCCCAGGGTCTGCTGCTGGAGGTCCAGCGAAGCGTCGATCAGGTCCAGGCTGGCCCGGTCGCGCGCCACGTCCAGATAGCCGCGCACCACATCGGCCGCCACCTGCCGGCGCAGGTCGTCGCGCAGCAGGGCGCGGCGGCGGGCCTCCGCTTCGGCCGCCTCGACCGCGCGGCGCTGCCCACCGAACAGGTCCGGGATCCAGCCGAAGGCCAGCCCGGCGCGGGCGGCGCCCGACAGGGTGTCGGTGTTGCGGCGGGGATCGCGCGCCAGCACCGCGTCGGCGTCGCCCCCCACGTCGGCGTCGAGCGTCGGGCCGCCGCGGGCTCGCGCCGTGCCGATGCGCGCGCGCGCCTCCGCCAGCCGTTCCCGCGCGGCGGCGATATCGAGGTTCCCCTCCAACGCTCGCGTCACCAGGGCGTCGAGGCGCGCGTCCCCGAAGCCGCGCCACCATGCGGTGTGGTCGGCCGCTGCCGGGGGCAGGTCCGCCGCGCCACCGTAGGCCGCTGGGGGATCCATATCCGGCGCGGCATAGTCCGGCCCGGCCGTGGTCAGGCACCCCGACAGCAGCACCGCCGCGCTCATGGCGAACAAGGCCCTCATTCCGCCGGAACCTCCTCGCCGCGATCGGGAATGGTGGCGGCCTGGATCAGCTCCCGGTCCAGACGGTCGCCCTCGGCGGCGCGCGGTTTCACCAGCCGCGCCAAGCCCAGGTAGGCCAGCGGCGTCAGGTACAGCGTCACCAGCGCCGCCAGCCCCAGCCCGCCGAACACCACCCAGCCGATGGCGCCGCGTGCCTCCGCCCCCGGACCGGTGCTCAGGATCAGCGGCAACCCGCCCAGGATGGTCGACACCATGGTCATGATGATGGGCCGCAGCCGCACCGAGGCCGCCAGGGTTACCGCCTCGCGCACCGACCGGCCCTTGTCGCGGAGCTGGTCGGCGAACTCCACCACCAGAATCCCGTTCTTGGCCATCAGACCGATCAGCATCACGAATCCGATCTGGGAGTAGATGTTGAGCGATGTCCCCGTGACATGCAGCGCCATCACGGCGGCGGCCATGCCGAACGGCACCGTGGTCATGACCACCAGGGCCGAGACCATGCTTTCGAACTGGGCCGTCAACACCAGGAAGACGACCACCAGCGCCAGGGCGTAGGTCACGGCGACGTCGTGGCCGGTGTCCTCCAGAGCTTCGGCCTCGCCCAGCGGGATCATCTCCACGTCGTTGGGCAGGACCTCGGCGGCCAGGGTCCGAATCTCCGCCAGCGCCTCGGCGAGGGGCACGCCGGGCGCAATTTCGGCGTCGATGTCGATGGCGCGGCGCTGACGGCGGCGGTCGAGTTCGGCTGGGATGCCGCCCTCCTCCAGCGTGATGAGCCCGGAGAGCGGCACCAGCGCTCCGGCGTC
This sequence comes from Roseospira marina, assembly GCF_014197855.1. Taxonomy (GTDB): domain Bacteria; phylum Pseudomonadota; class Alphaproteobacteria; order Rhodospirillales; family Rhodospirillaceae; genus Rhodospira; species Rhodospira marina. The sequence goes on from NZ_JACIGJ010000009.1 coordinate 78,647, forward strand.
GGAGCGGACATACAGGTTCGCCAGATCGCCGGGATCGTTGATGGCGCCGCCCTTCGATTCCAGCAGGATCGGGATCGCCTCGTCGTCCATGTTCAGGTCGGCGAGGTCGTCGCCGTCGATCATGGCGCGTAGCGTGTCGGCCAGGGTGTCCAGGGAAATGCCCAGGTCGGCCGCCGCCCGCCGATCCAGCCGCACCGACAACTCCGGCTGGGTGGGCTGATAGGAGATGTCCGGGCGGCTCAGCGTGGTGGCGCGGTCCTCAATGGCGCGCGTCAGGGCCTGCGCCGCCTCGAACAGATGCGGGTAGTCGTTGCCGATCAGCGCGACCTCCATGCCGCCGCCGCTGCCGCGCAGCCCGAGCGAGTTGGAGGCATAGACCCCCGCGCGTACCCCGGGCAGTTGGGACAGGGGGCCGCGCAGGTCGTTCATGATCGCCTGCTGGCCGCGCGCACGCTCCGACCAGGGGGCCAGGGGGGCGATCACGAACACCCGATTGGGGTCCCAGCGGCCGACGATGGTCAGAGCGCGCTCGACCTCGCCGGAGGCGATGAAGGGCGCCAGGATGGTCTCGATATGATCGGCCTGCCGGCCGGCGTAGCTCAGGTTGGCGCCGTCCGGTCCGCTGGCCGAGATGAACAGCACGCCCCGGTCCTCGGGCGGCAGAAGCTCGCGGTCGAGGTCGCCGTAGAGCAGGGCGCCGCCCGCGCCGAACACCGTCACCACCGCCAGCACCACCAGTGGCGCCCCCAGCACCGCCGCCAGGGAGCGGTCGTACAGCCGCGCCAGGGCGTGCCCGGCGCGCCCCACCACGGACGGGGTCCCGCTGGGTTTGATGTCCGGCAGGCGCGCGGCCAGCGCCGGCACCAGCGACAGCGCCACGAACGACGAGATCGTCACCGCGATGGCCAGGACGTAGCCGAACTCCTCGAACAGGCGGCCGGTCAGCCCGGGCAGGAACGAGATCGGCACGAACACCGACACCAGCGTCGCCGTCGTCGCCACCACGGCGAAAAACACCTGGCGGGTTCCCAGCACCGCCGCCGCGCGGGCGCCCAGCCCCTGGGCCTTGCGGCGCTGCACGTTCTCGAGCACGACGATGGAATCGTCCACGATCATGCCCGTGGCCAACACCAGCGCCAGCAGCGTCAGGATGTTGATCGAAAAGCCCAACAGCCAGATCGCGGAAACGGTGCCGACCAGGGCGATCGGAATGCTCACCGTCGGGATCAGCGTGGTGCGCAGGGATCCCATGAACAGCCACAGGGTGGCGACGACGATCGCCACCGCCAGCGCCAGGGTGGTCAGGACCTCCCGCACCGACCCCTTGATGAACACGGCATCGTCGGAGGTGACCAGGATCCGCACATCGGTCATGCGGTCGTTCAGGCGCTCGACCGCCGCCCGAACCCCGTCGGAAATGGCGATGGTGTTGGACCGCGCCTGCCGGATGACCCCGAGGCCGATGACCTTTTGGCCGTTGAGGCGGAAGACGCTGGTCTCGTCCTCCGGTCCGAACCAGACATCGGCCACATCGCCGATCCGCACGGTGTCGCGGATCACCAGGGCCTTGACCTCATCCGCCGTGGCGACGCGGGCGTCGGCGCGCACGATCAGGTCCATGTCGCGGGATTTGAAGCTGCCGGCCGGCACGTCCATGGGGGCCGTGCGCAGCACCGCCGCCACGTCGCCCACTGACAGGCCATGCGCCGCCAGCCGCAACGGATCGACCACCACGCGCAACTGGCGTTCCCGGTCGCCGTAGAGCGAGACATCCGCGACCCCGGGCACGGACAGCAGGGCCGGCACCACGTCGGTGTCGGCCACGCGGGTCAGCGCGTCCTCCCCCAGGGTGTCGCTGGCGACCGCCAATCGCAGCACCGGGTCGGCGTCGGCGTCGGCCTTGACGACGGTCAGGTCCTCCACGCCGTCGGGAAGCTGCCGTTCCACGCGGCTGACGGCCTCGCGCACGTCGGCGGCGGCGTCCTCCAGGTCGATGCCCGGATGGAACTCGGCTCGGATGCGGAAATTGTTCTCCTCGCTGGAGGAGCGCAGGCTGCGCAGCCCCGACACCCGGGCCACGGCGGCCTCGACCTCGCGGGTGACCTCGGCGTCCATGGTCTCCGGCGCCGCGCCGGGGAAATTGCCCTGGACCGACACGATGGGCCGGTCCACGTCGGGCAGCTCGCGCACCTCCACGCCCAGCATGGCGGCGACGCCGGCCAGGGCGATCAGCAGGTTGAGCACCATGACCAGAAGCGGCCGGCGGATGGCCAGCGAGGGCAGGTCGGCGCGCGTTTCGGGCTCGGCCATGGCGGGGGATCCGGTCTAGGTTCCGGGCGGCGTCGGCAGGGGGTCGGCCAGGGAGACGTCAATGCCGGGGCGCATGCGTTGGATGCCTTCGACGACCACGGGCTCGCCGTCCTCCAGCGCGCCCTCGACCAAGGTGATGCCCTGGCGCCGTTCCACGATGCGCACGGACTCGCGGGCGGCCTGACCGCCGCGGATGACCCACAGATACGGCCCCTCGGCCCCCCACTGCACGGCGATTTCGGGCACAAGCGGATAGGTCTGGCCGGTCAGGTTCACATGCACGACGAAGCTCATGCCGGGCCGCAGGGTGTCGTCGGTGTTCTCGACCCGGGCGCGCAGGGTCACCGAGCGGGTCGTGGTATCGATCCGGCTGCCGATGTCCACCAGCCGCGCGGTCCGTTCGGCCTCGGGCGATCCCCACGGCGCGATCGTTACGGACTGTCCGACCGCCACGCGGCCCAGCACCGTCTCGGGCAGGGCGAAGCGCACCAGCAGGGCGCTGCGGTCGTCCAGGGTGGTGATGGCGTCCTCGGTCGTCACGCGGTCGCCGATATCGATTTCGGTGATGCCCACATGGCCGGCGAACGGCGCGGTCATGGTGCGGTCGTCGAGTGCCACCTGGGCCTCGCGGCGGGTGATGCGGGCGGCCTCCAGCGTCGTGCGCGCTTCGTCCACCGTGGAGGCCGGCACGGCCCCGCGCCCGGCGGTCTCGTAGCGTTTCAGAAGGCGCTTGGCCTCCGCCACCCGGGCCTCGGCGAGATCCAGCGCGAGGTTCTCGCGGCGGGCGTCCAATTCCAGCAGGATGTCCCCCGGCGCCACGCGCTGGTCGGGGCGGAAGCCCACCGCGACCACCTCGCCCGCCGACGCCGGATGCAGGGTGGCCGAGCGGATGGCCTCGCCGGTGCCGATGGCCTCCAGGTTCGTGGTCTGCGGGCGCATCACCACGGGTTCGACCACGACCGGCGGGCCGGCGCGCGTGGCGGACGCCGCGTTCGGACCGCCGGTATCGCCGGCCGCCAGAATCGGTCCTCCGTACTGATAGGCCACCGCCGCGGCCCCCAGGATGGCCACGGCCAGCAGGCTTTGAACGGCCATGCGCATGGGAATCCCTTGCCCCAAGACCCGGTGGCGCGGCCCGGCGATCCGGAGCCGGGCGCTGAACAGGTGCTGCCGTGAACATAAGGTCTCCGGGCACCCTGGTCGAGGTATCGCGTCGCGGTTTGGCGTCGCGATGTCCCGGGCCACGCCGCGCGCGTCCTTCAGGGGCAGCGTCACGGAGCGCGTGTCGGCGTTCTGCACCAGAAACGCCCCCCATGTCACGACCCACCGTCCTTGCTCTCCGAACCGGGGCCCGGATCGCCAGCCGCGCTGCGTCGACCATGCTCCCCGCCGCACACGATCCGGATGCACTTTAGTCCCTTGATTTCGCGCGGCGTCTAAGCCCGCATCACGCGCATTGGGCTGATGTCATGAGGATCCGATCGAGTCTAGACTGCCGTGTCCCGTCCGGCCGAGGCAAGGAAAATGGCCGGCGTCGGCGCGACCCGGGAGCCCCAGCATGATCCGTCCATCCGCCCTGAAACAGCCGCTCGGCCGCTTCGCGCTGGCTCTTGGGGTCGGGCTGGCCGGCGGGCTGGTGGCGGCGGCGGTCGGATTGCCGGCGCCCTGGCTGATGGGCAGCGCGGTGGCGGTGTCGCTGGTCGCCCTGGCCGGCGTGCCGGTGGCCATACCGGCGCTGGCCCGCAACGCGGCGTTCGCGATGATCGGGATGTCCATGGGGTCGGCTATCACCGTCGAGACCCTGCGCTCTGCGGTGCACTGGCCCCTGAGCCTCGTGGTCATGGCCCTGTCGTTGGCCGTGGCGATGGTTCTGGGGGTCTGGTACCTGCGCCGGTTCGGTGGGTTCGATGGCGCGACGGCGGTGCTCGCCACGGCGCCGGGCGGGCTGGCGTTCTCGCTCGCGCTGGCGACCGAAGGGCACGGCGATGTTCGCCGGGTGACCGTGAACCAGTCGCTGCGCCTACTGACGTTGACCGCGATCATGCCGCTGCTGGTCGGCACCGCCGCCGCCCCGACGCACGGGGCCGCCGCCCGCACTTTGGCTCTGGACTGGACCCTGCCGACGCTGGTGACCGCCTGTCTGGCGGGCGGCTGGACGGCAACCCGCCTGCGGGTCCCGGCCGGCTTTCTGTTGGGCAGCATGGCGGTCAGCGTGGCGGCGCACATCGCCGGCGTGGTGGAGGGGCGCCCGCCCGCGTGGCTGCTGGCCCCGGGCTTCGTCGTCACGGGCGGTGTGATCGGGACGCGCTTCCTGGGCGTGACGCGGGCCGACCTGTGGCTCGGCCTGCACACGGCGTCGGTGACGGTGCTGATAGCCCTGGGGGTCACCGGCGTCGCCGCCATCGGCGTCGCCTGGGCGCTGGCCCTGCCGCTCGGTCAGGTCTGGGTGGCCTATGCGCCGGGTGGGGTGGAATCGATGGCGGCGATGGCGCTCGCGCTGGGGTACGATCCGGCCTACGTCGCGACCCACCATGTGGCGCGGCTGATCGTGCTGACGGCGCTGTTGCCGCTGCTGCTCCGGCTGGCGGAGGGGCGGCGGAGCCGGGACCGGCGTTAACGGTCCAGCAGCGCCGCGACGCGGGCGCGCAGCACCGGCAGCAGCGTGCTCTCGAACCAGGGATTGCGGCGCAGCCAGGCCGTGTTGCGCCAGCTCGGGTGCGGCAGGGGCAGATGGCCCGCCCGCTCCAGAAACCCAGCGAAGCCGCGCACGGTCTCGGTCATGGTCGCGGCCCGGGCGGCGCCGAGGTAATACGCCTGGGCGTACTGCCCGACCAGCAGGGTCAGGGCCACCTGGGGCAGCCCGGACCGCAGCGGCGGATGCCACAGCGGGGCGCACTCGGGTCGGGGCGGGGCGTCGCCGCCGCGCGGCAGGCGGCCGGGATAGCACAGCCCCATGGGCACGATGGCGATGCGGGTTTCGTCGTAGAAGGTGGCGCGGTCGACCCCCATCCAGTCGCGCAGCCGGTCGCCGGAGGGATCGTTCCAGGGTACGCCGGTGGCGTGGACCTTGGTGCCCGGCGCTTGCCCCACGATCAGCAGGCGGGCGGTTGCCTGGGCGCGCAGCACCGGACGCGGCCCCATCGGCAAATGCGCGGCGCACAGGGTGCAGGCGCGCGCCGCCGCGACCGTGTCCTCAAGGGAGGGCGCCCCATCCGTCACGCCCCACCTGTCAGGCTTCGGCGTCGAGCGCCCGGGCGTCGGTGATCAGCCGTGTGCGCTCGATCCACCAATCCGGCCGTGCCTCCGCGATGATCTGGCGGGCGGTCTCGGCCTCGTCCTCGCCGCCGAACAGGGCGAAGCAGGTGCCGCCGCTGCCGGACATGCGGGTGAGCAGCGCGCCGGCCTGATCGGTCAGCCGCTCCAGCGCCTCGCTCACCTCGTCGGCGACGGTGCGGGCTGCGGTCTCCAGGTCGTTGCGCCGCCCGGCCAGATCGTTGGCCAGCGCGAGCGCGTTGACCGGCGCGTCGTGCAGCGGCGCCGGGCCGGAGTAGGGACCGTTGCGCAGGCCGAAGACCTCCTTGGTGGGCACCGGCACGCCCGGGTTGACCAGCAGCATCGGCACCGGCGGCAGGGCCGGCGCGGGGGTCAGCACCTCGCCGATGCCGGAGACGTTGGCAGCCCGTCCGTACAGGCAGATCGGCACGTCCGCGCCCAGGGTCAGGGCGAGGTCGAGCATGGCGCCGTCGTCCAGGTCCAGATTCCACAGGCGGTACAGGCCACGCAGCACGGCGGCCGCGTCCGCCGAGCCGCCACCGATGCCGCCGGCGGTCGGCAGGCGCTTGATCAGCGTCAGGTGCGCCCCGGTCTCGATGCCGGCGACGTCGGCCAGCGCGCGGGCGGCGCGCAGCATGAGATTGTCCTCGGGATCCAGGCCGTCCAGGGCGTCGGCGCGCGGCCCCTCCACCGTCAGAGATAGGGTGTCGGCCGGGGTCACGACCACGGTGTCGAACACGGCGGCGAAGGCCATCAGGCTGTCGAGCCGATGATAGCCATCGGGACGCCGGCCGATAATATGCAGGTACAGGTTGATCTTGGCGGGGGCCGCCAGTCGCACGGAGGTGTTCTGGTTCACGGGCGCGACTCCCCGGCGGCCGTCAGACCGATGCTCAGTTTCTCCTCGATGCCGGGTACGGCGTCCTCTCTCGGCTCCAGACTCAGCGCGCGCTCCCACTGGAACCGGGCCTCGGTGCGGCGGCCGACGCGCCAATAGGCGTCGCCGAGATGGTCGTTGATGGTCCAGTCCTGCGGGCGCAGCGCGACGGCGCGTTCCAGTTCCTCGACCGCCTCGTCGTAGCGGCCGAGCAGGTAGTAGCCCCAGCCCAGGCTGTCGACGATATAGCCGTCGTCGGGCCGCTGGCGCACGGCCTCGCGCACCATCTCCAGAGCCTGTTCGATGTTCTCGCCCCGGTCCATCAAGGAATAGCCGAGGTAGTTCAGGACCTCCGGCTGGTTCGGCTCCAGCTCCAGCGCGCGCTCGAAATCGGCGCGCGCCGCGTCCCAGGCTCCGGCGCGCTCATGGGCGATGCCGCGCCGGTACAGGATGGGCCAGACGGCGGCGGGGTCGGTCTCGCCGGCCTCCAGGCGGGTCAAGGCCACGCGATAGGCGTCCGCCGCCGCGGCGAAGCGGTCGGCGCGGCGCAGCAGGTCGCCCTTGTCCACCAGCGGCTCGACCTGCTCCGGGTGCGCCTCGGCCAGGGCGTCGTAGTGCGCCAGAGCCTCGTCGATGCGGTCCAGGCGCTCCAGGTTCTCGGCCCGATAAAGCTGCACCACGTAATCGAGCGCCGCGTCATCCCGGGAGTCGATGCCGTCGAGCACCGCGTTGGCGGCCTCGAACCGCTCCATCCGGCGCAGCGTCTCAGCGATGCCCAGGGCCGCGCGCGGGAAGTCCGGCTTCACCGCCAGCGCCATGCGCATCAGAACGATGGCGGTGTCGGAGCCCTGCCCCTGATTGACCACCAGACCGATGTGGTAGAGCGCCTCGGCGAAGCCGTCCGACGGGGTCGTCAGCAGATCCGGCACGCCGGCCGCGCCCTGGGCTTCCAGGCGGGCGGCGAGGTCCGTCACCGCCAGCGGCACCGGCCCGCCCGCGATGTAGGTCCGCACCATCTCCAGCGCTTCGTCGGTGCGGCCCTGGTGCACCAGAAGCATCGCCATCAGTTCGAGCGGCCGGGCGTTGTCGGGCGGCCCGTCCTTCAGGTAGGCGTCAATCAGCGTCGCGGCCCGGGCCTTGTCGCCGCCGATGTCCGCCAGCAGCGCGGCATGCAGGTCCACCAGCCGGCGGGCCGAGACCATCTCGCGCGCCGGGTCCAGATCGCGCAGGGCGTCCTCCAGGTTGCCGTCGCCCAGGTGTGCCCAGGCCACCAGCAGCGGCTGCAACAGCCCGTTGAGGCCCTGCGGCTCCAGCGGCCACAACCAGCCCACCGCCTGATCGGGCCGCCCGTCGCGCATGGCGGCGGTGGCCATCAGCAGGGGCGCGAAGTCCTCGCCGCTCATGGCGACGACGGCCTGATGGGCGACGTCCACCGCCTCGTCGAACCGGCCGTCCGCCATCAGGTAGTAGTACGCCCGGCGCATCAGCATGGTGTTGCCCGGGTCGGCCTCCAGCGCGGCCGAAAAGTGCGTGGCCGCCGCGCTGATATCGTTGGCGTACTGCGCGGTGCGGCCCGCCAGATACTGCCCCAGCGCGCGGCCGGACGGCCGGTCTTCGTCGTCCGTGGTCGCCGTGCTCTCCGCGTCCTCGGCCGCGTCGGCCGGGGGCACGGCGTCGGAGGCGGTGGCGAGCACCGCGGTGCGGTCCTGCGCGGCGCCGTCGGCGGCGACCGGATGGGCGCAGGCGGCGGGAGTCAGGGCCAGAGCGGCGCCGACCGCCACCAGCGCGGCCCGCGCCGGCGATCGCATCCGTCTCGCTGACCGAAGGTTCGTTGCTGACTCCGCCATTCAGTGCTCCTGGGCAGGCAATGCGCCGGGTTTACATGTTGGGATAATTGGGACCATCCCCACCCTGCGGCACCACCCAATTGATGTTCTGGGTCGGATCCTTGATGTCGCAGGTCTTGCAGTGCACACAGTTCTGGAAGTTGATCTGAAGACGCTGGGCGCCGCCCTCGCCGTCCGCCACGAACTCGTACACCCCGGCCGGACAGAACCGAGCCTCCGGTCCCGCGTACGTGGCGAGGTTCACCCGGGTCGGCACGCTGTCATCCTTCAGCGTCAGATGACAGGGCTGGTTTTCCTCGTGGTTGGTGTTCGACAGATACACCGAGGACAACCGGTCGAAGCTGACCTTGCCGTCCGGCTTGGGGTAGGCGATGGGTGTGCAGTCGGCCGCTTTCTTGAGCGCGGCGTGATCCTCGTGATGGCTGAGCGTCCAGGGCGCGTGTCCGCGCAGGGCATACGCCTCGATCGCGGAGTAGGCAAGGCCGCCCCACAGGCCCCACTTGAACGACGGCCGGATGTTGCGGACCTGCTTCAGTTCCTGGCCCATCCAGCTTGTCTTGAGGGCCTCCTGATAGCCCGCGACCGGGCCGGTGGCCTCGGCCTTCAGGTGCTCGAACACCGCCTCCGCCGCCAGCATGCCGGACTTCATCGCGGTATGCGTGCCCTTGATCTTCGGCACGTTCAGGACGCCGGCCGTGTCGCCCACCAGCACGCCGCCCGGGAAGGTCAGCTTGGGCATGGACTGCCAGCCGCCCTCGGTCAGCGCACGGGCGCCGTAGGCAATCCGGCGGCCGCTTTCGAAGATCGGGCGCATCTTCGGATGCGTCTTCCACTGCTGGAACTCGTCGAACGGGCTCAGATAGGGATTGCGGTAGTCCAGCCCGACCACGAATCCGACCGAGACCAGATTGGCGCCGAAGTGGTACAGGAACGAGCCGCCGTACACGTCGCGCGGCACCGGCCAGCCGATGGTGTGCACGATCTGGCCGGGTGTGTGGACGGAGGGATCGACCTCCCACAGCTCCTTGATGCCGATGCCGTAGGTCTGCGGCTGCACGCCCTCACGCAGATTGAAGCGCGTCATCAGGCCCTTGGTCAGCGACCCCCGGCACCCCTCGGCGAAGATCGTCTGGCGGGCGTGCAGCTCCATCCCGGGTTCGAACTGCGGAGTCGGCTCGCCGTCGCTGCCGACACCCATGGCCCCGGTGGCCACGCCCTTGACCGCGCCGTCCTCGGTGTACAGCACCTCGGCGGCGGCGAAGCCGGGGTAGATCTCCACCCCCAGGGCCTCGGCCTGCTCGGCCAGCCAGCGGCACACGTTGCCCAGGCTGACCACGAAGTTGCCCGCGTTGTGCATCTGCGGTGGGGTGGGCAGCCGAAGGGCGCCGCCCTTGGTCAGGAACAGGAAGCGGTCCTCGCCGGCGGCCTGATCCAGCGGCGCGCCCTTGTCGCGCCAATCGGGGATCAGCTCGTCGAGCGCGCGGGGCTCGATCACCGCGCCGGACAGGATGTGCGCGCCGACCTCGGAGCCCTTTTCCAGGACGCACACGCTCAGATCATGGCCGCTTTCGGCCGCCAGGGTCCTCAACCGGATCGCCGCAGACAGCCCGGACGGACCGGCGCCCACGATGACCACGTCAAATTCCATCGCTTCGCGTTCCATGACATCTCCCCTCGCCCGCGCGGGCGCGGGCCGTCCTGCCTGCCGGCCGGTGCATTCGAGGCCCGGCCTTATGTTCGTGCGCGCATCGGCTGTGCGGGGCGCGCATTCCCCTATAGCATAGGCCCCTATAGCACAGGAGAGTTTGAGGCACCAAAATCTACGCTGCGGTGCCGCACCCGCCATTGGTGTTCTGGCGTCCGGTGCCGAACACGCTCACCGGTCCTGTCCGGTCGCGGATCCTGGTCGCGTGACCGCAAGGAAGCCGGGGCATTTCGGCCTGGTGCGGCGCACGGCGGCGTCGAGCCCAAGGCGTCCTTGACACCGGACGTCATCCCCATGTTCAAGCGACCAGAGGCCGCTCGAACTGGGTGTGTAACGAGTCTTATCGCGCCATCAGCGCAAAGACGCCCCATCCCACGTATTCACGTGTGTAGGCGGCGTAGCGTGTGGGTTCGGACGACAGATGGCGTCGCACGTCCTGCGCAAAGTCATCGTCGGGATTGTCTTCAAGCCAGCGCCGCATGGTGAGCCATTTCGCGGCTTCGTACCTGTCCCACCCTTCGAGGTCCGCCAGAACCATTTCCACGACGTCGTAGCCCAGATCGCCGAACCACGCGAGCAACTCTGGAAGCATGAGAAAATCCGAGAGCGCTCCGGCATGGCATTCTTTGATTGCGGCCTCGCTCTGTGGCTTCCTGCGCCAATACGGTTCGCCGATGAGAAGGATCCCGTTGGGAACGAGGCTTTTCGACAGAAGCTCTATGGCACCCGCCACGCCCCCGCCAATCCATGTGGCCCCGATACAGGCGGCGATATCGACCTTCTCCTCCGCGACATAACCGGTTGCGTTGTCGTGGAGGAACCGAACCTGCCCCGCGACATCAAGCTCTTCGGCACGGCGTTTCGCCTGTTCGGAAAACAGGCGGCTCATGTCGACACCGGTGCCCGTAATCCCGAAATCGCGCGCCCACGTGCACAGCATCTCACCCGAGCCACTGCCGAGATCGAGCACGCGGGCTCCGGGCTCCAGGCGAAGCACCCGTCCGAGCGTGTCGTACTTATCGGGGGTGAAGGGGTTGTGAATCCGGTGTTTGCTTTCCGTAATGGTGAAAATACGTGGGATATCCATTGTTTAACGTCCTTGGAAGTCAGGCTGGAACGCGCCGTCGCCGGCCCGCGTCGGATCGCGATGCCGTCCGTTTGCGTGCTCCGGTCGGGTCTGGGTGTCACGTCCCCGGATTGTCGCGGTGGGCCGGCGCAGAGACGCGCCCGCGCGGCGAGATGCGATAGGGGCGGCCGGACGGGGACTCGATGAGAGGCGTGTGCCGTCGGCGGGTGAAGGCCGTCCGAGTGTCGTCAGACAGCCCTGTCCCCGCGCGTGTGACGCTGGTGACGGAGATGACTGTGGGGCCCTTACCCGGTGTGTGGCGACGGTGGCCATGCGCGCCCTGTGCGCGACCTCGGAATCCTGCGCCATGCTCGAGGCGTCTTGACGCACATCGTCCCCGCATATGGGGCGATCTGCTCCTGATCGCGGGGGATTTGCCCGCCGGGCCATACGGGCCCGAAGGGTCACAACGTGAAAACCACGGTGTTTGGGGCGTGAAACAGTCATGGATGTCTCGTGAGAAGGCATGAAAAAACACCCCGAGCGCAAAGCCCTCGGTGGCTCTCAATTCACCCGGCTCTCTGAAGGGTCAGAGAGCCTTATCTCACAAGCTCGAACATCCAGTCCTCGTGGGACGCGCGATGAGGAATCCATCGCTTCAGCCCCGTCACTCTAAGGTCCGCGCGCCGACAAAGCAACCATACCGTTTTCCAGTGTGGCGGCATCTGAGAGTTCGATTCGAACCGCTGTGTGCCCGATCCGATCCGTGCGCGGCGCCCATGCCGTGACCGACGTCAGGGGGCGGCCGTGACCGTCTGGCACTGCTCGCCCAGGCCGTCGATGCTCAGGCGCATGACGTTGCCGGCCGTCAGATACACCCGGGGTCGGCGGCCCATGCCGACGCCCGGCGGGGTGCCGGTGGCGATGATGTCGCCCGGGTGCAGGGTCATAAGCTGGCTGAGGTAAGATACCAGGAACGCCACGCCGTAGACCATGGTGGTGGTGGAGCCGTCCTGCATGCGCTGGCCGTCCACGTCCAGCCACAGACCGAGGGCTTGCGGGTCGGCGACCTCGTCGCGGGTCACCAGCCAGGGGCCCAGCGGACAGAAGGTGTCGCAGCTCTTGCCCTTGGTCCACTGGCCGGCGCGCTTGATCTGGTAATGCCGCTCCGAGACGTCGTTGACGATGGTATAGCCGGCGACGTGGTCCATCGCGCGCTCTTCGGTCACGTATTTCGCCGGGGCGCCGATGACCACGCCCAGCTCGACCTCCCAGTCGGTGGCGACCGAGCCGCGCGGCAGGACCACGGGGTCATTGGGGCCGTTGATGGCGCTGGTGGCTTTCATGAACAGCACCGGCTCCGGCGGGACCTCGCCCCCGGTTTCGGCGGCGTGATCGGCGTAGTTCAGGCCGATCGCCATCACCTTGCCGACGCCCGTGACCGGCGGGCCGAGGCGCCTGCCCTCCGCCACCAGGGGAAGGCTGGCCGGGTCGAGCGCGCGCAGGCGGTCCAGCCCGGCGTCGGACAGCACCGGTCCGGCGATGTCGTCCACATGACCGGACAGGTCGCGGACGCGGCCGTCCGCATCCAGAAGACCGGGCTTTTCCTGGCCCCGGGGGCCGTGACGGAGGAGTTTCATCGAAGCCTCTTCAAGGTATGGCGCCGCCCTATAGGGTCAGGGGGCTTGGCCGATGGCCGCTGTTCCCACGGCGCCCTCGACCGCCTGAGCCAGGGCCAACAGCCGCCGGTCGCCTCCGTGGGGACCAATCAGCATTAGGCCGACCGGCGCATCCCCGGGTGTGTGGCAGGGCAGGGAGAGCGCGCAGGCGTCCATCATGTTGACTACGGACGGGTTGCGCAGCATGCGCATGTTGATCGCGACGTAATCGGCCTCCGCCCGCAACGCATCGACCGGCGGCGCCACCGTGGGCACGGTCGGCCACACGAAGGCATCGAACGGCGCCAGGGCATCGTGAAACTGACGACTGAGGTCGATCCGCCCGCGCTGGACGTCCACCAGGTCGGCGGCGCCCATGGCCGCGCCGCGCTCGATCCGCACCCGCACGCGGGGATCGAAGGCCTCCGCCGCCTCGGCCAGACGGGTGCGATGGATGGCATAGGACTCCGCCGCCGAAAGCCCGCCTTGCGCGTTCAGGTCGGCCAGCGCCGCGATGGCGGGCACGGGCACTTCGATGATGCGCGCCCCGGCTTGCGAGAGCCGGTCCAGCGCCCGCGTGAACGCCGCCGTCACGTCCGCATCCATGCCGTCCAGCCCGACCGTCGTCGGCACACCCAGCCGCAGGCCGGCGACGTCCGAACCGGCGGGCAGAGGCTCCATCGGCGTGCCGGACAGGATGGCGTCCAGCATCGCGCAGTCATCCACCGTGCGCGCCAGCGGGCCCACCGAATCCAGGCTGTACGCCAGCGGAAACACGCCGTCGCGGGGCACCCGCCGCGCCGTCGGCTTGAACCCGACCAGCCCGCACACGGCGGCCGGAATGCGGCACGAGCCGCCGGTGTCGGTGCCGATCGCCGCGTACGCCATGCCGTCGGTGACCGAGACCGCCGCGCCGGAGGACGATCCGCCGGGAATGCGCCCGGTGGCGCGGTCCCACGGGTTTAGCGGTGTGCCGTGGTGCGGATTGAGACCCACGCCCGAAAAGGCGAACTCTGTCATGTTGGTGCGCCCGAGCACGATCAGCCCGGCGGCGCGCAGCCGGGTGACCACCAGGGCGTCGCGCTCGGCCGGGGCCGCGTCTGCCAACAGGCGCGACCCCGCGCGGGTGACCTGGCCGGCCTCGTCGAGCAGATCCTTGATCGAGATCGGCACGCCGGCCAGAGGATGGGGGTGCAGGCCGCTCTGGCGCAACTGGTCGAAGGCGTCGGCGGCCTGACGCGCGGCGGTCGCGTGCAGCTTCAGATACACGCGCTGGCCTTCGCCGGCGGGGTCGGCGATCCGCTCCAGGCAGGTTTCGACCAGCGCGCGGCTGGTCGTCTCTCCGGTGTCCAGGGCGTGCGCCAAGTGGCGCAGGCTCGGGGCGTCGGTCATACGCGGCGATCTCCCGTGATGGGGCTGTCAGGACCGGCAGCCTATCGGGCGCCGGAGATCTTGGGAAGCCCGTCCCCGCGCGGTGCTGGGGGCGCGCACCGCCGCGCGCGCATGGGCGGTTTCCTCCGGCGCCGATCCGTCCTAGGTAAAGACGGGGCCGGCGATCGTCGTCCGGCCGTCGCCGCGTGTGAGGACCGCGACCCCGCCCATGATCGAAACCTTGACCGTCATCACCGCGCTTGTCGGCGGACCGGCGCTGTTCCGCGCCGTGGTCGGCCCGGGGCGCGGCGCGCCCATGCCCGGCGACGACGAGCGCCGCCTGCGTCTCGCCGTGCGCGGCGGCAGTCTGGTGGCCATCGCCCTTCTGGTGGCCGCGCCCCTGGGCCTGTTCGGCGCCTGGGCGGCGGCCCTTGGCCTGTGCGCCCTACTCAGCCTGCTGCGACCGGACTGGATGATCCCCGGCCGGGGCGCTCCCAACGCGATGCGCGGCGCGGCGGGCTACGCCCTGCTGGCGCTCATCATGGCGCTGGCGTGGTTCGGGTTCACGCCTCAGCACGGAATGGGCCCCCATATGGGGGGCGGACACGGCCCCGGGGCCGGTGGGATCGGTGAGTTCGATCTGCTGGCCCTCGGTACGCTGTTGGTCGGTCGCGCGTGGCTGTGGTTCGGGCGCGAGGGCGCGCCGTTCTCCAAGAAGGCGCGGCGCTTGCACCGGGAGCGCGCGCGGGCCGGCCTCCACGACCGCAGCCACGAGGATATGGGACGCCGCGCGGGTCAGGCGTGGTGGGACCGTGTGTGGAGCCAGCGGCGCGCGCGTGAGGATGCCGATTTTGCGGAGGCCGAGTGGTCACCGGTGGATCCAGAGCCGACCCCGGAGCCCGAACCGCAGCCGGAGCCGAAGCGCGAACCCGCCTATGACCCGGCCGCCGCCGACGCGGCGCTGCGGGTGCCGGGGTACGATCCCGCCTTGCTCGGCGAGGAACTGGCCACGTTCCGCGACCACCTCCGCCTCATCGACCGTGTGGCCGTGACCTGGCCGAGCCACCCGGTGTCGGAAGCCCTGATCCACGTCTCGGTCATCCTGAACGAGACTCGCCGCTTCCTCCAGGCTCACCCGGACAAGTACCGCGATCTGCGTCCTATCCTGGTCGGGCACGCCGCCACCGCCGCCGACATTGCCCGGCTGGTGGACCGTATCAAGAGCACGGGCGAGACCATCGACGACGCCGACGGTGTGGCACACCGGCTGTTCGCGCTCGCCAGCCTGATGCGCGAGACCCGGCGCAAGTCCACCCAGGCCGAACGCGATCGCCTGAAGGCCAGCATGGCCGTGATCGACGACGAACTGAGCGCCCTATCCGCCGTCCAGGATCTGCGGGCGCGCATGGCGGCGGAGCGGCCGCAGAAGGGATAAGATGGGCTGCGTCCGAGGGACCTAGTACGCCACGCCCTCCGCATCGCGCCATGCGGCGAAGGCGGCCGTGGCCTCGGGAGTCTCCGCCCGGCGCACCACAACATCGGGGCGGTTGCGGTAGGGTAGCGCGACGGCGTCGTGCAGCGCCCGGTCCAGGAAGCCCAAGCCGCCCTCCTCCGCGTCGTAGCGCGTGGCCGCGAACACCAGCACCGGAATGCGCGCCCAAGCGAGCGCACCGTAGCACATCGGGCAGGGCTCCGTGCTGGAGTACAGCACGCAATGCGACGTCGCCCCGGTTTGCGGCCGCCGCGCCACCTCTCGCGCGATGCCGCTCAGGTGGACCACGCCCAGGTCCCGCGTCGCGGCCCGGATGGCGTGAATTTCCGCGTGTTCGGTGGGATCGTGGGTCAGCGTCACCCGGTTGCGTCCGATCCAGTGGCGCAGCACCCGGCCGGTCTCGTCGTCGATCTGGACCAAGACGGCGCCGAACGGGCCGCCGCCGTCCGCCACGGAGGCCACCGCCTCGGCGCAGGCCCGCCGGATCCAGGGGTCATCCTCCGCCGCGATCCCGGCGTAGGGGTCATCCCCGGCGTTGGCGGGGGAGGGAGCGGACGACCGCACCGGCGGCGGCCCGGGATAGGGCGTGCCGGCGGGCGGGAGGGGCGGCTTGGACTCACGATCGCACACGGTGGCGGACCCTTGTTTCCGGAAGGACGACGATCCGGTCACGCTATCCGGTCCCCGCCCCGAAGCAAACAGGCTCGTCTGCCGCCGCCTTTGCCATCGGGTTGCCACGGATCTGCGGTGACCTGGACGGGCTTCCGCCTCGGGGCGGTCGATGTCCCCCCCCCCCAGAGAAGGAGATTCCGTCATGGCACGCCACCGCACCCCGTCGCGCCCGGTTCGGTTTGCGCGGGCGCTGGTCCTTGCGGGCGGACTCGCGGGGGGCGGACTGCCCGCCCCGGCGGCCTGGGCCGATCCGCCGGACCAGCCTCGCGTGTGGCGGCCGGACGGGCCGGTCACCTTCGGTCCGACCCACGAGCATCGGGGCCGTTGGACGCGGCCCGACCGTCCGCGCCCGCATCCGATGCCGCAGAGCGTGGCGCCCTCGGGGGGCATCGTCGTTACACCGAACGGCGACCGGCCCCCGCCGGGTGTGGTGATCCTGCCTCAGGCGCCCCAAGATCGGCCGCAGTATCGGCCCCAACACCGGCCCCCGCACCCGCACCGGCCGCACGATTACGGCGGTTACGACCCGCGCCCATATTACGGCGACGGGGTGCGGCCCGCGCGGCCCTGGCCCGGCGATACCGATGCGTGGGGCAACCGGTACGAGGAGCCGCCGATCTACATCCGCTTCGGCATTCGGGATCGGCAGTTGATCGTCGACTATTTCGAGCCGTACCGGGACGGCCGCAAGCCGCTGCCGCCCGGGCTGGCCAGGCGGCGCGGCCACCTGTCGCCGGACATCGCGCGACGCGGCGGTGTGATGCCGCCGGGCGTGCGGTCCTACGCGCTGCCGTGGGAGCTGGCCGAGCGTCTGCCTCCGCCCCAGGCGGGCTTTGAGCGCGTGATCGTGGGGCGCGACGTGCTGCTGATCGAGAGGACGACCGGGCTCATCGCGGACGTGCTCCGCGATGTTCTGTGAGCCCGGTTCTGTGAGCCCGGCTCTGCAAATCGGGCGCCCCCCGTCCCGTCACGCGGCGGGGCCCCGCCCCCGGTCTTCCGAACCGGGGGCGGATCGGGGACGGGCGGGAGGCAAGCCGCCCCCGCGCCTGGATGTCCCTTCACCGTGTCCTCGTGCTCGACGTTACCGCCCCATGAGCTGGAGCAGCAGGCCGGCGCGGTCGTTCGTTTGAGCGAACGGCTCGGCGGCGTACTGGATCATCACCATGGTCATCGGCATATCGCCGAAGGTCAGCTCCGGGATGGTGCCGTTTTCCACGGCCTCCGAATCGGCCCAGGTTTCGCCGCGATAGCCAAACGCGCCGTCGGGCTTGTCATAGATCGTGCCGTCCGCGCCGTACTGCGCCACAAGCGCGGCCTGAACGGCGGCGTAGTCATCGGCGGTGGCGTCGGGGACATGAACCTCGCACAGGGCGTTGCCAAACTGGTCCCCGACGGTGACCACGACCGGCGCGCCGTTCCAGGTCCCGGCATAGGCCGTTTCGCCGAACGGATTGGCGATCGGGCCCTCGTGGATCGCCAGGCCGGCGTCCTCGGCCTGACCGCTCAGGGCTGCCGGGCACAGCGTGGCCGCGCCCTCCACATACGGAGCCTCGGCATGAGCGACGGAGGCAACAGCCATGACGGTGCCGAGCGCGATGCCGGCACCGAAAAAGGATTGAACGCGCATAAACGTGACCTTGTTTGCCAGTGTTGACCGCCCCCACACGACAAGACCGGGTCATGTAGGGGACGGCCCGTCCGGCCGCAAGGGGCGTTTTGGCGGCGGGGCTATGGGGTGGCGGGACGGGGGAGGGGAGAACCGGACCCGGCGCTCCGTTACGCCAAGCCGCGCACGGCGTCCAGCACCTTCGCGGCGTGGCCGGGCACCTTGACCTTGGGCCAGACCTGACGGACCACGCCGGTTCCGTCGATCAGCACCGTGGTGCGCTCGATGCCCATGTAGGTCTTGCCGTACATGCTTTTTTCCTTCCACACGCCGTAGCGCTCGCAGACATCCCCCTCCGCGTCCGAGGCCAGGGTGAACGGCAGCTCGTACTTGGCCTTGAACTTGTCGAGCTTGGCGACCGGATCCTTGGAGACGCCGACGATGACCGCACCGGCGGCCTCGAAGTCGGCGATGGCTTCCTGGAAGGCGACGGCCTGCTTGGTGCAGCCCGACGTGTCGGCCTTGGGGTAGAAGTACAGAACGACCGTCTTGCCCTTCAGGTCGGGCAGCGACACCTGTCCGCCGCCGTCGGTGGGCAGGGTGACCTCCGGGGCGGGCTCGCCGATCGTGACGCTCATGCGGATCTCCTCTCTTTGTTCTACGGATCGGCCCTGAACCGGACGCGCCCGCGTCAGGGCCTTCGCTGCTTTGCGGCGCCGACGCGGGGGCGCCGGACGGTGCCGCGTGGCGGATGAAACACACGCCCCGTCACAGGCATATGGGTTCAAAGGTATATGGGGCTTGGTGCCGGACAGAAAAACGGCGGGAGACCGAGTCCCCCGCCGCTTCCGAGATGGCGGTCCAAGTGCGAACCCGGGACCGGACGACAGGACTTACGCCATGGCAGGTTCCAACTCGCCCCCCGCCGGCGCGGTCGGCGCCGGCACGGCCTTGTGCATCCACTTCTGCAGCTTCTCGAAGGCGCGCACCTCGATCTGGCGCACCCGCTCGCGGGAGATTCCGTATTCCCGGCTCAGGTCCTCCAGGGTCATCGGATCCTCGCTCAGCCGCCGCTCCGTCAGGATGTGGCGTTCGCGCTGGTTCAGGGTCTCCATGGCCTGCTTGAGCAGGTCGCGGCGCTGGCTCAACTCCTCGGAGTCCGCCAGCATCGCCTCCTGGCTTTCGCCGTCGTCGACCAGCCAGTCTTGCCACTCGCCCTCGCCATCCAGGCGGACCGGCGCATTCAGCGAGTGGTCCGGGCTGGCCAGACGGCGGTTCATGTTGACCACGTCCTGCTCCGGCACGCCCAGCTTGGTGGCGATGGTGGTCACACTTTCGTGCGGCAGGTCGCCGTCTTCCATGAGCTGAAGCTGCCCCTTCATCTTCCGAAGATTGAAGAAGAGCTTTTTCTGGGCCGCGGTCGTCCCCATCTTAACAAGAGACCAGGAGTGCAGGATGTATTCCTGAATGGAGGCCCGGATCCACCACATGGCATAGGTCGCCAGGCGGAACCCGCGTTCGGGGTCGAACCGCTTCACGGCCTGCATCAGGCCGACGTTGCCTTCGGAGATCACCTCGCCCATCGGCAGGCCATAGCCGCGATACCCCATGGCGATCTTGGCCACCAAGCGCAGGTGGCTCGACACCAGCCGGTGGGCCGCGTCGGGGTCTTGGGACTCCTGGTACCGCCTGGCCAGAAGGTACTCCTCGTCCGGGGCCAGCATGGGGAACTTGCGGATGTCCTGGAGATAGCGCGACAGGTTGCTCTCAGGTTCCAAGCCGAGCAGGCTGCCAGTTGCATTCGCCATCGGTCGCTCTCCTCTTCGCCATCGCGGCCGGCGCCCCGTGCGGGGTGCTGCGGCGCCGCTGTCACCATGCCGGTGGACCGTTGCTGCCCGTCCGGCTTCCTTTGAACTAATCCTAACGAGGCCCCGGTACCCGAGTCCACCGAAATGGTACCAAATTGGTCAGGAATTGGAATGAAAATTCTGTAACGTTTCCAGGGTTGCCAGGATTTCCGCGATATCCAGGGGGATACGCGATTCGAAGTGCATCGGTTCACCCCGCGTCGGATGCATGAACCCCAGCGCTACGGCATGCAAAGCCTGACGCGGGAGCCCGATCAATCGAGTCATGATTTCCGGGGGCAGGGGGGGCGGTCGGCGCGC
This sequence comes from Roseospira marina, assembly GCF_014197855.1. Classification (GTDB taxonomy): domain Bacteria; phylum Pseudomonadota; class Alphaproteobacteria; order Rhodospirillales; family Rhodospirillaceae; genus Rhodospira; species Rhodospira marina. Next base: position 98,692 of record NZ_JACIGJ010000009.1, read on the forward strand.
CGATACCGGTCCCCCTCGTCCGGAGGGGTTGCGTCGTCCATAGGTTTGATCGCCCACCAACGGGTGGCCGATGTGATCCATGTGCACGCGGATCTGGTGGGTCCGCCCGGTGGCAAGGCGGCATTCGACCAGCGCCAGGGCGGTGCTGCCGTAGGCGCGCAGCGTCTGATAGCGGGTCAGCGCGGCCTTGCCGCCCGAGGTCACCACCGCCATTTTGGTGCGCTGGGTCGGATGCCGGCCCATGGGGGCGTCGATCTCGCCCCGCGCCGGACTCGGCACACCCCACACCAAGGCGTGGTAGGTCCGGTGCAGGGTGCGGTCGCCGAACTGGAGTGCCAGGGCCTTGTGCGCGGCGTCGGTCTTGGCCACAACCATCAGGCCGCTGGTGTCCTTGTCCAGCCGATGGACGATGCCCGGCCGTCGCACCCCGCCGATCCCCGAGAGGCTGTCCCCGCAATGCGCCAACAGGGCGTTGACCAGCGTATGATCCGGGGCCCCCGGTGCCGGGTGCACAACCAGCCCCGCTGGCTTGTCGAGCACGATCACCGCATCGTCCTCGAAGACCACCGTCAGCGGGATCTCGCGCGGCAACGGCACGGGGTCCACCGGCGGCGGCTCGGCCAGCCGCACACTTTCCCCGCCGCGCAGGCGCCGACTGGGATCGGTCTCCGGTGCGCCGTTCAGGGTCAGGGCGCCCCCCTCGATCAGGGCCTTCAGCCGCGAACGTGAATGCCCGCCGTGCGCGGCCGTCAGCCAGCGATCCAGGCGCATGCCCCCGCCATCCGCCGGTACGGTGCTCGCGAACACCGGCGGTGCCTCCCGTGATAGGACGGTCGCGTCGTTGCCCTCGCCCATGCTCTGCCTCTATACCGTCCATGCGTGATTAACGATCGGGAGGCCAATTCGATGCGTGCCGTCAAGACTTTGGTCGCGGTTATGGGCCTATTGATCGTGCTCGGCCTTGGTCTGCTTATCTACGGTGTGCTTCGGACCACGGATCGGCTGGAGGCCTCGCGGCCCGTGCCGTCGACGCCGAGCGCGCCGGCATCGACGCGGGCCCCAGCCTCCCCCCTGGCGCCGTTCGATCCGGTGTACCTGGGCGAGCCGGCTGGCAGCCGCCTTGAACACCTGACCGCCGACGGCCGGGGCCGCCTCATCCTGGGCGTCACCGGGGGCGGTGTGCCGGATCGGGTGATCGTCGTGGATCCCGCCGAGGGCCGCCGCCTGGGCGCGATCCGGCTCGACGCCGTCCCGGCGTCACGCGAGTCCGGCGCTTCGTCCGCACAGTGATCCCGGCTGCGCTGAGTCTGTCCGCTGCGGCGCGCGCCGTGATCGTGGCGGCGGCCCGGAGCGCCTGGCCGCGCGAGGCCTGCGGCCTGCTCAGCGGCGCCGACAGCGCCGACGGGACGGTGCGGGTCGATGCGGTGCACCCCACCGCCAATGTCGCGCCAGCCGACCGGCCGGACCGGTTCGAGGTGGACCCGGCCGCCCGCTTCGCCCTCATGCGGCGCCTGCGCGGCGGCCCGTCCCGCCTGATCGGCCACTTTCACAGCCACCCCGGGCATCCCGCAGTGCCCAGCGAGACCGACCGTCGCGCGGCCTACGAGCCCGATCTGCTCTGGCTGATCGTCGGGCTGTCCGGGGCGGATGATCCCGCGCCCGTGCTGGCCGCCTGGGCCGTCCAGCCGGGATCCCGTTCCGGCGAGCCGGCGGAGGGGTTCCACCCCGTGGACCTGCGCGCGACGGGCTGACTCACTCGCCCTTCGGCCGGTTCACCGGCGCGTCGCCGGTGTTGTCCCGGTCCACCACGCGATGGCGCGGCAGCGAGACATGCACCGTGGTGCCCGACCCCGGGTTGGTCGTGACGGAGAGCCCGCCGCCGTGCAGGTCGATCAGCCCGCGCGCCAGCGCCAGTCCGAGGCCCCGGCGTGGCTCCAGCACGCCGGTGCCGTGGGTTAGGGCGGCGTCCAGCGGCCGCTGCAAGGCCATCAGGTCGTCCTCGCCCAGGCCCAGGCCCGTGTCGCTGACGGAAATGCGCGGCTCGCCCCCCCGCTCCATGGTCAGGCGCACCATGACCGAGCCATCGGGCGGACTGGCGCGCAGCGCGGCGTTGATGAGCGTCCACAGGGCGTTGCGCAGGGCCGACGCATCGCCCTGGATCAGGATGCGCTCGTTCGGCAGGTGCCAGTCCCAGGCGATATCCGCGCCCCGGCCGCTGTTGCGCAGGCCCTGGCAGACCTCGCCGACCAGAAGGGTCAGGTCGAACACGCTGCTCGACGCCATTTCGCCCACGCCCTCCAACCGGGCCACGTCGAGCAGCTCGTTCAGTAGGTCGAGCAGACCGCCGCTCATGGCGCGGATCTCGCCTGCGTATTCGCGGTAGCGGTCGTGGAGGCCCGGTGTGTCCGGTGCGTCGCCCGATTCGAGCGAGCCCGCGAAACCCTGGATGGCATGCAGCGGCGCGCGCAGGTCGCGGGCCAGATGGGCCAGGAACTCGGTCCGGCCCCGGCTGCGGGCCAAGGCCTGATTGCGGGCGACGCCGAGCGCCCGCTGCGTGCGGTACACGCTCGTCACGTCGTCGAATGTGAACACGACCCAGGACCGCGCCACACCGTCGCGCGCCACCGCGAATAGCCCCCGGCGGACGATCTGCAAGGTGCGATGCCCGGCGTCGCCCGACCACCATTCGACCTCCAGCGTGCCGCCCTGCGGCAGGTTGGCAATGGATGCGGGCAGGCCGAGCGCGGTCAGCACGTCCACCACGCGCCGGCCGGCGATGTCGGCGGCATCGACGTCGAAGCGGTTGCAGAACGCGGTGTTGGACAGCAGCGCGATCTCGTGGTCGCTGGCCCCAACCCCTGGGGACCGGTTCGGGGCGGGGGCGGCCAGCAGCGCGCCGTTGTCGGCGAGATCCAGGCCTTCGACCATGGCCGAGGCCCGACGCTCGAAGTCTGTGGCCAGATCCTCGATGGCGGTGTTCATGGCCGCCGTCCCGGTCGTTCCGTCCTGGGATTCCCTCGCCAGGGTTTCGGCCAGGATCTCCGTCAGGCCGCGCATGAGATCCAGGCTCCAGGCCTCCCAGGGGCGCGACTGGTCGAGGACGGTCTGACGCCACAGGTTGAACGACTTGCGTGGCGAGACCCGGTTGGACGCGCTGTCCACCTCCACCGGCTTGTTGGGATCGCCGCCCCAGTGGACCTCGTGCACGACCTCATCGCGGAAGCAGGCCAACGCGATCAGAGGAGTGCGCGACACCACGCCCACCAGGGCGCCGCAGCAGCCGAGCGGGCCGAGGTCGTCGAACAGCCCGGATTCGGCCAGATCGTGGCAGGCGAACACGCCGGCCTCGGCTTGGGCGGCGGCCCGCTCCAGCACGGTCGCCATGAGAGCCAGCGGCGGGGTGTTGCCGGTGGTGGCCGTGCGGCCCGGCGCATGAACGACCAGCCCGTCGCAGCGCAGCACGTCGGCGAGGCGGGGTGCGCCGAAAAACAGTCGGTCCAGCAGGTGGCGCCCCGACTCCTCGGGGGCGCGCCGGGCGAGATCCATGAAGCGCGCGTTGCGCCGGGCCTGCCGGGTGCGTTGCAGGCTCAGGATATCGCTAATCCGGTTGGCGATGCGTTCCGTCAGCCGGTCGACCGCCTCGCGCCGGTGCCAGGGCATGGTTTTCGGCCGCATGTTGTGGCAGGCGATCAGCCCCCACAACGCCCCGTCTACCACCAGCGACGTCACCAGGGTGGCTCCGACGCCCATGTTGCGCAGGTATTCAATGTGATAGCTCGACACGCTGCGCAGCACCGCCGGGCTCAGGTCCAGCGGCCCCGTGTCCGGATCCACGGCCTCCGTGCTGCGCGCCATCGGTGCGGGGGCGCCGTGGACGTCGGCGATCACCCGCAGCCGGTTGGTGAGATACAGCCGGCGGGCCTGCGCCGGAATGTCGGAGGCCGGGTAGCGCAGGCCGAGGAACGGGGTCAGGTCCGGGACCCGCGATTCGGCGACCACTTCGCCCGACCAGTCCGGATGGAACATGTAGGCCATGACGCGGTCGTAATCGGTCAGGCCCGCGACCGCGCTGACCGCCTGATCCAGCAGGCGGTACAGGTTCTCGCCCTCGGTCAGGGCGGCGATGGCGAACCCCTCGGCCTCGAACGTGCGTTCGGCGTCCTCCTCGTCCGTGTCGGAGGACGCCTCCAACTCCACCAGCACACAGGGCTCGCCCGCCCGGGCGAGGCGGTGCGCCGTGCCCCGCAGGCGCTTGCCCTTGAGGCCGGGCATTGGCGAGCGGGCATAAAAGCCCACCGGCGCGCCGCCGACGCGGTGCCCGCCCCGGCTCGCCATCAGATCCGTCAGGACCATGACGGCTAGATCGTCCAGCAGCCCCCGGATCGATTGGCCGAGAACGGCCTCGCAGGGATGGCCGAGAAACGGGTCGGTGTTCTGGCTGGCCTGTGTAATCCGCAGCGACGGGCCGAGCAGGACCAGAACGCACCCATGCCCCTGCACCCGTTCGAGCAGGTGGATGGGCTCGTTCTCGCATTCGCTCAGGTCGACCGTCGGCAGATCGGGGAACCCGTCCGTGGGGCGTTGGGTCATCGCGGCCGTTCAAACCAGAGAGTGAAGACGGAGAAGGTGTGAACCGCCGCCGCGACCGCCGCGTCGGCCGTCGCGGGGTCCGCGCCCGCGCGGTCAATGAGCCCGCCGACCCGCCGCCAGTGGGCGCCCAGGTCCACCCCGGGCGAGCCGAGAAACCGCGTGGCGCCGGTGATCGGGCGGGGCAGGGCGCCCTGAAGGTGGCGGGCGAGGCCGCGTCCGCCCAGGCGGGAGCCTTCCAGAACATACAGCACGCCGAGGGCGGCACCGGGTGTTGCCGGCAGGTCGAGGGTCGGGGGCGACGGGCGGGGGCGGCCCGGGGCCGCTGCGGCGCTGTGATCCGCCAGATCGGCGAGGTCGCGGGCCAGCGCGTCGCGGCGCGAGGTCCAGTCAAAGCCCTGCGCCGCGAACCAGGGTGCGGCCGGGATCAGCACCTGCGTGTCCGCAGCCTCAAGGAGGGCGTCGAATCGCTCCAGGATCGCGCCGTAAGCGGCGGCGCTCAGGGACGGCGCCAGCAGGAGCCCGAGGGCCGAGGTCTCGTGCAGCGCGTCGTGAACCTCGCGCGTGGCCGTGCGCAGCCGAGCCATCAGGGGCTCCGTCTGCGGATCGGCGGGCGTCGGCGGATCGGTCGGGGCAGGGGCGAGCGCCAGGGAATCGGTCACGGAGCGGCCCTTGGAACAGGGGTGGAGCGGCCGGAGGCTCCTACGCTAGCAGGCGGGGTGCGCCTGTGCCATGACCAACTGGACCGGGGCGCGCCCGTCCCCGGTTACATCAGCCGGTACAGGCCCCACGCCGCGCCGGCCGCCACAAGCGCGACCAGCCATCCCAGCCAGGGCCGGGCCAGACGCGGCGCCTGGGCGGTCGAATGCGCCGGCAGAGTCTTGCGGCCGAGAACCATCGGCCGGATGAGGTTCTCCCGCTTGACGATCAGGTAGAAGAACGCGGCCAGGATATGCACGCCCGCCAGCGTCAGCAGGGTGTTGAAGATCACGCCCTTGTGCAGCCCGGTGATCGTCTCCGACAGGTCGGCGCTCACGAACGACCGCAGCGGCCCGGAGACGAAAGCATAGGTGTTTTCGCTGGCGAACAGTCCGCTGACGGCCTGAACGGTCACCGCCAGCAGCAGCAGGATGACCATGATCGCGCCGGCGGGGTTGTGGCCGAGCGCTTTGTCCGGCGCCGGTCGGAACATCTGCGCCAGATAGCGCACGACCGCCCCGGGACCCCGGACGAACTGGGCGAAGCGCGCCGTCTCGCTGCCGATGACGCCCCAGATGAGGCGGAACACGATCAGGCCGATCACCACATGGCCGGCGATGAAGTGGACGGTGAACTGCCCCTCCTCGCCGCTCCACCACGCCACGCCCAGTGCGATGGCGAGCGCCCAGTGAAAGGCGCGGGTCGGGATATCCCAGATGATGACGGAGCGGGGCGCGGAAGGCGCCGCATTGGCGGGGCCTTCCGCGGTGGTGTCCTGTGATCGGACCATGGGGCCTTCTTCCTCGTCAGCGATGCGGTTGTCCGGGACTCGGGAATCGGTTGACCCCGGCGCGTCCCCGCGCCCATATCGATTCATATCCGGTGTGTCCAGCCTTTCGTGCCTGGAATGCGCGTCGGTCGGGGTTGACGGGCGGTCATCGGGGTGCGTCCGAAGGCAATGGGGCCGGCCGGAACGGGGCGGGGCGAACGGGCCCAACGACGGGGGAGAATGAGCCGTGGACACGCGTCTCCTGGTGGGTGTCATCGTGGCTACGGTGGTTGCCGTGGCGATCATCCTGAGTGTGCACGGCATCCGGTCGATCCCGTCCGACGGCGATGCGGACCGGGCGGTGGCGGTCGGGTCGGCGGCCGAGCCGGCGGGGACGGATGTCGTCGGCGAAGCGTCCGCGCCCACCAGGCCCGGCGGCGCCTTCGGCCGGGCCGTGGATGCAGCCCGCGACACCCTCGCCGGGGTCGATACGAACGCCGCGCCGGATGCCTCCGTCCCCGCCGACGCGGGGGGCGGAACCGTCCCCGGTCAGGTCACGCCAAGCGGCGCCCCCGCGGATCCGGACGCGCCCACGTTCGACGTCGTCCATGTCGAGCCGGGAGGGCACGCGGTCATCGCCGGACGGGCCGCCCCGGGGGCCACGGTGACGATTCTCGACAGCGGCGCCCCTCTCGGTGCGGTCACGGCGGACGGCGCGGGGCAATGGGTGTTCGTGCCGGAGGCCCCGCTGACTCCGGGGGATCGGGAGCTGTCGTTGGAGGCCCGGGGCGGTCCGTCCGCCCAGACGGCCGAGGCGGGGAGGGGGGCGTCGGACGTCCGCCGGTCGGCCACCGTGGTGGTCCTGTCGGTGCCGGCGCGCGACGGATCGGGCCCCGTTGTGGCCTTGGAGGCGCCGCGGCTCGGCGGCGGCACCGGCCGGCTGTTGCAGGGGCCGGCCCCGAATACGGCCCAGGGAACGCTGCAGCTCGGTCGTGTCGACTATTCCAGAAGCGGCGTCCTGGCCCTGTCGGGCACGGCCGCGCCCGGCGCGGTGGTGCAGCTCTACATGGACAACGCACCGGTGGCCCGGGTGACGGCGGACGCCTCCGGTGCCTGGAGGGCGCGCCCGGACACCCGGTCGCTGGCGGAAAAGGTCTACACCCTGCGCGTCGATCAGATCCGGCCCGACGGGCGCGTCACGGCGCGGGTGGAACTGCCCTTTCAGCACACGGATTTCACCTTCGCACGGGGCGATGAAGGCGAAACCCTGCTGGTGGTGCAGCCGGGCAACAACCTCTGGCGCGTGGCCCGCACGGTGTACGGCCAGGGCACCGACTACACCGTGATCTACGAGGCCAACCGATCCCGCATCCAGGACCCCGATCTTATCTATCCCGGGCAGGTGTTCCTGATTCCCACGTCAGACTGAGTCCCTGGCACCGTCGGGCCGGATCTTGTTTTCGTCGGCTCTTATGGTCTCCCAGTCTTTTTCCCGGCCTTTATTTTTTCATGGTGTCTTTCATGTCGTTGTAGGCGTCGCCCACACCGGTCATGTTGTTTTCGGCGCTGTCGATGCTGCCGGCCGCGCCATCGCTTTTCGACTTAAGGGTCGACAGCGCGTTGTCGATGGCCGTGGTGGCGGCGTTCGAGCCGGTCACGTTGGTGACGGACCGGACCAAGTTCGTCGCGCCGTCCAGCATGGCGGACATTTTGAGAAACATCGGCGTTTCCTTCTGGCCTGAGGTATCGGAGCCGGATCGCCTCAGGACAGATGAGATCCTGAGAGTTTCTGCAGGGTACGCATGCTGGCGCAGTCTCGCAAGGTGACCGGACCTCTGCATTCCTTTTCGATGGCGTTTTTTAACGGACACCGTCGCTGTTCCCGGACCGGCGGGCGCTCCCTTCCCGGGTGCCCAAAAGCCGCGGTCCGTCTCGAACGGCGGGCGGGTGCATTGACGGATGCGCGGCGCAACGCCAAGATCGGGCCGACCTTGGCTTTCTTCAGGCCTTTCTTCCGTTCCCGATGGATGGTGTTCCATGCCCCTGGGCCGCCCGCGTCGTCGTCGGCGCTCTGGACGCGCGTTTTTGATCCTGTTCCTGCTGCTGGTGATCGGCGGCGCGATCGCGGCTGGTCTGTGGTACGGCTATCAGACCCTCAGCCAGACTCTGCGCGACCGGATCGTCGCGCTCGAACAGCAGGTGACGCGGCTGGAGGCCGCGCGCGATGCCTCGGAGCGGGAACGCGGTGCGCTGTCGGTCGATCTGGAGGAGGCGCGCGCCAGCCTGCGCTACATCGAGACCCGTTACGAGCGGGATGTGCCCTCCGGCGAGGCGCAGGCGCTCCACGAGTTGGTCGTGCAAATGCTGAACCAGGGCGTGGATGCCGAGCGGCTGGCGTTCCTGATCCGCTCCGCCGCGACGCCGGCCGTCTGCGATGCGCGACCGACCACCAAGCAGTTCATGGTCGCGGTGCCCGGTCTGGCGCTGAATGATGGCGCGGTGACGTTCGCCGACGGGCGCATCACGGTGTCGGCGGACGGCCGGTTCGCGACCGACGAACAGGGCCGAACCGAGGCGTGGTTCGATACCGCCAAGCCGGTCCGCGTGCGCTTCGCCCGCCTCGGCGGCGGGACCGATGAGGTGGAGGGGATTCTCCCGCTGCATCACAGTATGGTGGTCGGGGAGAACGAGCTGCGCTTTTCCGTCGTGCCGGGGCGTACCGGCTTCGCCGAGGTCACCGGGGTCCGCTGCGACTATCCCTGACCAAGCGGGCCCTGACCAAGCGGGCCCTGACCAAGCGGGCCCTGACCACGCTGGCCCTGACCACGCCGGGAACGGGCGCCGTGACCGGGACGGAAATCGGGGTCCGTGGGATGTGAACGGACCCCGCCGGTGACGGCCCCTTGGTTAAGGACAGCCGCCGTAGCGCGCCTGAAGCTTTTCGCCCGAGACGACCCGCACCTGTTCCACGGTGGTGCCGCTGTCGCGGGCCACGGTCTCGTATGTGGCGAGTCTCTGGTTGTTGATCGCCTGAACCTTCTGTTGCACGGTGCCGTCGCTGGAGCGCGCGTGCAGCAGCCCGTCGGGCCGCTCGCACACCAGCCCGTTGGCCCGCATCTGGTCCAGGTTCTGCGCGCGCGCCGGTCCGGGGCCGCCGAGCACCACCACCGCGCCGGCCAGCAGCGCCAGCGCGGTCCCCGCGCCGAACCGCGCCAGGCGGCGGCGCCCGTGGATCGAGGCCGGGGTGGCGGTCGGTGTGGTCCGCGTCATGGGGTCGTCCTCCCACTGTCGTCTTACAAGCCGATTCATCAGAAGATATCCGGACGCTCGTCCAGAACGTCCTCGACGTCTTTTTCCAGACGCACCCGGACGTCCTGCTCGATCTTGACGTTGAGGTTGATCACGATCGGTTTATCCGGGGCCTCGACCTTCACGGTGGGCTGGCAGGCGCCCAGGATCAGCCCCAGGATAAGCCCCGGGGTCAGTCCGAGCGCCAACCGACGGGCCACGGGTGGGGCCCGTCGGGAGAGGCCCGTCGGTGCGGGGCCCATAGGGGCGGGATCGATGCGCTGCATTCCCATTCCGGCCTTTCGTGCCATGCCGACAAATCAGACTCACCATATCCACTGTCGGCGCCGATTGTGGCGCGTCCGGGGCCGGGGCGCAACACGCGCCGGGTAACCACCAATTAAGGACGGGCGCCGTACCCTGCGCACTGGAGACCGGACGCCGTGGACCCCGACCCCTCGCGCGGGCCGGGCGTCCGCGCGAGCAAAGGGGGTGGCCATGAGCCGCGAGCTGTTTGACGCCGACTATTATCTGCGCACCTACACCGATGTGGCCGCCGCCGGGGTCGACCCCTACCAGCACTATATGACCCTCGGGTATCAGGAGGGCCGGAATCCGAACCGTTGGTTCGACAGTGCCTACTATCTGACGGTCAACGCCGACGTGGCGGAGGCCGAGATGAATCCCCTGACGCACTATTGGACCACCGGCGCGTCGGAGTTGCGCGATATCGGCCCCTTGTTCCAGACCCGGACTTACGTGCTGAACAGCCTCGACCTGGCCGGGACCGGGATCAATCCGTTGCAGCACTTCATGCAATACGGCCTGGAGGAGCGGCGCACGCCCTGCAGCTTCTTCGACCCGCTCTACTACGCCACCACCTATCGCGACGTTAGCCCGGCGGCCATCAATCCGTTCCTGCACTTCGTGCTGTATGGACAGTATGAACTGCGCAACCCCAGCGCCGCGTTCAACTCCCTCGCCTACGCCACGGAACACCCGGAGTCCATCACCAGCGGCTATTCCCCCTACGAGCATTATATGCGCTTCGCGCGGCCGGAGGGGATCGAGCCGCCGACGGGGGACGGCGCCGACACCGTCACCGGCGACCCCGCCGATTTCGATGCGTCCCAGACCGGCACCGACGGCGCGGACAGCCTGACCGGTACCATCGGCGCCGATCTGCTGATCGGGGCCGGCGGCGACGACATCGTGATCGGCGGCGAGGGCAACGACAGCCTGGAGGGCGGCAGCGGGAACGATACCCTGGATGCGGGGCCCGGCGACGATACGGTCGTGGGCGGTCCGGGCGACGACATCCTCAGCGGGGGCGACGGCGCGGACAGCCTGAACGGCGGCGACGGCGCCGATGAGATCGGCGGCGGTCTGGGCGACGATACCCTGATCGGCGGCAGTGGCGCCGATACCCTGGACGGGGATTCGGGCAATGACCGGCTCGAAGGCGGTGGCGGGGCCGACCGGCTGGCGGGCGGTGAGGGCGATGACGTCCTTCTGGGTGGTCTGGACAACGACACCCTGGACGGCGGGGCCGGCGCGGATTCCCTGGCGGGCAACACCGGTTTGGATGTGCTGATCGGCGGCGCGGGCGCCGATACGCTGGACGGCGGTCCGGATGGCGACAGCCTGTTCGGCGGGGCCGACGCCGATGTTCTGCTCGGCGACGCGGGCGACGACACGTTGGACGGCGGCGCGGGGGCTGACAGCCTGTCCGGCGGCCTGGGGAACGATATCCTGGATGGCGGGCTCGGGGCCGATACGCTGCAGGGGGATTCGGGCGCGGACATCTTCGCGTTTAGCGCGCACGGCAGCGACAACGCGGATGTCGTGAACGATTTCATCAGCGGTACGGACACGATCCAACTCGCGTCGTCCGTCTTCACCGCCCTGGGCGGCACGATTGCGGGCAAGTTTACTTCGGTGGACGATGCAGCTGACGCCGACGCGAACGCGACATACGTTCTGATCTATCAGAAGGATACGGACGAGCTATACTACGACACCAATGGCGGCGACCCGAGTGGCCTGTCGTTGATCGCGACCCTGGGCAGCGCGCCCGCCGCCGACGACTTCACGCTGGTGTAACCGTCCCCTCGGCCGCGCCGCCCCCCAGAACGGTTGCCGCCGGGATGGGGCGGCCGCGCAGGAAGGCGTCCGCGTCCACCGGTCCCTTGCCGGCGCGCTGGAGGCACTCCAAGCGGACCGCTGTGCCCTCCCCGCAGGCGACCGTCAGGCGGTCGTCCAGCGTGGAGCCGGGCACGGCACCCGCCCGCCCGGGGACCGGGGTGGCGAGCAGGACCTTGATGCGCTCCGCCCCCCGGTCGAAGAACGCGCCCGGAAACGGGCTCAGCGCCCGGATGCGGCGGTCCACCTCGGCGGCCGGCTGCGTCCAGTCCAGCCGCGCCTCCGCCTTGTCGATCTTGGCGGCGTAGGTGATCCCGTCCTCGGGCTGGGGCGTCGCCGTCAGGGTTCCGGCCGCGAGCCCCTCCAGGGCCTCCAGGATCAGCGGCGCGCCCTGGGCGGCGAGCGCGTCATGCAGGGTGGCGGCGGTGGTCGTGGGGCCGATCGGTACGGTGCCCGTCAGCAGCATGGGGCCGGTGTCCAGGCCCGCCTCCATCCGCATGATGGTGACGCCGGTTTCCGCGTCTCCCGCCATGATCGCCCGCTGAATGGGCGCGGCGCCCCGCCAGCGCGGCAGAAGCGAGGCGTGAATGTTGACGCAGCCCAGGCGCGGCGCGTCCAGCACCGGGCGGGGCAGGATCAGCCCATAGGCCGCCACCACGGCGATGTCCGCGCCCAGGTCGGCGAACGCCTGACGGTCGGCGGGATCCTTCAGCGTGGCGGGATGGCGGACCGGCAGCCCCCGGGCCTCGGCGGCCTGCTGGACCGGCGAGGGGCGGGGCTTCTTGCCGCGCCCGGCGGGACGAGGCGGCTGGGTGTAGACGCACACCACGCGGTGGGCGTCCGCCACGGCCTCCAGCGCCGGAACCGCGAAGTCCGGCGTGCCCATGAAGATGACGGAGAGACTCACGCCGCCAGGGTCCCGCTCTTCTTCCGCTTCTGCAGCTTGCGCAGCATCATGTTGCGTTTGACCGTGCTGAGGTGATCGACGAACAGCGTGCCGTTCAGGTGGTCGATCTCGTGCTGGATGCAGGTCGCCAGCAGGCCGTCGGCCTCGATCTCCTGCGTCACATTGTCCCGGTCCAGGTAGCGCACCCGCACCCGGGCGGGGCGCACGACGTTGTCGTACATCTCCGGCAGGGACAGGCAGCCCTCTTCATGGACGTTGGTGTCCTCGGACTCCCAGACGACCTCGGGATTGGCGAGACGCATCGGCGCCGGCGGGTTCCCCTCGCGCGCGACATCCACCACGATCACTCGCTTCAACACCCCGATCTGCGGCGCCGCGAGCCCGATGCCGGGCGCGGCGTACATCGTCTCGAGCATGTCGTCCATCAGGCGCGCGATGTCGGCATCGACGGCCTCGACGGGGTCGGCCTTCCGCTTCAGGCGGGGGTCGGGGGCAACGATGATGGGCAACACGGCCATGACGCAGTCCTCGGAACGCGGCGGATCGGGCACCGAGCGGTCACCGTGCGGCGTCCGCCCTGAGAGTCGGCGGTCCCTCACGCGCGACGGCGCGCAAAAGACATCGCCCTGGCGAGATAAGATGAGTTGCGCGCGCGGTCAACCCAGTCGGCCGCGCACGTCGGCCACACCCTTCGGACCGCCATCGGTCCGCAGACGGTTAGCCGGAGACGCCCTGCTGAATGGCCATCGCCACGGCCTGGGTGCGGTTGGCGGCGCCGATCTTCTTGAAGATGCTGCGCATGTGCGACTTGACCGTGATTTCGGTCAGGCCGAGGTGCAGGCCGATCTCCTTGTTGGATTCGCCGCGCACCAGCAGCGACAGCACCTGAACCTCGCGGTTGGTCAGGTCGGCGAAGCGTCCGCCCGCCTGTTGCGAACTCGCCGCGGCCTCGCCTTCGCCGCCGCCCGGTCCCAGCAGGTGGGCGGAGAAATAGGGCTGGCCACTGAGGATCAGGCGCAGGGCGTGGACGAACGACGCACCGCTCATCGCCTTGGGCAGATAGCCCGAGGCGCCCAGTTCCATGGCGCGCAGGACGTCCTCGCGCACAACCTGCCCGGTGATGATGACCACGGGCACGTCGGGGCAGGCCTTGCGGAAGGCGCTGACGGTTTCCACGCCGGCCATGCCGGGCATCTTGAGGTCAAGCAGCAGGAGATCCGGCACCCGATCGGATGCCATCTGAAGCGCGCCGTCGAAGTCGACGGCTTCAAGAATCTCAACGTCTTCCGCCAGATCGGTCAGGAACGGCCGGATGCCATCCCGGAGCAAGGCATGGTCATCGGCCAGCAGAACACAGACCGACCGGGCCTTGTTCATCGACGGGTCCTCAGGGAGCATGCGTCGCCAGCCTTTCAACCCGAACGTTCCGCCCGGAGGCTCCAGCAAACGGACTGCGTTCGATATTAAACATTCACAAACGATACCATATATATCCACCGTTCGCAGTGCAGCGTCAACCCTGCGCGGGGGGACGCCCCCCCCGTTCGAAGGAGGCGCGGTCCGGTGGTCGGAGGGTCGCGTCAGCTCGTGAGGCGGGTCGCTTCCGCCTGGATGCGCTGGATCATGGCCGTGACCCCGTTGCGGCGGTTGGGGCTGATATGTTGATCCAGGCCGAGGCGCTGCAACTCGGCCTCGGCGTCCGTGGCCAGGATCGCCTCCGGCGGGCGATCGTTGAACAGAATCATCAGGATGGCGATGAGACCCTTGACGATATGGGCGTCCGAGTCGGCTCGGAAATGGATCGTCGTGGTGCCCTCGGCCGCGCGGGGTTCGGCGGTCATCCACACCTGACTCATGCAGCCGCGCACCTTGTTGGCGTCCACCAGGTCGGCCTCGGGCATGGGCTCCAGGGTGCGGCCGAGGTCGATGATGTAGCGATAACGGTCTTCCCAGTCGTCGAGCAGTTCGAAGGTCTCGGACAGGGTATCCAGGGTCATGGTGTCGGTCATGGGAGGGCGGGTCCACCTCTTTCGGGGGCATGCGAGGAACGAGTGTCTCAGAGGGGATGTAGTCCGGATCGCGGCGGACGAAAAGCCCGCGCCGGGACCGCGTGGCGTTTCGTCAGCCGGTGGCGGCGGAGGGCAGGGCCGCCTCGGCGGAGTCCGGGGCGGCCTGGGGCACCCCGAGGGCGTCGAGCAGGCGGCGCAATTCCTGCCGGGCGGCGATGTGCGACATGGACAGCGTGATGTCGGTGCCCTTTTCCCGCAGGTCCAACAGGGTCAGCCCCTTCAGGTACATTTCGCGGTAGATCACCCGTTCGCACAGGCCCTCGATGAGCTGGAAGCCGATCCGCCGCGACAGGTCGCGCAGCAGGCCCTCCATGTCGCGCTTGTTGCGGGCGTCGAGCTGCGACAGCCGATTGCGCAGCACGACCCAGTGGATCGACCGGCCGTCCCGCTGGCCGCGCTGCTTTTTGATGTCCCACACCATCTCGCTATAGTGGCTGGGGCGCAGGATGCGCATGGTCTCGGGGTCCACCTTGGCCAGCACGTCCAGGTCGATGAAGCTGTCGTTCAGCGGCGTGACCAGGATGTCCGCGTGCGTGTGTCCGGCCCGCGACAGGTGATTGTCCGCGCCCGGGGTGTCGATCAGCACCAGATCGCACTCCGCCAGCAGGCCGCCCACGGCGTCGTCGAGGCGGTTGCGGTCGCCCGCCTCCTGGCCGGTCAGGTGAATGGACTGGTGGATCGGCATCGGCAGGCTGAGTTCGAAGCGGCGCGCGTACGACTCCCGGTTGGTGACATAGGTCGTCAGCGTGCCCTGGCGGGCGTCGAGATCGATGCTGCCGACCGTGAAGCCGGCCCGCAGGAAGCCGATCAGCAGATGCATGGCCACGGTGGACTTGCCGGAGCCGCCTTTCTCGTTGCCGACCACGACGACGCGCGGGGCCTGCGGCTCCTGGCGGTGCATTTCGGGGGTCATGGTCATGGGCGCTCGCGCCTCCCGCTGAAAAGGGACCCGCCGAAAAGGGGGGGGCAGACGAGGGGCCCACGGAAACGGCACCGGCCCCCGTCGCCGGTGCCCGAGGGGCGGCGGGATTGCCGGCTCATGCCACGGTCGCCGGGCTGGCGGGGGCGACGGGTGGCGCACTGACTTCGGCCGGCCGCAGCCACACCGCCGTGTCGTGGAAGGCCGCCCCACCGTTCGGCGGCCCCGGGTCCGCGCCCACCAGGGTGTTGATGCCGCGCCCCTCGACGAAGGCCGTGTTGGGCCACAGCCCCTCGGCGACCACCGTGCCCCGTTGCAGGCCGTCAAAGCAGCGCGCGTGCAGGGCAACGCTGCCGCGCGCGTTGCCAAGCCGGACCAGCGCGCCATCGACCACCCCGGCGGTGACGGCGTCGTCCGGGTGCACGAACACCGTCGGCCGGCGCTCGACCTTGCGGCCCGTCGGCGTTTCGTTGAACGAGGAATTGAGGAAACTGCGCGCTGGCGCGGTGACGAGCCGGAACGGATGGTCGGCGTTCGGCGCCTCGGTCACCGCGAGCTGATCGGGCAGGTCGGGCATGATGGCGGCCTGTGGGCCGCGCCACGCGGCGTGGAAGCGGAACCGTCCGTCCGGCTGGCCGAACCCGAAGCCGCCGGTGAAGTGATGCACGTCGAAGTCGGTGGTGCAGTCGTGGCCGCCGTTCGCCGCCAGAACCTCCGCCGACGGCAACCCGGACAGGCTCAGGGTCTCCTCGACCAGGGTGCGGCTGTCCATGGCGTTGGCCGGGTGCTCCGCCACATCGAGCCGCGCCATCAGGTCGCGCAGCACGTCATGATTGCAACGTGCCTCGCCCAGCGGGTCGATCGCCTTCAGGCCGACCTGAAGGAAGGGATGGGCGCCGGCCCGGTACAGATCGTCGTGCTCCAGGAAGGTGGTCGCGGGCAGCACGACGTCGGCCATCCGCGCGGTGTCGGTCATGATCTGCTCGTGCACGCAGACGAACAGGTCCTCGCGGGCGAAGCCCTCGGCCACCCTGGCGCTCTCCGGTGCCACCACCATCGGGTTGGTGTTCTGGATCAGCATCGCCGTGACCGGCGGTCCGCCGGCCAGCGCGCTGCGGTCGCCGGTCAGAATGGCGCCGATGCGCGACTGGTCGAGCCACCGCTGGGTGCCGTCGCGCTCGCTCTCGGCGGTGATGAGGTTGGTGTCGACGGGCATCAGGCCGGACATGCTGTACAGCGCCCCGCCGCCGCGATGCGCCCACGCCCCGGTGATGGCGGGCAGGCAACTGACGGCGTGCATGGCGGCGGCGCCGTTGCGCTGGCGCGTGAAGCCGTAGCCGACGCGCAGGAAGGCGCGCGGCGTGCGGCCGTACAGATGCGCGAAGGCCTCGATCTCGGCGGCGGACACGCCGGTGATCGCCGCGGCCCAGTCCGGCCCGCGGTCCTGAAGGTGGCGGCGCAGGCCCTCCGGATCGTCGGTGTGCGCGGCCATCCAGGCCTCGTCCGCGAGGCCGTCGCGGAACAGCACATGCATCACCGCGCAGGCCAGCGCGGCGTCCGTGCCCGGGCGCAGCATCAGGTGCACGTCGGCCTGGGCGGCGGTGGCGTTGCGGTACGGATCGACGACGACGAGCTTGGCCCCCCGGCCCTTGCGCGCCTTGGCGACCCAGTTCATCACGTTGACCTGGGTGTGCACGGCGTTGAGGCCCCACAGCACGATCAGGTCGCTGTCGGCCATCTCACGCGAATCCACGCCCCATTTGTGACCCACGCCCGCCTTCCAGCCGGCGTCGGCCAGGGCGATGCAGATGGTGCCCTGCTGTAGCGAGGTGCCCAGCAGGGTGCGCAGCCGCTCCATGCCGTCGCGCTGGACCAGGCCCATGGTGCCGGCATAGTTGTAGGGCCAGACCGCCTGCGGCCCGTGGCGCCGCGCGGCGACGCGGAAGGCGTCCGCGACCCGGTCCAGGGCCTCGTCCCACCCAATGGGCTTGAACCGGCCGGAGCCCTTCGGGCCGTCGCGCAAAAGGGGCGTGGTCAGGCGATCGGGGTTGTGGACCCGCTCAGCATAGCGCGCCACCTTGGCGCAGATCACACCCTCGGTGTAGGGATTGACCCGGCTGCCGCGCACCCGGCCGATCCGGTCCGGGGCAAGGCGGTCCACCTCCAGCGCGCACGCACTGGGGCAGTCGTGCGGACAGGTCGACCGCACGGTGGTCATGGCCGACTCGGTCGGCGTGGTCAGGGCGGACGCGGACGCCCTTTGGGAAGCGGTCAGGGACGCCATCGACCTCGGCCTTCGCAACGGGGGCAGCGGGGCAACCGGGAGCACGGTGCCAGCCGTTCCAAGACTTGTGGCATGTCTCCCCTTACACCCCAAGGGGTAGCCGAGGCCGAGTGTATAGCGCCGGGGGTCGGGTCTGCAATGGTCAACCGTGCGAGTCGCGCACCGGATCCCGCGGAGTCGCGCGAGCGCGGGCTCTAGCCGACCGTGACCCCGATGCCCAGGTCGGCCAGCCGGTCGAAGAACGGCGGGCAGGTCTTGGACACGCAGCCCGGATCCTGCAGGCGCACGCCCTCGGCCGCGACTCCCAGGACCGCCAGCGCCATGGCGACGCGGTGGTCGTCGTGGGTGGCCATCACGCCGTGGGTCGGGCGTCCCGGATGGACGGTCAGGCCGTCCGGCCGCTCCTCCACCGTGATCCCCAGGGCCGTCAGGGCGGCGCAAATGACGGCGATGCGGTCGCTTTCATGCTTGCGGATATGGGCCACGCCATGGATTGCGATGGGGCCGTCGGCGAACGGCGCGAGGACGGCCAGGGTCAGCGTCGCGTCGGACAGCGGGCGCATGTCCACGTCGATGCCGCCGGTCAGCCGGCCCCCGGTGGGACCGGCGACGGTGACCGCGTCCGGCCGCCGCGTGACCCGGCACCCCATGCGCTCCAGCACATCGATGAAGCGCAGATCCGGCTGGCGGGTGGCGGTGCCCACGTTGGTGACCGTCACCGTGCCGCCGGTCACGGCCGCCAGCGCGAAGAAATAGGTGGCCGTCGATGCGTCGGCCTCCAGTGTGACGTCGGCCGGCCGATAGCCGCCGGTCTCCACCCGCATCTCGGACAGGTCGGCGTCGGCTTCCACGACCGCGCCGAACTGCTCCATCATGTCCAGCGTCATGGCCACGTAGTCCCGCTGCACCACGTGATCGTCGATGATGACGTGCACCCCGTTCAGGGCCATCGGACCGGCCATCAGAACGCCGCTGATGAACTGGCTGGACAAGGCCCCCGATAGCCGCACCGGCCCGCCCAGCAACGAGACGCCGCGTACCGTGAAGGGCGGCGCGTCCGGGGTCTCCGGGCAGTCGATGTCGGCGCCGAGCTGGCGCAGCGCCAGCAGCAGCGGCGCCATCGGGCGGCCGCGCATCTGCCGGCTGGCGTCCACGGTGAACGCGCCCGGCCCGCCGGCGGCCAGCAGGCCGGGCAGGAAGCGCGCGGTCGTCCCGGCGGAGCCGATGTATAGCCGAGCCTCCGGGCGTGGCCGACGCCGACCGAGGCCGTCGATGGTGACCGTGGTGCCGTCCACGCTGGCGCCGGCGCCCAGGCGGCGCAGGCTGTCGAGGCACCAGAAGCTGTCGTCCGAGCGCAACAGGCCCGTGAGGACGGAGCGCCCCTCGGCCATGCCTGCGCACAGCAGGGCGCGGTTGGTGTAGCTTTTGGAGCCGGGCAGGGCGATCTCCGCCGTGATCGGCTGCCGGTGCGGCGCGATGTCGACATGCGGCACCCCGACCAGCGCCGACCAGGGGGACAGGCCGGAGCCCTCTGCTTCCGCCATGGCCGCGTCCACGCCTTCCGTGGGGCGCCCGCCAATGTCCGCTGTCGTCATGGTTTTTCCCGCCTGCGTTCGGTCGGGCGGTCTGGCCGCCGCTGTCTCAATCCGGGCCGGAGTGTGGCGGCGCCGCGCGGCGGTGGCAAGCGCGTCATGGTGCGCACCAGGGCCTGGGCCCGGGGGCATGCTTACGGGGGCATGCTCAGGGGGGGCATGCTCACAGAGGCGCGCCTGGGGGACCTGGTGCGCCCGGCCTCAACTGTCGGCGAGGCGGGTTAGGGCCTCAACGTCGCAGTCGTAGCGGTTCTGCCCCACTTCGGTGAGGATGCCGGTGCGTCGGAACTCGGCCACGATGCGGCTGGCGGTTTCGGTGGTCACGCCCAGCATCGCACCCATGTCCTCGCGCCCGAACAGCATGCACTGCTCGCCGCCCTGTCCCTCGCGCAGCAGCAGGAGCAGGCGGGCCACGCGCGCCTTGGCGTTGCCGGTGGACAGCCGGGTGAGCCAAGCGTCGGCCTGCTGCACCGAGCGTTGCCAGCGCTGCATGAGCTGGGCGTGCATGCGCGGCGTGTTCTCCGACAGGCGGGTGACCACCTCGCGCGGAATGCGGCAGGTGGCGGTCTGGCGCAGGGCGATGGCGGTGTGCTCGTACTCCAGGCCGAGCAGCGCTTCCAGCCCGGCGGTATCCCCGGCGCGCAGCAGGCGGACGATGCGTTGGCCGCCGTCGGCGAGATAGCTGACGAGCTTCACCAGACCGGAGCGGATCGTATAGACGGCCTGCCCCGGGTCGCCGACGTGGTAGAGCGCCGTGCCGACCTCGAAATCGATCTCGTCGATGGGCAGGTGGATCAGCGCGAAGTCCTGCTCCCGCAAATCCGCGAACAGCGCGGTTTCACGGATCCCACACCCAAGACATTCCGCCTGACCGCGCCAAGCCGCTTCGATCGCTTTCCCACGCACCAGAGACTCCCGTCCGTCCGACATCGCGTTCGCCCCAAGACACGCGCCCTGTACGTGGGGCCCCATAAATTGGGGCCCCATAAATTGGGCCCCATGAGTCGGGTCCCAAGAGTTGGGCAGGGCGAGACGGATCGGAGGACCAACCGCCTGTCCGCAATGGTTCAACGTGAAAGACTAGCGCAGGACGCAATCAGCGTCCAACCATCGCGGGGGCATAGGTGTGGGGACCGGACGGGGCTCGGATGGAGGGCAGGCGGGGCTGGGCCAGCCTATCCGATCAGGGCATGGCCCAGGATCGACCACAGAATCAGCATGACGAAAAGGGCGGAGAGGGCGAGGCCCTCGCGGATCATGGCGGTCAGGGACATGGTGCTGTCTTCCGCTCGGCGGCACGCCCCATGCGTTCCGCTTTCGTTCTCTGAAGCGGAAGAGAACACAAAGAGAACGATGCGTCAAGCCGTGCGGATGGACGCGGGATGGCCCGCTCAGCGGCCGAGATAGCCCGCCACGATATCCTCCAGGGTGCCGTCCGCGCGTGCGGACTCGATCGCCGCGTCGATGCGCGCCATGGTGTCGGCATCAACCGAGGCCTTGCTCAGCAGCAGGTGCACGGGCGTTTCCAGCACCGTCAGGCCATGCACCGCCACTTTATCGCCGATGCCGAGGTCCCGGGCCGAGCGCACGTCGGCCACCGGATCGCCCAACGTGGCGTCGAACCGCCCTCGCGACAGCATGACCAGCATGGTCCGGCCGTGGTCGACCACGTGGAACCCGGTGTTGAGCGCCGGATCGGCGCGCAGGGCCTCGACGGTCTCCCCATAGTAATAGTCGTTCCACAGGCCGATGACCTTACCGTCCCGCAGCATCGCCTCAAGGGAGTCGGCGCCCCGGATCCCGGCATCGTCGGCGCGCACCATCAGGCCGACCGTTTCGTGCCGGTACGGGGCGCTGTAGTGCGCGTAGGCCGCGCGCTCATCGGTGTATGCGGCAGCCATCGCCCCGTCCACCGCGCCGATCTCGATGCTCATGAGCAGGCGCGCCCAGGGCACGGTCTTGAACGTGACGGTGCAGCCGGCGCGGTCCATGATGGTCGTGACGAGGTCGATGTCCAGGCCCTTGGGTCCGTCCTCCCCCTCCATCTGATAGGGCGCCCAAGGCTCCCAGCCGATCGTCAAGGCGCACGCCCGGACGGCGCCCGATCCGACGGTCAGGGCCACGGTCAGGCATGAGACGGCAACACACCACCGCATGACATCATCCCCCTCTGTGTCTGGCGTCTCCCTTGGAACGGGGCTCTTGGCGCGGCCCTTTTTGTCACGGGGCCGATGATGACACGCCGACCTATGGCGCGCTACAGTCTCCCCCTCCACATCTCCACCCCACTATTTTTATTTTACCTCCACGTCACGGCAGGGAACGCGAGTCCATGAGCGGGGTCATTCATCTGGGCGGACCGGCGACCGACGCCATCGAAACCCTTGGCACCGAGGGCGTGCGCCCGCCCGATCCGGCCGACGCCGCCACGGCACGGCGCATCGACGAGATCATGGCCGAGATGGACGGCATGGATCCGGACCGGTTCGCGGTTGGGCCGTCGCGGCTGGCCGCCGACTACAGCGACCGGGTGCTCGCGCACGTCACCGCCTCGGAGCTGGACGGGGTGCACGACAAGCTGGTCGAGCTGCAACTGCTCTACAAAGGCCTCGGCGCAGACCGGCTGCGCAAGGACAACCACGGCCTGCTCGGCAAGATGATGTTCAGCTTCCAGAAGGAGCTGGAGCAGTTCCGCCAACGCTTCGAGACCGCCAAGACGACCGTCGACCGGGTCGTGGCGCAGTTGGAGAAGGACCAGCGGGAAAGCGCCATCGCCATCCAGACCCTGGCCACCATGGGCACCGAGGTCACGGGCGCGTTCCGCGAGCTGGCTCTGCACGTCGAGGCCGGCCAGCGCAAGCTGGAGGACTGGCGCGCGCAGGGGCCGGCCAATGCCGGCACGCCCGATGCGTCGGGCAGCGAGACCGACCAGCTCATGGACGCCATGAAGCAGCGGGAGTGGCAGGAGCGCCTGGACCACTGGGACCGGGTGGTGACCAACCTGACCAAAACGCGCTCGATTATGGGAACGACCATCCCGACCGTTTATCAGACCCTGAAAATGGAACGGGTGGTGATGGAGGAACTGGGCACCGCCCTGACCCAGTTCATACCGGCGATCCGCCAGCAGATCGCGTTGTTCGTCCAGCAGGCCCGCCAAGGCCGCCGCCTGGAGAACCTCAAGGCGACGCGGGAGATGACCGACGAGATTCTGCGGCAGGTGGCCGGCCAGTTGGAGGAGAACGCCGACCTGCTGAACGAACAGATGCGCGAGGGCGGGGTCTCGACCGACGTGCTGCTGACCATGATGGACAGCGTGGCGGGCTCGATCGAGCGCCTGGACCAGCAGGCCCGCGAGGCGATGGACTACCGCCGCGAAAGCCGCGCCAAGCTGGAGGACGCGACCCGCGCGTTCGCGGACCGGGTCGCCAAGGTGGCCACCCGGTAAGACGCGCCGGATTGGGCCGCACCCCGTTACGCGATCCAGAACACCTGGGCGGCCTCGTCCTTGGAGATCGACGCCTTGTCGTGGCGGGCGGTGATGCGGCCGCGCTCCATGAACACCAGCTCGTCGGCGAGGTCATAGGCGAAGTCCAGGTACTGCTCGACCAGAACAATGGCCATGGTGCCGCGATCGCGCAGCAGGGCGATGACCCGGCCGATCTGCTGGATGATGTTCGGCTGGATGCCCTCGGTCGGCTCGTCGAGCAGCAGGAGCTTGGGCTTCAGGATCAGCGCGCGGGCGATCGCCAGTTGCTGCTGCTGCCCGCCGGAGAGGTCGCCGCCCCGGCGGTGCAGGAAGTCCTTCAGGATCGGAAACAGGTCGAAGATCTCGTCCGGGATGACCCGCTCGGCGCGGGGCAGGCAGGCGAAGCCGGTCTCCAGGTTCTCCTTGACCGTCAGAAGCGGAAAGATCATGCGCCCCTGGGGGACGACCCCGACCCCCTTCTTCGCGAGGTCATGGGCGCTGGCGCGACCTACATCCTCCCCGTCGAGCATGAGGGTGCCGCCGGAGCGTGGATGGCTCCCGCTGATGGCCTTCAGCAGCGAGGTCTTGCCCACCCCATTGGTGCCCATAACACAGGTCACCGTGCCCGCCGCGGCCGTGAGATCAACATCATACAGGATCTGCGAGCCGCCGTAGTGCAGCGAGAGATTGCGGACATCCAGCATGGCGGATCGGGCTCCTTCAGCGTCCCAGGTAGACGTCGATGACGTCCTGATTGCGGGTGACGTGGTCGAGGGAGCCTTCCGCGAGCACCGACCCTTCGTGGAAGACCGTCACCTTGCAGTCCAGGCGGCGCACGAACTCCATGTCGTGCTCGACCACCACCACGGCCCGGGTCTTGGCGGCCTCCCTTAGCAGGTCGGCGGTGTGCTCGCGCTCGCCCAAGGTCATGCCCGCCGCCGGCTCGTCGACCAGCAGCAGCTTGGGGTCCTGCGCCAAAAGCATGCCGATCTCCAGCCACTGCTTCTGGCCGTGGGACAGCTCGCCCGCCTTGCGCCGGATCTGCTCGGCCAGGCCGATTTCACCGGCCAGGTCCTCGACCCGTGCGACGTCCCGGCGTTTCGGGGTGTAGAACAGAACGGCCAGCGGCGCGCGGGTGTTCTTGAGCGCCATCAGCAGGTTCGCGAACACCGTCTGATCCTCGAACACCGTCGGACGCTGGAATTTGCGGCCGATGCCGGCGCGGGCGATCCTGGCCTCGTTCATGCCGATCAGATTGCGGCTGACTTCGCCCCACAGAACCTGCCCTTCGTCGGGCTTGGTCTTGCCGGTGACGATGTCCATGAACGTCGTCTTGCCCGCGCCGTTCGGCCCGATGATCGCCCGCAGTTCGGCCGGCCCGATGGAAAAGGACAACCGGTTGATCGCCTTGAAGCCGTCGAAGGTGACGGAGATGGCGGCGACTTCCAGCAGGGCGCCGTTCATTGCTCGGCCTCCTTTTCACGCAAGGCGCCCGTGTCGGGGCCGAGGGCGGCGCCATGGCGGTTCGGCGACAGGCGGTGGCTGACGAGGTCCACGAGGCCGCCGAGGCCCTTGGGCGCGAACAGCGTCACCAGCACGAAGGAGAACCCGAGACCCACCTGCCACCAGTCGACCCATTTGACGGTGTAAAAGCCGAGGGGGAGGTCCGGGGCCTGACCACCGGTGAACCATGTGGACAGCAGCGAGACCACGCAGGCCCCGATCACCGCGCCGTACAGGCGCCCGCGCCCACCGATGGCCACCCAGACCGCGAGATAGATCGAGGCGATGGGCGCGATTTCGGCCGGGTTGATGATGCCCGCCTGCGGGTAATAGAGCGCGCCGCCCAGGGCCGCGATCACCGCCGTCAGGACGAAGACGAACAGCTTGAAGCCTTCGACCGGGTAGCCGAGGAACCGCACCCGGGCCTCGTCGTCGCGAATGCCGCGAATGACGGATCCGAACGTGCCGGAGACGACGAAGGCGGCGACGACATAGGTCAGCAGCAGGGCCAGGGCCGAGGCCCAGAAGAACCAGATGGAGACGGTGGCCTGCGGGATGGCGTCGGCGCCGGGCAGGTTCTGCAAACCGGACAGCCCGTTGTTGCCGCGCAGACCGCTGTCGTTCTGGAACAGGTACAGCGACAGCGCCAGCGTCATCGCCTGGGTCAGGATCGACAGATAGACGCCGGTGACGCGGGAGCGGAAGGCCAGCCACCCGAACACCAGAGCCAGCAGCCCCGGCACCAGCACCACCAGCGCCATCTGCGCCCAAAAGCTATGGGCGAACATCCACACCATGGGCAGGTCGGCGGCGCCGACGACGCCGAAGATCTGGCCGGCGATGGCGTCGGAGATCTCCCCCGGGGTCGGGGGCAGGGGGGCGGCGGCCAGACTGTCGAGAACGATCAACTCGGTGCGCGCGTACATCAGCCACATCCCGATCATGTAGCCGCCCAGCCCGAAGAAGGCGAAATGGCCGAGGGACAGAATGCCGGTGTAGCCCCAGACCAGATCCATGGCGATGGCCACCAGGGCGAGGCACGCCGTCTTGCCCAGGGTTTTGATGAAGGAGGTCGAGAGCGCGCCGATCCCATAGGCCTCCGACAGCACGGTGACGCCCAAGGTGAAGACCACCAGCACGGCGAGGAAGACCGGCAGCGACGGGGTGGTTCGGAATAGAGTGCGCATGGCTCAATCCCCCGCCGCCCGGCCCTTGAGGGCGATGATGCCCTTGGGACGGAACTGAATGAAAATGATGATGAAAATGATCATGTAGGTCTGCGCCGCCAGGGTGTTCGAGGGGTTGAACCACTCGATGCCCTTTTGCAGGAAGCCGATCAGGCCCGCGCCCAGCAGGGTGCCCCAGATGTTGCCGACACCGCCCACGACCACGGTCATGAAGCTCTGAACGATGTAGTCCTGGCCGAGTTCGGAGGTCACCTTGGCGTACAGACCGATCGCCACCCCGGCGATGCCGGCGATACCGGAGCCGAACCCGAACGTCAGCATGTTGACCCGGCCGGGGTTGATCCCCATCGAGGCCGCCATGCGGGGGTTCTGCGTCACCGCGCGGGTTTCCAGCCCCAGGCGGGTCTTCTGCATGATGAACAGGAAGATCCCCAGGAAGATCAGCGCCAGCACGAAGATGGCGATGCGGATGTAGGAGATGCCGACCACGTCGTTCAGCACCAGCGCGCCGTCCAGCCAGTCCGGCGCGGTCAGCGGCCGGACCTGGGTGCCGAAGACGTTTTTGGCGATCTGCTGCAGGGCGATGGAGACGCCGAAGGTCGCCAGCAGCGTCTCCAGCGGGCGGTGGTACAGGCGCCGGATGATCAGCCGTTCCATCGCCACACCGGCGCCGAAGGTGACGGCGAAGGCCAGCGGGATCGCCACCAAGATCGAGACCGTGTAGTCGGGAATGACCTGCTGGACCACGTACCCGGTGTAGGCGCCCATCATGATGAACTCGCCGTGGGCCATATTGATGACCCCCATCACGCCGAAGGTGATGGCGAGGCCGATGGCGGCCAGGAAGTAGATGGAGGCCAGGGACAGGCCGTCGAGGGACAGGTCCAGCACCTGATTCCAGGCCACGGTGTGGTTGATGGACCGCAGCGTCTCCTCGGCGGCCGTGGTCACGGCGGCGGAGGGCTCGGTGTAGACCTCGGCGAACGGGGTCTCTTCCACAGCCCGGGCCTCGGAGAACTGGGGATCCCAGGCCGGCACGTCCCCCTGAGCCGCCAACGTGGCGTAGGCCCGGTCGCGGGCCTCCTGGGTGTCGAGCGCGGCCACCGGGATCCCGGCCACCTGACCGTTTTCGATCCGGGCGACCAGGGCGCTCTTGCGCTCGTCGGCGGTCGGCGGCGGCGTGGCGAGCCCGGCCTCGACCAGCAGGGCGAAGGCCTCGGCGACCGGAAGGTCCGCGCTGCCGGCCCGCAGCCGTCTCTTGACGTTGGCGTCCGGCGGCAGGTCCGCCGCGTAGACGGTGGTGGTGGCGATCAGCGGATTGAGGGCGGCGCGCACATCAAGGAAGAGGGAGCCGCGGAAGTGTTCGATCGCCGCCACCCGCTCGGCGTCGGCCGCGCCGAAGGTGATGGTCAGCAGCCGCTCGGTGCGTTCCTTCTCGGCGCGGAGAACGGGGTCCGTCTCCTTGGTGATCGACCGCCGCAAGGGCGCGAGATGCGACGCCTCGCCACTGCGGGCGATGGCCTCCAGGGCGGTGCGGCGCTGCGCCGGATCGGGATCGTCCAACTGGAACGTCACCAGGGCCGCCGCGATCATCGCCTGAATGCCGGAGTTGGGCTTCAGTTGGTCGAGGTCCCGGGTGCTGTAGACGCCGACGTCGGCGCCGGTCTCGAAGTCAAACAGGCGTTCGGTCGACCGATCCACCGGCTCGCCGTAGAAGAACAGGCCGTCCTCCTCGCGCTGCCACATCTCGCGGTCGCGCCAGCGTTCCAGCACCAGACGCGCGGCGGGCAGATCCGAATCCGCGATCGCGTCGATGACGGGGCCGATGGTGCGGCGGGAGGATTTCTCCAGGGCCTCGCGATGCTCTTGCAAGACGTCCTGGATAGTCATGTCCTGTGCCTGCGCCGTCGCGGAGCAGAGAACGAGCAAAAGGGCGGCGGTGATCAGTCGGCGGATCATGGATCACCTTTCAAGAGTCTGGAAAGAGGGGCGGAAAGCCCGCCCCCCTCACGTCTGGATCCGATCAGTAGTTGGATTTGATCTGCACGCAGGTTTCCGTCTTGGTGTTGTACATACCGCAGCCCAGGTTCTTCCAATCGGACGTCAGAACCGCGCTTTCGGGCAGGTAGTCGGTCCAGGCATCGCCCGGCACCGGGTCGGTCTCGGACACGATGTCGAACTGTCCATCCGCCTGGATCTCACCGATCAGGACCGGCTTGGTCAGGTGGTGGTTCGGCAGCATCTCGGCGGTGGAGCCGGTCAGGTTGGGGAAGGTCTGCCCGACCATGGCGTCGGTCACGGCGTCGACGTCGGTGGTGCCGGCTTCCGTGACCGCGTTCACCCACATGTTGAAGCCGATGTAATGGGCCTCCATCGGGTCGTTGGTCACCCGCGAGTCATCGCCGATGAAGGCGTGCCAGGCGTCGATGAAGGCCTCGTTCTCGGCCGTGTCGGCGGACATGAAGTAATTCCAGGCCGCCAGATGGCCGACGAGATTGGTGGTGTCGAGGCCGGACAGCTCTTCCTCGCCGACCGAGAAGGCCACCACCGGAATGTCGGCGGCGGACACGCCCTGCGCCGCCAGCTCCTTGTAGAAGCCGATGTTGGCGTCGCCGTTGATGGTGGAGATCACGCCGACCTTCTTGCCATCGGCGCCGAGGGCCACGACGTCCGAGATGATCTTGGACCAGTCGGAATGGCCGAACGGGGTGTAGTTGACGAAGATGTCGTCCTTGGCGATGCCCTTGGAGGTCAGATAGGACTCCAGGATGTTGTTGGTGGTGCGCGGGTAGACATAATCAGTGCCAAGAAGCGCGAACTTCTCAACGCCCAGCTCTTCGAGGAAGTAGTCCGTCGCCGGAATGGCCTGCTGGTTCGGCGCGGCGCCGGTGTAGAAGACGTTCTTGGATGACTCTTCGCCCTCGTACTGCACCGGATAGAACAGCAGGCCGTTCAGTTCCTCGATGACCGGCAGGATCGACTTGCGCGACACCGAGGTCCAGGCGCCGAAGATCACATCGACGTCCTGGACGGTCAGCAGCTCGCGCGCCTTCTCCGCGAACAGCGGCCAGTCGGAGGCGGGGTCGACGACCACCGGCTCGATCTCACAGCCAAGCAGGCCGCCCTTCTTGTTCTGCTCGTCGATGAGCATGAGCATGACGTCCTTGAGCGTGGTCTCGGAAATCGCCATGGAGCCGGACAGAGAATGCAGAACGCCAACCTTGATCGGACAGGTTTGATCCTGGGCCATCGCCGAGGACGTCATCACCGTCGACGCCAGTAAACCGGTACAGAACGCGATCTTCAGAGCGTGTTTCATGTCTGGTCTCCGTTTTGTGAAACCGCGTGTTCGAGGCCGCCGCTTTGTGATGTGCGACGGCCGGGGTCGGTTTGCCAGATGGGCGGGACGACCTTCACGACGGCGAGGATGGGGTTCGGCTGGCCTGATAGGCGCGCCAGCACCCGAACCGGGAAATGTCCACGGCGCCTTTCAGACCTTCGGCTTCCACGATGAAGCCCCGGGGGGTCGTGCCATCGGCCAGGAAACAGGTGCCGATCCCCAGGGGCGCGGGTATGCCGGCGACGAACCGGGCGAAGGATTCGACCGGGACGGCCCAGACCTCGGTGTCGATGGCCACACCCTCGCCCTCGGCCACCCGCAGCAGGCCGGGGCGCTCAGGCGGGCCGCCGGCCAGGGCGTACAGCCGGTAGTCGGGCGTGGTGGTCCCTGCCCGCAGGAAGCGGGCCCCGTGTCCGGTCAGTTCGGGATTGAGCGCCATGCCGGACAGATGCGCGCCCACCACGACCAGCTCGATCTCGTCGTCGGTGGCCCGCTCCGGGGCGGCGCCGGGCGCGGGCACCGGGGTCTGGCTGTGGCCGATGGGGATGTCCGCCGCGGCCTGGAGGCGGGCTGCCAGGGCCGACAGCAGGCCGTCCCGTCCGCGCGGCGCGATCAGGGTGAGGCCCGCCGGAAAGCCGTCGGCGCGAAACCGGGACGGGACCGCGATGGCGCACAGATCGAGGAGATTGACGAAGTTGGTATAGGTGCCGAGTTCGCTGTTCGGGCCGATGGGATCCGCCGCCAGATCGGCGACCGAGCGCGGGCGCGGATAGGTCGGCACCGCGAGCACGTCGACCGCGTTCCACAGGGCCTCGGTCTGGCGGGCCAGATCTTTCAACTGATAGAGACCGGCGAAGGCATCGGCCGCCGAATAGGCCGAGGCGCCTTGGACGATCTGGCGTGTGGTCGGGTGCAGCACCTCGGGCCGCTGTTCCACGATCGCGCGGATGGCCTGATAGCGCTCGGCGATCCAGGGGCCGGTGTAGAGCAGGCTGGCGACCGCGAAAAAGGGCGCCATGTCGACTGGTGTCGGCGCGGTCGCGAGCTGCCCTTGAAGGTCCTCCAGCGCGGCGTCGAAGGCCGCTTCGGAGAGGGCATCGCCGCCGAACTGGCGGCCGGCGGCATCGGGCACGCCGACGCGCAGGCCCGGGGGCACCGCCGAGGGCCTGCGCGACGCCGACGGGTCGCGCGACCAGGGGTCGGCGGGGTTGAAGACGCTCATGACGCGGTAAACCGCCTCGGCATCCGCCACGGTTCCCGCGAACACCGAGATGGTGTCCAACGTCTGGCAGGCCGGGACCACGCCGTGCGAGGACAGCGTCCCCAACGAGGGTTTCAGGCCGACCACGTTGTTGAGACCGGCCGGCACCCGACCCGAACCGGCGGTATCGGTGCCCAGCGCGAAGGGCACCACCCCTTGGGCAACACAGACGGCCGATCCGGAGCTTGACCCGCCGGGGACGATCGCCGGGTCGAAGGCGTTGCGCGGCGGCGGATACGGGCTCCGCACCCCCACCAGCCCCATGGCGAACTGATCGAGGTTGGTTTTGCCGATCAGGATGGCGCCGGCGTCCAGCAGCCGCTGTACGGCGAACGCCGTCTCCTCCGCCGTGTGTTCGAAGGCCGGACAGGCGGCGGTGGTGGGCAGGCCGGCGACGTCGATGTTGTCCTTGACCGCGAAGGGCACGCCCCACAGCGGCTTGGTGTCGGGGTCATAGGGACCCAGCGCGGCGGCGGCTGCCTTGGCCTCCGCCTCGGGCACCAGGGTGATGAAGATGCCCGGATCGTCCACGACGGCGAGGCGGCCATAGACACCGGCCACGATCTCTTCGGGGGTCGCACCGGCCGCGTACGCGGCATGCAGCCGGGCGATGGTTGGAAAGTCCGTCACCATCCTGGTCCACCTCAAACGGTTTCGATCACGATCAACCGGTCGCCGGTCACCATGGGGCGGCCCGGCTTGGCGTGAACCTTGCCGACCCGGCCCGCCACGGGCGCAACAACGGTGATTTCGGTTTTCATGGCTTCGAGGATGACGACCGGCTGCCCTTCGGTGACGGTTTGCCCTTCCTCGACCAGCACCTTCCAGACGGAGCTGTGCAGCTCCGCCAGCACCGCCTCGCCGTCGACCTCCTCCAGGTCCTCGGGCGCCTCCTCGGCCATGGCGACGGTGGTCTCGTCCTCCTGCCAGCGGGCGACCTCGGCGGTGAACGCCGTGAGCTGCGCGGCGCGGAAGGCGGCGATGCTCTCCTTCTCGGCCTCCAGAAAGGCGTGGTAGGCGCCCAGGTCGAAGACCTCTTCGTCGATCCGGATGGTGCCGCGCCCCTCGCGGAAGTCGTCGCGCAAGCGGTCCAGCTCGGCCTCCTCGACCGGGTAGAACCGGACCTGATCGAAGAAGCGCAGCAGCCAGGGCTCGCCCTTGGTGAAGACCGGGTTTTTCTGGAACTTGTTCCAGATCGGCAGGGTGCGGCCGACGAGCTGGTAGCCGCCCGGGCTGTCCATGCCGTAGATGCACATGTAGACGCCGCCGATGCCCACGGTGCCCTCGGCCGTATAGGTGCGGGCGGGGTTGTATTTCGAGGTCACCAGTCGGTGGCGCGGGTCGATCGGCACCGCGCAGGGCGCGCCCAGGTACACGTCGCCCAACCCCAGCACCAGATAGCTGGCGCTGAAGAGGATCTCCGCGACCTGCTCGCGGCGCTCCAGGCCGTTGATGCGCTGGATGAAGTCGACGTTGTTCGGCATCCAGGGGGCGGACGGCCGCACCGTTTCCCGGTAGCGGGCCTGGGCGTCGAGCGTCGCGGAATCCTCGAAGGCCACCGGCAGATGAAGGACGCGGGTCTTGACCTTCATCGTGTCGATGTCGGGCAACTGGTCTTCGATCGTCAGCAGGGTGGCGATCAGGTCCTGCTGGTGCAGGCGGCGGCTGTCGTAGTTGATTTGCAGCGACCGCACCCCGGGCGACAGCTCCAGAATGCCGGGGATGGCGCGGGCCGTCAGCGCCTCCATCAGGGCGTGGACGCGGAACCGCACCCGCAAATCCAACTCGTTCGGGCCGTATTCCAGCAGGATGTATTTGTCCCCGGCCTGGCGGTAGGCGACGGCCGGGACCGCGCCCTCCGCCGGCCGTTCGGCCAGGATGGCGGCCGACGCCGTCGTGTTCGACGTCAGGGCGGGTACGGTGGGCGCGGGCCGCGCGGCCAGGGGGCTCAGGGTGGCGATGGCGTCATCCTGCGCGCGTTCCAGCGCCAGCGCGTCGTCGAACGTCATCGGGGTGAAGCGGATGGTGTCGCCCGGCTTGGCCTGCCCGATCTTCCACAGTTCGGCCTTGGCGATCGTCGCCGGGCAGACGAAGCCGCCCAGAGACGGCCCGTCGCGGGTCAGGATCACCGGCATGTCGCCGGTGAAGTTGATCGAGCCGATGGCGTATTCGGTGTCGTGAATATTGGACGGGTGCAGACCCGCCTCGCCGCCGTCGCTGCGCGCCCAGGTCGGCTTGGGGCCGAGCAGGCGGATGCCCAAGCGGTTGGAGTTGTAATGCACCTCCCAATCGGTGCCGAAAAACATGTCCACGGCGGCGTCGGTGAAGAAATCCGGCGCCCCATGCGGCCCATAGAGGACTCCCACCTCCCAGTGCGTGCCGTAGGTGGGGACCAGATCGGCCGGCGCGGGGGCTGGGGATGGGGCGTCATCGGGGCGGCGACCCAGCTCGATCAGGTCGCCGCGCAGCAGGGTGCGGCCCCCATGTCCGCCGAACTTGCCAAGAACGAAGGTCGACCGGCTGCCGAGATACAGCGGCACGTCCAGCCCGCCGGCGAAGGCTACGTAGGTCCGGCAGCCGGTCAGCGCCTTGCCGATGGCCAGCACCTGCCCGGCGGTCACCGCAATCGGCGCCCACATGGCGACGGGTTTGCCGTCCAGGGTGGCCTCGGCCTGCGCCCCGGTGAGGGCGATCACGGTGTCGGTGTGAAACTTCAGCGTCGGCCCGACCAGGGTGCACTCCAGGCTGGCGGCCCGGTCGTCGTTGCCGACGATGCGGTTGCCCAGCCGGAAGGCGTAGTCGTCCATCGGTCCCGACGGCGGAACCCCGATATCCCAATAGCCGACGCGGCCCGGGTCATCCTGAACGGTGGTGTAGGTGCCGGGCTGGAGCACCTCGACCGCCTGCGGGTGATAGGTCAGCCGGGACAGGCTTTGCGTGGACACCTGTCCGGAGACGAACACGTCAGAGGCCGCGATCTCACGCAGATAGCCCAGATTGGTGGCAATGCCGGCGATGCGGGAGGCGACGAGCGCGGCCTGAAGGCGTTCGATCGCCGCCGCGCGGGTCTCTCCATGCACGATCAGCTTGGCGATCATGGGATCGTAGTACGGCGAGACCGTATCGCCGGTCGCCACGGAATTGTCGACGCGGATGTTGTCCGGAAAGGCGACCTCGGTCAGTTCACCGGCCGAGGGCTGAAAGCCGTGCGCCGGGTCCTCGGCATAGATCCGGACCTCGATCGAATGTCCGTTGGGTGTGGGCAGGGCGGACAGATCGGGGGGCGTGCCGGCGGCGGTCTGGATCATCCAGGCCACCAGATCGATGCCGAGCACCGCCTCGGTGACCGGGTGCTCGACCTGAAGGCGGGTGTTGACCTCCAGGAAATAGAACGCGTCCCGGCCGAAATCGTAGATGAACTCGACCGTGCCCGCCGACTGGTAGCCGACGCTCCGCCCCAGGCGTTCGGCGGCGGCCAGCATGGCGGCGCGGGTTGCCGTCGGCAGGTTCGGGGCGGGCGTTTCCTCGATGACCTTCTGGTTGCGGCGCTGCAAGGAGCAGTCCCGCTCGCCCAGGGATACGACCTGACCCTGGCCATCGCCGAAGATCTGGACCTCCACATGGCGGCCGCTGTCCACGCAGCGTTCCAGGAAGACGCCGGCATCCTTGAAGAAGTGGAGCGCCTGCCGCTGCACGACCTCGAAGGTCTCCGCCAGGGCGTCGGCATCGGCGCACCGCGTCATGCCGATGCCACCGCCGCCCGCGGTCGATTTCAGCATGACGGGATAGCCGATCCGCGCGGCGGCGGCCTGCGCGTCCTCCAGGCTGTCCAGCAGGCCTGTGCCGGGCACCAGCGGGACACCGGCCGCCTCGGCCAGCTCGCGCGCGGTGTGTTTCAGGCCGAACTGGCGGATTTGCTCCGGCGTTGGGCCGACGAACGCGAGGCCGGCCTTGGCGCAGTCCTCGGCGAAGGCCGCGTTCTCCGACAGGAACCCGTAGCCGGGGATGATGGCCTCGGCCCCTTCCGCCAGGGCGGCCGCCAGGATCAGGTCCCCGCGCAGGTAGGTGTCGGCCGCTTTGTCGCCCGGCAACCGGACGGCGGCATCGGCCAGCGCGACATGCGGACTGGCGTGATCGGGATCCGAATAGACCGCGACGCTGCGAATCCCCATGGTCCGCAGGGTGCGGAGGATCCGAGCGGCGATTTCCCCCCGGTTGGCGACCAGGACCGTTTTGAACATGGCAGATGCCCCTCGAATGCTCTGACGCCCCGGCTCTTTTTTGCGCGGACGTCCGATCCGCGCGAACCGAGACGGATGACGCCGATTCCGCACAAAAGCGATGCGCTCAGCCTTTCAGGTTGCCGTGTTCAATCAAACTGCTATTAATTCAGCCAGGCGGTTCCGAAAATGCACCACCCGCTGTGAAGGTGTGCAAAATGAAGCACTTATACACGTTCGAGCTGATCGAGGCCGTGGCGCGCTGCGGATCTATGCGGCGGGCGGCGGAGGACATGAACCTCACCGGCTCGGCCCTGAACCGGCGGATCCGACGCTTTGAGGCCGAGTTCGGTGCCGAGATCTTCGAGCGGCTGCCCAGCGGAGTCCGGCTCAACAGCGCGGGCGAGATGGTGCTGTACCACTACCGCACCACGCGGTCGGATCTGGCCCGGGTCAAGGGCCAGGTCGCCGATCTGGCGGGGGAGCGGCGCGGCCATGTGTCCATCGCCTGTTCCCAGGCGGTGACGCCGTACTTCCTGCCCGAGCAGATCGCGCAGTACCGCAAACAGCACCCGGGCGTGACCTTCGCGGTCAAGGTGGGCGATCGCACCCAGGCTGAGCACCAACTCATGAGCTTCGCCGCGGATTTGGCTCTGGTGTTCGAGCCCGCCTATCTGGTGGAGTTCGAGGTGATTCAAAGCCTGCCGCAGCGCGTCCATGCGGTGCTGGCGGCGGACGATCCGTTGGCCACGAAGACCGAGGTGCGCCTGAGCGAGGTTCTGGACCGGCCCTGCGTCATCCCCTCGACGCAATACGGTGTGCGGCACTTGCTGGACATGGCGGGGCGCAAACGCCGCCGGCCGCTTGAGCCCGTGGTGGAATCCGACAGCTTCGATCTGATCCGCCACTACGCCCTGCACGAGCGCGCCATCGGCTTTCAGATTCCGATCGGGCTGAAGGCGCCGCAGGACGGGGCTGTGGTGTTTCGCCCTCTGGACGAACGCGACGTCCCGGCCGGCACCCTGTTCCTGGGGCAGAAACAGGGCCGCACGCTGCCGGTGGCCTCGGCGCGGTTCGGGATGCAGGTGGCGGAGAGGATGGCCCGCCTGGGCGGATAACGCGACAGGCCCGGTTGGTCACGAAATATCGTAGTCGTGCAGCTTATACAGCAGCGCGCGGCGGCTGATGCCGAGTTGCGCGGCCGTGCGCGCCCGGTTGTCGTCGTTCTCCGCCAGCGCCCGCTGAATGACGTGGGACTCGAACGTGCGCACCATCTCGCGCAGCGGCCGGATGGGGTTGTCCGCGCCGAGCGGGTGGGCCTCGAACACCGGCGTCGAGCCGCACGCGATGCTCTCCGGCAGGTCCTCGGGCTGGATGGCGCTGGTGGTGCTCATCACGACCGCCCGTTCCACCGCGTTGGCCAGTTCGCGCACGTTGCCCGGCCAGGGATACGCCTCCAGGCACTCCAGCGCGGCCGGATCGAAGCCGCGCAGTTTCACGCCGTTGTCGGCCGCGAAGCGTTCCAGGAAGTGGTCTGCGAGCAGGCGGATATCCTCGCGCCGGTCGCGCAGGGGAATGGTCTTCAGCGCCACGACGTTGAGCCGGAAGTACAGGTCCTGGCGGAACGTACCCTCCCGCACCATGGCCTCAAGGTCGCGGTTGGTGGCCACGATCACGCGCACATCGGTGCGGATCGGTTCCGTGCCGCCGACCCGTTCGAACTCGCGCTCCTGCAACACGCGCAGCAGCTTGACCTGAAGCCCTGGCGACATCTCCCCGATCTCGTCCAGGAACAGCGATCCGCCGTCGGCCTGTTCGAAGCGGCCGCGCCGTCGGGTCGCGGCGCCCGTGAAGGCGCCCTTCTCGTGACCGAAGAACTCGCTTTCCAGCAGGCCTTCGGGGATGGCGGCGCAGTTCACGCGCACGAACGGTCCCGTGGCGCGGGGGCTGCCATAGTGCACGGCGGCGGCCACCAGTTCCTTGCCCGTGCCGCTTTCCCCGTGGATCAGCACCGTGGCCTGACTGCGCGCCACCTTGGCGATGGTCTGGCGGAGGTCCTTCATGGCCGGGTTGGCGGTCAGGATGCCCTCGGCGCCGTAGCGGTCCGACAGCTCCCGGCGCAGCGACGCGATGTCGGCGCGCATGGCGCTGATCTCCAGCGCGCGGCGGACCAGCAACCGGATTTCGTCCAGGTCGAACGGCTTGATGACATAGTCGAAGGCGCCGTCCTTGACCGCCTGCACGGCGGTGGCGATCTCGGCGAAGGCGGTCATCAGGATGACCGCGCTGCTGCGGTTGATCTCCAGAATGGCCTTCATGGCCTGAAGACCGTTCATCTTCGGCATGCGGATGTCCATCAGCACCACATCGGCGTGGTGCTGGCGGAAGGCCTCCACGGCGTCCTGGCCGTTGGCGGCGGTCGTCACGGTCAGGCTCTCGTTGGAGAGCACCGCCGTCAGCATGGACCGGATGGCCTCGTCGTCGTCGACCACAAGGGCCGTGGCGGGTGTTTCGGCGGCGGTCATTCCGGTTTCTCCTGCGCGTTCGGCGCCGTTATCGGCAAGACGATGGTCACCACGGTTCCCTTGCCCTCCGTGCTGTCCAAGCGGATCGACCCGTCGTGACTGGCGATGATGCGATGGACCATGGCCAGACCGAGCCCGGTGCCTTCGGGTTTGGTGGAAAAGAAGGGGTCGAAGACCTTTTCCAGGTTCTGCGGGGACAGCCCGACCCCATCGTCGCGCACGGTGATCGTCACCCGATCCGCGCCCTGGCGGCGGGTCGTGATGGTGACGCTGCCTTCGGCGTCGATGGCCTGCAGGGCGTTGATGATCAGATTGAGCAGGGCCTGCTTCAGCGCCTCGCCGTCCGCGTCGATCTCCGGCATGTCGTCGGCCAGATCCAGCTCGATGCGGGCCTCCGACCGGCCCTGGGCCAGGAACACCATCTCCTTGGCGATCTGGTTGAGCCGGACGCGACCGATGCGGGGCGGCCGGGGGCGCCCGAACGCCAGCAGTTCGGAGATGATGTGGTTCAGGCTGTCCACCTGCCGGATGATGAGCGGCCCGTACTCCTGCCAGTCCTGGGTGCTCTTGCTTTCCGCCAGATACTGCATGAAGCCGCGGATCGACGTCAGCGGGTTGCGGATCTCGTGGGCGATCCCGGCGGTCAGCTCGCCCAGCGCGGCGAGGCGGTCGGCCTGCATGACCTGCACCATCAGGCGGTCGCGCTCGCTCACGTCCTTCAGGACCACCACGGCGCCGATGCGGTGGCCGTCGCCGTCCCGCAGCACGCTGGAGGAGGCGGTGATCTTCAGGCTCGGGTCGCTATGGGGCATGCGCAGGGTCACGCCGATATGGGTGCGTCCCGTTTCCAGGGTGTCCAGCAGCACGCTGTTCATGTCGGTGCCGTCCACGAACAGTTCGTGGTACGGGCGCCCGATGACCCTGTCCGCCGAGACCGAATAGAGCGCCTCCGCCGCCGGGTTGAAGGCGGTGACCCGCCCCTCGACATCGATGGCGACGATGCCGTCGGCCACGCTGACCAGGATGTTCTCGGTCAGCGAGCGGGCATCGAGCAGGTCCTTGGCCATCGCGTTGATGGCGTCGACGATGGCGCCCAGTTCGTCGCGCAGGGGCGGGATCGGCCGACGCAGGTCCCGCTTCAGGTGCTGCAAACCGTTGACGATGACCCCCACGTCGTTCGACAGGCTGCGCGAGGTTGCCTGGATGATCAGCAGCGCCACCAGCAGGCCCCCGAGCGCGCTGAACAGGACCGCGCGGTCGATGACGCTTTGCTGGCGTTCGACCGCCTCGGTGAACTCGTTGGCCCAGATGTAGCCGTGGACCTCGCCGTTGCGGACGATCGGCCACATGGCGTTGAGCACTTGCCCGCGCACCAGACTGCCGAACGCAATGTCCGGGGTTCCCGTCGCCATGACCTGCCGCCCGGGATGGTCGGGGGCGATCGACTGGCCGATGGTGGTGTCGTACAGCGGGCTTGGCCCGTAGGTGACGATCACGTCCAGGCGTTTCGAATAATAGCCGACGCCGATGCCGGCCTCTGCCTGCGC
Organism: Roseospira marina; assembly: GCF_014197855.1. Classification (GTDB taxonomy): domain Bacteria; phylum Pseudomonadota; class Alphaproteobacteria; order Rhodospirillales; family Rhodospirillaceae; genus Rhodospira; species Rhodospira marina. The sequence continues at coordinate 137,000 of NZ_JACIGJ010000009.1, forward strand.
CACCAGATCCGTCACGGCCTCCAGCCGGGTGTTCAGATACGCGATGGCGGCGTCCCGGTCGTCCCAGCCGGACGGCAGAGCCGCGATCAGGGCATCGAACCCGCCCGCCCCCAGCTCGAAATCGAGGATGCGGGCCAGGGTGAACAGCTTGTTCTGCTTTTCCTCGATCAGGGCCTGCCGGCCCTGATGCTCCAGGACCCCGCCCACGATCAGGATCGGCAGCAGAACCACCACCAGGGACGTCAGAATCAGGCGGTGCCGCAGGCTGCGCACCGAGAACCGCCGCAGGACCTTCCAAGGACGCACGTCAGACCTCTGTCGAAAGACCTAATCCTTTGGATCTGGAAACCTCCAAAGGAACCAAGTACACTATAGGGCAGAGATAAGCATACGTAAACTAGTGCACAAAAAATTGCGCAGGTGCGCAAAAATTTTCACACGACTCCAGGTTTAATTCCCGAACATATAAAGTCACCACTGCGAATTTTTCTTCACACCCGCGCAGATAACTTCGCGTTTTCTGCCCTTCATTCTGAGTCCGCAACGCCGCGAAATCCCCGTAATCCATTGTTTCAGAACGATAAATATGGGGTTGCGTATTCTGGCACGTCGTTTGCGGATGTGGGCCCATCACTTCATCCCGGGGTGATGGGTCCGACGAACCAGGCGACGCTTGCGAACGCCCGGCAGCCGACCCACCGCCCCGTTGTCTCCCTCGAAGCGAGGAAACGTCATGTGCAAGGTCTGCTCACTGTCCAGGGCCGTGGATCAGATCCCCAACGGGGCTTCACTGTTGATCGGTGGGTTCATGGGCGTCGGGTCGCCGCATCGCCTGATCGATGAACTGGTGAAACAGGGCAAACGGGACCTGACCGTCATCATCAACGACACCGCCCGTCCGGACTTCGGTGTCGGCAAGCTGGTGGATGCGAAGGCCATCCGGCGCCTCGTCACCTCTCACATCGGCCTGAACCCGGAAACCCAGCGCCAGATGCTGGCCGGCGAGATGGAGGTTGATCTGGTTCCGCAGGGCACCCTGGCCGAGCGTATCCGCGCCGGCGGCACCGGCCTGGGCGGCGTGCTGACCCGCACCGGCGTCGGCACCGTGGTTGCCGAGGGCAAGTCGACCGTGGACGTCGACGGCGAGACCTTCCTGCTCGAACGCCCCTTGGTCGCCGACTTTTCGCTGATCCGGGCGTGGCGCGCCGACCACCTGGGCAACCTTCAGTACGAACTGACGGCGCGGAACTTCAACCCGGCGATGGCCATGGCCGGCGCCACCGTGATCGCGGAGGCCGGCGAGATCGTCCCGGTCGGCATGATCGCGCCCGATCAGGTCGAAACCGTCAGCGTCGTTGTCGATACCCTCGTCTCCCGGGAGGACTGATCCCATGGATACCAAGAACCTGATCGCCCAGCGCGTGGCCCAGGAACTCAAGGCCGGTGACCTCGTCAATCTCGGCATCGGCTTGCCGACCCTGGTCGCCAACTACGTCCCCGCCGGAACGCAGATCTTCTTCCAGTCCGAGAATGGCGTCATCGGCATGAAGCCGCTGGACATCCCCAACACGTCCTCCGACTCCCTGACCGACGCCGGCGGCATGCCGACCAGCGTGATCCCGGGCGCGGCCGCGTTCGACAGCGTGGCGTCGTTCGGCTTCATCCGCGGCGGGCATCTGGCGGTGACCGTGCTCGGCGGCTTGCAGGTCGACGAGGCCGGACAGCTCGCCAACTGGATGGTGCCCGGCAAGATGGTACCCGGTATGGGCGGCGCCATGGACCTCGTCTCCGGCGCCAAGCGCGTGATCGTGGCCATGACCCACACCGCCAAGGGCGCTCCCAAGATCCTCAAGGCCTGCACCCTGCCCCTCACCTCCGTGCGCCGCGTGGCGCTGATCGTCACGGAGATGGCCGTGATCGAGCCGACCGAGGATGGCCTGATGCTGCGTGAGGTCGCCCCCGGCGTGACCGTCGACGACGTTTTGGCTGCGACCGAGGCGCGCCTGATCGTCGGTGAGTCCACCCCCACCATGGCGGTCGCCGCCTGAGGTCCCTCCATCCGTCCTGCACGGATGTCGCGTACGGAGCCGAGTCAATGTCAAAGCATGTCGCAGCCGCGACGGCCGGAACCGCGTCCCTCGACGCGGACGACGAAACCCCGAGCCAGGGCGGTCTCGCCCGGCTGGCCTATGCCTTCACGCAATGGGCCGAGAAGTGGTTCCCCGATGCCTTCATCTTCGTGATCCTGACCACCCTGGTGGTCACGGTCGCCGACCTCGCCATCGGCGCGGGTCCGCTGGAGATCGCCGAGGGTTTCGGGTCCGGCTTCTGGTCGCTGATCCCCTTCACCATGCAGATGGCCATGGTGGCGATCACCGGTTACGTGGTCGCGTCCTCCCCGCCCTGCACGCGCCTGATCGCCAAGCTGGCCAGCGTGCCCGGCACCGGCCCGCAGGCGGTGGCCTGGGTGGCGTTTGTCTCCATGGCGTCGTCCTACCTGAACTGGGCGTTGAGCCTGGTGCTGGGCGGCCTGCTGGTGCGGGCCCTGGCGCGGCGTGGCGAACTCCACATGGACTACCGCGCGGCCAGCGCGGCGGCCTACCTCGGTCTCGGCTCCACCTGGGCGCTGGGTCTCAGCTCCTCCTCGGCCATGTTGCAGGCGAACGCGCTGTCGCTGCCGAAGTCGATCTCCGAGATCAGCGGCGTCATTCCCCTCAGCGAAACCATTTTCCTGTGGCAGTCGGTGGTCCTGTATTTCGTCCTCATGATCATGTCGATCCTGGTGTTCTACTTCGCGTCGCCGCGTGGCCATCACGTGAAGACCGCCGAGGACATGGGCGTGGACGTCCGCAGCGAGATGGCCACCGAACAGGCGCCGAGCCGCCCCGGTGACTGGTTCGAATTCACCCCCGTGCTGCCGATCCTGATCGTTCTGCTGGCCGTGGGCTACTTCTGGGGTCAGTTCTCCGAGAAGGGTCTGTTGGCCACCGTCTCCAGCCTGAACAACTACAACTTCTTCTTCCTGATGCTCGGCCTGCTGCTGCACCGGAACATCCGCAGCTTCCTGGTCGCCGTCACCAAGGCCGTGCCGACCGCCGCGGGCGTGATCATCCAGTTCCCGTTCTATGGCGCCATCGCCGCCATGCTGACCCATGTGGTCGGCTCGGACGGGGCCTCCATCTCGCACCACCTGTCGCACCTGTTCGTCAGCATCGCCAATGGCGACACCTTCCCGGTCATCATCGGCATCTACTCGTCGGTGCTGGGCTTCCTGGTGCCCTCGGGCGGCGGTAAGTGGATCATCGAGGCGCCCTATGTGCTCCAGGCCGCCAAGGACATGCACGCCCACATGGGCTGGGCCGTCCAGATCTACAACGCGGCCGAGGCCCTGCCGAACCTGATCAACCCGTTCTGGATGCTGCCCCTTCTCGGCATCGTGAAGCTTCAGGCCCGCGACATCGTCGGCTTCACCTTCACCCAGCTCCTGATCAGCGCGCCGGTGGTCATGTTCCTGCTGTGGCTGTTCGCGGAAACGCTCGCCACCTGAGCCGAGCGCCCGACCGGGGGAGGGGACGGCCACCGCGTCCACCCCTCCCTCCTGGCCCTCCCGTTTTTTTCGTTTTTCCCGTCGTCCGTCTGCTGCCCGGGTGCGCACCCCGTGCCGGCCTCGGCCCCGTGTGTGCCCGCTTCAGCCCTGTCAGTGAGGTCTTCCATGAATTCGATCGTGATCGCCAGCGCCGCCCGCACGGCCGTCGGAACGTTCAACGGCGCGCTGGCCTCGGTCCCGGCCCATGTTCTGGGCGAAACCGCGATCCGCGCCGCCCTGACCCGCGCCAAGACCGAGGCCGCCGAGGTCGACGAGGTGATCCTGGGCCAGATCCTGTCCGCCGGTCAGGGCCAGAACCCGGCCCGTCAGGCCGCCCTCAACGCCGGCATCCCGCAGGAAAAGACCGCCTACGGCATCAACCAGCTCTGTGGCTCCGGTCTGCGCGCCGTCACCCTGGGCCTGCAGGCGATCCTGTGCGGCGACGCCAAGGTCGTGGTGGCCGGCGGCCAGGAGAGCATGAGCCGCGCCCCGCACTGCATGCACCTCCGCGATGGTGTCAAGATGGGCGGCCGCGAGGTCGTCGATACCATGATCCAAGACGCCCTGACCGACGCCTTTCACGGCTATCACATGGGCGTGACGGCGGAGAACATCGCCACCCGCTGGGGTCTGACCCGCGAGGCGCAGGACGCCTTCGCCGCCGGCTCGCAGCAGAAGGCGGAAGCCGCGCAGAAGGCGGGCCGCTTCGCCGACGAGATCGTTCCCGTGACCATCAAGACCCGCAAGGGCGAGATCGTCGTCGACACCGATGAGCATCCGAAGGCGGGCGTGACCGCCGAGGGCCTCGCCAAGCTGCGGCCGGCGTTCGCCAAGGACGGCACGGTGACGGCCGGCAACGCCTCCGGCATCAACGACGGCGCCGCCGCCGTCGTGCTGATGACCGAAGAGGCCGCGGTCGCGCGTGGTGCGACTCCGCTGGCGCGCATCGTCTCCTGGGCCACCCGGGGCGTTGACCCCGCCATCATGGGCACCGGCCCGATCCCGGCTTCGCGCGCCGCGCTGGACAAGGCCGGCTGGACCGTGGGCGACCTGGATCTGATCGAGGCCAACGAAGCCTTCGCCGCCCAGGCGCTCGCCGTCAACCACGACCTCGGCTGGGATCCGGCCAAGGTGAACGTCAACGGCGGCGCCATCGCGCTCGGCCACCCGGTCGGGGCCTCCGGCGCCCGCGTCCTGGTGACCCTGTTGCACGAGATGCAGAAGCGCGACGTCCACAAGGGTCTCGCCACCCTGTGCATCGGCGGCGGCATGGGCATCGCCGTCTGCGTCGAACGCTGATCGGCCCTCTCCCGGGCGTCGCCTCCTTCCTGGGGGCGGCGCCCTTTCCTACGCCGGTTTCCCCGCCCTTCCGCGCTCCGTCTCCCCCTGTCGTTCGAGGAAGCATCCCGATGCGGTCTGACCTGATTCTGGTGATCAACTGCGGCTCGTCGTCGCTGAAAAGCGCGCTCTTCACGACGACGCGCGCCGAACCCTTGATGCGCGGCCTCGCCGAGTGCCTCGGGACGCCCGAGGCGCGGTTGCGGCTCGTTGAGAACGGCGACCGCATCGACATCCCGCTTGCCCCCCACGCGGACCACGCCGCGGCGCTCGATCCCCTGCTGGGTCACCTGTCGGATCGGCACATGCTGGCGCGGGTCGGTGCCGTGGGCCATCGGGTGGTGCACGGGGGCGAGACCTTTACCGAGTCCGCCCTGCTGACCGACGCGGTCCTCGCGGACATCGAGGCGTGCGCGGCCCTGGCGCCGCTGCACAACCCCGCCAACCTGAGCGGCATTCGCAGCGCGCGTGCCGCTCTGCCGCACCTGCCGCAGGTGGCGGTGTTCGACACCGCCTTTCACCAGACCATGCCGCCGTCGGCTTATCTGTACGCGCTGCCGCGCGACCTGTACCGACGCTTCGGCGTGCGCCGCTACGGCTTCCACGGCACCTCGCACCGGTATGTGGCGGGGGAGGCGGTGCGCCTGCTCCGGCTGGCGCCGGACGACCACGGCCTGATCGTCGCCCATCTGGGCAACGGCGCCTCGATCACCGCCGTGCGCGACGGCCGCAGCGTCGACACCACCATGGGCATGACTCCGCTTGAAGGGCTGGTGATGGGAACCCGGGCCGGTGACGTGGACGTGGGCGCGCTCGCCCATGTGGCCCGGCAGCGGGGCGACACCATCGCGGACCTGGAGCGGATCCTGAACGCCGAAAGCGGCTTGTTGGGCCTGTCCGGCCTGTCGGGCGACTGCCGCGCGTTGCAGGCGGCCGCCGAGGCCGGGCATCGCGGCGCCATCGAGGCGCTGGACGTCTTCATTCACCGCATCGCCCGGCATATCGGCGCCCTGGCCATGTCGCTGGATCGGCTGGACGCTTTGGTGTTCACGGGTGGCATCGGTGAGAACTCCGCCTTCGTGCGCGGCGCCGTGCTCAATCGTCTGACGGTGCTGGGGTTCGAGCGCGATCCGTCGGATGACGGCGCGCCCCTGGACGGCGGCGCGCGGATCCTGTCGCGGGGGCGTGGTCCGGTGACCCTGGTCATTCCCACCAACGAGGAATGGATGATCGCCCAGGACACGGCGACCCTGGCCGGATTGACCCGCGGACCCGTTGTCTTGAAGACCGCCGAGGTGAGGGTCTCGGCATGACGGCCCCGATGATGACCGGTCCCCGCACGCTATTCGTGGTGCCCACGACGCCGGACAGTCCGGCGACGGCGGTGGCGCTGGGTCTGGTGCGGGCGTTCGAGCGCGCCGGCCACGACGTCGGCTATGTCCGGCCGGTGGACAACCCGAACACCCCGGCCGGATCGCCCGACCCGGCCTTTCGTGTCGCGCGGGTTCACTGCGGCGCGGCGATTCCCGATCCGCTGCCGGCCCGTCAGGCGGAGGGCATGATCCGCGCCGGTGCGATGGCGGCCCTTCTGGACGCCGTCGTGCAGCGGGTCGAGCAGGCCCGGCGCGGTCATGCGCTGGTGGTCGTGGAGGGGCCGGCGCCGATGCGCGGCCATCCCCTGATCGGCGATCTCGACCGGACCCTGGGCCGCAATCTGGCCGCCGAGGTGATCCCGGTGGTGCCGGGCGACCGGGGCCGCGTCGAGGAGGTGGTCAACGCCGTCGCCGATGCGATCTACCGTTTCGGCGGGGCGGATGCGCCGCCCCCGGCGCAGGTCATCGTGACACCGGCCCCGGGCGCGGGCCGGGCGGCGGCGCTGCGCGCGGCCCTGGACGCCGCCAGCCTGGCCAGCCCCTGTCTGGTGCTGCCGTCGCTGGACGAGGACCGCAACGGCCTGCCGATCACCGACACCCTGAACGGGCTCGGCCTGGGCACCGGCCCGTCCATCCCCGCGGAGGTACGGGCGCGCGTGGCCCGTCACATGGATCACCTCGCCGACCTGATGGCGCCGGGCCTTGTGATGCAGAACCCCACGGTGCGACGGACGGCCGGGCTGACCCCGCCCATGTTCCGCTACCGCATGGTGGAGGCGGCGCGTGACGCCGACCGGCGCATCGTGCTGCCGGAGGGCGAGGAGCTCCGAACCCTGAAGGCGGCCGTGCTCTGCGCCGAACAGGGCATCGCCCGCTGCGTGCTGCTGGGCGATCCGGCGACGATCCGGGCCAACGCCCGCGCGGCCGGTCTGACCGTGCCCGACACGCTCGAGATCGTCGATCCCACCGCGATCCGGGCGCGCTACGTCGCGCCGCTGGTGGCCCTTCGCAAAAGTATGACCCCGGAGCGGGCGGAACAGGCCCTCCAGGACACCGTCGTGCTCGGCACCATGATGCTGGCCGAGGACGATGTCGATGGGCTGGTGTCGGGCGCGGTCCACACCACCGCCGACACCGTCCGGCCGGCGTTGCAGCTCATCCGCACCGCACCGGGGGCCAGCCTCGTCTCCAGCGTGTTCTTCATGCTGATGCCCGATCAGGTGCTGGTGTACGGCGATTGCGCCATCAATCCAGACCCGACGGCGGAGCAGTTGGCCGAGATCGCGATCCAGTCGGCGGACAGCGCCGCCACCTTCGGCATCGAACCCCGCGTGGCCATGATCTCCTACTCCACCGGCACGTCCGGCCAGGGCGATGATGTGGACAAGGTGCGGATCGCGACGGCGTTGGTGCGTCAGCGGCGACCCGACCTGCTGGTGGATGGCCCGTTGCAGTACGACGCCGCCACCGTCGCCAGCGTCGCCCGCAGCAAGGCCCCCGACAGTCCGGTGGCCGGGCGCGCGACGGTGTTCGTGTTCCCGGACCTCAACACCGGCAACTGCACCTACAAGGCCGTGCAGCGCGCTGCCCATGTGGTCAGCGTGGGGCCCTTGTTGCAGGGCCTGCGCAAGCCGGTGAACGACCTGTCCCGGGGCGCGCTGGTGGACGACATCGTCTACACGATCGCCCTGACCGCCCTTCAGGCCGGTGGCCCCCGGCGGGCCGAGACTCAGGATCTGGCCGCAACCGGCTGAGCGCCCCACTCACCCCCGGATCCCGACGTGTGGGACGGTCGGCGCTTCCCCACCCCCATACGCAAAAACGGCGATGAGTCCTGCTCATCGCCGTTTCACGACCGTCCGTCGCCGACGTTACACTGGCCGACGCATAGACGGACTTCAATTGCGGACCCGACCTACTGGGCGGCCAGGATCTTGGTGATCATGTCGTCGCCGAACTTCGCCTTGTAGCTGTCCCAGGTGGATGCGACGGCGGCCTGGAAGGCGGCCTTGTCCACGTCGGTGTTGATTTCCATGCCGCGCTCTTTCAGATCGGCGAGGATGCTGGCTTCCTTGTCGATGCTCATCTGGCGTTGGTATGCGGTGGCCTCCTGCGCCACGTCCACGATCACCTGCTGCTGCTCCGGGGTCAGCGCATTGAATTTCTTCAGATTCATGGCGATGAAAAGCATGGAATAGGAGTGCTCGGTCATCGACAGGTAGTCCTGGACCTCGTCGTAGTGGAACGAGTGGGTGATGGGGATCGGGTGCTCCTGGGCGTCCACCACGCCGGTCTCAAGCGCGGTGTACAGCTCCGACACCGGCAGCGGTTGGGGATTGGCGCCCAGCAGCGCGAACATCTCGTTCAGCGCGGCCGAGTTGTTGGTGCGGATGTTCAGGCCCCGCACATCCTCGGGCTCGCGGATCGGGCCGCGCGAGTTGGTGATGTTCCGGTAGCCGTTTTCCGGGAAGCCAAGGCCCTTCATGCCGAAGTCCTCGAAGTCCGCCAGGAGGGACTGCCCCACCTCGCCGTCGAGGACCTTATAGGCGTGCTCCCGGCTGGTGAAGATGTACGGCAGCAGCAGCCCGCCGACCTGCGGCATCAGACCGTCGACGTTGTTCAGGCCGGACATGACGATATCGACAATGCCGGACCGCGTGCCGGAGATCATCTGCTGATCGTTGCCGAGCTGGCCGTGCGGGAAGATCTTCACCGTCACCTCGCCGTCCGTGCGCTTCGCCACCTCGTCGGCGAAGTGCTCGGCCAGGGCCTGCTGCAGGTCGGTGTCCGGGGCCGCATGGGCGAACTTCAGTTCGGTCGCGGCCAAGGACACACTGGCGGAGGCCAACAAGACGGCGGCGACGAGGGGAGCGGCCAGGGGGGCGGCCAGCGGGGCAAACGGGAACCTCATGACGAATCCTCCAGATGTCGGTTGACGACTTGTCGTGTGTCCCCTGTCAGCCCGCAATGAGCCGCATGGGGACAATGATAAGCTCAGGGAAGATGATGAACAGGATGAGAAGGAGAGAGTACACGCCGACAAAGGGCAAAATACCCACGACCGCTTTTTCGACCCGTATTTTGCCGACGCCGCAGACGACGTTCAGCACGGTGCCGACGGGCGGGGTAATCAGTCCAATGCAGGTGTTCATGATGAACATCAGCCCGAAGTACACCGGATCGATACCGGCCGTCCGGACCACCGGCATCAGCAGCGGCACCAGGATCAGCACAGTCGGGCTCAGGTCCATCACCATGCCGATCGCCAGAACGAGCAGCATGATGGCGGCCATCAGCAGGCGCGGGCTGTCGATCAGCGGCGCCAGCACCTGCGCCAGCTCCTGCGGCAACTGGGCGACGGTGATCAGCCACGAGGCGACCATGGCGCTCCCGACCAGGAACATGATCATGCCGGTGGACTTGCTGGCGGAGATCAGAACGTGGAAGAACTTCGCCCACGTCAGTTCGTGGTAGACCAGGGTCGAGACCAGCACCGCGTACACGGCGGCCACCACGGCGGCCTCGGTCGGGGTGAAAATGCCGAAGCGGATGCCGATGATGATGATGAAGGGCAGGCACAGGGCCCAGATGCCGTCGCGCAGGGCCGCCCGCCGCTCCTGCTTGTCGGCCTTCGGCTTGGCGTCCATGGGTTCGTTGCGAACCAGGACGCTCCAGGTGATGAGCAGCGCGGCGCCCATCATCAGACCGGGCGCGATGCCGCCCATGAACAGCTTGGTGATCGAGATGTTGCCGGCCACGCCGATCAGGATCAGCGGCACGGACGGTGGAATGACCGGCGCGATGATGCCGCCGGCGGCCAGCAGGCCGGCCGAGCGCCCCTCGGGATAGCCGGCCCCCTTCATCATGGGGAACAGGATGGCGACCAGGGCCGCGGCGTCGGCGGCGGCGGAGCCCGACAGGCCGGCCAGCACGACGGCGGTGAACACGGCCACGTAGCCCAGGCCGCCCTTGCGGTGGCCCACGTAGGCCATGGCGAGGCGGACGATCCGCCGCGACAGCCCGCCCGAGGCCATGACCTCGCCGGCCACCAGGAAGAACGGAATCGCAAGAAGGGCGAAGCTGTCGACGCCGTTGACCAGGGACTGCGCCAGGATATCGGCGCTGAACAGGTCCATGTGCAGCATCAGGGCGACCGAGGCCAGCAGCAGGGCGAAGGCCACCGGGATGCCGAGCAGGATGCTGACGATCAGCACGGACAGAAAGATGACGAGGGTCATGGCGCGACCTCCTCGTCCCCCGACAGCAGGGTCCAGCCCACTATCAGGACCCGAAGGACGCCGATCACGGCCATCAGGGCGCCCGCCACGGCGCCGGCCAGATACATGGCGCCCACGGGAATGCCGCTCAGCGGCGAGATGTTGCCCCAGTTGTCGATGGTCTGACGGAACGCGCCTAGGAACAGCATGCCGCTGGTCAGGATCACGACGGCCCAGACGACCATGCGCAGGAGGGCGCGCGGGACGCGCGGCAGCGTTCGTTCGATCATGCGAAGGTCGAGGTGCGCCTCGTCGCGCAGGCACACGACCGCACCCAGCATGATGATCCAGACGAACAGGAAGCGTGATGCCTCGGCGGTGGCCAGAATGCCGCTGGAGAACCCGTAGCGCAGCACGACGTTGACGAACACGATCACGATCATCACGACCATGCTGGCGGCCATCGCCACATCGATACCGCGCCAGGCCCACCACAGGGCGGTGCGAAGGAGGCTCATGACAGGCCTCCCGTGTCTTCGGTCGGCGGCGACAGCGGTCACCGGCTCGGGGCCGGACCTGCGCGTGCTCATGGGTCGTCCCCCCAGGGTTTGCGCGGGTCCGTCTGCGGGGCCCTGCGCGGCCATCGTTCGGGCGACGGCTGGACCGCTTGGGGCCGCCGGGCGTGACCGGGGATCCCCATTGCGGTCTCTGTCGTAACGGTCGGAATGGTATCGATAACATTTGATGCTGGCAAGTCAAATATGAAGCCAACGTTACGGGCATGCGATCTGGTCCTTTGGTGCGCCCAAATAGCGCAGTCGCTTTGTATCAAAAGACTCAGTACCCTTCGCGCCTGCAATATGAACGCATTCAATAGGGTCTTCGCGCCCAATGTGCCCTTCACGTTGCGTTATCGATAACCCTTGACCACGGTCGCGTTCAGAGGCACACTGGACTCCGCAAACAGTGTGCGCCGTGAAAGGTTGTCATGTCCGAGCGCCCAACCGGACCGCGTAAATCGCGGGAGGCGCGTGCGCGCAAGATGCCGACCATGGCCGATGTTGCGCGGCGGGCCGGCGTTTCGGCCATGACCGTGTCCCGGGCCCTGAAGGACAAAAGCGCCGTCACACCTGAGACCCGCGACCGGATTTTCCAGGCGGTCCAAGATCTTGGCTACGTTCTGGATATGTCGGCCGGGGCGCTGTCCTCGAAGAAGACCGGATTCGTCTCGGTTCTGATCCCGTCCCTGAACAACTCCAACTTCTCGGACACGGTCCAGGGCATCAGCGAGATCCTCGACACCGAGGGCATGCAGGTGCTGATCGGGACCACGAACTATTCCCGCGTGCGCGAGGAGCAGGTCATTGCGACCATGCTGCAACGGCGTCCCGAGGGGATCATCGTCACCGGCGGCACCCATACGGCCCGTGCCCGCTCCATGCTGGAAACGGCGGGCATTCCGGTGATCGAAACATGGGACCTGCCGGTCGCGCCGATCGGGCATGTGGTGGGGTTCTCCAACGCCGCCACGATCGAGGACCTGATGGCCCGCCTCATGTTCTGGGGCTATCGCCGCGTCGCCTTCATCGAGGGCGAGCCCGGCGACGACACCCGGGGCCACGACCGCCGCACCGGCTATGAGCGGGCGGTGCGGGCGCTGGGGCTGGAGCGATCGTGCGTGATCTCCGTCGGGCGGCCGCCGGTCACGGTCGAGCATGGCGCCCAGGCCGTCGTGCGTCTTATCGAGACGTGGCCGGAGGTGGAGGCCGTCATCTGTGTGTCCGATCTGTCGGCGTTGGGCGCCATCATGGAATGCCATCGGCGCGGCTGGGATGTGCCGGGGCGTCTGGCCGTCGCCGGCTTCGGCGACTTCCAGGTGGCGCGCCACTGCTGGCCGTCGATCACCACGGTGTCGGTGGGCAGCCTTGCCATCGGCCAGGAGACCGGGACCCTGATGCTGCAGGCGATTGCCGCCATGCGCGCCGGCACGCCGCTACCGCCCCGGCGTATCACCATCCCGCACACGGTGATCGAACGCGACAGCACCGCGCGCCAGCCCCACCCGGCCGAGACCGCCCCCGCCCCGTGATCCGGGGGAGGGAGCGGCCCTGAAGGGCACGGTGTGCCGCGTCACCCGAAGGCGAGTTGCACCTTCATGGCGGTGTGGCGGTCGCCGGCGGATTGGAACGCGGCTACCGCGTCGGCGGCGGGGAAGGTCGCGGTCAGCAACGGCGCCAGCGGCACCCGGCGGGCGCCGATCAGCTTACCGGCCCAGGCGAACTCCTCGTGGAAGCGGAACGAGCCGCACAGCTCGATTTCCTTGGCGACGATCTGGTTCTGCGGCAGCGTGACCTCACCGCCGAGGCCAAGCTGGATCAGGCGTCCGCGCGGCCGGATGACGTCCAGCGCCGACCGCATGCCGCTTTCGGTCCCGGAGGCCTCGATGACCGCGTCGAACGTTCCCTTGTTGGCCCCATAGGCGGCCAGCGCGTCGGCGTCGGTTGCCACGTTGATGGTGCGGTCGGCGCCCACGGCGCGGGCGCGGGCCAGGGCCTCGTCGACCACGTCGGTGGCAACGACCTCCAACGCACCATGCAGCTTGGCGGCGGCCACGACCAGCGCCCCGATGGGGCCGGTGCCCGTGACCAGGACGCGCTTGCCGATCAGGCTGCCGGCGCGGTTGACGGCGTGCAGGGCGACGGAGAATGGTTCGGCGAACGCGGCCTCACCGGCGGTCACATCGGCGGGCAGAACCTCGCACTGCCACGCCTTCGCGACCAGCAACTCGCTGAAGGCGCCCTGGATGTGCGGCATCCGCATGGCGCTGCCGTAGTAGCGCATGTCGAGGCACTGGTTGTACTGGGCGCGGCGGCAGTATTCGCAGGTGCCGCAGGGGCGGCTCGGGTTCACCGCGACCAGATCCCCCACGGACACGCCGGTGACGTCCGCGCCGACGGCGGCGATGCGGCCGGCGACCTCGTGGCCCAGGATCATGGGCTCGGCGATCCGGACGGTGCCGAACCCGCCGTGATTGAAGTAGTGCAGGTCGGACCCGCAGATGCCCCCCGCCTCGATGCGGATCAGCACATCATCGGGACCGGCGGTCGGCGTCTCGCGCTCCTCGATCCGCAGGTCCTTCGGGCCGTGACACACAATGGCTTTCATGACAGCGACTCCTGTCCGACGCGGGATCAGATGACCGGGGTGAGAAGGGGCTGGCCGGCGAAGTGCGCCGCCAGATTGTCGTGGACCAGCTTACCCATGGCCTTGCGGGTCTCGACGGTGCCGCTGGCCTGATGGGGTTGCAGCAGCACCGAATCCAGGGTCAGGAACCGGGGGTCCAGGTTCGGCTCGTTCTCGAACACGTCCAGGGCGGCAAAGCCGAGGGCCTTGGTCTCCAGCGCCTCCAGCAACGCCCCCTCGTCCACCGTCGAGGCGCGGGCGATGTTGACCAGCAGGCCCGACGGGCCCAGCGCGTGCAGCACGTCGCGGCCCACGATGCCACGGGTGGCCGCGCCGCCCGTCAGCGTGACGAACAGCACGTCCGCGCGCTGGGCCAGCGCCACCGGATCCGACACGAACGTCCAGTCGGTGGGGAGGCCGTCGCGCGGGGCCAGATCGGTGTAGGCGATGTCCATGTCGAAGGCGGCGCAGCGGCGCGCGACCTCATGGCCGATCCGGCCCATGCCCAGGATGCCGACGGCCTTGCCGTGCACGCGGGTCTTCAGCGGCAAGAGGCCCTGCGCGGCCCAGGATCCGGAGCGGACCCAGGCCTCGCCCGGGACGATGCCGCGCGACGCGGCCAGCATCATGGCGACGCCGAAGTCGGCCACGTCCTTGGTCAGCACGTCCGGCGTGTTTGTCACCCGGATGCCCCGGGCCTTGGCGGCGGCGATGTCCACGGCATCGTAGCCCACACCGTAGACCGCGATGACCTCCAGGTTCGGCAGCGCGTCGATCAGGTCGCGCCCGGCGCCCAACTCGCCGCGCGTGGCGATGCCCCGGATCCGATCCGCGCGCTCCCGCACGAAAGCGGCCTTATCGTCCGCTTCGAAGTACCGATGCATCGTGAAGCGCGCCTCCAGCGCCTCCACGTCCCACGCGGGATAGGGACCGATCTGGAGAATGTCAGGCTTGGACACGCCGCCCTCCGAGGGTTGGGGCCACGGCCTGTGGTCGGTGGGTGTGGCCGGTGTTTGTGACTTGACTCGTTTTATGACGGAGCCCTATGTTATCGATAACACGCCGGCATGCAAGATCTGATTTGGAGCCCGGCAGCCCAACACGCCAGTTGGGGCACACCCGTTTCAGGAGGGACGACCGTGAGCGCATCCAACCTGTTCGACCTGACCGGCCGACGCGCGCTGGTGACTGGGTCGGGCCAAGGCATCGGGTTTTCGTTGGCCCGAGGGCTCGCCCAGGCCGGCGCCGAGATCATTCTGAACGATATCGACCCGTCGCGCCTGGAGGGCGCCGCCACGACTCTGCGCGACGCCGGTGTTATCGTTCACACGCTGCCCTTCGACGTGACGGCGCCGGAGGCGGTCGCGGCCGCCATCGATGGCTTCGAGGCCGAGACCGGGCCGATCGACATCCTGGTCAACAACGCCGGCATGCAAGTCCGCGCCCCGCTGGAGGCGTTCCCGGTCGAGCGGTTCGACGCGCTGATGCGGCTGAATCTGAACGCGGTGTTCTACTGCGGGCAGGCGGTGGCCCGGCACATGATCGGGCGTGGGGCCGGCAAGATCGTCAACATCTGCTCGGTGCAGACGGCGCTGGCGCGGCCCTCGATTGCGCCGTACACGGCCTCGAAGGGCGGGGTGGCCAACCTGACCAAGGGCATGGCGACCGACTGGGCCCGCCACGGCCTTCAGATCAACGGGCTGGCCCCGGGGTACTTCAAGACCGAGCTGACCTCGGCCCTCGTGGCCGACGAGGCGTTCACCGTCTGGCTCAGCGCCCGCACCCCGGCCGGCCGCTGGGGCGACGTTGAGGAGTTGATCGGCGCCTGCGTCTTCCTGGCCTCGCCCGCCTCCAGTTTCGTGAACGGACACATTCTCTATGTCGACGGCGGCATCACAAGTTCGGTTTGAGCGGCGCCCCATCGTGGTCGTCATGGGCGTGTCGGGGTCCGGGAAGTCGACCATCGGCGCCGCCCTGGCGCAACGGCTGGGGGTTCCGTTCCTCGATGCGGACGATGTCCACCCGGCCGCGAACGTCCGGAAGATGGCCAGCGGCGTCCCGCTGACCGACGCGGACCGCTGGCCCTGGCTGGGCGCGCTCGGCGCGGCGATGCGGGAGCATGCCGACGCCGAGGGCGGCGTGGTCTCCGGATGCTCGGCGCTCAAGCGGGCATACCGCCAACGCCTGATGGACACCATCGGCCGGCCGGTGCTGTTCCTGGTGCTGGACGGTTGCCGCGAGACCCTGTTTGCCCGCATGAGCGCGCGCGGGGACCACTACATGCCCCCGGGCCTGCTCGACAGCCAACTGGCGGACCTGGAACGCCCGGACGCGGCGGAGCCCGCCCTGACCCTGTCCATTGAACAGGACGTCGATACCCTGGTGGAGGAGGCGATGGCGGCGCTGGCCGTCCTGACGCCATCACCATCCCCCGCGTCCTGACACCCAATCGCCCAGCCCCCGTTCGGGAGGACTCCATGGCAGACTCAGTGAACACCCGCGTCGGCGTCGTCGGCGTCGGCATCATGGGCACCGCGATCGCAACCCGCCTGCTGGACTGCGGCCTGACCGTCACCCTCTACGACCGCAGCGAAGAGAAGGTCGCCGCCATGGTCGCCAAGGGCGCCGTTGCGGCCGCCTCGGCGCGCGCGGTCGCCGCGGCGTCGGACGTCGTGATCCTGTCGCTCAACAATGCCGCCATCGTCGAGACCGCCGTGTTCGGCCCCGACGGCGTGGCCGAGGCCGCGTCGCCGGACAAGCTGCTGGTCGATATGTCGTCCATCGATCCGGAGTCGACCAAGGTCCTGGCCGCGCGCCTGAAGGACGACTTTGGCATGGCGTGGCTCGACAGCCCCCTGTCCGGCGGCGCGCCGGGCGCGGTGTCGGGCACGCTGGCGGTGATGGCCGGCGGGACGGAGGAGGACTTCGCCCGCGCCCGCCCGGTCATGGATCACCTGTGCGCCAACTTCACCCTCATGGGCCCGTCGGGCGCCGGGCAAACCACCAAGCTGGTCAATCAAGTGCTGTGCGCCGTCGGCTTCCAGGCCATCGCCGAGGCCACCCAGTTGGCGCTCAACGGCGGCGTCGCCGTGGACCGCATTCCGGCCGCCCTGTCCGGCGGCCGCGCCGACTCCCGACTGTTGCAGGAGTTCATGGCCAAGATGGGCGCGCACGATTATTCGCCCACGGGCCGCCTGGACAACATGCTGAAGGATCTGGAGGCCGTGCAGGCCTTTGCGGCCAAGACCCGCACCGGCATGCCGCTCACCGCCCTGACCACGGAGATCCACCGCCTGTTCGTGGCCGCCGGCAAGGGCGGCGACGACAACGCGGCCCTGATGAAGCTGTTCAACGGCCCGGCCGACTAGCCCCGATCGCTCCCCAACAAACGCCTCATTCCAAAAGACCGGTGTCGCGCGGCGACACCGGGGGGACGGGTGCCCTCCTGCATGCGCCCCAACGGTTCCAGCCACCCCGGTTCCAGGAGACCGCATCCATGATTACCCGTTATGCCCTGTTCGAGGGCTCCGTCCATCCGTCGCGCGAGGCGGATTTCCGCACGGCTGTATTGGAGACCATCGTCCCGTGCTGGACCGCGTTCCCGGGGGCGCTGGATGTCCGGGTGACCTTCACCGACGCCCGCGACGAGGGCGCGCCGATCTATCCGCTGATCCTGGCGATCAGCTATCCGGACACAGAGGTTCTGGAGCGGGCGCTGGCCAGCGAGGCGCGGACGCACGCCATTGCCGCCACCAACGCCGTCATGGGCGAGTACTTCACGGGTCGCATCCATCATCACGTGACGCAGGCCCACGTTTATCCGCTCTGACGCCTCTCCGCAGACGGGACCGGGCCGGCCTACCGCCGCCGCACAGATGGGCGAGCGCGCGCTGAGGCACGCGCATCGGCGTGGAACTGGGCGCGGACATCATCAAGACGGACTGGCCCGGCTCCGCCGAGGCGCTGCGCCACTTCCCCCATCGCCGTCATGACGGCGGTCTGGGCTATCATTCACGAGGGCGCGAGCGTCGATGAGGCCGTGGGTGGCGTCGCCGTGTCCGCTGCGTGAGGCCGGGTCGTATCAGCCGGGCCGTATCAGAAGGTGGTCGGCGTGTTGACCCAGAGAATGCGGGTGACGCCCTCCGCTTTGTTGCGGTAACTGTGCGGCAGGTCCGAGTTGAAGTGGAAGGAATCGCCCGCCGCGAAGGTGTACGTCCGGCCCCCGATCATCATCTCAACCACCCCTTCCAGCACATAGCCGATTTCCTCGCCGGCGTGGGTGATGTCGCCCCCGCTTTCGGCGCCGGGTTCGAGCACATGAATGTTGCCATCGACGATCTGCCCCGGTAGGGCCGGCGCGAGCCGCTCCAGGCGGATCGCCGGTCGGTCTTCCGCGCGCCGCACCAGGACGGCCGGCCGCTCCCCTTCCCGGTACACCGTGACGCCCGACGCCTCGGCGGCCGAAAACAGCTCGGCGATGGAGGTGTCCAGCGCCGCCGCGATCCGATGCAGGATGCGCAGCGAGGGCGTCGCGTGATCCGTTTCGATCTTCGACAGCATGGACATGGAGCAATTGGCCTTTTCGGCCACGTCGCGCAACCGCAGCTTCTTCTGGCGCCGGACCGCGCGCAGGCGGGCGCCCAGGTCCTGAAACTGCGATGGATCGTCCGTGCGGGGAGTCTGAGGGGGGGGTAACACCGGCGTCGAGTCCTTAACAGCCCATGGGGGTCCGCGCGCCGACGACGGTGGAACGGGCGTTGTTCCCCGTTCGTCCGGTGGTCGCGCCACCAAGTCCGAAGCCCCGCATCAGTTTCCCTTAATTCAAACTGGTTGAATAGTCAGGCCTTTTCAAGGCAGCATTTTTAAGTCGTGAAATATAATATAGCGACCAAAAATAGGCAAGGTGCCTGTGGCATAAGACAAGTTTTTATAATTTTTTCAGTACGTTAGCGTGTGCGCACAAAATTCGGTCATCGTCGTCCGCCTGTCTTCTTTTTCGGCAAAACCGTACATCCGACATTAAAACCGCTTGATCTGGGTGAAATCATCGGCCACCGTCGTTGGTGTTGATACGGGCCGGCCGCGGCGACGACGCCGGGAACGATGCGGTTCGGATACGCTCTGCCACGCTTCGAACAGGACAGCCGATCGATGAAGACTCCCCTTCGCAAGAGCATGGGCGCCGCCCTCGCGGTCGCCGTGGCGCTGACCACCGTTCCCGCCGTCGCCAAGGATACCGTGAAGATCGCCTTCATTGGGCCCCTGACGGGCGGCGTGTCCGCGCAAGGCCTGGGCGGCCGCAATTCCGCCGTCCTGGCGGTGGCGCTGCGAAATCAGGACGAGGATGCGGCCTACACGTACGACCTCGTCTCGCTGGATGACGAGTGCAAGCCGAATGTCGGGGTGCAGGTCGCCACCAAGACCGCCGCCGATCGCCATGTCATCGGGGCGATCACGCACTACTGTTCCGCCGTCGCCATGGGCGCGGTGGACATCTACCACAAGTTCGGCCTGCCCGTGATCGTCTGGGGCGCCGTGCTGCCGGACATCACCTACGGCAACGACTATGCCGAGGTGCACCGCGTCAACGGGACCATGATCAACCAGAACGAGGTCGCGGCCCAGTTCATGCTGGACCACGGCTACAAGACCTGGGCGGTCATCCACGACACGACCGACTACGGCAAGGGTCACAACAAATACTTCTCGGAGTTCCTGACCAAGGGTGGTGGCGAAATTCTCGGAACGTTCGGCGTGACCGCCGATCAGCGTGACTTCACCGCTGAGTTGACCAAGATCAAGGACCTGGACCCCGACGTCATCTACTTCGGTGGTCTGACCCCCCTCGGCGTCCGCATCCGCCAGCAGATGGACAAGCTGGGCATCGACGCGCAGTTCCAGGGCACCTCCGGCATCGTGTCGGAGTCCTTTGTCGAGGGCGTGGGCGATCTGGCCGAAGGCACGGTGGCCTTCCGCGAGGGCGCGCCGGCCGAGAAGCTGCCGGGCGGTCAGTTCTTCCTGAGCGAGTATGAAACGGCGGGCTATGACGAGCCGGCCGAGGCCTATGGCCCGTTCGCCTTCGCCGCCACCAACCTCTTGATGGACGCCATCGAGGCGGTCGGTCCGGACCGCAAGGCCGTCACCGAGTATCTGGCCGACATCGAGAACCACGAGTCCATCACGGGGCCGATCTCGTTCGACGACCACGGCCAGAACACGGTCGCCGTCATCACCAAGTACGTGGTGCAGGACGGGACCTGGACCGTGTGGGAGGACAGCGCCTACGCCAGCGGCGACCGCGCCCTGGCCCGGCCGTGACCCCGTAACCGGGGGATCGCCAGATCCATCGCGGCGCGGGCACCTTGGTCCGTGCCGCGAAGCCCTTTGTGACTCCGCCCGCTACCTTCCGCCTTCAGACGACGGAGCGCCGTCCATGGACATCGGCCTGCTGGGGCAGTACCTGGCCAACGGGATCATCCTTGGCACCATGTACGCCCTGGTCGCCGTCGGGTTCACGCTGTTCTTCGGCGTGCTCGACGTCATCAAGTTCTCGCACGGCGATGTGCTGATGCTGGGGGCCTTCACCGGCTTCACGGCCTTTCTGGGCCTGGAGTTCGTCGGGGTCACCGACCCCTGGGTGCAGGTTCTCGTGGTGACCCTGGTCGCCGTCGCCGGCACCGCCTTCATCGGCGCCGTCATCGCCCGCTACCTCGTGCTGCCGCTCAAGGCGGCGCCGCCGCTCAATATTCTGCTCATCACCCTGATGCTGGGCACGGCGATCCGCGAGGCGGTGCGGCTGTTCTACCCCAACGGCTCCAATCCCAAGCCGTTTCCCGCCTTGCTGCCGGACGCCTCCACCGACCTGGGCAACTTTACCCTGCGCGCGGACAGCGTGATCCTGGTGGCCGTTGGCCTCGCGGTCATCGTCGGCCTGCACCTGCTGATCAACCGCACCCGCCTGGGGCTGGCCATCCGCGCCGTGGCGCAGGACGAGGAAACCGCCCGGATCATGGGCATCAACTACACCATGATCGTGCTGGTCACCTTCGCCATCGGGTCGGGCGCCGCCGCCTTCGCCGGCATCATGAACGGCCTGTATTACAACGAGATCAATTTCGGCATGGGCCTCCTTTTGGGGCTGATCGGGTTCTCCGCCGCCATCGTCGGCGGCCTGGGCAACCTGTACGGCGCCATTCTGGGCGGGTTCCTGTTCGCCGCCTTGCAGACCATCGGTGCCGTCGCCCTGCCGTTCGCCAGCGCCTACAAGGATGTGTTCGCCTTCGGGGTCGTCATCGCCGTTATGGCTTGGAAGCCCACCGGCCTGATTGCCGAACGCACCAGTGATCGAGTGTGAGCCCCGCCATGTCCACAGACACCCAGACTGCGCCGCGCCCGACCTGGCTGGGGTTGCCGCCCCTGGCCGTGGGCCTGCTGGTCGTCGTGCTCGCCAGCGCCTACGCCTGGCTGTTCCTCCATGCCGAATCCCAGGTCGTGGTGCTGGTGCTGCTGGCCGTGGCCGCCCTCGCCGCCGTCGTGGGCGGGCGCACCGGCGCCGACCGTGTGCTCGCCACCGCCATGAGCCAGCATTCGCGGGCCATGAACGGCGCCATCGTCGCCGGCCTGCTGGCGGTGATCGCCCTGTTCGCCACCGATCACTTCCCGCTGCTGATGCTGACCACGGTGCTGCTGTACATGACGGCGGCGCTGGGGCTGAACATCCAGTTCGGCTACGCGGGCATGGTGAACTTTGCCGGTGCGGCCTTCTTCGGCATCGGCGCCTACACCGCCGCCGTCATGACCACCCAGACGGGCCTGCCGCCGCTGCTGATCCTGATCCTGGGCGGGGTGATGGCGGCGCTGATCGGCTTCGTCCTGGTGATCCCGGTGGTGCGGACCCGCGGGCACTACGCCGCCGTGGTGACCATCGCCTTTTCGGTCCTGTTCAAGACGTTCCTGGAGGTCAACGACATCCTTGGCGGCCCGCAGGGCCTGATGGTGGATTCCATGAAGATCCTCGGGTGGGACTTCAACGCCAGTCCGGTCCTGTTCGGGGTCGAGATGTCGTTCTACCTGAACTACGCGCTGCTCGGCGCGGCGTTGGCGGTCCTGGCCTTTGTGTTCACGCGGCGGCTGGAACGCTCCTGGGTGGGGCTGACGCTGGACGCCGTGCGGTTGGACGATACGGCCTCCGCCTGCTTCGGCATCGGCATCACCCGGGCCAAGGTGCTGGCCTTCACCCTCGGCAACGTCATGGTCGGAATGGCCGGCGCGCTGTACGGCATGATGATCAGCTTCATCGCGCCGACCAGCTTCACGTTCTCGGACAGCCTGCTGCTGGTCGCCATCGTTCTGTTGGGCGGCATGGGCAGCCCCTGGGGCACGGCGCTTGCCGCCTTCATCGTGATCGTGCTGCCGGAGAAGCTCCAGATCATCCAGGAGTACCGGTTCCTGCTGTTCTCCGTTCTGGTGATCGCGATGCTGCTGTTCCGTCCGGATGGTCTGCTGCCGCGCACGGTGCGGGCGTACATTCCGGGCTGGAGGGCCAAGCCATGACCCGACCCACGACCGACGCGGTTCTGGAGATCGACGCCCTGTCCAAGACGTTCGGCGGCGTGACCGCGCTGGATGCCTTCACCATGAGCGTCCGCCGCGGCGACATCGTCGGCCTGCTCGGTCCCAACGGGTCGGGCAAGACCACCAGCTTCAACGCGGTGACCGGCATTTTCCCGCCCTCCGGCGGGACCGTGCGCTTCGACGGCGCGGACATCACCGGCCTGTCGCCGCAGAAGGTCTACGCCGCCGGCATCGCCCGCACCTTCCAGCGCTCGCGGCTGTGCCTGCCGCTGTCGATTTTCGACAACATCATGATCGGCAACCACGGCCGCCTGACGAAAGGCCTGTGGTTCAATCTGATGCGCCGCCGGGCCTTCCGCCGGGAGTTCGAGCAGGGCTACGAGGACGCCCGCGCCCTGGTGCGGACGTTCTCGACCGCCCTTGCGGATCGTCTGTTCGAGCCGGTCGGCGCGCTGCCCATGATCGAGCGTCGCCGCATCGAGATCTGCCGCGCGCTCATCAGCCGGCCCCGGCTTCTGCTGCTGGACGAGCCCTCCGCCGGGATGACGCACGACGAAACGACCCAGCTCATGGACGACATTCTCGACGTGCGCGGCCGCATCGAGGGGCTGTCGATCATCATCATCGAGCACGAGATGGGCGTGATCGAGCGCATCACGGACCAGTGCGTGGTTCTCAACTACGGGCGCAAGATCTGCGAGGGGCCCTACGCCCACATCGCGGCCGATCCCGAGGTTCAGCGGGCCTACCTGGGGGCGGAGTGAGCACCATGACCGGCATCACCATCGAGAACCTCTCCACCGGTTACGACAAGGCCGACGTCCTGCTCGACCTGTCGCTGACCGTGAAGCCCGGCACCATCACCTGCCTGCTCGGCTCCAACGGCGCGGGCAAGACCACGGTCATCCGCTCGATCCTGGGCCTGACGCCGCCGCGCCGGGGCACCATCCGCCTCGGGGACACCGACATCACCGGGATGGCCACCCATAAGGTCATAGCCCAGGGGCTGGCCTGCATCCCCGAGGGTCGGCGCATGTTCCCCAAGCTGACGGTGGAGGAGAACTTGCGGCTGGGGGCCTATCAGGTGTCCGACGAGGCCCTCATCCGCGCCCGCATGGAGACCGTGTTCGAGACCTTCCCGCGGCTGGCCGAACGCCGCGACCAGTTGGCCGGGACCATGTCCGGCGGCGAGCAGGCCATGGTGTCCATCGGACGCGGGCTGATGAGCGGGCCCAAGATCCTGCTGATCGACGAGCCGTCGCTGGGCCTGTCGCCGCTCTACGTAAAAGAGAACTTCAAGATCATCGACGGGATCCGTGACCAGGGGGTGACCGTGTTCCTGGTGGAGCAGAACGTCCGCCAGACCCTGGGCATCGCCGATTACGGCTATGTCCTGTCCGGCGGTCGGCTGATCGCGGAGGGCACGGCCGAGGCCCTGAAGGCCAGCCCCGAGGTTCACGCCGCCTATTTCGGCTGACGCGACCTCTTTCCTACCCGATTCCCCCCCTGGAGACCCTGAATGGCAAACCCCCTCGACGTGGTGGACGTGACACGCCGACTGATCGCCTTCGAGACCATCAACCCGCCCGGGTCCGAGCGCCCCTGTGCCGAGTATCTGCGTGACCTGCTGGAGGACGCCGGTTTCCGCACCGAGCGGCACGATCTGGCCCCCGACCGCGCCAGCCTGATCGCCCGGCTGGGCGACGGCTCCGGCAAGCCCCTGTGCTTCACCGGGCATATCGACACGGTGCCCCTGGGGGCGCAGGCCTGGACCCGCGATCCCTTCGGCGGCGAGATCGTCGACGGCCGTCTGTACGGGCGCGGGGCCACCGACATGAAAAGCGGGGTCGCGGCCTTTGTCTGCGCCAGCATCGCCGAGGCCGACCGCCTGCGGGACGGCCCCGGCGTCGTTCTGGTCATCACCGCCGGCGAGGAGACCGGCTGCGACGGCGCCGTAGCGTTGGCGCGCGACGGCCGGCTGGGCAAGGCCGGGGCCCTGGTGGTGGCGGAACCTACCGCGAACGCGCCGTTCGTCGGCCACAAGGGCGCCCTCTGGCTGACGGCGCGCACACGCGGCGTCACCGCCCACGGGTCGATGCCCGAACACGGCGACAACGCGATCTACAAGGCGGCCCGGGCCATTGCCCGCCTCGCGGACTTCGATTTCAACATCAAGCGGCACCCGGTGTTGGGCACCCCCACCCTGAACGTCGGCAGGGTGCAGGGCGGCATGAACGTCAACTCCGTCCCGGATCGGGCCGACATCGGCCTCGACATCCGCACCATACCCGGCATGGACCACGCGGCCCTGCGGGATACGCTCGCGGGGTATATGGGCGAGGGGGCAGAGGTGGATGCGATGGTCGACCTGAACGGGGTCTGGACGGAGCCGGCCACCCCCTGGCTCGCTGCCGCCGCCGCCCGCGCCAACGCCGTGTCGGGCCATTCGGCCGAGCCCGCCACGGCCGCCTATTTCACCGACGCCTCCATCCTGACGCCAGCCTTCGGCGGCATTCCTACGCTGATTTTGGGGCCCGGCGAGCCCGCCATGGCCCACCAGACCGACGAATACTGTCGCGTGGACCGGCTGACCGAGGCCGAAGAGATTTTCCGCGCGCTGATCGCCGATTGGCAGGCCGGCCCCACGGGAGCGCCATCATGACGGCGGGCGCTCCGGCGCCCTGCGACCTGACCGCGCGCGAGGCCGCCGCGCGCCTCGCCGACGGCCGCCTGACCGCCGAAACGCTGGTGCGGTCCTGCCTCGACCGCATCGCGGCCCGTGAGCCGGAGGTCCAGGCGTGGCAGGCGATGGATCCCGATCGGGCGCTTGCGCAGGCGCGGGAGATGGACGCGCGCGGCCGGCCCGGGCCGCTGCACGGCCTGCCCATCGGGGTCAAGGACCTGATGGCGACCACCGATCTGCCCACCACCTGCGGCTCGCCGATCTATGACGGCACCGTGCTGCCCTACGACGCCGCCTGCGTCGCGCTGGCGCGCATGGCGGGCGCTGTCGTGATGGGCAAAACCGTCACGACCGAGTTCGCCGCCTTCCACCCCGGCAAGACCCGGAACCCGCGCAACCCGGCCCACACGCCCGGCGGGTCCTCCAGCGGGTCGGCGGCGGCCGTGGCGGCCGGCATGGTGCCGTTGGCGTTCGGAACGCAGACCGCCGGCTCCGTCATCCGGCCGGCTGCCTTCTGTGGGGTCGTCGGCTACAAGCCGACCTTCGGCACCATCGAAACCGCGGGCGTGAAGGCGCTCGCGCCGGCTCTGGACACCATCGGGGTGTTCGCCCGCACCGTGTGCGATGCCGGGTTCCTGGTGGATGCCGTTACCGGTACGGATCGGCCAGTGACGGTGCCGGACACGCCGCCGACGGTCTGGCTGTGCCCGTCGCCGGTGTGGTCCGCCGCCGAGCCCGACCTGATTCAGGCGTGGGATGCCGTGGTCGAGGGCTTGGGGCGCGCCACCCGGGTCGAAACCCTGACCCTGCCCGACGCCTACGCCGAGGCCCCGGCGGCACAGGAACGCATCATGGCGTATCAGGCGTTTCGCGCGTTGGCCCACGAGTGGCGGGCGCACCGCGACCAGATCAGCCCCGCGCTGCGGGACCTGTTGGAGATGGGCCGCACGATGCGCCGTGAGAGCCACGAGGCGGACATGGCGCTGTTGCGGCGCCTGAGGGCCGGCTTTGCGGACGTTTTGCCGGAACACGCCGTTCTGTTGACCCCGAGCGCGCCGGGCCCGGCCCCCCACCGGGAGACCGGCACCGGCAGCCCCGTCTTCAACCGGCTGTGGACGCTGTTGGGGGCGCCCTGTGTGACCGTTCCCCTGCCGGGCGGGGTATCGGACCTGCCGCAGGGCCTTCAGGTCGTGGGGGCTCCGCACGACGATCATGCCGTGCTCGCCGCCGCCGCCTGGCTGGAACAGCGATTCCGATAAAGCCCACGGTGCCAAAACGGGGTCCGCCCCGCCTTCGACCGGTGCGGTCCGGTCCAAGGCGGGGCGTGTCACGCCAGACGGCCCAGGCTTTATTTTACCCCACGATCATGTAGCAGCCGTAGGCGACGATCACCGCCGGAATGGCGCTGTAGAGGGTGGCCACGGCCGCCGCCTTGGGGGCCACCGCAATGGCCGGGAACAAGGCGTCGCCGTCGTTGGAGATGGCGTTGCCCAACTGGGCGGAGAGCGGCACCGCCCCGGCGAGGTAGAGCGACGTCACGAGGATCTGCGGGCCGCAGCCGGGGATGAGCCCGATGAGCACGCCGACGAGCGGCACGATCGGCGCGGCGGCGGCGAACCAGGCCGCCAAATCGAGGTTGAAGCCCGACACCGCCAACTCGAACCCGGCGAAGGCGACGATGACCCAGGTGGTCACGAAGCTGGTGGTGTCCACCACGGCGCTGGCGCCGCCATCGGTCTCGACGTCCCCGCGACCGCGCAACACCCAGAGGGCGAGGGCGCCGACGGCACCCACGACACCCAAGGCGAACACCGGCGCCACACCAAGCGCGGGCTCCACCCAGGCGTCCGGGTCCATCTGGAACGACAAGGCCAAGCCGATCACTACGCCCGGCGCGAGGATCCACAACCACGCCCGCTCGATCACACGTGCCACGGTGCCCACGCCCGCTACCGTTGCGGTGTCCGACCGGTCGCCGCCCGCCGCGCAGTCCATGGGCTCCGCCGAACCGGTGGGGGTGCGGGGCCGCATGAAGCCCTGGCCGTGCACGGCGTCGATGATCCAGCCGGAGAGGACGCCGACCACCATGCCGACCACGAGCACGAGGGCGGCGACCTCCGGAGCGCGGGCGAGGAGGAGGAACATCGCGTCGCCCATGGTGGCGGTGAGGGTCGCCACCACGCCGCCGAAGCTGAGGTGCCCGCGTGTGTACTGCGTCAACGCCACGATGGCGCCGCCGCAGCCCGGGAACGCGCCGAGAAGCGACGCGATGGGCACCTGCCAGCGGGCGTTGCGGCGCAAGAGCGTGCCCAACTCGGTGCCGAGCCCGCGTTCCGCCACGCCCACGAGCATGAGCGTGCCGGCCACGAACACGGCGACTGAAAGGTAGGCGTCGGACAAGGCCTGGAGCAGAATCCCGGCACCGCCCGGCACGGCGAGTGCAGCGGCGACAAGGCCAGCCGGCACGAGCGCGCGCTGAGCGATGGGCGAGAGGCGGCTCTGCGGCCCCGCCCCGCCCTGCGGAAGGGTGGACACGCGGCGTCCGGCGGCGGCGATCCAGGCAGTCATGGTGGGCACCCCGTTGTTGAGAGTGACTTGCAATATTAATAGCGTGTCCACGGCCATCGATCCAATGGAATCAATCGTTCATCGCCTTCGAAAAAATCGATTAATTCCCGCCCGCGTTCCGGTCGCAACTTTCGGGGTGGGCAGCGCGACCCGTCCGCGGGTAGAGTTTACGGCAGCCGCAAACCTCTGGATTTCGGGTGTGTCCACAGGTGCGTCGGGCGTCACGGTCGGCCGTGACCCGGGTTCGGTGTCAGCGGCTTCGAAAGGGGAGAACGCAATGATCGACACGGCAGCCGACCGGGCCGGATCGGATGGCCTGACGGTTCTGGCGGGCGTGGACGTCTGGACCGGGCAGGATGGTCTGCTGCCCCGCCTGCTGACGCCGCCCAATCGGGGGTTCCTGATGACCGGCGCCGTCGATCAGGCGCCTGCGATGGCGGAGCGCGCGCGGGCGGTGGCGCGAAACGGCGGCCTGGCGGCCCTGATGCGGGCGCACGTGGCGTGGCAGGTCGATCTCGCCGGTGCCATTGCGGCCGCGTGTACGGAGCACTGGTCCGGCCTTGAAACGCGCCGCGACCGGGTGCGTCTGGCGCTGCACGAGGCCGTGGTCAACGCCTTGATGTACGGCTGCCTCCGGATTGTGTCGCGCCAGCGGGAAACGCGGGTCGGCTGGATGAACCAGACCTCGTCCATCATGGCGGCGCTGGCGGACCCGGCCCGCGGCGGGTTGCCTATCCTGGTCACGGTAGAGGCCGATCCGGATGCGTGGCGCTTTCGGGTCGAGGACCCCGGACCGGGTTTCGAGGTGCCCCCGCCCGATGACCGGGGGCCGTGCCTGTCGCCGGAGGGCCTCACGGCGGCCCACGGGCGCGGCATCGGACTGATGCGTGCCGTTTGCGACACGGTGGACTGGACCGAGGGCGGACGGGTCGTCACCCTGAGGATCCGTCGCGCCGAGGGTGGCGGCGGACCGGGTGCCTCCGGCGGTCCGTGAGCAGGGAGACGGCATGGCTTGTTCCACCGCGCCTCCGGCGCCCCATGCGGAGCCCGCAACCGCGCCGTCCTGCGCGTCCCCACCGCCTCCCACGCCGACCCTGCGTCGTCGTGTGGCCCGGCAGCTTGACCCGGGTCTGCGGGCCGAGCCAGGGCTGTCCCGCACGAACATGGCGGTGTGCGGGCTGATCGTGCTGGCCGTCTTGGTGGCCGTTCTGGGCACGGAAAAGCCCCTGTACGCGCGCTATCAGACCACCTTTCTGGGCGTCGAGGTCGGGTTGACCGGTCTGCTGGCCCTGGAATACGTGGCCCGCGTCTGGTGCAGCGTGGAGAACCCGGCCTGGGGGGGCTCCCGGTTGCGATATATGTGCACGCCGGCCGCGTGTCTCGATCTCGCGGCCGTTCTGGTGATCCTGACCACGGCGTTCGCGTCCGAGGGCTTTCTGATGCGGCTCGCCATGCTGTTGCGGGTGTTGCGCATCGCGCGGATCGGGCGGTTTTCCTCGGCGTTCGACACCCTGGCCGAGGCGGTGTCGTCGCGGGCGATCGACTTGGTTCTGAGCGTCGGGGTGTCACTCACGCTTCTCCTGCTGTCCTCGGCCGCGATGTATCTGGTGGAGGCGGACGTGCAGCCGGAGGCCTTCGGGTCGATTCCCCGCGCCATGTGGTGGTCGGTGGCCACCCTGACGACGGTGGGCTACGGCGACGTCTACCCCGTCACGGTGTTGGGCCGCCTGTTCGCCGCGGTGACGGCGATCACGGGCATCGGCCTGATCGCCATGCCCACCGGCATCCTGGCCAGCGCCTTCAGCGACGCGTTCCAGCGCCAGCGTCAGCGCGAGGCGAAGGCCGAGGCCGAAGCCCGCGCGTCGTCTGGCGCGTCGTCTGGTCCGGCCGGGTCGTCCGGCCCATGACCCAACCCCTGCCTTTGTCGGTTCGTCTCAAGACCCAGGTGAGCGGCCTGTACCGGGGCGCGGGCACGCGGGCGCGCCGCTTCCGCTATGGGCTGATGACCTTCGACATCGTCACGATCATGTTCATTGTGGCGACTCAGCCTCTGCCGGCGTCGCCGCTCATCCTGGTGTTGGATATTCTGATCGGCCTGATCGTGCTCGCCGACCTGATGGCGCGGCTGTGGATTTCTCCGCAGCCCGCCCGGCATCTGCTGCACGCGACGACGCTGGCCGACATCGTCGTCGTGTTCTCGCTGCTGCTGGCGCCGCTGCTGGCGGGCAATCTGGCCTTTCTGCGCGTGCTGCGGTTGGTGCGGCTGCTGCATTCCTATCAGGTGCTGCGCGACCTGCGCCAGGAGACCCCGTTTTTCCGTCACAATGAAGAGGTGATCGTCAGCCTCATCAATCTCGTGACGTTCATCTTCGTCTTCACGGCGCTGGTCTTCGAGCTTCAGAGCGAGGCCAACCCGGCGATCACGGGGTATGTCGACGCCCTGTATTTCACCGTGGCGACCCTGACCACCACGGGCTTCGGCGATATTACCCTGACCGGGTCGTCCGGCCGGGTTCTGTCGGTCGTCATCATGGTGGTGGGGGTCGCGTTGTTTCTGCGTCTGGTGCAGACGGTGTTTCGACCGCGCAAGGTCCGGCACACCTGCCCGTCGTGCGGACTGTCTCGCCACGAGCTTGATGCCGTGCATTGCAAGCATTGCGGCGAGACCCTGCGAATCAAGACCGAAGGCGACTCGTAAACCCAGGCGGCGATGAGCCTGACTCATAGCCGCCGTGTTTTTCACGCCATAAGGCGCGACGGCCGGTCGGCCTTGCCGCGCTGAGATGAGGCCAAGCTGAGGCAGTTGGCCTCACCTCAGCTTGTTAGAATCCGGACCCGGGCCGACCGAGAAATCCGAGCGCCGCGGTCGGACAAAAACGCCTTTTGCGGGTGCGGCTGGCGGTCGACGGGCGGTCGACGGTCGGTTCTGGGCCGTCCGGCGACCAGAGGAAACGCGCCGTTTCTGGACACGCGCCTCCGGTTCACGGGGCGGGGCGGCTCTCGGCACTCTTAATCCGAGAATGCCGCTGTGCCATAACCAATGGCGCGGTTGCAGCGTGGGGGCATCCGGCGCATACTTCCGCGTACGGTTCGATCCGGGCGCCATCCGAGCGGCCCTGCCGCCGACGTGGGGCGCTCCAGTGAGAGGGACCGGTGAGAGTTGGCAATGAGAGTGGCCGGAGAGAGTGGGCAGTGGGAGTGGATAGAGTGCCCAATCGCGCGATGTCCAAGAAACGGGACCAAGTTAAAGAACATCTTCAGGAGCTTATGGAAAAGCTCCGGGTCCTTGTTATCGACGACAACAAGTTTTCGCGGTCCCTGCTGAGCACGCAGTTGGCCGGGTATGGCATTCGGGATGTTGTCGAGTGTGCGGATGGTGTTGAAGGACTCAAATACCTTCAGAACCAACCCATCCATCTGATCCTGCTGGATTACGAGATGACGCCGCTGAACGGGGCGGAGTTTTCGCGTCTGGTGCGGCGGGATCCGTCGATTCCCAATCCCGAGGTTCCGATCATCATGATCTCGGGGTATTCGGATCTCGCGCACGTGAAAGAGGCGCGGGATTCCGGTATCAACGAGTTTCTCGGCAAGCCGGTGTCCGCCGATATCCTGTACCGTCGCATCGGCCACACGCTGCAGAACCCCCGGCCGTTCGTGCGGACCGATCATTACGTCGGGCCGCAGCAGCGGGAGGAACGCTCGCTTCGGCCGGCGGACCCGTCCCACTCATCGGCCGGCAACGACGACTGATCGGATCGGACGACTGGCCGGATCGGTCGGCCGGATGCGGCCGGTGTGGTGCATCCGGCCGGGGGGAGCCGCTCAGGCGGCCTGCGTCCAGCGCCCGTCGTCGCGCGCGAAGGCGCGCATCGCCACCGACTCGAAGCCCGCGCCGGTCCAGGCCCGCGTGGCGACGGCGATGCGCGGCGGCTGCGTATCAAGCGTCACGACATTGTAGCCGTTGGACTCGTCGCGCAGCCGCGTCGACGTGGCACTGCCCGCCTGTGCCACCACCATGGGCCAGGGCGGCGAGGCGGAGCCCGGCGTGGGGACGGTGACGAGATCGGCGTGGGTGCGGTGCAGGTGGCCGCTCAGCAACAGATCGACCCGCGCGGCGGCGAAGGCGCCCAACGCCCGCTCGGCGTGGAACAGCATCGGCCCGTCGCGGTGCGCGGGCGGCAGCACGGCCGGATGGTGGGTGACGATCACGCGCACGCGCCCCTCGCCGTGCGCCGCCAGATCCCGGGCCGCGCGGGCGAGCTGGCGCCGGTTGAGGCTGCCCAGCGCCCAGTTCCAGTGCCGGACCAGCCGGCGGGCGGAGTTGAGGCCGAGCACCGCCATGACATCGTCCGCGACCACAGGCGACAAGTCCGACGAGATATGCCGGGAGAACCGCCCGTAGGGCCGCAGGAACCGGCTCATCAGGTTGAAGGCCGGCACATCATGGTTGCCCGGCACCACCAGCACCGGCCGGGCCAGCCGGTCCAGGAAGGCCCGGGCGGCCAGGAACTCGTGATGCCGGCCGCGCTGGGTCAGATCGCCGCTGACCACGACGAGGTCGGGGTCCTGGGCGATCAGGTCGGCCTCCAGCGCGGCGACCACATCCGGGTCGATGCGGCCGAAGTGCAGATCGGAAACATGGGCCAGGGTTCGCACGGCGCGACCTCGTTCGCGGTTACGGATGCGGGGCGACGGACGGAGGGGGTTCCGAGGATGTGGGGTTCACCGTCCCGCGTGCCAACAGCGCGCGGGCGTCCCCGTCCACCACGGCCAGCACGGCACGGGACTCGGCGGGCACCCAGACCCGCAGGGCCGCGGGCTCGATCCGGAAGGTGATCCGCCCCGGCAGCAGCACGACCTCGCCGTCCACCGTGGCGCGGAGCACCCGGCGGCGCACCGCCACCGTGAGGCGGCGGACGTTTTCGGTCAGAAGGTCGGCGTCGTCGCGCCATGTCCCGCCGACCATCACCCCGGCCGCGAGCCGCAGCCACTGCCACGCCGAGCGGTGACGCGCGACATAGAGCGCCAGCGCCCCATGCCCGAGGCTGTCGCGCCGGACCAGCAGGCCGGGCCGGTCGGAGTAGGCGTTGTCGGCGATGACCATGGCGTGCGCCTTGACGCGGTGAACACCCTTTTCCGTTGCCAGCACCGCCCGCAGGCGGGGATAGCGGCGCACCGCTGCGACGGTTCGCCAGATCAGGCGCCCCCACAGTACGGGAGTCATGGCGCCCCGGAACCGCTCGCGCTGGCGCGCCAGATTGGCGAACAGGCCGAGCACCACGTTGTTCAGGAACACCCGCTCGTTGACCCGGCCGATGTCGATGCGGCCCAACACGCCCTCGGCCAGCGCGGCCACGGCCTCGTCCGGATCCTCCGGCATGCCCAGGTCTCGGGCCAGCAGGTTCGCGGTGCCCAGGGGCAGGGCGGCCATCGGCGGCGCCGTCGCCGGATCGGGGCTGTCGCGCAGGGCCTGGGCCACCGCGGCCAGCGTGCCGTCGCCGCCGGCCACCAGAAGGGCGCGCGCGCCGTCCGAGACGGCCCGGCGGGCCGCCTCGGCCATACCGGCGCCCTGGGCGAGGCGGGCCACGGCCGGAATGCCCCGCGCCGCCAGACCGGCGACCAGACGCTCGGCCAGCGCCTCGGCGCTGCCCGGCTCACCGACGAACGCGCCCGCGCCGCTGTTGATAAGCACCACGGCCCGGCCCCCGGCGGGGACCGGGGACCGCGCGGCGCTCCCGATGGGGGGCGTGTCGGGATCGGTGTCGTCGACGGTCTCCGCGACGGTCTCCGCATCAGGGTGCATCCGGGCTCTCCTCGGGCGCTGGGGCGGACCCGCCGCCATTCAGGGTCGGATCCAGGCGGGCCTCGAACCCGGCCGCCTCTTCATCCAGCCAGTCAACGAACGCCTGAACCATCGGATTGTTCCGGTGTGCCTCCGGGGTCACGGCGAAATAGGTGAAATCTGCTGGCCGGGTGACGGCGAACGGCCGCACCAGCCGCCCGTCCGCCAGATGATCGAACACCAGCGCGCTGCGGCCGAGCATGACGCCCATGCCGTGCACGGCGGCGGTGATCTGCACATGCGTATCGGTGAAGCGCGGACCGCGCGTGGCGTCCACCTCCGGAAGGCCCAGCCATTGCAGCCAGGGCCGCCACTGGAGCCACTGTTCGGTCGGCAGCACCGTGCTGTCATGCATGAGAATGTGGTGCCCCAGATCCGCCGGCGCACGCAGGGGCCGGGGGCCATGAACCAGGGTGGGCGCGCAGACCGGAAACACCGTCTCGCCCATCAGCCGCCGGACCGCCAGCCCCGGATACTCGCCCCGGCCGTAGCGCACGCCCACGTGGATGTCCCCCTGCGCGTCCTCGCCGCGGTCGAACCGGGACGGGTTGCGATCCATCACCAGATCCAGATCGATGTCAGGATGCCGGCGCTGGAATTCGGGCAGCCGCCGCGCCAGCCACATCGTCGCCAGCGAAGGCAGCGCCGAGACCCGGAGCACGCCCGCCGGGCGCGTCTCGGCCAGACGCCCCACGGCGCGGGCCATATGGTCCAGGCCGCGGGTCAGATCGGGGGCGACGGCCCGGCCCGCGTCGGTCAGGCGCAGGCCGCGCGGCAGGCGGTCGAACAGGGTGGCGCCCAGGAGCTCCTCAAGCTGGCGCACCTGATGGCTGACGGCGGTGGGCGTGACGGCCAGTTCGTCCGCCGCCTTGGCGAACGACCCGTGGCGGGCGGCCGCCTCGAAGGCGCGAAGCGCGTTGAGCGGTGGAAGGCGGCGAACCATGGCGATCTGGTCCGGGGGTGGGGCACGAGGAACGGGGCGGGCTGCGAGCCGCTC
The DNA here is from genome assembly GCF_014197855.1 of Roseospira marina. Lineage (GTDB taxonomy): Bacteria > Pseudomonadota > Alphaproteobacteria > Rhodospirillales > Rhodospirillaceae > Rhodospira > Rhodospira marina. The sequence goes on from NZ_JACIGJ010000009.1 coordinate 171,364, forward strand.
AATGATGGCGGGTTCCGGGACCGTTGGAAACGCCGGCAGGCCCAAATTCCGCTCATCCATCCACCGAGAAAGTCTCGTTTGTCGACGGGATCGGTTCGGGCCCATCTTTGGGGGGAAAGGCCGACGCCCCTCGTCCGCCGTTGCCTGAAGGGAGATCGACCCATGAACAGCGTCACGGGCTCCAGTTCACCCCTGTCCGTTTCGGTGCCCTATGCCGTGGCCCGCAGCCGCCATAGCGCAATGCAGGCCGTGGCGCATGTAATCAATCTGTGGCGCGTCCGGGCGCGTAGCCGCGCGCAACTGCGGACGCTGGACGACCGCATGTTGCGGGATATCGGCATGAGCCCAGACGCGGCCGACTCGGAAGTCAGAAAGCCGTTCTGGGTGGCCTGATGCCATGGGATGCCGTGTGGATCGCCGACAGCGACGATCGGACTTCGGTCCCCGCCTCCCCCACGCATAACCCCGCGTCCTGGTGGCGCGGGGTTTGTCGTTTCCGGCACGACGGCGGCGTCGTGCGTCCCGCGCCGGCCCGGCGAACGCGGGGCAGCGGCTGGTTGGCACCCGGCGACCATGGTAAAATGGGGAGGAGCACAGGGCGAATAGCCGCTCCCCTGGGAGGCACCGGAAGGCGGAACCATGGAACGGTTGCACTGGAAGCAGTGGTTCGAGGTTGGGCACGACACCATCGACTTCGAGCATAAAGTCTTCTTCAGCCTGATTCACAAGCTGCAGAATCTGGTCGAGGAGGTTCACGATAAAGACGCGGCGCTTCGTGTTCTCGAGGAAATCTATAAATACGCCGATTTTCATTTTACAAGTGAAGAAAACGTCATGATAGAAGCCGGGTATGAGGGCTTGGATCGCCACCGCCGTCTTCATCAAAACCTTCTCGCGCTCTTGCGGCAGAACATCGACGACATGGAAGCCGGCGCGATTGCGGGGCCCGAGGTCGTGACCTTCATGTTCTGGTGGTTCGTCGAACACACCGTCGCCGAGGACCTGGCGATCGCGACCCACGTCAAGACGCGGATGCTGCGCCAGTTCTTCGAGGACGCCCATCCAAAGCGCGCCCGGCCGAACTTGGACGGTGTGGCCTGACCCGTCGGCGTGCCTGACGCGGGTTATCGGTGATGCGCGACCATGGCCTGCCACGCGGCATAGTCCCGCGCGGCCGCCGCGCGCCCGGTGCCGGCGGCGTAGGTCTGGCCGCCGCCCGTCAACTGGGCCAGGGAACCGAGGTCCGCATACAGGCCGCTGCCCAGGCCCGCCATGAAGGCCGCGCCCAGGGCGGAGACGTCCTCCACCCCGCTGGTGTGCGCGGGCGCGTCGAGCAGATCGGCGATGAACTGCACCACGAAGCGGTTGCCCGTAACCCCGCCGTTGAGGCGAAGGCCGTGCAGGGGCAGGGCGCTGTCGCGCTCCATGGCGGCGATCACATCCTTGATCTGGTAGCCGATGGATTCCAGCGCGGCGCGCACGATATGGCGCCGGTCGGTGCCGAAAGTCAGGCCCATCAGGGCGCCGCGCGCCGCCATCTTCCAGTGCGGGGCGCCCAGTCCGGCGAATCCGGGGATCAGGACCACGCCGCCGGCGTCGGGAACGGCGGTCGCGAGGGCCTCCGTCTCGCGCGAGTCGGCGAACAGCCCGACCTGATCGCGCAGCCACGTCAGGGTCGCGCCGCAGGTGACGATGATGCCCTCCAGCGCGTACATGGTCTGGTCGGGCAGCGCCCAGCCGATGGTCGTGACCATGCCGGCCTGGGAGGGGATCGGGCGCTCTCCGGTCATCAGCAGCACGGAGGAGCCGGTGCCGAGGGTGGCCTTGGCCTCGCCCGGATGGAAACAGCCCTCGCCGAACGCGGCGGCGTGGGAGTCGCCGATCATCGCCGTGATCGGAACCGGCGCTTCCAGCAGGCCGTCCAGGTCGGTGGCGCCGAAGGGATGCACCGACGGATGCACGTCCGGCAGCCGCAGGCCCTCCAGCCCGAACGCGGCCAGAAGGTCCTGGTCCCAGCTCAGGCGGTGGATGTCGAACAGCAGGGTCCGGCAGGCGTTCGTGCGGTCGGCCGCATACGCGCGCCCGCCCGTCAACCGGTGCAGAAGCCAGGAGTCCACGGTGCCGAAGCGCACCCGCCCGGCGGCGATGGCGGCGCGCAGGTCGGGGTCCTGCTCCACCATCCAGGCGAGCTTGGTGGCCGAAAAATAGGGGTCGAGGATCAAGCCGGTGGTGGCGCGCAGGTGGCGCTCCACGTCGGAGCCGACAAGCCGGTCGCACAGCGGCACCGAGCGCTTGCACTGCCAGACGACGGCGTTGCCGACCGGGCGGCCGGCGTCGTCCCACAGCACGAAGGTTTCGCGCTGGTTCGAGATCCCGCAGGCGCGGATCGCCGCGTCCCGGCCGCCCCGGCCGCCCCGGTCGCGGAAGGCGCTCAGGCAGGCCTGGGCGGACCGCAGCACGCTGTCATAAATGGCGTCCGGGTCCTGCTCGACCCAGCCGGGCGCGGGATAGAGGGAGGGCAGGTCCGCTCGCCCCTGGGCGGCCACACGGCCGGCGCCGTCGACGATCAGGGTCTTTGTGCCGCTGGTGCCCTGGTCGATCGCCAGGACGAAGCCATCCGTCGCCATCGTTACCGTCCGTTCGGCCGGCCGTGATGTGCGCGGGGTGTGCGGCCGGACGTTGATGCGGGCGCTCCGGGGGCCGGAGCATCTGCGGGGTGGGTGAGGTCAGGTGGTGGCGGGAGCCGGCCAGCGGGGAGGGGGGCCTGCCGACTCCCGCCGTCACGCGACCGTCGCCCGGGCGTTCTGAACCTCACGCAGGATTCCTGCGCTGTCGAGGCCATAATACGCCCGGATGGCGGCACGCGGTCCCGTTTTGGCGAACTGCCCGTCCGGAATTCCGATCCGGATCAGACGGCTCCCCAGTGCGTTCTCGGCCATGATCTCGGCGACCAGACTGCCCAGCCCGCCGTGCACGGAGTGCTCCTCCACCGTCACCACCAGCGGGGCGGCGCGCAGCATGTGCGCGAGGGCCGGCCGGTTCAGGGGGCGGATTGACGGCACACTGACCACCCCCGCGTCGACGCCTTTCGCGGCCAGCGCGTCGGCGGCGGCGACCGCCTCGTGGACCACCGAGCCCACGGCGACCAGCGTGACCGCCGCGCCCTCGCGCAGCCGGTCCGGCTCGCCCAGCGTGAAGCGGTACCCGTCCTCGTGCAGCACCGGCAGCTTGGCGTTGTCGAGGCGGATGTACACCGGCCCCTCGTGGGCGAAGGCATGGGCGAACATCCGTCGGGCTTCGACCGCGTCGCTGGGGGCGAGGATCTGGATGGTGCCGAAGCCCTGCATGATCGACAGGTCGTCGATGGCGTGGTGGGTGCTGCCCAACGGGCCATAGGCCACGCCGGCGTTCAGCCCGACCAGCTTGACGTTGGTGTTGGAGTAGCAGACGTCGTTCTTCACCTGCTCGTTGGCGCGGGCGACCAGAAACGGCGCGGCGTTGGCCGTCACCGGGACGTAGCCGCCCAGCGACAGGCCGGCGGCCACGCCCACCAGGGACTGTTCGGCGATGCCGACGTTGACCACACGCTCCGGGTGGGCGGCCTGGAACGGCGCCAGCTTGGCGGTGCTGGTCGAATCGCTGACCACGACCGCCAGATTGACGCCGTCGTCCACGGCCTGGAAAAACGCATCAATCATGCTCTGGCGCAGATCCTGCGCCGGGGTCTCGGTCGGGGCCGTAGTGGCATTCGTCGGGGCTGTGGGGGCCGCTGTCATGACTCCAACTCCGCGTAGGCGCGCTCCAGTTCCTCGGTGGTCGGGATCCGGTGATGCCATTCCGCCCGGTCCTCGATGAACGAGACTCCGGCGCCTTTGCGGGTGTGGGCGAGGATGACATGCGGTTTGCCGGCCACCGTCCGGGTCGCCTCGAACGCCCGGATCAGGTCGGGGATGTCGTTGCCGCGCGCCTCGTGCAGATCAAAGCCGAAGGCGCGCCACTTGTCGGCCAGGGGTTCCAGCCCGACGATGGACTCGGTCCGATCCGCGAGCTGGAGCGTGTTGCGATCGACGATGACCGTCAGGTTGTCGAGATCGTAGTGCGCGGCGGTCATCGCCGATTCCCAGTTCGAGCCCTCCTGCAACTCGCCGTCGCCGACCAGCACGTACACCCGATAGGACCGGTTCTGCCGCTTGGCCGCGAGGGCGAGTCCGGTCGCCACCGGCAGGCCGTGACCGAGGGCGCCGGTGTTCAGCTCCACGAACGGGGTCTTCTGGCGCACCGGGTGGCCCGGGGTGTGGGAGTCGAAGGTCAGGTAGTCGTCGAGCCACGCCGCATCGATCAGGCCGGCGGTCGCGAGGGTGGAATACAGGCCGCACACGCCGTGGCCCTTGCTGAGGATGAAGCGGTCCCGGTCGGGATTCTGCGGGTCCCGCCCCGGCAGGTTCAGCACATGCAGGAAGAGCGTCACCAGAATGTCGGTTTCGGACAGGTCGCCGCCGGTGTGCCCCTGGCCGGCGCGTGCGTTGGTCCGAAGGATCGTCTTCCGGACGGTCCGCGCTGCGTTCTGAAGGCTGGCGATATCCATCGTCTCTCACAACCCGTCTGGTGGGGGCCTGTCCGGTGGGGCACCGGCCCTGGATGTTCCGAAATGGGTTTCGAAACAATTCGAAACGCGCCGGAGCACCGCCGTGGCGGCGATCATCATAGGCGGAACGTAGCATCGAAAGTCCCGGTTCGCAATCCATAACGAAAGTTTTTGCCTCCGGAAATTTTCGGTTTGTGTGGAGGGTACCGCGGACGGCGCCCGGTTTGCCCAGAAAGCCCTTCCTTAGGATGAGGGCTTATACGAAAGTCTATGTCGTGTTTCCGCAAGATATCGAAAACATTCTTGACACGTCAGGCGGCGCATGGGACAAAAAAGTGACAACATCGCCCCAGGCTCCACCCTGGGTGGATCATGGTGTTGGTCGATGCGTTGGAATGAGGGCGACGTTGCTTCCTCAATCGGAAATTTCCGAAACCATGCTCGCACGGTACGGCACCGGCCGGGCGCCGAAGACCCGGCGGGTGTCCCCGGCGGGGCTCCTTGGGGCCGGTCGACGACAAAAGCCGTCCGAATAACCGGAGGAAAACCATGAAGTTCAAGCAGGTGTTGGCCGGCGCGGCGCTGGCCGCGACCGTGGCGGTCTCGGGGGGCGCCCAGGCGGCCGGGTTCGATCAGGCCGACCTCATCAAAGAGATCGACCGCCCGTTGACGGTCGTTTTCGTTCCGAAAGTCGTGCACCCCTGGTACGAGGTCGTCGAGGCGGGCGCCCAGTTCGCCGCCGACGAGTTCAAGAAGGCCGGCATCGAGGTGAACGTCATCATGGACGCTCCGCCGGTGGCCGATATCAGCGAGCATATCCGCAAGATCGAAGCCAACATCAGCCGCCGCCCCGACGGCCTTGCCGTCGCCTGCCTTGATCCGGCGACCGACACCCAGGCCATCAACGACGGCATCGCCGCCGGCGTGAACGTGTCCACCTTCGACACCGATTGCCCGGACAGCGACCGCCTGATGTACGTCGGGCACAACAAGGATGAACAGGACGGCTACGACCTCGGCACGCTGATGGCGGAGCGCATCGGCGGCGAAGGCAAGGTGGGTATCCTCAGCGGCTCGCTGTCGGCGCCGAACCACCGCAACCGCGTCATCGGCTTCAAGAAGGCGATGGACGAGTACCCCGACATCGAGATCGTGTTTGAACGCCCGGACAACGACGACCTGCAAAAGGCCGTGGAGCTGACCGAGAACGCGCTGCAGGCCAACCCGGACCTGGACGGCATCTTCGGCTGCAACGCCTCCGCCCCGATCGGCGCCGCCCGTGCCGTGAAGACCGCCGGCAAGGCGGGCGAGGTCCACGTGGTCGGCACCGACGACCTGCCCGAGGCCGTGGATCTGGTCAAGGAGGGTGTCATCGACGCCCTGATGGCCCAGCGCCAGTGGGAAATCGGCTACTGGACGGTGAAGTACTTCGTCGCGATGGCCCAGGGCCATACGTACCCGAAGGAACACGCGACCGGCTCGCAGTTCCTGACCAAGGACATGGTTGAGGGCCAGTAGGCGGCCCCTCGGGCGGGGCGGTCTCGGGGTTCTGACCGGGCCGCCCCGCTTCCCGTTGCCCTCTTCTCCCGTGTTCTTCCGGGACCGGTCCGGCCGCGCCGGACCGACCCGTTCCGAGCCGCAACGCGAGATCCCCATCATGGACGGTCCATCCCTTTCCTCCGTCGTCCTGTCGCCCGCACCCGTGTTCGAACTGCGGCACATCTCCAAGCAGTTTCCCGGGGTCAAGGCGCTCGACGATGTCAGCCTGACGTTCCGGGATCGCGAGATCCACGGCCTGGTCGGGGAGAACGGGGCCGGCAAAAGCACCCTGATGAGCATCATGATGGGGCTTCAGCCGCCGGATACCGGCACGCTGGTGCGCCGGGGTGAGGCCGTCAGCTTCGCCGGGTCCACCGAGGCCCTGGCCGCCGGGCTGGGCATGGTGCCCCAGGAACTGAACCTCGTGCCCCAGATGACGGTGATGGAAAACGTCCTGCTCGGCTTCGCGCCGGGCAAGATCGGCGGCGTCGTCGTGGACTGGAAGACGGTGCGTCACCGCGCCCGCGCGGTGCTGGACCGCATCGGCGCTGATGTGTCCACCGACGCCATCGCCGGGGACCTGAGCGCCGCCCAACAACAGCTTGTGCAGATCGCGCGTGCGCTGGCCCTGGGCGCCGAGATCCTGATCTTCGACGAGCCCACGGCCAGCCTGTCGCTGCGCGAGGCCGATCACCTGCTCGCCCTGATCCGCCAACTGCGCGAAGACGGCTGCTCGATCATCTACATTTCGCACCGGCTGGAGGAGATCCTCACCCTCTGCGACCGCATCACCGTGCTGCGCAACGGCTGCAAGGTGGTGGAGCTGGAGGCCGCGGGCACCACGGAAGCCGACCTGGTGCGCAACATGATCGGCCGCGAGGTGACGGCGGGCAAGCGGGTCGCGCCCACGGACCGCGCCACCCACGACGACACCGTGGCGCCTTTCCTCTCGGTCGAGAGCCTGTCCTGCGCGGGCCATTTCGAGGACATCAGCCTGACCGTCCGCCCCGGTGAGATCGTCGGCCTCGCCGGTCTGGTGGGCGCCGGACGCACCGAGTTGGCGCGCTGCATCTTCGGCGACCTGCGGCCCACGGGCGGGCGCATCCTGCGCGAAGGCCGCCCGATCCACCTCCGCCACCCGAGCGACGCCATCAAGGCCGGGCTGGCCTACGTGCCGGAGGAGCGCAAGCGCCTGGGCATCTTCCCGGTCCTCGGCGTGTCGGAAAACATGACGCTGCCGATCCTGCGCAGCCTGTGCGCCGCCGGGCGCATCAACCGCGCCACGCAGCGTGCCTACGTCGACGACTATATCGCCAAGCTGGACATCAAGACGTCGGATCCCGACAAGCCGATCCGCGACCTGAGCGGCGGCAACCAGCAGAAGGTCATTCTGGCCCGCTGGCTGCTGACCGGCTGTCGGATGCTGATCCTGGACGAGCCGACACGCGGAATCGACGTCAACGCCAAGTTCGAGATTCACGCCCTGCTGCGTCGGCTGGTGGCCGACGGCATGGCGATTTTGCTGATCTCCTCGGAATTGGAGGAGGTCATTCAGTTGGCCGACCGCGTTCTGGTTATGAACAACGGCCGGCTGAAGGGCGAGATCCCCGCCTGGGACGCCACCCAGGAAGCGATCCTGAGCATGGCGGTCGGTTGAGACCGCCCGGCCGGAGCGAACACCTCACCATTCGTCCGGGCCTCCCATGCGTCCGGGACCCCCTATTTGTCCGGGACCGAGGACAGGAAGACAGACCATGACGACGCAAACGAGGACCGTGGACAGCACGGTCCGGTCCGGAAAACCGCGCCTTCAACGGCTTTTCGGGTTCAAGGAAAGCGGCATCCTGCTTGCCCTGATCGGCATGTGCGTGCTGATCAGCCTGATTACGCCGAACTTCCTGACCCCCTACAACCTCGCCATCGTGATGCGGCAGGTGTCGTTCATCGGCATCGTCGCGGCCGGGCAGACGCTGGTCCTGCTGCTGGGCGGGATCGACCTGTCGGTCGGTGCCATCGCCGGGTTGTCGGCCGTGCTGGGCGCCATGCTGATGACGGCGGGCGGGCTCGATCCCTTCGTGGCGATGACCCTGGCCATCGCGCTCGGCTTCCTGTTCGGGCTCATCAACGGGGTCCTGATCGCCTACCTGAAGCTCAACGCCTTCATCGTCACGCTGGCCACGGGCGAGGTGTTCGCCGGCGCCATCCTGGTGCTGACCCGGGGCTACGCCATCACCGGCCTGCCGCCGGAGTTCGCCGTGCTCGGTCAGGGCTCGATCGGGGTCGTGCCGGTGTCGGTGGTGTTCCTGTTCGCGATCTTCGCCGTGCTGGTCTACATGAGCCAGAACACCCCGTTCGGCCGTAGTATCTTCGCCATCGGCGGCAACCGGGTCGCGGCCCGCTTCGTCGGCCTGCGGGTGGAGCGCGTGGAGATGACCGTCTACGCCATCGCGGGCATGCTGGCGGCGACCGCCGGTATGCTGTTCGTCAGCCGCATGAGCGCCGGCCAGCCGACCATCGGGGCGAGCTGGCTGATGCCCTCCATCACCGCGGCCATCATCGGCGGCACGTCCTTGAGCGGCGGCGTCGGCACCGTGCTCGGCACCCTGCTTGGGGCGACCTTCATGGGCGTGCTGGCCAACGGCATCGTGCTGACCAACGTCTCGTCCTACTGGGAACGTGTCATCATCGGCCTGTTCGTCATCATCGCGGTGTTCGTGGACATGTTCCGCCGCCGCAGCCAGGGGCGCGCGCTCGTGCCGGCCTGGATGATGGCGCTGCGGCCGGGATCGCGGCGTGATGATCGAAAACCCCTGTGAAGCCGGCGGGAGCCTGTTTCACGGCCGATGACTATGATACGGCTTGCGGCACGCATGCCGGGATGGGGCGCGCGCCGGGGCGGGATTCGGAAGGATACGGACCATGCCCCGCCATGCGTCGGCCCAGGCTGGAACCATAGGGAAGCACATGTCTCCGGACGATCGGAAGATGCTCGGCGAACAGCGCCGCCGGAAAATCCTGGACCTGATCCAGGAAGAGGGGGCGGCGCGCGTCAGCGAACTGAGCCGGTCGTTCCAGGTGTCCGAGCCCACCATCCGCCAGGACTTGGAAAAGCTGGAGGCCGAGGGGCTGGTGCTACGTCAGCGCGGCGGAGCCTTCCTGAAAAGCCTACCGCGACAGGTGCAGGAACTGGCCCTGCACCATCTCGACCACATGGAAGAAAAAAGGTTCATGACGGAAAATCGGGGAGGGGCGGACAACGGGACGGCCTGACACACTGGTAGTTGCGACACGACACAGACTGCCAGGGAGGCCCCGTTGTCCTTCGATGATCCTATGTCCTGGCTTGGGGGCTGGGAAGGCTACCGCGTTGAGACGGTCGAGCGGCGCGAGGGCGAGCAGCCGGAAATCTGGATTTTCCTGGGCTTCCAGCCGGGAGCGGCTTTGATCTGCGATGGCTGCGGCGAAGCGGCCGGCGCGGTGCATGACATTGAGTGTCGAGTG
>NZ_JACIGJ010000010.1 GCF_014197855.1 Roseospira marina
CAAAATTCGCTTGCCATGATCCAAACCCTGCCGTTTCTTCCCTTGAATCACGGCAGGTGCAATATCTCAATACCTTAATTGAGTTTTGACCCTAAGGGCGAGCGTGGTTTATTCGGTCGCCGGAGCGGCCGGCGTCGGCCCCCAGGCGGTGGCCAGATAGTCGAGCAGAACGCGGCGCTCGTCCGTGTTGGGGTGCGTGTCGTAGGCCTCGCTCATGCGGCGCACCTCCGACGCCCAGGCGGCCCGGTCCCGCCGTTGCTCCGTCAGCAGCATCCACCCCGCGCCATCCGGCAAGGGCGGATGACACCGGACGCAATGCTCCGCGATGATGCGGCGGGGCTCACCATCCGAAGCCTCCGCCGCGTGCGCCCCAATGGGAAGGACGGCCATCACAAGGACGGCCGCCACACCCAGGGCAGGCTGAAGACGCCCGGGGATCATGCGATCCTCAGGACTCGGGGGTCAGGGTCACGGTGTGCAGCGTCTCCCCCGCCAGATCCTTGAGCTGGACCGACATCATCCCGTCGGCGGCGATGTCGATCTGGCCGAAGAACTGCAGGCCGGCCGATGGCGGCAGGTTGGCCATGCCCCCCTCCGGCGCCTTCTCGTAGTCGACGGTGATGCCGAACGTGCCGTCCTTGTCGTTGGGGCCGAAGGTGCCAGCGTTGAGCGGGCCGGACACGAACTCCCAGAAGCCCTTGAAGTCTGGATACGCGGCCTTTTCCGGGTCGTAGTAGTGCGCCGCCGTGTAGTGCACATCGGCGGTCAGCCAGACCACGTTGGCGATATCCTCCGCCTTGATGAAGTGCAGCAGGTCGGCCATTTCCAGCTCGCGGCCCTTCGGCGCCCCATCGTCGGCGTTGGCGAGGTTCTCGAAGTGGTCGCCGTCGCGCACCACCAAACCGATCGGCATGTCGGAGGCGATGACCTTCCACGTTGCGGTGGAGGTCTTCAGTTCGCGCTTCAGCCACGCCACCTGGTCGGCGCCGAGGAACGCAGTGGCGTCGGACGCGGTCTCCTGAAGGTTCGCGGAGTTCGGGCCACGATAGGTGCGCATATCGATGAAGAAGACGTCCAGCAGCGGACCATACGAAAGCGTGCGATAGATCCGCTCGGTGGTCGCGTCGATGCGGCTCGGCGTGTACTCGGCGAACGCCTGCTTGGCGCGGGCGGACAGCAGGGCGACGCTCTTGACCGTATAGCGGTCGTCCGCCAGCACCTCCTGTGGGTACCAGTTGTTCAGCGTCTCGTGGTCGTCCCACTGCGCGAAGATGGGCACCGCCGCGTTGAAGGCGCGCACGTTCGCGTCCATCATATTGTAGCGGTAGGCGCCGCGGAACTCGTCCAGCGTCTCGGCGACCTTTTCCTTCTCCAGAATCGTCACGTTGGTCCAGGTGGTGCCGTCGGGCAACGCCACCTCGGCCTTGATCGGGCCGTCGGCGTAGATGTAGTCACCGGAGTGAATGAAGAAATCGGGCTCGACTTGGCGCATCGTCTCGTAAATACGCATGCCGCCCCAGGCTTCGTTGATGCCCCAACCCTGGCCGGCGGTGTCACCCGACCACACAAACCGCACCGGCGCGCGATCGGTGGGCGCGGTCTTGAATGCCCCCTCCACCGGCGCGCTTTCCACTGTCTGGTCCGCCAAGTCCTGGAAGATGACGCGGTAGTGGATCGTCTGACCGGCCGGGAGGCCCTCCAGGACCATCTTCGCGGTCAGGTCGCTGGTCTCCAGCGCGGCCGGACCGACCACGCGGGTCGCGTCGGCGAAGTCCGCGTCGGTGCACCATTCCACGATCATCCGCGCCTCGCGGTCGGCGCGCCCCCAGATGACGGCGGAGTCGGCGGTCACATCACCGCTCTGCACCCCATAGGGCTGGGTGGGGACATCGGTGGCGCGGACCGGCGACGCGACGGCCAACGCGAGCGCGACGGCGGTCGAGGCCAGCCCGAAACGGATCGAAAAGATCACGGCGGTTCCTCCAGGAGCACGACATGGACGGGCAGCGCGAGCGGCCCCGTCGTCCCGGAGCTGTCCCGCAGGGTTCCCAGTTTAGGATCCCTGCGTTGCGGCCCCGTGACCGGTCGTTGAACTTGCCGTGAATCCTGAAACCGTGAAGGGGATCGCCGAAGGCGTGCGACCGGCGGCGGCCGTCAGCTCAGCAACGCCATCATCGGCGCCGAATCCTCGATCTTGGTGATGTTGTCGAGGCCCTGGCGGATGTCGGACATGATGAACTCCGAGCGCTTGACCGGGCCGCCGGTGGTAGGCTTCGGGAACAGCCGAATCCACGCATTCATCTTCACCGTCAGGCCGCACAGCACGCCGCCGATGGTGACGTGGTAGGCCTGAATCAGCTCCTTGACCTTCTGGAACCGGTCGGCGGAGATGTCCTCCCACATGGCCTTGGTCGAGCGTTCGAAGTTTTCGAACCGGCCGGTGATGGCGGCCGTCAGCTCGTTTATGGTGTTTTCGATCATGTCGCAGTTGCGCAGCAGGTTCTGGTCCTGGCGCAACTGGTAGTTCTTGCGGATGTCGTACATGGAGGCCAGGAATACATCGAGCAGCGGCGTCAGCCGATCCAGGCACTGCTTGTAGTACGACAGCGACAGGAAGATGTCGCCGTAATCTTCCAGGAAGGTCGGCACCTCAAGGATTTCGATGCCCAGGGCATCGGCCATCTGTTGCAGACGCTGGCGCGCGCGCTTGATATCCGGGTCGCGGAACAGGCCGACGACGTCCTCGAACCGCTCCACCTGGACGTCTTCCCCACCGTAGATCTCGGCGATCAGCGGGCGGGTGAACTGCGTCATGTAGTGGGTCAGTTCCTGGTTCTTTTCCGGCGAGAGCTGAAGGTCGGCGGCGTTGGCCAGCGGCACACCGATCTTGCGCAGCATGATCCGCAGCGAAAACACGTCATAGCTGTGCAGGGTGGAAAGCTTGCGGATAATGACGTGGTCGGGATGGACCTCGTCCGTCGGCCAGTTCAGGAGCTTGGGCAGGTCCGAAATCTCGATCTGGCCGCTGCCGGTCTGCACATCCGAGAACAACTCAATCACGCTGCGAAGCTGCGCGTTCTTGATCATCCGCGCCTGACGCAGCGCGGGCGTCTTCAGCGGAATGAAGGACAGGGGCAGGGTGAACAGGGAGTCCATGTCCCCGTCCTCGATGGGATTGAGGCCTTTCGGCTCGGCTTCATAGCCCCCCGAGACCGTCATGGGTTCACTCTCCCCTATTTGGCAACATTCTGTACGGCGTCATGGTACCGGGTTCAGCCCCCGGTGCCCATGGGAAACCGACGCCCTGGACTATGGGTATACAGGAGGATACGGGCTTGGGGTGCCCATCGACGGCGTTCCCACGCGGGAGTCGGCCGCTTCGGGACGGCGCGAGAGGGGGACGCCGGAAAGCACGTCCTCCCAAAAAACACCCCCGCCGGACGGACATCCGACGGGGGCGTGGTCTTGTCGGCGCGGCGTGGTCGCCACCCCATCTCCCCACCGATAGGGCAAGGGCTCCGGATCAGCCCGCCGCGAACATACGACGGCTTATGCCGACGTGATTACGCCGAGGTGATTACGCCGACTTGGGCAGTTCCCAGACCTCCGGCGCACTTTCCAGCTCGGCCAGCATCAGGTCGCGCATGGAGGCGATTTCCTTCGGAAGGCGATCGCCGAACTTATCGAACAGATCGGCCTGGGTCTGCACCTCGCGCAGAGCCTTTTCCTTCTCCACGGTCATGATGCGGTTGTAGAGCGCCTGGTCGAAGGTCAGACCGTTCCAGTTGATGTCCGTGTAGGCCGGCACGTTGCCGAGCGGGCTTTCCACGGCATGGGCGCGGCCCTTGACACGGTCCACGATCCACTCCAGCGCGCGCATGTTGTCGCCGAAGCCCGGCCAGATGAACTTGCCGTTCTCGTCCTTGCGGAACCAGTTGACCCGGTAGATGTGCGGCAGGTTTCCGGCCAGCTTGTGACCCAGGGTCAGCCAGTGCTGCCAGTAGTCGGCCATGTTGTAGCCGCAGAACGGCAGCATGGCGAACGGATCACGCCGCAGGTCGCCCGGCTTGCCCTCGGCAGCGGCCGTCATCTCGGAGCCCATGGTGGCGGCGAGGTAGACGCCGTGGGTCCAGTCCTTGGCCTCGAACACCAGCGGGAAGTTGGAGGCCACGCGCCCCCCGAACAGGAACGCCTCGACCGGCACGCCGGCGGGGTCCTCCCAGGCCTCGTCCAGGGACGGGCACTGGCTGAGCGGCGCGGTGAAGCGGGCGTTCGGGTGCGCCGCCGGACGACCGCAGCCCGGGGTCCAGTCCTGGCCCTTCCAATCGATCAGGTGCGCCGGCGCCTCGTCGGTCATGCCTTCCCACCACACGTCCCCGTCGTCGGTCAGCGCGACGTTGGTGAAGATGCAGTTGGAGTGCAGCGACTCCATGGCGTTCGGGTTGGACTTCATGGACGTGCCCGGCGCCACGCCGAAGAAGCCGTATTCCGGGTTGATCGCGCGCAGGCGACCCTCGGCGTCCGGCTTGATCCAGGCGATGTCGTCGCCAACGGTCGTGACCTCCCAGCCCTCGTAGCCCTTGGGCGGGATCAGCATGGCGAAGTTGGTCTTGCCGCAGGCGCTGGGGAAGGCGCCGCAGACGTAGGTCTTCTCGCCGCGCGGGTTCTTCACGCCCAGGATGAGCATGTGCTCGGCCATCCAGCCCTCGTCGCGGGCCTTCACCGAGGCGATGCGCAGCGCGAAGCACTTCTTGCCCAGCAGAGCGTTGCCGCCGTAGCCGGACCCGAAGGACCAGATCTCGCGCGTCTCCGGATAGTGCACGATGTACTTGGTGTCGTTGCAGGGCCAGGCCACGTCCTGGACCCCGTCGGCCAGCGGCATGCCGACCGAGTGGACGCAGGGGATGAACTCGCCGTCATCGCCCAGCACGTCCAGCGCGGCCTGCCCCATGCGGGTCATGATGCGCATGTTGGTCGCGACGTAGGCGGAGTCGGAAATCTCCACGCCGATCTCCGAAATATCAGAGCCGAGCGGCCCCATGGAGAACGGAATCACGTACATGGTGCGGCCGCGCATACAGCCGTCGAACAGGCCGTTCAGCGTGGAGCGCATCTCGGCCGGAGCCATCCAGTTGTTGGTCGGCCCGGCGTCTTCCTTGGTTTCCGAACAGATGAAGGTCCGGCTTTCGACGCGGGCGACGTCGCTGGGGTCGGAGCGGCAGAGGAAGCTGTTGCCGCGCTTTTCCGGATTCAGGCGGATGTACGAGCCGCCCTCGACCAGAAGGGCGCACAGGCGATCATATTCTTCCTGGCTGCCGTCGCACCATTCAATGCGGTCCGGCTTGGTCAGGGCGGCGATTTCGTCCACCCAGGCGAGCAGCTTGGCGTGTTTTGTCGGGGCACCGGTCATCTCGTCACCTCCCGTTGGTGCATAAGATCATGCAAGTTCGAAGCATACTGAGCAAAAGGGTAATCAGATCCGGCCGGCCGAACAACAGGATCAGGCCTGTTTTGGGCGCAGACCGGCGGCGGACGACGGCGCCGCGACGGCGGGGTCACGGCGCACCGTCCAGGATGGTATCGAGAGCGGCATCCAGAGCCTCCGGTCCGTCCAGTGGACCGGGAAAGGCCACCCGGTACGCCGGAGCGGCGGAGTCCGGATCAGACGCGGATTCGGGACAGAGATCGAGCCCGTCCGCGTCAAGCGCCACGGCACGCACCGCGCGCCCCCGACAAAGGCGCGCCAGATCGCGGCCGCGGGTTTCGTTCAGCCGCGCGCAGGCGTCGGCTTCGGCGGCTGAAAACGCCGCCGCGATGGCCGGCGGCACCCGATAGGCGGCCGGATCGTCGATCTGGTAGGCGACTCCGAACCCCTCGACAACGTGGACCCGGTCCACGGCCAGCCGGTACATGGCGAAATCGGCAAACGCCGCATAGCGCGCGGCGGCGGGGTGACGGGCCAGGAAGCGCCCGCGAGACGCCGGCTCTGGGTCGGCGTGAAGCCGGCCGACCAGGGTGACTCGCGCGTCCTCCTGCGGGTTCGCATGCGGCACCGTGGAGTCGGTGATCAGCAGGGCGGAGCGGGAGTCGGCGATCACGTTACGGGTGTGCTCGGCCAAGGAGGACAACAGCAGAAGCGGGGCACCCGCTCCGTTCGTCGCAAGGGTCACGAGAGACGCAAACGGAGCGCCCCCTTCCGGTTCAAGTCCCGCCCCGATCGTGGACAGGGCCGCCCGATCGGCGCCCCGCACCAAACGGCGCGCGGCGTGGGACCGGGAGAATTCAGGACGGGGGGCACTCGGGTCCGACATGGCGGCGCAGTCTGCCCTTTTTGTGCGAGAGGGTCCAGAGCGATTAAGCGATTGCATCATATGCGTTTGGCGCATGATTCCGTGCCCGCAACGACGCATCTGTCTTGCCCTGGTCCGGCCGCAACAGCATGTTTGAAGCTCCCGGAGGTCCCGCGACGCCCGGGGATCCCGTCACAGCAAAGGAACTCGGCCCATGGCTGTCCGCCCGTCTCCGTTCGCCGTCCTGTCAGCCTTGCCCCTGGCGCTCGCAATCGCCGCCGCTCCCCTGACCGCCGCCACACCGGCCCAGGCTGCCGCCGTGACCCCTGAAGCCATCGTTGGCGACCTGACGGTCACCGACGCTTGGGCCCGTGCGTCCGCCGGCATGGCGCGCGCCGGCGCGGCCTTCGTCACCATCCGCAACGACGGCGCCGCCGACCGGCTGATCGCGGCGGATGCCGATGTCTCCCGCGTCGTGGAACTGCACACCCACATCATGGATGGCGACGTCATGCGCATGCGCAAGGTGGACGCCATCGACGTGCCGGGTGGGGAAACCACCACGCTGCAACCGGGTGGTTTGCATGTCATGTTGATCGACCTGCATGCCCCGCTCGCCGAGGGCCAGACGTTTCCGCTGTCGCTGACGTTCGAACAGGCCGGGACGGTCGATGTTCAGGTGACGGTCACCGGCGTTGGTGCCATGGGGGCCGACGGGCATGGCGGACCGGAGGGGGGCGACATGACCCACGACGCCCCGATGGACTGAGGAGGCGGTCGGCCGGCTGGTCCGGAGGGCGCGTTGTCCCTCCGGCCGGCGTGGGGTCCCGCCCAGGTTAGTCCGGCGCCTTGGTCTGGAGCGCCAGGGCGTGCAGCTCGCCGCCGACCTTGCCCTTGAGCGCGGCATAGACCATCTGGTGCTGCTGCACGCGCGTCTTGCCCCGAAAGGCCTCCGCGACGATGTTGGCGGCGTAGTGGTCGCCGTCCCCCTGGAAGTCGTCGATCTCCACCTGAGCGTCGGGGAACGCTTCCACGATCATGCTCTTCAGGGTACCGGCGTCCATGGCCATGGTCGGGGGTGCTCCTCAATGGGGTGTGGGGTGAAGCCTGGGTCACACCCTATCCAATCCCCGGCCATCCCGCCAGCCTATCCCGTCACCGTTGTGCGCTGCCGTCAGCCGGCCGCCATCATCCGGCTTGGGCCTCCGCCTCTTCGGTGATGGGACCGTCGGCGCGCCCATGGACGAACTGGTCCACGTGCGCGTTGCCGCTGTCGAACACCTCCTTGGCGGCGCCGACCCAGATGAGCCGCCCCTTGTAGAGCATGGCGATGCGGTCGCCGATCTTGGTGGCGCTGGCCATGTCGTGGGTAATCGACAGCGCAGTGGCGCCCAGCTCCTTGGTCGTCGCCACGATCAGGTCGTTGATGACGTCGGCCATGATCGGATCCAGACCGGTCGTGGGCTCGTCGAAGAACACGATGTCGGGTTGCGCGGCGATGGCCCGGGCCAGACCGACGCGCTTCTGCATGCCGCCGGACAGCTCCGCCGGGTATAGATCGGCAACCCGGCGGCGCAGCCCGACCTGGTCCAGACAGTCCATGGCGCGGGCACGCGCCGCGAAACGGCTGGTCTGCCGGCCCTGGATCAGGCCGAAGGCCACGTTCTCCCACACCGGAAGGCTGTCGAACAGCGCCGCGCCCTGGAACAGCATGCCGATGTGCGCGTTGACACGGTCACGGGCGCGCCCGGTCAGGCCGACGGTCTCGGCGCCGTCGACCTCGATGGAGCCGGAGTCCGGCCGCAGCAGACCCAGCACGCACTTCAGCAGCACGGACTTGCCGGTGCCCGAGCCACCGATCACCACCATCGACTCCCCAGCGGCGATATCCAAGCCGATGCCGTCGAGCACGACGTTGGCCCCGAACCGCTTGCGGACATCGCGCAGGCGGAGTTTCGGCGCATCGGGGTCGGAGGCATTGGGTCCGTTCATGGTCCGTCCGTCCGTGGTTCACACCGGCGCCGCCGGTGCGGCCGTCCTTTGCCCGGCGACACGCCCCTTACTGGGCGAAGAAAAGCTCGGTGATCATGTAGTTCAGGATCAGGATCAGGATCGAGGCGCTGACCACCGCGTTGGTCGTCGCCGCGCCCACACCCTGCGCGCCACCCCGCGAATGGTAGCCGTGGTAGCAGCCCATCAGCGCGATGACGAAACCGAACACAGCCGCCTTGATGAGGCCGGAGACGACGTCCAGAACCTGCAGGAACTCGGCGGTTCGCGCGATGTAGGTGGCGGGGTTGAAGCCCAGCTTGGTCGTGCCGATCACATAGCCGCCGAACACGCCGATGATGTCGCCCACCAGCACCAGCAGCGGCAGCATGGTCACGCCAGCGATCAGGCGCGGCGCCACCAGGTACTTGAACGGGTTGGTCGACAACGTCGACAGGGCGTCGATCTGCTCGGTCACCCGCATGGTGCCGATCTCGGCGGCCATGGCCGCGCCGATGCGCCCGGCGACCATCAGGCCCGCCAGCACCGGCCCCAACTCGCGGGTCAGGGAGATCACCACCACCGTGGCCACCGCGCCCTCGGCCGAAAAGCGGGCGAAGCCGGTGTGGCTTTGCAGCGCCAGCACCATCCCGGAGAACAGGGTGGTCAGCCCGACCACGGGCAGCGAGTAGTACCCGATCTCCACCATCTGACGGGCGATCAAACGCGGATAGAACGGCGGCCGCACCATGTGGCTGACGGCGCGCCCCGTGAAGATGGAAAAGCGCCCGACCTGGAGCACGAACGCCAGAAACACACGCCCCACGATGGCCAGAAAGTTCACGCCGTCCTGTCCTTTCCGTCCCCGTCCACGCTCCCCCCCCACGCAGCCGCCCTCCGGCCGGTTTAGGGCACGGGGCGGTGCACGTGGTGCCGGGCGAAGCGCGGCCCCAGCGTGGTCAGGATTTCATAACCGATGGTGCCGGCCCGCGCCGCCAGATCGTCCACCGGGTTGAACGGCCCGATTAAGTCAATCAGGTCGCCGGCCCGGACCGGTCGGTCGTCGGGCACCGCACTGACATCGAAGGTCACCAGATCCATGGACACCCGCCCGACCAGCGGCACGGGTGTCTCCCCTATGTAACCCACGATCAGGCCGCTCGACGCACGGGGGAGACCGTCAGCATACCCGACTCCCACGGTCGCAATCCGCGTACCCGTCGCGGCCCTGTGTCCGGCACCATATCCAACGGTCGCGGGAGCGTCAACGTGGCGCACCTGCAGCACCCGGGCCTGAAGACGGATCACGTCGGCCATCGGATTCGGCCGACCGGACGTCGGGTTAACGCCGTACAGCGCCACGCCCGGACGCACCAGATCGTGGTGCGCGTCCACCCCGATGAAGATGCCCGAGGAGTTGGCGAGGCTTCCCGGCACGCCGGGCAAGGCCGCGCGCGCCGCCCGGAAGGTTTCGAGCTGGCGCGGCGTCAGGGGATGCCCGGGTTCATCGGCGCAGGCCAGATGGCTCATCACCAGCACCAGCGGCACCGCCGGGGGGGGCCCACCGGCGGCCACCAGCGCGGCCAGTTCCTTTGCGCTCAGGCCCAGACGGGTCATGCCGGTGTCGACGTGCAGCGCGGCCGGCAACGCCCGCTCGCGGACCCGGGCGTGAGCCGCCCACCCCTCCATCTGCTCCGGACTGTTGAGCACGGGAATCAGCCCCGCGGCGACGAACTCCGGCTCCGTGCCCGGGGTCGGACCCGAGAGCACAAACACGCGGGCGTCGGCGGGCAGCGTCGGGGCCACCCGGAGACCTTCCTCAAGCTGAGCGACGAAGAACGTGCGGCAGCCCGCACCGCAAAGCGCATGGGCCACCGTGACCGCGCCCAGCCCATAGCCATTGGCCTTAATGACGCCGCCACACTCGGCGCCCGGCGCCAGCCGCGCGCGCAGGGTCCGCCAGTTCGCGGCCAGCGCACCGAGATCGACGGTCAGGATGCCGCCGGCGCGGGGATCGGCAAGGGCGTCCATCGCCGGAACGGTCGAGGCGGGTCCGGTCACGGCTCCGGTCTCCTCGTAAGCGGGCGGGGGTGCACGGACAAGGTCCGCGGGCGGAACAAAGCCCGGCTCCGGGGGCCTCGGGCCGGCGACGTCACGCCCGCCCGCCCCCGGCACACAAAAGCGGACGGCGCCACTCCGCCCCGCTCGGGGCCTGGATGGCGCGCCGTCCGCTTTTGAAAGCGTCGGGGTATCGCACGCGCCCCGGTCCGCCGACACGGGGCACGGTCCGCCGATCACTCGGCGGCTTCGGCCACCACGGGCTCGACCGACACGAAGGTGCGACGCTTGAAGCCCTTGGTGAACTTCACGCGACCGTTGGTCAGTGCGAACAGGGTATGGTCCTTGCCGATACCGACGTTCTCGCCCGGGTGCCACTTGGTCCCGCGCTGGCGCACGATGATGTTGCCGGCGAGGACGGCCTCGTCCCCGTACTTCTTGACGCCGAGGCGACGACCTGCGGAGTCGCGCCCGTTGCGGGAGGACCCGCCTGCCTTCTTATGAGCCATGATGCTCTCCTCAACTCGTCCCGGGCGCGCTTTCAAAACGCGCCCGTGCGGTCATCCACCCGGCGCGCGCGGTCGCGTCACCGGAGGGCACCGCCCGATGGATCCACCGAATCCCTTGGCCGGCAAATGCCTTAGCCGGCGATATCGGTGATGCGCACGCGGGTCAGGGTCTGCCGATGACCGCGCTTGCGGCGGTGGTTCTGGCGCCGCTGCTTCTTGAACACGATCACCTTCTTGTCCTTGAAGGTGCGTTCCACGGTGGCCGAAACCGAGGCGCCAGCCACGGTCGGAGCGCCGACCTTGTCGCCGACCATCAGCACTTCGTCGAACGTGATGCTGGCGCCGTCCTCGACTTCCAGCTTCTCGATGTCAAGGACATCGTCCTTGGCGACCTTGTACTGCTTGCCGCCGGTCTTGATCACTGCGAACATGACGTCGTCACTCGTTGGAGCACGGGGAACAGGGTCGCCGCGCACTGACCCCTTTTATAGGCGGGCCTTCACGACGCGGCGGGCAATAACGACCCGGGCAGCCGCTGAACAGCGCCGCCTCGGGAGCGCGACACTCTAATGATGGCCCCTCCGGAGTCAAGCGTTTTCGCGGCCCGCCCGTGACCGCCCCCCCCCTCAACCTAAATCGCTTGGCGCCCGCGCCCGGATACCCCATGGTAACGCGCGCCGCTACCATACCGTGGCCTTGCCGCTGCCGTCATCCTCGTCCTCAGCCCTGATCCCGTCCCCCATGCCGACCACAGCCACCCCGCGCGCCCTTCTAATCGCCGCCATGCCGGCGCTGTTCGTCGTCCTGTGGAGCACCGGCTTCATTGGCGCGCGCTTCGTCCTGCCCCATTCCGAACCGCTGACGTTCCTGGCGCTTCGCTTCGCCCTCACCGCCGTGCTGTTCCTACCGGTGGTCTGGCTGACCCGCGCGCGCTGGCCCAGCCGGCCGGCGCTGTTCGGCCACGCCGCCGTAACCGGGCTGCTGCTCCACGGCATCTATCTGGCCGGGGTGTTCCAGGGCATCGAATGGGGCATGCCGGCGGGTCTGGCCTCGCTGATCGTCGGCCTTCAGCCGCTGTTGACCGCCGTAGCGGCGGGGCCGCTGCTAGGCGAGCGCATCTCGGCCCGGCAGTGGGCCGGCCTGGGACTCGGGCTGGCCGGCGTCGTCCTGGTGCTGGGCGAGAAGATGGCCCCGGCGGGCGCGACGCTGTTCCAGGGCTTCGGCTGGCCGGCTGTCGCCGTCTGCCTGTTCGCCCTGGTGGGGATCACGGCCGGCACCCTGTATCAGAAGCGGTTTTGCAACGGCCTCGATCCGCGCACCGGCGCGGTGGTCCAGTTCGGAGCCGGCACCGTACTCATGGTGGCGCTGGCGCTGCTGACCGGCGAGGACACCACCATCGCGTGGACGCCCGAATTCGTGTTTGGGCTGGTCTGGCTGGTGGTGGTTCTGTCGGTGGGCGCGGTCACGCTGCTGATGGTGCTGCTGCGGATGGGCGAGGCGGCCCGGGTCGCCAGCCTGTTCTACCTCGTGCCGCCGGTCACGGCGTTGATCGCCTGGCTGCTGTTCGACGAGCGGCTGGGACCGGTCGCGCTGTCGGGCATGGCGGTGGCGGTGCTGGGCGTGGCGATGACCTCAGGCCGGAGGCGCCCCAAGGCGGCCTAGGGTCGTGGGGATCTGGACACGGCCTCCGGCCGCGGAAGCGTGGCGCGAAAGACACCCGATGCGCAATTGTCACGCCCGCGCCTTTTTTTGCCCAAAAAACACCCACATCTTAGGGCAGGATGGGAGTTACGAGACGGATCGGCGCCGATTTGGGCAGGCGCAGGGGCGGCGCGCGGCGCGGCAGGGCATGGGTTGGGCACGATGGCGACGGATCGGGACGGCGACGGCACGGACGGACAGCCCCTTTCACGGCGTGCGGTCCTCGGTCGGGCGGTCGGTCTTGGCGCCGGGTTCGGCCTGACCGGGGGCCTTGCGAGTCTCGGGGCCGGTCCGCCCGCCAACGCCCAGGCTCCGGACACCGCCATCGGTCTGCGCTTCATGCGCATCGGGACCGGCTCGACCGCCGGCATGTACTTCCCGATCGGCGGCCTGATTGCCAACGCCATCAGCCGCCCACCGGGCGCGCGCCCCTGCGATAAGGGCGGAAGCTGCGGCGTGCCCGGCCTGATCGCGGTGGCCCAATCCACCGAGGGATCCGTCGATAACATCCGCCTGCTGAAGGATCACACGGTCGACCTCGCGCTCTGTCAGGCGGATATCGCGTATTGGGCGCGCACCGGCTCGGGCGTGTTCACGGACAGCGGGCCCATGCCGGAACTGCTGGCGCTGGCCCGGCTGTATCAGGAAAAAATCCATCTCGTGGTGCGCGCCGAGAGCGACATTGAGGGCGTCGAGGACCTGCGCGACCGGCGCGTGGCCGTGGGCGAGCGCGGCTCCGGCACGCTGGCCGACGCGCGCCTGCTGCTCGACGCGCATGGGCTGTCGGAGGCCGATGTGCTTCCGGTCTACGACAAGCCCGGACCGGCCGCCGATCTGCTGGTGGCCGGAGAGATCGACGCGCTGTTCTTCATCGGCGCCGCCCCGGTCGCCGTGGTCGCCGATCTGGCCCAGGCGGTGCCAATCCGGCTGATCGGTCTATCCGGGCCGCTGATCGCGCGCATGGCCGGACGGCATGCCTACCTCACCCAAGGCGTCATCCCTGGCGCGGTGTATGCTGGCATTCCGCGCGCCGTGCCCACATTGTCCGTCGGCGCGGTCCTGGTCGCCACGGACGCGATCGACGACGACACGGCCTATGGAATCGTGCGGGGCATCTGGCATCCCAACGTGCGCCACCGCTTCCTCGACGATGGCATCGGCCACGCCATGAGCGCCCGCGACGCCCCGCGGGGCACCGGCATCCCCTTGCACCCGGGCGCGCAACGGTACTACGAGGACGAAGGGCACCTGCCCTGACCGCCGCGCCGTGCCGCTTGGCCGGCGCCCCGCCCATCCCTGTCCGCCGTCTGCTCCGGAGGCTCGTTCCCATGGCCGCCCGTCCCCTGTTCCGGCCCCATCATCCGTGTCTCGGCGCCCTGATCGACCCGCCGGCCCCCGATGATGCGGCCGCCGTGCCCCTGCTGCCGCTGACCGAGACCGATCTGGCGGCCTGGTGCACCGACCAGCCGGCGGAGCGGGCCGCCTGGGTCGCGGCCAGCGGCTTTCGCGGCGCGGCGGGCTCCACCGTCTGCCTTCCCAGCGCGGACGGAAGCATCGCCGCCGTGCTGGCCGGCCTCGGCGACGGCACCGACCGCTGGGCGCTCGCCGGCCTGCCGGAGCGTCTGGCCCCGCTGTGCGTCGCGCTGCCGCCGGAGACGCCCGCCGCCGACGCCGCCGTGATCGCGGAGGCCTGGGCGCTCGGCGCCTATCGCTTCGACCGCTACAAGAGCGACGCGCCCTCCGCCCCCGCCCGTCTGGTGTGGCCCGAGGGCGTGGACCGCGCCGCTGTGGCCCGCCGCGTGGGGGCCGCCGCCCTGGCCCGGGATCTGGTCAACACGCCAGCCTCCGACCTCGGCCCGGCGGACCTCGCCGGGGTGGCGCGCGCCCTGGCGGAGCATCACGGCGCCACGCTGAACGACATCGTCGGCGACGCCCTTCTGGACGAGGGCTGGCCGGCCGTGCACGCCGTCGGCCGGGGCAGCACCCGCCCGCCCCGCCTGATCGACCTGCGCTGGGGCAACGCGGACCATCCGCGCGTCACCCTGGTGGGCAAGGGCGTGGTGTTCGATTCCGGCGGCCTGAACCTGAAGCCCTCCGCCGGCATGAAGCTGATGAAAAAGGACATGGGCGGTGCGGCTCATGCGCTCGGACTCGCCCATGCGGTGATGGACGCCGGCCTGCCGGTGCGGCTGCGCGTGCTCATCCCGGCGGTCGAGAACATGCCATCGGGCTCCGCCTTCCGCCCGCTTGACGTGCTGGAGACCCGCAAGGGCCTGACCGTCGAGGTCGGCGACACCGATGCCGAGGGCCGTCTGATCCTGGCCGACGCCCTGGCCGAGGCGGACACGGAATCCCCGGCCCTGCTGATCGACATGGCCACCCTGACCGGCGCCGCGCGGGTGGCGTTGGGACCGGACGTGCCTGCCGTGTTCACGCGGCACGACACGCTCGCCGCCGACCTGATGGCGGCGGGGGAGCAGACCGGGGAGCCGCTGTGGCGCCTGCCGCTGCACGCCCCCTATCGGCGCATGCTCGACAGTCCGGTGGCCGATCTGAGCAGCATCGGCACCGGCTCCTTCGCCGGGGCCATCACGGCGGCCCTGTTCCTGGCTGAGTTCGTCGGACCGGCCACGCCCTGGGCGCACCTCGACCTGTTCGCCTGGGCGCCGTCGTCCCGTCCCGGCCGTCCGGAGGGCGGAACGTCGCAGGCCCTCAACGCCCTGTTCGCGGTGATCGAGCAGCGGTTCGGCTCGATGGAAGAGTAAACGCCCCCCCGCCCCTTCGCCTTCGCCCGCACACAGGATCCCCGCCATGGCGCTTTCCGTCGTTGTCATTCCCGTCACGCCGTTCCAGCAGAACTGCTCCCTGATCTGGGACGACGCCACCATGACCGGCGCCTTGGTCGATCCCGGCGGCGAGGAGGATCGGTTGCTCGACGTCGCCCGCGAGAAGGGCGTGACCCTCGAGAAAATCCTGGTGACCCACGGCCATCTCGACCACATCGGCGCCGTCGGGGCGTTGGCGCGCACCCTCGGCGTACCGGTCGAGGGTCCGCAGGCGGACGACGCGTTCTGGATCGACCAGCTCGGCCAGCAGGCGCGCATGTTCGGCTGGCCGGAGACGCCCGAGCCGGTCGTCCCCACCCGGTGGCTCGACACGGGCGACACCGTCACGGTGGGCGGTGTCACGCTCGACGTGTACCGCGCCCCCGGCCACACCCCCGGTCATGTGGTGTTCGTGGACCCGAAGGCACGCGTCGCCTTCGTGGGCGATGTGCTGTTCGCGGGCTCGGTGGGGCGAACGGACTTTCCCATGTCCGATCCGCCCGCCTTGATCCGGGCGATCACCGAAACCTTGCTGCCCCTGGGCGACGACATCACGTTCGTGCCGGGGCACGGCCCGGCCTCCACCTTCGGCGACGAGCGGCAGACGAATCCGTTTTTGCGGTAGGTGGGGGAGCGGGCTGGTGCCGAATCCGGTGGGTGCGTCACACGCACCCACCGAAGGCCTTAAGCCACGTCCCGGGTCAGGCGCGGGCGCACGTCGCGTTCGATCTCCTGCGCCAGCACCTTGCCCGTGACGTGCAGGTCGAAGCGGCTTTGCAGATTCATCCAGTACAGCGGCGAGGTGCCGAAATACCGCGCCAGCCGGAGCGCCATGTCGGCGGTGATCGACCGCTGTCCGGCGAGCACATCCTCCAGCCGGTTGACCGGCAGACCAAGGTCGGCCGCCAGGGTCTCGACATCCAGGCCGTGCGGTCCCATGAACCGCTTGCGCAGGACGGTACCGGGATGCTGCGAGCTGTCGGAATGGGAAACCATACGCGGGATCCACCAGGAAAAGCCCAAGGCCGGATCACCGTGCTGCCAGGAGCACACGGGTCCGCGCCCGCCGGGGCGGGAGACCGGAACGGTCCGCGAGTCGGAGAGGCGGGCCCTTCTGTCCGCCACCACCCCACGCTAGGGGGCGGACCGGCGGAAGTCAATTTGCCCGCCGCCCGGCGCGTGGTTGCGGCCGTCCCTCGACGCCGATATGGTGGGGCCCTATCTGTTCCGCACCATATCTCGCTTGTGTTCGGGGGGGGTCGGGCGTGCCCAGGGCCGCACCGCCCCCGCCGAGTCCCCCGTGTTTCTCCTCGCCCACGTGTTTCTCCTCGCTTCCGGGACCGCTATGACCGATCCGTTCGACCTGACCGACGACGACCTGGACGCGGCGCCCGGCGATCCCGAGACCCCGCCGCCCGAGCCCCCCTGGCTGGCGGGGCTCAACCCGGAACAGCGACGCGCGGTGGAGACCCTGGACGGCCCGGTGCTGGTTCTGTCCGGGGCGGGCACCGGCAAGACGCGGGTGCTCACCACGCGGATCGCACACATCCTGCATCTGCGCCGCGCCCAGCCGTGGCGCGTTCTGGCGGTGACCTTTACCAACCGCGCCGCGCGGGAGATGCGCGAACGTCTGGCCGCCATGATCGGGCCGGTGGCCGAAAGCGTCTGGCTGGGCACCTTCCACGCCCTGTCGCTGCGCATGCTGCGCCGCCACGCCGAGAAGGTCGGCCTGCGCGACGGCTTCAGCATCCTCGACGCCGACGACCAGCTTCGGCTGCTCAAGCAGCTCATGGTCGACGCCAACATGGACCCCAAGCGCGACCCGCCCAAGGCGCTGATGGGCCGCATCCAGCGCTGGAAGGATCGCGGCCTCACCCCCGACCGCGTGCCCGACGCGGATGCGCGCGAGGGCGCCGCGCGACGCGCGCGGGAGCTGTATACGCGCTATCAAACGCGGTTGCTGGAGCTGAACGCCTGCGACTTCGGCGACCTGCTGTTGCACACCCTGGCCATCCTTCAGGCCCATCCGGACATCGCCGCCGAGTACCAACGCAAGTTCGACTACATCCTGGTGGACGAGTACCAGGACACCAACGTGGCGCAGTACCTGTGGCTGCGGCTGCTGGCCGCCGGGCACCGCAATCTGTGCTGCGTGGGCGACGACGACCAGTCGATCTACTCCTGGCGCGGCGCCGAAGTCGGCAACATCCTGCGCTTCGATACCGACTACCCGGGCGCGGCCGTGGTCCGGCTGGAGCGCAACTACCGCTCCACGCCCACCATCCTGGGCGCGGCCGCCGGGCTGATCCGGCACAACACCGACCGCCTGGGCAAGGACCTGATCGCCGCTGGGGCCGCCGCCGACGATCCGGACGTGCGCAAGGTCACGGTGCGCGGCCTGTGGGACGGCGAGGCGGAAGCCCGCTGGGTGGTCGAGGAAATCGAGGCCCTGGGCCACGAGATGCGCGGAAGCGGCAATGGCACCGGCAATGCCGCCGCCGGCACCGCCATCCTGGTCCGCGCCACCTTCCAGATGCGCGAGTTCGAAGACCGCCTGATGACCTGCGGCGTGCCCTATCATGTGATCGGCGGCCCGCGGTTCTATGAGCGGCTGGAGATCCGCGACGCACTGGCCTACCTGCGCTTGGTCGCCCAGCCCGACGACGACCTCGCGTTCGAGCGCATCGTGAACACACCCAAGCGCGGCCTGGGCGAGACCAGCCTTCAAACGTTGCAGATCATGGCCCGCGCCGCCGGCATTCCGCTCCTGGCCGCCGCCCGCGATCTGGCCGCCAGCGACGAGTTGAAGCCGCGCGCCCGCACCGCGCTGGGGGCGTTTGTCGCCGATGTGGACCGCTGGCGCGCCCTGGTCGGCGGCATGCCACCGTCCGAGGTGTGCGCCACCATCCTGGAGGAAAGCGGCTACGCCGCCATGTGGAAGGCGGATAAGAGCCCCGAGGCCCCGGGCCGGGTCGAGAACCTGGAGGAACTGGTCGGCGCGGTGGCCGAGTTCGAGACGCTCGACGCCTTCCTGGAGCACATCGCCCTGGTGATGGAGACGGAGAGCAAGGGTGCTGCCGCCGGGGTCACCCTGATGACCCTGCACGCCGCCAAGGGGCTGGAGTTCGACGTCGTGTTCCTGCCCGGGTGGGAAGAGGACCTGTTCCCGCACAAGCGCGCCCTGGACGAGGGTGGCCAGGCCTCGCTGGAAGAAGAGCGGCGGCTGGCCTATGTCGGCCTGACCCGGGCGCGCACCCGGGCGTTCGTGTCCTTCGCCGCCAACCGCCGCATCTTCAACAACTGGCAGGCCTCGATGCCCAGCCGGTTCGTCGACGAACTGCCCGACGCCTTCGTCGACAAGACCAGCGACACGGGCCTCTACGGCGCCGTGACCGCCGGCTTCGCCGAGGAGTTCGGCGGCTGGGGCACCCGCCATCCCCGCCGCACCCTGGCGGCCGGATCGGGCGGGAGCGCCGGGCGGGTGGCCCCGGGCACCGGAACCTGGAAGGTGCGCGACCGCTCCGGCGACGGCCAGGGCATCCGCGTGGGCCAGCGGGTGTTTCACCAGAAGTTCGGCTACGGCACGGTGCAATCGGCGGAGGGCGGCAAACTGGCGGTGAACTTCGAAAAAGCCGGCCGCAAGACCGTCGTCGCCGGGTTCGTCGAACCGGCGTAAATCGGGCCAGCCTAATCTGGACCGGCCTAATCCGGGCCGGCCGAGTCTCGACCGGCCCGGCTTCGATTCGGGCGCGGAAGCGCGCGTTTCGATGACTCTCGCATCACGCCCATTGCGATTGGGCGCGCGTGCGACGCCACGCTCGCGACGCACACCCCGCCCGCGCCACACGTCGGAACGCCGCTTTTTTTTCGGCGCCTCCATGCCCAACGTCATCCCTCGGACACCATGCCCCACCCCCCTGCGGCACGCGGCCCCACCCCATCGGGCCGGATCTGCGCCGCCGGAGTGCCTTGATTTCGCGGCCTTGCCGCGCCATACGATGGCCGGCGGGGGCGCGTACGCCGAGGCAAAGACCTCAACTGTTTCGCTTTCTCGATATTTTCGCTTTCTCGATATATTGCGTCAAATTTTTGAATTTGAACAGGATCGGGCCGTCCCCTATAAAGACAATAGGATAGCCGAAATCGGATTCCAGATTGGCCATCTTCTGACTTCACGCATTTCCAATGAATAAAGACATCATGATCGACAACAGATCTTGGTCTTTATTCCCAAGGAGAAAAACATGGCACGGCCGCTTGATCTCGATTTGCGCACTCGCCTCAAAGCCATGGGCCTTGATACGCCCACATGCCGTATTCTGGTGGAGTGCCGGCCTGTCATTGAAACGATTATCGATGACGCAATTCTGGAAAGCTACAAACTCATCCTGAATTATCCGGATGTTCAAAAAGCGTACTCGGGGATTCGCATCGAAGATGCGTGCGCGTCTCAGCGCAAGCACTGGCTCCATGATGTCTTTGCCGGTACGTTTGATGAACAGCAGATCCGGAATGGCGCCGATTTGTTCGCCAAGCGGCAACGCCAGGGTCTACCACTGCGCTGGTTCTTTGTGTTCTACGCCAACATGCTGCGCCGGTTCATTCTCGCCGTGCAGCCGCACTACCGGCGTGACAAAGACAAAATGCAAGCGGCAATCGATGCCCTGACCCGCGCCGTCATGTTCGAGATCGAGGTCGCGTCGGCGGCCTACATGCACTCCGCTCAGGAACAGGTTGCGGTCGCGCTCAAGGCGGCGGCCAGCGACTTCGAGCGGGAGGTGTTCGGCGTTGTCGAAGAGGTCTCCGGGTCGGTCCAGACGGTTTCGACCGCCGCACAGGTCATGATCGACGCCGCGAACACGTCGGCGCGCGAGACCAGCGACGCGGCACAGGTGGCATCCCGCACGAGCGAGAACATCGGCGCTGTCGCCTCGGCGGCGGACCAGTTGTCCGCCTCCATCCAGGAAATTTCCGGTCAGATGGGCCAGGCGACGGACATCACGGACAAGGCGGTCCAGGAAGCCCAACGGACGGACCAGCTCGTTCAGGGGCTGGCCGAGGCCGTGGGCAAGATCGGCGACGTGGTCAAACTGATCAACGACATCGCCAGCCAGACCAACCTGCTGGCCCTGAACGCAACCATAGAGGCCGCGCGCGCGGGCGACGCCGGCAAGGGCTTCGCGGTGGTCGCCAGCGAGGTCAAGAGCCTCGCCAACCAGACCTCGCGCGCCACCGACGAAATCTCCGGCCAGATCGCCGCGGTTCAGGGCGCGACCCGCGACGCCGTCGACGCGATTCAGGGCATCGGCGGGACCATTGGCAACATCAACGCGATCTCGGCCACCGTTGCGTCCGCCGTGGAGGAACAGCGCGCCTCGACCCGGGAGATCGGCCGGCGCGTGGACGAGGCGGCGCAGGGGGGCCAGCAGGTCACCGCGACGATCGAACAGGTCAACGCCCTCGCCGAAAAGACCGACGGCACGGCGCAGGAGTTGTCCATGGCGGTCGGCACACTGTCCACGCAGACCGCCCTCCTCTCCAAACAGGTCGGCCAGTTCCTGGACCGGATCCGGTCCGACTAAAGCATTGGACGTGACCGCTGACGCGCCGGACGCTCTATAGGTCTGATGTTTAGGCACATCGTCGTTGCGACCGGCTCCATATCGCTCGGGATTTGCTCTCATCCCTGCCAACGCATGAGCCGACTCTATCCATCGCCAGGCCGGTGTGACCGCACCGGCGCGGCGACGTGGCCGAGGCGAGTGAGCGGCGGGGCCCGGTCACTCGCCGATCCGAAAAAGGGTCGCGACCTGCCGCGCTACCCCCAGCACCGACCGGCGCGGCAGGTTGCACGAACAGGACAAAAGAACACACCCATTGGGCAAATCGGCCTCTGGCGTTCTCCTGATCGTCACCGGCATCCTCACACAGGGTCGGATTCTGTTCGTTCGACCACATGCGTACAAAAAAGGTGGAAACGTGATGGCCAATGCCATGCTTGCGGAGGACCCCGCGCCCCCGGCCGTCGAACTGTCGGACATCATGGAACCGCAGTTCTGGCAACGGCTCCAAGACGCCTTTTCGAAGGCGACCGGCCTCGCCGCCGTGACGGTGGATACGGAAAAACCGGTCTCCAACCCCAGCAACTTCACCCGGTTCTGCATGGACCTCGTGCGCAAGAGCCCCGAGGGCCTGCGCCGCTGCATGGAGTGTGATCTGAACGGCGGCAAGCATTCGCGCGAAACCGGCCGGCCGTCGGTCTATGACTGCCACGCCGGGCTGGTCGACATGGCCGCCCCGATCATCGTGGACGGGGAGCAGGTCGGTTCGGTGATCGGCGGGCAGGTGCTGACCCAGGAGCCCGACGAGGCGGCATTCCGCCGCTATGCCGAAGAGTTGGACATCAACCCCGACACCTACATCGAGGCGCTGCGCGCGGTTCCTCGGACGACCCGCGCCCGGGTCGAGGCGGCGGCGGATCTGCTCTATCTGATCGCCACGGAAATCGGCAATACGTGGCACCAGCAGCGCACCATCGCGAATATTTCGGAAGCAATTCATTCGGATGTCGCCGGCATCCGCGACGCCACCGGCCAACTGCAAACCGACAGCGCCGCCACCCGCTCGACCCAGACCGATCTGGAAGCAGGCATCACCGATATCCGCGCCACCCTGGAGAACATCAACGGGGTTCTGACCGGGATCCGCACCATCGCCGGGCAGACCCGCCTTCTGGGGCTGAACGCCTCCATCGAGGCGGCGCGGGCCGGACACGTCGGCCTGGGATTCAACATCATCGCGCAGGAGGTCCGGGCGCTGTCGGAGCACTCCCGCCGCACGGTGGACGAGATCGAATCCTTCACCGCCAACATCCAGGCCGACACCGAGACCATCATCGGCGCTGTCTCCACCTTGGCCACGGCGCTCGATCAGCAGGCGGCGTCCGTCGTGACACTGGAGGACGTGTGCGACCGCATCTCCCGCGACGCCATGGAAATCGGCGCCCTGGTCCAGAAGCGCCGGGACTGAAACCCTGACCCGTGAAGCGCCCCCGCACGGGCGCGCTCCCGTGCGGGACGGGGGCCGACCGGATCGGGGTGTCCCCCCGGTGCCCCTGGCGCCCACGCCTGCCGGCGTTACGACGCCAGCCGCACGGGCGTGGGGTCGGACTCGGTCGTCGAGGCGCGCACCACCCGGGTAACCGTGGTGCCGAAGTTGGTCACGGCCTCGTTCACCTCCCGCGACACCGTCTCCACCGTGTCGGCCGAGGCCTTGGCTCCGCTCGCCTCGTCGGCCACCGCCTCGATCAGGCGCGCGATCTCCTGCGTCATCTCGGTGCTTTGCTGGACGTTCGAGGCGATATCGCGAGTCGCCGTCATCTGTTCCGCGATCGCCTCGGCCACCGACCGGGTGATGGTGTTCATCTCCTCGATCGTGCCGCCGACGCCGCTGATGGCGGTGGCGGCCTGCCGCGAGACGGTCTGGATCTCCGACACGCGGGTCTGGATGTCGTTGGTCGAGCGTGCGGTCTGCTGGGCCAGCGATTTGACCTCGCTGGCGACCACCGCGAAGCCCTTGCCGGCGTCCCCCGCCCGGGCCGCTTCGATGGTGGCATTCAGGGCGAGCAGGTTGGTTTGATCGGCGATCTCCCCGATCAGCTTCACGACCTCGCCGATGCTGTCGCCGACGTCGCTCAAGCGGCCGACAACATCCTGGGTTTCCCGCGCCCGATCCACCGCCGTGTTGGCGATGTCCGCCGACTGGCGCACCTGCCCGCTGATGCGCTGGATCGAGGCGGCGAGCTGTTCCGCCGAAGCGGCCACGACCTGCGCGTTGGCCAGCGCCTGCTGCGTGGCCGTCGCGACGTTCGCGGCGTTGGTCGACACCCGCTCCGAGGACGCCTTGAGATGTTCGGCATCGCTGGTCAGGGTTTCGGCCAGGGCGCCCACCGCGTCCAGCGCCGCCTGGCTGGACGTTTCGATCGTGTCAGCCATCTCCCGCAGGGCCTGCCGCTGGTCGTCCTTGGCGCGCTGTTCCGCGCGCGCCTGTTCCTCGCGCAGGACATTGCGCTCCCGCGCGGCCTCCCGCAGCATCGCCAGCGTTTGCGCGAGCCGACCGATCTCGTCCGTGCGCTGCTGGCCGGTGATCGGCGCATCCAGATTCCCGGCGGCGACGGCCTCCATCGCCGCGGTGGTCCGCTGGATCGGCCGCGCGATTCCGCGCTGCGCGAACAGGGCGGCCCCGGCCACGGCGCCCAGGGACAGCGCCCCCATCGCGCCGGCGAGCCAAAGCTGACCGAAGGCCCGGTCGATCCCCTCCGCGATCGCGTCCACCACGGCGGCGGCGGCCGCTTCACCCGCCGCCCCAGTTGCGGCAATGCCGCGAGTCGCGGCCGCCAGCCACTCCGACGTCGTGACCGGATAGGCCCCGAAGCTCGACCCCGCCGCGTACACCGAATCGCGGGTGGCGACAAAACTCTCGTCGAACACCGCCCGGGCGTCCTGGACCGCGGTCGCGACAGTGGGGGAGAGTTGCCCCGCCCGCAGCAGGGCCGAGGCCCAGGTCGCCTCGATCACGCCGTCCGTCCGGTAGGCGGTTTCCTGCACCTGCCGCGTCAGCAGCGCCTTGGCGGCGATGACGCCCGCCAAAGTGCCGCGCTGACGCCCGGCGTACTCCGCGATCTCCCACAGTTCGGACCGCAGCTCGAACGATGTGACCAGATGGGGCGGGATCGACTCGGGCAGGGCGTTTTCCAGCGCCATGTTCAACGCCCCGGTCGC
The DNA here is from genome assembly GCF_014197855.1 of Roseospira marina. Classification (GTDB taxonomy): domain Bacteria; phylum Pseudomonadota; class Alphaproteobacteria; order Rhodospirillales; family Rhodospirillaceae; genus Rhodospira; species Rhodospira marina. Next base: position 24,153 of record NZ_JACIGJ010000010.1, read on the forward strand.
CATGATCAGGGCGGTCATACCCTGATCCCAGCTCTTGAGATGATCGCCGACCGCCCCGCCGTCGCGTGCCGCCATGACGGCATCGAGATCCTGACGGAGGGCGTTGACGGTCTCGCGGTGCCCCTCAACGGCGGACAGATACGGCCCAAGCGCGGACGTGTCCAACGCCCGGGCATGCTCCAAGGCCTCGCTCAGGCCGGTCATCGCCTCGGCGCGCGCGCTGTTCACCATCGCGATGGTGTCGGGGTCGGCCCCGGACAGGTCGTTGAGCACGCTGATGGCGGCACTGCGCTCGACGGCGAGCCCGGTGGCCGCGTCGACCAGGATCTGGGCCGCCGTGTTGATCCGTTCTGCGGTATAGTTGTCCTGGACACCCCGCCACGCGCCCCATCCGGTTAGACCTGCCTCGATCAACAGCCCGAGACTTAAGATGCCCACAATTGCCCCGATCTTGTGGGTGAGAGATAACTGGAACACGCGGTGCCTCCTCCCTGACGCATCACCCTGTTCATTCTTTTGTTCGCATTTTATTTTATTTTGCTCTTTTGACTCGGCCCGTCTTCGCGAACCAAGCTTATGCCAATCCCATATATGTTTTAGGCCTGTCAACACGATAGTCGGATTGGCGTCGCCACTTTACAGCTTTGCCGCGCAGCGCGATCTTTACTTTAAGGTATTTAAATAATATATTTTTACCCTATACGTGCCTCTCCACGTCTGCGCTCGATCCCGACGGCCCCGCCCCAGCCGCCCTGCGCCGCCCGGTCGGAAACCGGTGGGGAAGTCGCTTCTCAAGCCCCGCGATTCCCGGTATGTCGACGTCATGGACATTATTGTTCTGACCACCATCATTGCGGCCCTTTTCCTGCTGATCGCGGTGGCGGAACCGCTGGCCGGGCGCGTCCGGCTGCCCTACAGCGTCATCCTGGCCGGGCTCGGTATCCTGGTCGGTGCCGGCGCCGTCTTCTTCCTGCGCACGACGCTGACCGACGCCCTGAACCCGGTGGCCGAGGCGATCCTGGACCTGCCGATCCGGTCGAACGTGTTCCTGTACGTCTTCCTGCCGACCCTGCTGTTCCAGGTCACACTGGGGGTCAACGTGCGGCGGATGATGGACGACTGGGTGCCGATCCTGGTTCTGGCCGTGGTGGCGGTGGTGGTCGCCACGCTGTCGGTCGGGTCCGCGCTGGCCTGGGCGAGCGCCCTGCCGCTGACCGCCTGCCTGCTGGTCGGCTCCATCGTCTCCACCACCGACCCATCGGCGGTGGTGGGCATTTTCCGCTCCATCGCCGCGCCCCGCCGGCTCGCCCGCATCATCGAGGGCGAGAGCCTGCTGAACGACGCGGCAGCGATCGCCCTGTTCGGCCTGTTCATGGGCTTCGTCATGCTAGGTGTGCCGAACCCGACGCTGACGGACGGGCTGACGCGGTTTCCGGTGCTCATCGCGGGGGGCGCGGTCACGGGGTGGGTCGCGGCGCGCATTGCCGTGTGGGTCATGGCCCTGTTCAGCCGCTACGCCCTGGCGCAGATCTCCGTCTCGGTCGCCCTGCCCTACCTCGCCTATATCGGCGCCGAGCAGAGCGTGGGCGCCTCGGGCGTGATCGCCGTGGTCGTGGCGGGGCTGACCCTGAACGTCGCCGGCCCCGGGCGCCTGGGGCCGACCGCCTGGGGCAACCTGCGCGAAGTCTGGGATCTGCTCGCGCACTGGTCCGGTGCGCTGATCTTCATTTTGGCCGCGCTGCTGATCCCGCGCCTGCTGGAGGAAATCCGGCTCGACGACGTGGTCCTGATCGCCGTGGTGACCGGCGCCGCCATCGCCGCCCGGGCACTGATCCTGTTCGGCCTGCTGCCCCTCATGTCGGCGGCGCGAATTTCGCCGATGATCGAGCCGCCGTATCGCGTCGCCATCCTGTGGGGCGGCCTGCGGGGCGCGGTCACGCTGGCCTTGGCGCTGGCCGTCACCGAAAGCCGGCTGGTGCCGGACGAAATCAAGCGGTTGGTCGGCATCCTGGCAACGGGGTTCACGCTCTTCACCCTGATCGTGCAGGGCACGACCCTGCGCGTCGTCATCGGCTGGCTCGGGCTCGACAAGCTCTCGCCGCTGGATCAGGCGCTGTCCGGACAGGTCATCGCGGTCGCGTTGCAGACCGTGCGCGAGGACGTGGCGACCATGACGGACACCTACCAGCTGACCCACGACATCGTCCGCACGGAAGCCAAGCGCTTCGGCGACCACCTGGACGAGGCCGTGCAAGCGGCCGAAGCCAACGCCGAGATCCTCGACCGCGACCGGGTCACCCTGGGCCTGCTGGCGCTGGCCGGCGCGGAGCGCGACACCCTGTTCGCCCTGATGCGCGACCGGATGATCCCCGCCCGGCTGGCCGACGATCTGCTGTCGCATGCCGACCACCTGATCGAGGCGACCCGCGCCAACGGCAGCGCCGGCTATGAGCGCGCGGCCAAGGCCGGCTTGGGCTATGGGCGGGCGTTCCGGACCGCCGTGTTCCTGCACAACCGGCTGTGGCTTTCCGCGCCGCTGGCGCGCATGACCGCCGCCCGCTTCGAAAGCCTGCTGTCGCAACGCATGCTGCTGCGCGACCTGGACCGCTTCATCGACCGGCGCATCCGCCGCATTCACGGGCGCGGTGTGGCGGACCACCTGCACGGCCTGCTGGCCAAGCGGGAGGAGGCCGTAACCACCGCCATCGAGGGCCTGCGCCTGCAATATCCCGGGTATGCCGAAACCCTAGAGCGCAGCATCATCCGCCGCACCGCCCTGCGCCTGGAAGAACGCGAGTACGCCGCCATGCGCGAGGACGGCCTGATCGAGGCCGAGCTGCACACCGCGCTGATGCAGGACCTTGAGACGCGACGGCAGGCGGTGGAGGAGCGGCCGCGCCTGGACGTGGTGATGCAGCGCGAGGACCTGATCCGTCGCTTCCCGCTGTTCGCCGACCTGGACGACACGATCCGGAAGCGTCTGAGCCGCACGCTGGTCACCCGCCACGCCGATCCGGGGGAGGTGCTCATCCGTAAGGACAGCGCGGCGCACAGTGTCTACTTCATCGCCTCGGGCGCGGTGGAGGTGGAGACCGCCGGCCAAACCTGGCGCCTGGGCCGGGGCGAGATGTTTGGACAGATGGCGATCCTGACGCACAAGCCGCGCCGCGCGGACGTGCGGGCCATCGCGCCGTCGACGCTGCTGGTGCTGGACGATACGCGGTTTCGCCGCCTGCTGCGGCGCAGCCCGACGCTTCAGGCCGCCGTACGGGAAAGCGGCGAGAAGCGGGGCGTTGATCCGGCTCTTCTGCTGGCGGATACGGCCGACCTTAGCGAGGACCGCCCTCCCGGGCGATAGCGCGCCAGCCGATATCACGCCGGCAAAAGCCCTCCGGCCAGTCCAGCCGGTCGATGGCCGCGTGGGCACGAGCTTGGGCTTCGGCCACGCTCGCCCCCAGCGCGGTCACCCCCAGCACGCGCCCGCCGGCGGCCAGCACGGCCCCATCCGGCCCCGCCTTGGTGCCGGCGTGGAAGACGGTTACGCCGTCCACGGCCCCGGCCGCGTCCAAGCCACCGATCACCGAACCCTTCTGATAGGCGCCCGGATACCCGTCGGCGGCCATCACCACCACCAGCGCGGCCTCGTCGCGCCAACGCGGCAGCGGCCCGTCCTCCAACCGGCCATGCGCGGCGGCCTCCAGCAAATCGAGCAGGTCGCCGTCCAGGCGGACCATCAGCGCCTGACACTCCGGGTCCCCGAAGCGCACATTGAACTCCAGCACCTTCGGCCCGGCGTCGTCGATCATCAGGCCGGCGAAAAGGATGCCCTTGAACGGCGTGCCGGCGGCGGCCATGGCGTCGATGGTGGGCTGCACGATCTCCGTCATGATGCGCAGTTCCATCGCCGGATCGACCACGGGCGCCGGGGCATAGGCGCCCATGCCGCCGGTGTTGGGGCCGGTGTCGCCCTCCCCCACCCGCTTATGGTCCTGGGCGGCGCCGAGCGACACAGCCGTCGTTCCGTCGCACAGGGCGAAGACGCTGGCCTCCTCGCCCCGCAGCCATTCCTCGATGACGATGGCGGCCCCGGCGGCGCCGAATGCGCCCTCCGACAGCATGGCGTCCACGGCGGCGAGGGCTTCGGACTCCGTCTCGCACATCAGAACACCTTTGCCGGCGGCCAGACCATCGGCCTTCACCACCAGCGGCGCGCCGGTCTCCATCACATAGGCTTTGGCGGCCTCAGCGTCGGTGAACGCCTGAAAGCGCGCCGTGGGCACACCGGCGCGATCCAGCACCGCTTTCATGAACGCCTTGGAGCCCTCCAACTGGGCGGCAGCGGCGGAGGGACCGACGGCGGCGATACCGGCGGCTTCCAGCCGGTCGACGAGGCCGGCCACCAGCGGGGCCTCCGGCCCGACCACCACGAGGTCAATGGCGTGGGTGGCGCAGGCGCTCAGGATGCCGTCCAGGTCCTCCGCCCCCACATCGGGCAGACAGGCCGCCACCGACGCGATGCCCGCGTTGCCGGGCGCGCACCACAGCCCACCGCAGCGAGCCGAACGCCGCAAGGCCCAACACACCGCGTGCTCGCGTCCACCGCCACCGACCACCAGGATATTCATGCCGCTGTCCCTCGTTCCGCCCAATCCGTCCGCCCGTTCCGTCCGCGGAGTGCGTCTGGCGCTTTGCGCCGGGCGCCGTGTGTAGCATACCATCGCGCCATGACCCCAGACTCACGGACATCTTCACCGGGCTCCCGCGAGACCGGTCCTGAAACCACGACGGCACACAACCTGCCGGAGTTGAGCGTCTCCGACCTGTCGCAGGCGCTGAAGCGCACGGTCGAGGACGCCTTCGGCCGCGTGCGTGTGCGCGGCGAGATCAGCCAGCCGAAGATCCCCGGCTCCGGCCACTGCTATCTGCGCCTGAAGGACGACGGCGCGGTGCTGGACGGCGTGATCTGGCGCGGCACGATGGCGAAGCTGTCGCTGCGCCCCGAAGAGGGGTTGGAGGTGGTCGCCACCGGCCGCCTGACCACCTACCCCGGGCGGTCGAGCTATCAGATCATCATCGAGTCGCTGGAGCTGGCCGGCGAGGGCGCGCTGCTCAAGATGCTGGAGGAGCGCAAGCGCCGCCTGACCGCCGAGGGCCTGTTCGCGGCGGAGCGCAAACGCCCCCTGCCCTTCCTGCCCCGGGTGGTGGGTGTCGTGACGTCGCCCACCGGCGCCGTGATCCGCGACATCCTGCACCGGCTGGGCGACCGCTTCCCGGTGCATGTGCTGGTCTGGCCGGTGCGTGTGCAGGGCGACGGCGCGGCGGAGGAAATCACCGCCGCCATCCAGGGGTTCAACACGCTGACGGCGGACGGGGCGGTGCCGCGCCCAGACGTGCTGATCGTGGCGCGCGGCGGTGGCAGCCTGGAAGACCTGATGGCGTTCAACGAGGAAAGCGTGGTGCGCGCCGCCGCCGCCTCCGCCATTCCTCTGGTCTCGGCGGTCGGGCATGAGACCGACACCACCCTGATCGACTTCGCCGCCGACCTGCGCGCCCCCACCCCGACCGGCGCCGCCGAGATGGTGGTGCCGGTGCGCCTGGACCTGATGGCCCAGGTGACCGACGACGGTCGCCGCCTGCTCGGCGCCATGGGGCGCCTGTTGGAGGATGGCGACGCCCGCCTAACCGGCCTGTTGCGCGGCCTGCCCGACCCGGTGCGGTTGATCGAGGATCAGACCCAGCGCCTGGACGACCGCGCTCAACGCCTGGACCTCGCATGGCCCGCCTTGCTGGAGCGCCGCCAGGCCGAGGTCGACCGCCTGTTCGCCCGCCTGCGCAGCCCGCGCGAGGTGGTGGCCTTGCGCGCCAGCGAGGTGGGGCATCTGCGCGGAGCTCTGGACGGCGCGGCCCGTCGGGCCGTGGACGCCCGCGCGCAGGCGCTCGACCACCTGTCCGCCCGCCTGCGGCCGGAGCCGCTGGTCCGGGACGCCGACCGCAAAGCCGCCGACGTGGCACGACTGTCCGGCGCGCTGGAGGGCGCCGCGACGCGGACCCTGGACGAGACCGCACGCCGCCTCGCCACCGCCGGCAAGCTGCTGGAAAGCTATTCGTTCCGCTCCGTCCTGGACCGGGGCTTCGCCCTGGTTCGCGATGCCGACGACCGGCCGGTGACGGCGGCGGCCGCGCTGAGACCCGGGCAGAGCGTGGCGCTGCAATTCGCGGATGGGCGCGTGGACGCCACCGTGCGCGGCGAGGACGGCACACCACCGCCGTCATCCCCGCCACCTGCCGCCGCGCCGAAACGCCGCGCCGCGTCCACGAAGAAACCGCGCGACGGCCGCCAGGGTTCGCTGCTGGACGGACTGTGAGGGATGGCCGCGTTTCCACACCTCGATCAGCTTTTCGGCGGCTATCTCCACCAGGATTTCGACGCGGTCCACGGATCCTTCGAAGAGGCCGTGGCCGACTTTGCCCGCACGGATCCGTCCCGCGTTGAGCCCCTGCGGCAGGAGATGACGCGTTTCCTCGCCCACTACGGCGCGGACGCCGATGCCGAATACACCCGGCGCTACGGCGGAGACATCGCGCTCGCGGCGCCGGACGAGACCGCCGCCGCCCTGTTCGGGGAGATCGACGCGCTTCTGGTCGCGGCCCGTTAACACCACCACCCCCTCCATACCCGCCGACCCACTCGGACTCGTATCAAGACCAGGACGGATTTGCGGCAGGTCAATGCCCGCAGTCTCGAATTGGTCTAATGACACTCTAGGCGAGCCGGAGGGGCCGGGAGCGCGCCTCATCCCCCCCAATTCGTCCACACCGGCGTACGTCCCGTGCGCCGGAACTGAAGGGTGTCCCGCGGCTCCGGAGGGGCCGGTCCGGGACGGGGAACGCACCAACCGCCAGAAGAGTCGTCCCGACCCTTCCCAATCATGCCCTGTGCACACCCATGTCCGCACAAAACGAGAGGACAGGACCATGACTCCGATGAAGACGGGCCTTCTGCTGGCCGCCGGAACGCTGTTCTTAGCCGGTGGCGCCTCGGCTCAGACGATCGACGACTCCGCTCTTCTGGAACAAGCCACCGCGCTGTTTTCGCCCATCCCGCATATGATCCCGAAAATCAACGACAATGCGGTGACCAAGGAGAAGATCGAACTCGGCCGCATGCTGTTCTTTGATCCGCGCCTGTCGTCCAGTCACCTCCTGTCCTGCAACACCTGCCACAACCTCGCCATGGGCGGGGATGACAATCTTGAAACCTCCATCGGTCACGGCTGGCAGGCGGGCCCGCGCAACGCCCCGACCGTGTACAACGCGGTGCTGAACGTCGCCCAGTTCTGGGACGGCCGCGCCGAAGATCTCAAGACCCAGGCCAAGGGGCCGATCCAGGCCGGTGTCGAGATGAACAGCCGCCCGGACGTCGTCGTCGCCACGTTGAAGTCGATGCCGGAATACGTCGCGCACTTCGACCGCGCGTTCCCGAACGAGGACGACGCCGTCACCTTCGACAACCTCGCCCGCGCCATCGAGGCGTTCGAGGCCACCCTGCTGACCCCCGCCTCCCCGTTCGACCAGTACCTGGAAGGCAACACGAACGCGATGACCGAGCCGCAGAAGCGCGGCCTGAAGACCTTCATCGATACCGGCTGCATCGCCTGCCATTCGGGCGTGAACGTCGGCGGCCAGTCGTACCACCCGTTCGGCGTGGTCGAGCAGCCGGGCTCCGACATCCTGCCGCCAGACGACAAGGGCCGCTTTTCCGTCACCGAAACGGCGACCGACCAATACGTGTTCCGCGCCCCGGCGCTACGCAACGTGGCGCGGACCGCGCCGTACTTCCACTCCGGCCGGGTCTGGGACCTGAAGCAGGCCGTGGCCGTGATGGGCGTGTCCCAGCTTGGCGAAGAGCTGAACGCGCAGCAGGTCGATGACATCGTGGCCTTCCTGACGGCGCTGAACGGGGAAATCCCCGAAACCGTCGTGCCGCAGCTTCCGGCCAGCACGGCCGACACGCCCCGTCCGATGCCGATGGACGAATAAGCGTCCGCATACCCGCGCGGCTTCGCCCATGAGCCGTGACCGATGCGCCCCCGACCCGTGCGGTCGGGGGCGTTTTTGGTGGATGCGGGGCGTTCGGGTCCAGCGACGCGGCACGATCCGCCCTAGCGGGGGCGGCGGGCCCCGGTGTACGGAAGGAGGCAACGCTCACCGCGAGGACCGCTTTCCCGTGACCAGCCCCGATCCCAGACGCGGCGTTCCGCCCCACTTGATCATCCTGTCCAGTTGCGCCGGTCTGGTGCTGACCATGATTGGCGTGTTCGCGTTCGCCGCCCTGCTACCGGCGTTCATGGCCGAATGGGACCTGACCAACACCCAGGCCGGATGGCTCGGCGGGATCCTGTTCGCCGGCTACGCGGGGGCCGCCCCGATCCTGGTGGCGCTGACCGACCGCATCGACGCGCGCCGCGTGTTCATGGCCGGCGCGTTCCTGGCCGGCGTGGCGAACCTCGCCTTTGCGCTGGTCGCCGACGGATTCTGGAGCGCCCTGGTGTTGCGCGCCCTGGCCGGAGTCGGCCTCGCGGGCACCTACATGCCGGGCCTGCGGGTGCTGGTGGACCGCATCACCGCCGCGCGGCGGGCCGGGGCGGTGCCGCTGTTCACCGCCTCGTTCAGCCTGGGCAGCGCCATATCCTACCTCGTCCCGGTGCTGGTCGCCGAACTGGCGGGCTGGCGCGGCGCCTTCACGGTGGCCGGCATCAGTGCCCTCGCCGCCGTAGCGGTGATCGGCTGGATGCCCGCGCGACCCCCCGAACAGCCTGAGGACAGCGGCGCGGGAGCCCTCCTGGACTTCCGCCCGGTGTTCGCGAGCCGGCCGACGATGGGCTACGCGCTCGGCTATGTCGCGCACATGTGGGAGCTGTTCGCCTTCCGCGCCTGGATCGTGGCGTTCCTGGGCTTCGCCGCCGTTCTGCCCGGCGCCCCCGGGACCGGCCCCGCCATCGGCGGCGCGGCGGGCCTGCTGGCGCCGGGCGTGGTCGCCACCTGGGGAGCGCTGGTCGCCATGGCGTGCAGCATCGGTGGCGCGCGGATCGCCACCCGGTTCGGGCGCGCCGGCACCACGCAGGTCTACATGGCGACCTCGGCGCTCATGGCGCTGGTGTTCGGCTGGCTGGCGGGGCTGCCCTATCCCCTGCTCGCCGGTCTGGCGATCGTCTATGCGGGCCTGATCCAGCTCGATTCCGCCGCGCTGACCACAGGCGCGGTGGAGACCGCCCCCGCCGGCCGGCGCGGGGCCACGCTGGCGGTGCACTCGCTGCTGGGCTTCGGCGCCGCGTTCCTGGGGCCGCTGGGCTTCGGGATCGTGCTGGATCTGGCCGGCGGTCGGGAGTCGATGACGGCGTGGGGCATCGCGTTCGGGATGCTGGGGGTGATCGGCCTGCTCGGCATTCCGCCGCTCAGGATGGCGCGGCGGTCCAGGCACGGGCCCGCGTCAGTTCCTCCGGCGTGTTGATGTTGAGAAACGGATCGACGGGCGCCACCGGCCAGTCGACGACCGCGACGGGATAGCGCGCGGTCCAGGCGTGGACGGCCCGCAGGCCCTCCTGGCTCACGGCGCGCCGCAGGTCCGCCGCCAGCGCGACCGGCCACAGCGCGACGACCGGATGGACCCGCCCCCCGGAGGTCGCCATGGCGATCGTGGCGCCCTCCACCTCGCGCGCGGCCCGCAACCGGGCCAACAGGTCGCGCGGCAGGCATGGTCCATCGCAGGGCACCGTTACCGCCGCCTCCACGTCCGGCGCGTGGTCGCGGACCCATTCCAGCACGGCCAGGATCCCGGCAAGCGGCCCGGCCCGGCCGCCCTCGGGCTCGGCCACGGAATCGCCCACCACAGGCAGATCAAAAGGCGCGAAGCGGGCCGGATCGCCCGACGCCACCAGCACCACCGGCCCGGGCCAGGGGCGGAGGCGATCAAGCGCATGCCCCAACACCGGGCGACCGTCGCCCAGGGGCAGCAGGGCCTTGTCCGCGCCGCCGAGCCGGCGGGCCGCGCCGCCCGCCAGGATGCCCAGCGCGGTTGTGGTCATGAGGGGGGCGCCGCCGCGCCGGTCCCGGCCCGGTGGATCGACAGGTCCGTGATGGTCGGCGCGGTGCCGCACAGCGGGCAGGTCGGATCCGGCTTCACGGTAACCGTGCGGAAGCCGCCCTCCAGCGCATCGTGGATCAGCAGGCGCCCGGCCATGGACCGGCCGATGCCCAGAATCTCCTTCAGCGTCTCGGTCGCCTGCAGCGTACCCATGACTCCGGAAACGGCACCGAGAATGCCCGCCTCCCCGCAGGACGGCACCATGTCCGGGGGTGGCGGCGCGGGGAAGATGCAGCGGTAGCAGGGGCCGCCCGCGTGGGTCTTGTAGACCGAAAGCTGGCCGTCGAAGCGCAGCACGGCCGCCGACACCAGCGTCTTGCGGGCGAAGTGGCAGGCGTCGTTGAGCAGGAAACGGGTCGGGAAGTTGTCGCTGCCGTCGCAGACCAAGTCATAGCCCGCCAGCAGATCCTCGACCGTATCGATGGTCAGGCGGGTCGGGTGCGGCACCAGCCGGACGTCCGGGTTCAGGCGCGCCACGGCGCGGCGCGCGCTCTCCACCTTTGGCTGACCTACCGTGTCGCCGCCGTGCAGCACCTGCCGTTGCAGGTTGGAGACGTCCACCGTGTCTGGATCGACCACGCCGATGGCGCCGACCCCGGCCGCCGCGAGGTACAGGATCAGCGGCGAGCCGAGCCCGCCGGCGCCGACCACGAGAACGCGGGCCCCCAGCAAACGCGCCTGCCCTTCCCCGCCGACCTCGCGCAGCACGATGTGACGGGCGTAGCGGCGGATCTGCTCCTCGGAAAACTCCATGGGCGGGACGCGCTCCGTCGTCATAAGGGGCCGGAGGACCGGTCTACTGGGTCGGTTCCGGGTCCGGGCTCGGTTCCCGTTCTGGCAGGGAGTCGAGCTGGCGCTGGATCGCCGCCCGGGCCGGCTGGTCGGCCGGAATCCGGTCCAGAAGCTGCTGCCACAGTGTGCGCGCCCGCGCGACGTCACCAGCGCGCGCCGCGCCGAGGCCAACGAAGTAGAGCGCCTTGGGGTTGTCCGGCTCAATCTCCAGGATTTTGGCGAACAAGCCAAAGACCTCGTCGGGCGGCTCGGTCGCGCCGGACGCCTGCCCGGCCGCAATCAGAACGTCGGCATGGTGCTCCAAGATATCGGGTTCGTCCGGCGCCTGTTCCACCGCGCGGGCGCTGGCGACCACCGCCTCGTCCCACCGCCCCAGCACGCCGTAGGACTTGGCCAGACGCAGCCAGCCGTCCACATCCTCGGGGTTTTCCTCCAGGCGGGCGGCGAGGCCGTCCACCATGCCCTCGATCATCGCCCGCTCGTCCGGCGAGACGTCAAGGCCCGCCGGTCGGTCCGATCCCGGCCCGGTGGCCTCGGCCGCGTCGTCGCCCTCCGCGCCTGTATCGGCCGCGCCGTCATCGTCTGATGGAGGGTCCGTGGCCGCGTCGGCGGCGGTGTCTGCGTCGTCGTCGGGGGCGGGGGCCTCCACCCGCTCCACGGGCGCACCGTCTTCCAGGTCGAGCGGATGCGCGGGCTTCACCGTCGCGGGCGGAATCTCGTTCTGCTGCGCGACCATGGCCATGCTCTGCCGCACCATGCCCAGCCAGGGCGCATTCGCGGGCGAGCCGGCCACCAGATCGCGCCAGATGGCCAGCGCGCGCACCGGATCGCCCTCCTGCGCCGCCGCCATACCCAGATAGAAGCGGGCGCGCGGCTCGGTGCGGTCCTCACGCAGGGCATCCAGGAACAGGGTGCGCACGTGCGCGGACACGCGGCCCTCCTGGCTCAGCAGCAGGGATTCGCCCAGTTCAGCCAGCACGGTGGCTTGCGTCGGCCCCGACACACCGAGGTCCCGGGCTTTTTCCAGCGCATTGACGGCGCGGGCGTGTTGTTCGGCGCGGCGATAGGCGCGGCCCAGCTCAAACCACGCCTGAGCGTCCTCCGGCCGCTGCTCGACCACCGCCCGCAACGTTTCGATGGCGTTGCGCAGCTCGGCCGGCAGCGCCTCCAGGCTTTCCTGTTCCACCTGGGCGATGCGTTGTGCATGCGGCTGGCCCGGCAGCATGGGAGAACCGATGATGAGGTAAAGCGCCAGCGCGCCCATGGGCACCACGGCCAGCACGCCAGCAAGCGTCGCAATACCCCAGGGGCCTTGTTCGATGGCGCGCGGGATCAGATCCAGGAAGCGGATGGGCGGTTGCTGAGACGTGCCCGACCCCACATCGCCCGACGCATCGCCGTCCCCGGCGGCGGCATCCGGACCGGCGGCCGCGAGCATGCGACGCTGCACCTCGAGCCGGGCGGCGGCCGCCTGTTCCTCGGACAGAAGGCCGCGCGCAAGGTCGCGGTCGATCTCCGACAGCTGGTCCCGGTACACGGTCATGTCGTATTCGGCGCGGTCCGGCTCGGCCTTATCGTCGTTCCGCAGCAACAGCGGGAACATCAGCATAGCCATGACCAGGGCGGAGAAGACGGCGACAATCAGCCACAGCAAAATCATACCGCGCCCCCCCGACCCGCGCCGTCGTCGTCCTTGGACCCCTCCGACTCGTCGATAAGGGCCTGAAGGCGCGCCTGCTCCGCCGCACTCAGGGGCGGCGGGGACGGCGGCGCGGCCGCACGGCGCCGATAGAATGACACCGCCGCCGCCGCCGCCGCCGCGAGGATCAAGGCCGGCCCGAACCACAGGACATAGGTCGTGGGCTTGAATGGCGGTTTCAGCAGCACATAGTCCCCGTAGCGGTCGACGAGGTACTGTTTGACCTCCTCGTTGCTATCGCCTTGCTCGATGCGGTCGCGCACCAGCAGGCGCATGTCCCGGGCCATGTCGGCGTTCGATTCGTCGATGCTCTCGTTCTGGCAGACCACACAGCGCAGGTCGCGGCTGACCTCGCGCGCGCGCGCTTCAAGGGCCGGATCGTCAAGCATCTCGTCGGGCTCGACCGCCCAGCCCGGCGTCGGCGCGACCGTGGCCAGCGCCACTCCCAGGACCCCCGCAAGCGCCAACGCCCGCACGGCCGCGCCATACCGGAACGCCCGGCACGGCACCGCGCCCTGTCCGCGCCGGGCGCGCGTGTCACCGCCGGCCAGACGGGCACGGCGCTCCGCATCGAACAAAAAAGGCACGAGGCGGCCCGGTCTCATCTGTTCTGCCGGTTTCATCCGTTCTGAAGGTCCTCGATCAACGGTCGTAAGGTGTTCACCCAGACCTCGTCCGTGATGGGGCCGACGTGCTTGTGGCGGATGACGCCCTGCTTGTCGATCACGAAGGTCTCGGGGGCCCCGGTCACGCCGAACTCGATGGCGATCCGGTTTGTGGTGTCGTACCCGATGGCGTCGTAGGGGTCCCCGTGCCGCCCCAGCCAGCGCAGGGTGTCCTCCGGCTTGTCCTTGAAGGCGATGCCATGCAGCGGCACCAGACCCTCGGCCTGGATGCGCTTCAGCACCGGATGCTCCTGGAGGCACGCCACGCACCAGGAGCCGAAGAAGTTCAGCAGCACGACCTTCCCCTGGAACGCACCCGGATCGGTCAGCGCCGGATCGCGATCCGGCAGACCGGGCAGCGAGAAGGTCGGCACCGGCCGGTCCAGGAGCACCGACGGCAGAGCACGCGGATCCCGCTGGAGTCCCACGATGAAGAACACCAGAAGGATGGCCACCACGATCAGGGGGAGAAAGTAGACGACTTTGACCTTTTTCATATCCGTCGCCCCCCGCTCACGACGCACGCCCGGGGGCCGTGACCCCCGATCCACCCGACGGACCGGAGGACGCCCGGGTCGACGCCGCCCGGGCCGCCGCCTCCGCCCGCCGGCGCGCCGGCGCGCCGATCCGGTGACGGCGGTCGGTCAGGGACACGACCCCACCCACGCCCATCAGCAGGGCTCCATACCACAAGAGCGGGACGAAGGGCTCATAATAGAACCGTGTCACGTAGGCCCCCGCACCATGGTCCGTGGCGGCGTCGCCAATGACCGCGTAGTAATCGTGCAGGCCGCTGGTATGAATGGCCGCCTCGGTCGTCGCCTGTGGCGGCTGGGTGTAACGCCGCTTCTCCGGCGCAAGCTCGGTGATCCGGTCACCGTCGCCATCCAGCAGCGTGAAATGGCCCCGGATGGCGTCGTAGTTCGGGCCGTCCACGCGGTCGGCGCCCTCAAAGCGGTAGATGTGTCCCGCCATCGCCAGCGTCTCGCCGGGGCTCATGACCTGGATGGATTCCGTCTTCCAGGCCGTGTTGCCCACCACGCCCATGACCAGAAGCGCGGTCCCGATGTGCGCCAGCGTCATGCCGTAGGCCGCGCGCGGCAGGCCCACGGCGCGCCGCAACGACACGCCCGGGCTGGCGCGGAACAGATGCACGCGTTCCGCCCATTCGACCAGCGTGCCGATCAGCAGCCACGCGCCGACGCCCATGCCGAAGGCCGCGCCGACGTGCGTCGCCTGACCGCCCGCCGCCACATAGGTCGCCGCGAACACCCCGGCCGCCGCCACCAGCGCCAACCACAGGCGCTTCGCGGCACCCAGGGCGTCGCCGCGCTTCCACGCCAGCAGCGGCCCCAGCGCCATCACGATCAGCATGGGCACCATGAGCGGCACGAACACGGCGTTGAAGAACGGCGGGCCGACGGAGACCTTGCCCAGATGGAGCGCGTCGGCGAACAGCGGATAGAGCGTGCCGAGCAGCACGGTCGCGGCCGCCGTACTGAGCAGCACGTTGTTCAGCAGCAGCGTGCCCTCGCGCGAGATCGGCGCGAACACCCCGCCGCCCTTCATCTGCGGCGCCCGCCAGGCGTAGAGGCTAAACGAGCCCACCACCGTCACGGCCAGCAGCACCAGAATGAACACACCGCGCGTCGGATCCGTGGCGAAGGCATGCACCGAGGTGATGACGCCGGAGCGCACCAGGAAGGTGCCCAGCAGCGACAGCGAGAAGGTCACGATCGCCAGCAGGATGGTCCAGCTTTTCAGCGTGTCGCGCTTCTCCACTACGATGGCGGAGTGCAGCAACGCGGTGCCGGCCAGCCACGGGATGAACGAGGCGTTCTCGACCGGATCCCAGTACCACCAGCCGCCCCAGCCGAGTTCGTAGTACGCCCACCAGCTTCCCAGCGCGATGCCCAGGGTCAGGAAGATCCAGGCCAGCAGCGTCCAGGGCCGCACCCAGCGCGCCCAGGCCGCATCCACCCGGCCCTCGATCAGGGCCGCGATGGCGAACGAGAACGCCATCGAGAACCCGACGTAGCCCAGGTAGAGCATCGGCGGATGGAAGGCGAGGCCCGGGTCCTGGAGCAGCGGGTTGAGGCCGCGCCCGTTCAGGGGAGCCGGATCGATGCGCTCGAACGGATTGGACGTGAACAGGATGAACAGCAGGAACCCGACCACGATCATGGCCTGAACGGCCAGCGCCCGCGCCCGCAGCGCCGGCGGCAGATTCCGGCCGAAGACCGACACCGCCACGCTGAACACCGCCAGGATGAGGATCCACAGCAGCAGCGAGCCCTCGTGGTTCCCCCACACGCCGCTGATCTTGTACAGCAGCGGCTTGTCGGTGTGGGAGTTGAGGTAGACGTTGGCGACGGAAAAGTCGGAAACGATGTAGCTGTGCGTCAGGGCCGCGAAGGCCACGGCGATGGTCAGGAACAGCGCCACGGACGCCGGGCGGCACAGGTTCATCAGGGCCAAATCGCCCCGCTGCGCACCCACCATCGGCACGATGGCCTGCACGACCGCGACGCAGAGCGCCAGGGTCAGCGCGTAATGGCCGATCTCGGGGATCATTCAGGAGTCCTCCCGTTCGGAAACCCGGGGTGTCGTCCCCCGTTCGCGCGTGATCCTCGTACGACCACACACGCGGCCCCGGCGTTGCCAGGGTCGGTTGCGCGTTCCGTCAATCCCCGCGAACACACTGACCGATCCGCCCCCAGGGCGCAAGCAAAGGCGGAGCGGCGTGCGGTCACGGAGCGAACGGAGTCCCGCCGCCTCACTGGGCCGGTCCCGCGTCCGGCGCCGCGCCCTCCTTCCAGTAGCCGCTGTCCTTGAGGGAGTCGGCCACCTCCTTCGGCATGTAGGTCTCGTCGTGCTTGGCCAGCACGCTGTCGGCCACGAACAGACCCGCGCCGGACAGGCGCCCCTCGGTCACCACGCCCTGCCCCTCGCGGAACAGATCAGGCAGGATTCCCGTGAAGGCGACCGGCACCGTGTGGATCAGGTCGGTGACGACAAAGCGGACGGTCTCGCCGTCCTTCTCCACGCTGCCCTCCTCGACCAGACCGCCCAGGCGGAAGCGCTGGCCCTCGGCCACCGGGCGTTCCTCCAGATCGGTCGGGCTGTAGAAGTACAGCAGGCTGTCGCCGATGGCGCTCAAGACCAACGCCGTGGCGGCGCCCAGGGCGAGCATGCCCAGGGCAATGAAATACAAACGCCGTTTCTTACGAGTCACACTCGGCCTCCGTCCTCGGGGCGTGTCGCCTCAGCCGGGGCGATCCCCGCGCCCGACCGACTCTCGGCGTCCCCTGCAACGGTCGCCCCGCCGGCACCGACGGGCCCCGCCCGCCGACGCCGGCCACCCCCGGCGGCCTGGAGCTGGGCCAGCGCGCGCTCTTCCCGACGCAGGCTGACCCGTACATGAACAAACAGGGCGACCATCACCACGGCCGCCACACCGTAGGACGACCACACGAACAGCGCGTAGCCCCCCATCTCGAAAAACGCGATCAGACTGTCCACTCCCGCACCCGTTTTCTGGCGCCGCCGCGCTGACGTCCTGGCTGCGCCGCTCTGATGGTCCGGCTGCGCCGCCCCCTGGGCCGCCGTTACCCGTGCACCGCCGCCATCCGCATCGCCCGCACCTTGGCCGCCGCGATCTCCCGCCGCATCCCCAGCAGCAGGGTGGTCACGTAATAGGCCTTGAAGGCGATGGCCATGGCGAACAGCGGGATCAGCATGGAGCCGTCGATGGCGATGCCGCTCTGCCCCATCGGATTGACACTGGCCGGCTGGTGCAGCGTGTTCCACCAGTCCACCGAGAACTTGATGATGGGAATGTTGACCCAGCCCACCAGCGCCAGCACGGCGGCGGCCTTCGATCCGCGCTGGCGGTCATCGAAGGCATTGGCGAGCGCCATGTAGCCCAGATACAGGAACAGCAGGATCAGCATGGACGTCAGGCGGGCATCCCAGACCCACCACGCGCCCCACATCGGCTTGCCCCACAGCGATCCCGTAACCAGACAGATGAAGGTGAACGCCGCCCCCACCGGAGCCGAGCACTGCGCGGCCAGATCCGCCACCGGGTGGCGCCAGATCAGGGCCACGGCGCTGGCGATGGCCATCGCGGTGTAGACGAACAGCCCCATCCAGGCGGACGGCACGTGCACGTACATGATCCGCACCGTCTCGCCCTGCTGATAGTCGGGCGGCGACACCACCAAAGCGTAGGCGAGCCCGACACCGAACGCGATCACCATGATCGCGGTGCTCCATGGCAGGATGGCGTTGGCGATGCGCAGGAAACGGGTGGGATTCGCGTAGCGGTGCATGGTCGTGTCCGGCCCCGGGTCGGGCGTTACGGTTTGGTGGCGGGACCTTATCCCCAACGCCAGCTGATTTCCAGTCGAACCGGATCCGATCTCCGGACTGCGTTCAACTCTCGCTGCCGTTGAGAATCGCTCGCATTTGCTCGGCCATGACGGCCGGATCCTCGCCATGGCGGAAGAACGCCGCCAGCCGGCCGTCGGGCGCCATCAGGTACGTGATGGCGCTGTGGTCCATCAGGTACGGGGCCTCACTCTCCGGCTGCTCGACCTTGGCGTAATACACGCGGTAGGCTTGGGCAGCGGCCGCGACCTGCTCGGGCGTGCCCGTCAGGCCGACCATCTTGGGGTGGAAGAATCCGACGTACTCGGCCACGTCGGCGGGCCGGTCGCGCTCCGGATCAATGGAGATGAACACCGGCTGGACCTTCTCCACGAGCGCCGGATCCAACTGGTCCAGCGCCAGGGTCATGGTCTGCAGACTGGTGGGACAGACGTCGGGACAGTACGTGTAGCCGAAGTAGATCAGCAGGTACTGCCCCGGCCAGGAGGCCTCCGTCACCGTCTCCCCCGCCCCGTTAACCAGGGTGAAGGGACCGCCGATGTCGGCCTCCCCCGCCGTCGTACCCGTCGTGGAAGACGCCGCGTCCGACACGGAGTCGCCCCCGTTCAGGAGACCATCCAGGAGACCATCCAGGAGGCCCAGGCGCGGCAGCAGCCCCACCGCCACGACCACCAGCACGACGGCTACGCCGCCCGCGATGGAGGCCACTTTTCCCCGTCGCATCACTCGCTCCCTGTGTCCGCGCGCCGGTCCCCGGAATTTACACCACCAGACTGGCCGCCAAATACGTCAGAACGGCGGCGTTCAGGATCATCAGAACCGGCACCGCCACCGCCATCGCACCCCGGAACCGCGCCGCCGCCACCTGACCGACCAGCCCGACCAGCAGCAAACTCGGCACCGTGCCGAGCGCGAACACGGCCATGGCGACCGCGCCGGTCAGGACCTCGCCGCTCGACGCCGCCGCCGCCAGCGCGCCATACAGCAGCCCGCAGGGAATGAACCCCAGCATCAGCCCGAGCCCATACCCGCGCCAACCCGTCGGGTCGCGGAACAGCGGGCGCGCGGCATCGCCCACATGGGCCGACCACCACGCCTCCAGCCGGGACCCGCCGGGAATCGCCACCTTCAGGCGCGGCAGGGCGTAGCCCACGAACAGCAGCGCCGCCAGCAGCAGCAGCGCCGCCGAGACCCAGTCGAGCACGCCGCTGCGGTGAATCGTGCCGGCCAGCCCGGCGAGCGCCGCGCCCAACGCGGCGTAGGTGGTCATCCGCCCCAGGTGGTAGGGCACCAGAGCGGCCCCGGTCAGGCGATGGAACTCCCGCATACGGGCGGCCGGCACCGCCTCCAACCGCGCCGTGGTCTGGGACAGCACGAACGGCCCGCACATGCCGACGCAATGCGTAAACCCACCTGCCAGACCGGCCAACGCCAGACTCGCCAGCAACCCGCCCTCGTCGCGGATGACGACATGACAGTGCGCGAGCCCGGAGGCGAGTAGGTCCATCAGTTCGGCGTTCGGGTCCAACGGCAACGGTCCCTGTTCCCCGCCCCCTTACGCGGCGGCCCAAACCGATCGTGCGGGCGCGGCGGGGTGCGATCCATGCGGTTCGTCAACGCGAGCAGTCGATCATGCCCCCGCATCCTTCATGCGGACGTAGCTGATGACCCGACGCACCCCACGCATGTCCCGGGCGTAGGCCACCGCGCGGTTCAACTCCCCCTGATCCTGAGCCACACCCATCAGATAGACGGTGCCGTTGACCACGTCGACGCTGTAGTTGATGGCCCGGACATCACGGTCGAACATCAGCCGCGTTTCCAGCTTGGTGGCGATAGCGGCGTCGGCGGCCTGATCCACCAGGGTCGAGGTGTCGTCCACCTCGATCTCGTTGATGACCTCGCGCACGCCCTCCGCCTCCCAGGCCAGCCGCACGGCCTCCACCCGGGTCTCGGGGTCCGGGACCGCGCCGGTCAACAGGACGCGCCCCTCGCGCACCGTCATGTCGACGCGGCGAAACAGGCCAAGGTCATGCGACAGCCAGAGCTGGTTGATTTCGGCCTGGATGCCGGCATCATCAACAGCACCGCCGAGGCCGCGTTCCTCGCTCGCCGCCGTGCCGGCCATGGCGCCGGCACCCACCACGGCACCGATCGGTGTACAGCCCGCCGCCCCCAAGAGCGTGAGCGCCAGACCGAGCGCCAGACCGCCGGTCCCCATCCCCATGGGCGACCGGGCGGCCCGGCGGGACCGGTTACCTATTGCGTGATGAGCTCGGGTCCCATCATCAGGGTGGGCAGGAAGGTGGACAGCCACGGCACGTACGTCACCAGAATGAGGAACACGAACAGGATCAGCAGGAACGGCAGCGCGGCCTTCACCACGTCGAACATCGGCATGCCGGCGACACCCGATGTCACGAACAGGTTCAGGCCCACAGGCGGGGTGATCATCCCCAGCTCCATGTTGACGACCATGATGATGCCCAGATGGATCGGGTCAACCCCCAGCTCAATGGCGATCGGGAACACCAACGGCGCCACGATCACGATCAGGCCCGAAGGCTCCATGAACTGCCCGCCGAGCAGCAGAATGATGTTGACGATCACCAGGAACATGATCGGACCGAAGCCGGCGTCCAGCATAGCGCCGGCGATCATCTGGGGAATCTGCTCCTCGGTCAGCACATGCTTCAGGATCAGCGCGTTGGCGATGATGAACATCAGCATGATGGACAGCTTGCCGGCATCGTACAGCGCGTTGCGCGTGTCTTCGTGCCACAGGACGCTGAGGACCTTCCACGGGATCAGATAGACCGGACCCGTCCCGTGCGCGAAGGGCCCCATGTCGCGATAGACGAAATTGGCGATCACGAAGGCATACACCGCAGCAACGGCGGCCGCTTCCGTCGGCGTGAACACGCCGCCGTAAATGCCGCCGAGGATGATGACCACCAACAGCAGGCCCCAGACGGCATCCCAGCCGGACCGCAGGATCTCACCCCATCCGCCCCAGTCCTGCGCCGGCAGGTTGCGGATGCGCGCGATCACGTAGATCCCGACCATCAGCATCACGCCGGCCAGCAGACCCGGGATCACACCCGCCAGGAACATGCGGCCGACCGACACGTCGACCGAAGCCGCGTAGACCACCATCACGATAGACGGCGGAATCAGGATCCCCAGCGTGCCGGCGTTGCAGATGACACCAGCGGCGAAATCGCGGGTGTAGCCCACCTGGCGCATGCCGGCGATGACGATGGTCCCGATGGCCACCACGGTCGCGGGGGACGATCCGGACAGCGCGGCGAACAGCATGCAGGCGAACACGCCCGCGATGGCCAGCCCGCCCTTGAAGTGCCCGACGCAGGCGATGGCGAAGCGGATGATGCGCCGGGCCACGCCGCCGGTCGACATGAACGACGAGGCCAGAATGAAGAACGGAATGGCGAGCAGCGTGTAGTGCCCGTCAAACGCCCCGAACAGCGTCTGCGCGATGGAGCCGAGCGAGGCGTGGGAATAAAGGATCAGGAAGATGGTGCTGGCGAGCCCGAGCGATACGGCGATGGGCACGCCGATCAGCATGAAGCCGATGACCATCACGAACAGAAAAACGACGGACATCGGTTCAGCCCTCCCCGGCCTGATCGCGTTTGCGGGTTTCCTCCGTCGCGTCGGCGACGATGTCCTCGGCCTCGTGGCTGGCGATCAGCATGCTGCGGCGGCTGGTGGCGATATGCCAGCCGGCCTGCAGGAACCGGAACATCAGCAGAAGCATCCCCAGCGGCAGCGCGGCATAGGGAAGGAAACGCGGCATTTTCTCGTAGGATTCGCCTTCGTTGAACACATCGGCAAACAGGTCCGGAAAGAGGACCATCGGAATGTCGTTGACCTCGTACCATGCCCGGTCCGTAGCGAACGGCCACCAGTACTGGACGGCGCCGACCAGCAGCAGGGCGCTGAACACCACGCACAACGCCACGGACAGCAGAACCATGAGCTTGCGCGGGCCGGGCGGCACGAGGTTCTGCACCAGATCCACCCCGATGTGGCCCGATGTCTTGACCAGATGCGACGCCCCCAGAAGCACCAGCCACGCGAACAGGAACACCGTGGTTTCCAGAGCCCACAGGATGTTCGAGTTGAACACGTAGCGCGCCACGACGTTGGCGAAGGTCACCAGCGTCATTAATCCCAGGGCGATGGAAATCCCCGTGCGCTCGATCGCGTCCACGACATCACTGTGGTGGTGCCCGTCTATGGTCTGCATGACCTTGCTCTCCCAGACGCATGCCCGCGTCCCCCCTGGACAGAACGGGGGCGAACACGGCGACGACGCCCCCGGAGCCGTGTCCGGGCGCGCCGCCGTCACGAAGGCCGGTTTCGGCTCTTTCGGTGGTTTAGTTCGCGGTGTTGTAGGACAGCGCCGCGTTCAACAGGTCCTCGCCGATGTCATCCATGAACTGCTCCCACACGGGCTTCATGGCATCGACCCACTGGGCCCGCTGCTCGGGCGTCAGGGTGCGGACGGTGCTGCCGGCCTCGATGATGAGGTTCTTGTTGCGCTGGTTGACGGCGTACGACTCGGCATTGCGGGTCTCGGTGACCTCGTGGACGATGGTGGCGAGCTGGTCGCGCACGTCCTCCGGCAGATCGTCCCACCACTCGGCGGAGGTCACGACCAGATAGTCGAGCACGCCGTGGTCGGTTTCGGTGATGCCGTCCTGCACCTCGAAGAACTTCTGGCCGTAGATGTTGGACCAGGTGTTTTCCTGGCCGTCGACCACGCCCTGCTGGAGCGCGCCGTACACCTCGGAGAAGGCCATCTTCTGCGGGTTGGCGCCCAGCGCCTCGAATTGCGCCTGCAGCACGTCGGACTGCTGGATACGGAACTTCAGGCCCTCGGCGTCTTCCGGCACCAGCAGGGGTTTGTTGGCCGAGAGCTGCTTCATGCCGTTGTGCCAGAACGCGAGGCCGAGCAGACCACGACGCTTCATGGACTCCATCAGGGCCTGACCGTCGTCGGAGTTCTGGAACCGGTTGACCGCGTTGATGTCCTCGAACACGAACGGCAGGTCGAACAGACGGAACTTCTTGGTGAACTTCTCGAACTTCGACAGGGAGGGCGCCGCCATCTGCACGTCGCCGGCGAGCATCGCCTCCAGCACCTTGTCGTCGTTGTACAGGGTGGAGTTCGGATAGACCTCCATGCAGGCCGTGCCGTCCATCTCCTCGTTGACCCGGTCGGCCAGCAGCGAGGCGGCGATACCCTTCGGATGCTTGTCGGTGTTGGTGACGTGACTGAACTTGATGACGATTTCGCCATCGTCGCACTGTGCCCAGGCGGTCGACGCTGTGGTCAGAGCCAGACCGAGCGCGACGCCAGCGGTGGCCAGGGTGGTCTTCAGGGTCTTCATGACGAGTCCTCCCTCAAGGCGGTTCGGATGGATCCGGCCGGATCTGCGCCGGTCGTAATCCCGGGTGCACGAGCAACCGCGCGGCGGAACCGGGCCGCGCGGTGCGTGATCTCTGGTCCATCGGCGCGAAGAGCGGCCCCAAAAAGGCCTACTTCGCTCCGGGTCGGGCACACAATAGTGAGAATTCCGGGTCACGCAAGCAAGGATCCCTTCGACCCGGACCACCGTAACGAATTTTTGTTTCTTGATCGACACAACCTGTTCAGGCGTTCGCCCATCGTGCGCGAGGATAGAACGTGCACAAACCGACTCGCGTCATCCCGGCCCGCCGGGGGCCCGGTCAGGGCAAACCCGATGGAGTCGCGGGAATCGGGGGATTCTCAAAGGCGCGGAACTGCGGTGGCGCGAGGCCTTCGCGCGCGGCCTCAAGGCTGAGCCGGTTCAACGCCTCGGTCTCCCGGCGATCCGCCTCCGCGCGGCGTCTGAGGTCAGCCGCACGGGCCGGATCGACCGATGGTTCCGGCGCGGCGGCCTGATCCAGCGTCGGCGCTGTTTCGGTCACGATTTCGTCTTCGAGCGTCGTCCGCGGCGGCGGCCCTGGTTTGGTCGCCGGTCGAGGAACCCGCTCAGGACCCGGCTCAGGGACCGGTTCGGGAGCCGGAGTCATCGAGGCGGCCTCCGGCGGGGGCACGGGGGCAGGCTCCCGCTGGGGCGCGGCGGGGGGCCCAGGCTCCGGCGTCGGCTCCGGTGTCGGCTCCGGTGTCGACTCCAGCATGGGCGTGGGGTCGGGGACAGCGTCCGAGGCCATGCCCGGCGGCGCGGCATCTCCCTCCGGAGCCCCCTCCCGCGCGGCGCCGACGCCCCCCCAGGGGTTCACCACCGCCACAGTCGGGGGGGGCTGTGGTGCCAGCCGCCGCGGCGCGGACACCGCCCCGGACCGCAGATCGGCAACGCCCCGCGCCGACGATGGCTCCGGAACGGGCGGAGAGGCGTGGCGGCTTCCCGACCAGGGATCGGTCAGAACAAGGTGCGGCGCGGCCGGATGCTCCGCAGGGAGGGATGGCGCGGCGGCCCCTCTCTCCGAATCCCGGGGCTCCGATCCCGCTGCCTCCGAATCCGCCGTCTCCGAATCCGAGCCTGTGGGTGGGCTCGGCATGTCGGTCGCCGGGGCCGCGGCTTCACCCCGGTTGGCCGCCCGTGCCCGCAACGCCTCCGCCCGTGCCAGCACATCGGCGATGCGCGCATCCTCGGGACCTACGGCCGGGGGCGCGGGCACCGCCGGCGGTTCGAGATGGGGCGAAGCGTCCACATCCGGGTCCGCATCGCCGGGCCTCACATCCCGTGCCGCCGTGGCCGCCTCGGACGCCTCCGCTCCGGACATCTCATCCCCCGATCCCTCGCGCTCGGGTTCCCCGGTATCGGACGCCACATCCGGCGCCGTTGCGGTCGCCGGGGCCGAAACCGGCGCGGTCTCGGGCGCCTCGACCTCGTCCGTCGGGGGCGGCGCATCAGCCCCAGCCCCCTCGGCTCGCCCCCTGTCGGGCACCGGCACGGCGGACGCGGACGGCGGCGCGGTCGCCCCATCGAAGGCGTCCGGTCCCGCCGGTGTGTCTGGAGCCGACGCCACCACAGGCCGCGCCGGCTCCGGCCCCTCCATCTCTGACAGCAGGATCCAGGCGCCGCCGCCCAGCAGAGCGACCCCGACCCCGACCGCCGCAGCCCAAGCTAGGCCGGCACGGCGCCGGGGCGTGGCCGCCTCGGCACTGGCGACCTCCGGCACACGAAACGGACCCGAGACGGCCCCCGCACGGGCGATCACCGCGTCGGCCTGCTCGGCCGTGACGCGCGGCAGGCCATCCTGGGCCGCCAGATGCAACGCTTGACGGCACAACGCATTGATCGTGGCCGGCACCCCCTCCGCCGCCTGGGCGATCCGGGTCTTGGCGTCGTCCGTCATGGGATCGAAATCGACGCCCTCGCTGCGGGCGAGACGAATCCGATGGTCGATATAGGCGCAGGACTGGGCGAGGGTGAACGGCCCGATCTCCACACTCGCGGCCACCGCCTGGGCAAGCGCACGCAGAGCCGGACGGGCCAGCAGCGGCTCCAGCGCGCCGGGTCCCGCCAGCACCACCTGCAACAGCGGTTCGTCGAGCGTCTCCAGCGCCAGCAGGCGCGCAAGCGGGTCCAGCCCGGTCAGCCCCAGGGCGTCCGCCCGGTCCACGACCAGCAGGCCGCGCCGGCCGCGCGCCAACCGGTCCTCCAGGAAAATGCGCAACGTGCGCACCGTCTCCACCGGCGTATCGCTGGTGGGCAGCCCGAACGCCCGACACACCGCCATCGGCATCGCCTGGGACTCGCTCACGGACGCCCCGTCCAAAAGCGCCACCGCCCGACGCGCCTTCAGACGGCGCACCAGGGCGCGGCAGGTTAGGGAGGTGCCGATCCCCCGGGGGCCGATCAGCAGCACCGCCTGACCGGGCGGCGAGGACGTGCTGTCCGGCGCCCCAGAAGCATCCCTGTGGGCGGCATCCCTGTCGGCGGGGCCCGTGTCTCCGGGCACCGGATCCGGGTCGCGCCCCGCCGTACCATAGGACTCCGGACCGGCCTCCGCACCCGAGTCCGCGTCGGGATCGAGGGGCCCACGCAAGGAGTCGTCCAGGGCCGCCTCGACCGCTTCCGCCGGATCGAGGCCATCGTCCGGCACGTAGGGTGGTTCGGGGTCCGGCGTGTCGGCGAACGGCGGGAGCCGGAACGCGAAATGGTCCAGGACATCCACCTCCGGCATCGCCCAGGCTTCGTCCGCCCTGTCCTGCATCTCGCTCATCGCCGCCACACACCTCCCCGTTCCACGCCCCCGCGCCGCGTCGGGCCCGCCTTAGCGCGTTAGCGCCTTAGCGCGACTTCCGCACCTCGCCAGCACCGCCTTGGGACGGTGCACCGCCGGACTCCGGGCTCTCCGTCGACGGCGGCTCCACCATGCCCGGCGACGCGGGCGGGGTCGTACCGGGTTGAGGGCCCACCATCAAGGCCGCCGCCGGCGTGCCGTTGATCACCACCCCGGTGTCCGGCGCCAGCGCCACCTCATACCGATACGTGCCGGGTTCGTCGGCCCGACCGAGTCCCCGCAAGGCCACCAGGGCCAACAGCGGCTGTTGCAAGGACGGATCGATTTGCACCTGCTCCTGCAACAGGGCCATGGTCTCGTCCAGGCCGGTCACGGTCAGGTTGAAAGCGCCCTGGGAATCCGGCATCGCTGAGCCGGCTACGGTAATGTCGCCGTTCCCCTCGATCCCATAGATCGGCCCGCCGACGGTCAGCGTGTCCACGGTGAAGGCAGGCCGGTGCTTGGCCAACAGGGCCTCGGCCACCCGCTCGGGGTCACGCCCACCGGCCGCCGGATTGCCCATGCTCAACCGCGCCAACGCCGGGATAGGCAGGCGTTGGCCCGTCACGGCAAGGGTCGCGTCCGTGGGCACCAACTCCAGCGGCACCACGAGGGCCGTCATCGGCCCGGTGTCGAGGCCCCGGATGTCCAAGGACAGATCCGCGCCCACGGCGTCCACCCCAGGCTCGGCCGCCTCCATGGTGTACGTCAGGGTCAGGCCCGAAAGGCCGCCCATCGGGTTCATTTTATTGCCGAGGGCGACGTCCTCCAGAGTCATGGTCATCGACCCGCCGGCCACCGCCTGTTGTTTGTTCGGGAGGGTCATGGTCATGGGGTCGGGGGGCAGCCCCGTGGCTACGGATTGCTCGA
Source organism: Roseospira marina (assembly GCF_014197855.1). Classification (GTDB taxonomy): domain Bacteria; phylum Pseudomonadota; class Alphaproteobacteria; order Rhodospirillales; family Rhodospirillaceae; genus Rhodospira; species Rhodospira marina. The sequence continues at coordinate 51,019 of NZ_JACIGJ010000010.1, forward strand.
TCAGGGCGGCGACCATCTCGCGATAGGCCGCCAGGTCGAAGCCCTCGGTGGCGCTGTCGATGTCGAGGCGCCCCACCCGAACGGGCATGCCCCCCTGCGGGTCGTCAACCCTCAGGCCGGCCAAGGCCAACCGGGACGGGCCGCTCAGGCGCCCCTGATCGTCTTCGGCCCATCCCGCCGTCATTTCAAAGGTATCGAGCCCGAACATGGTGCGGCCCCGGTCCCGCACGTCGAGGCCGGACAGTACCATCCGGCTGTCGCCCTCGCCCAGGGCCACATCCTTCATGACCCCGACCAGTGCGGCGAGGAGAGCCTGTTCCTGTTCGGGGGGCAGGTCCGCCGGCGCGGCCCCGGGCGTCGCGATCGCCGGACCCAGCGCCGTCAGGACATCCGCCATGTGCCCGCGCAGGCGGGCGACGTCCAGGTCCTGTCCCTTGATCGACATGCGCAGGGCGCCCAGGTCGACCGCCACCGGCAGATCCCCCTGGGAGCGCATGGTGTCCAGCGCGATCCCGAAGGCTCCGCTGGGCGTGCCGGACGCGGGCTCATCGGCCGCCATGTCCAGCCCGATCCGATCGATCGACACGGACTCCGTCGGAGACCCGTGGATTTCGATACCGGTCAGCTCGGCGGCGGCGACCATCTTGCCGAGCGGCTGCGTCCCAAGCAACCGGCTGGTCGTCTCCACAACCTGCTCCGGCCGCGGGAACCGCTCGCCAAGGGCGGTCAGGCGCCCTCCCTCCAGCCACGCCTCCGGCGTCCCAGAGCCGGATAGGGTGCCGCCAATCCTCTCGATGTTCACGGTCGGCTCACCCTCGCCCTGGCGAATCCCGACCGACACCGCGCGCGCGGTATACGTCGAGCCGATGGTCCCGTCGCCGTCCGACGCCGCGCGCCCGTTCAGATCGACGATCTCCGCCGTGACGACCGTTGGGTCGCCCACATCCGCCGGCACGGTGAGCGTGACGCCCTTGGCCGCAATCGTGTCCTCGCCCAGCAGCGGCGCCTCCGCATCGAACGCCCCGTTCATCGTCAGGCGGTCGAACGCCAAGTCGGCGATCTGCTCCCCCTTGGAGAAAAAGGTGATCGGGCCGCTCAGGCTCGCGGTGTATTCGATGCCTCCATCGGCCCCAGCGGTTGCCTCCGCCACGACATCACCGAAGACGACCAGGGTCGGATCGCCGGACAGGGTCCCCGTCCGTATCGAGAGATCCGGGAAGGTGACGCGGGTGCCGCCCTTCCCCATCTCTTCCGCGAGGATCGGCCCGTCCGTCGCGATCCTGTCGCCCTCCATGGGCGAAAAGAGCTGCCGGACGTTGACCAGCACCCGCTGACGCACGGCGGCGGCCGTCCGCCCCATGCCCTCATCGGTGTTGAGGGCCGGATCAAGCGCCGGCAGCGGCGGCAGATCGCCCGCCGAGGTCGGGCTCACGGCGCGCGCGGCGTCCTCGGCCGCCGATTGCGCCCAAGCGGACCCGCCGTGCGGCATCGCGGTCTGCGCCACGAGAAGCCCGGCGAGGATCGCCACCCCAAGCACCGGTCGGGCCTGACGCCCGCCCCGGTGCCCCATCCGAGGTCTGGTGGCGGATCGGCCGTCGTTCGGACCGGCCTGAAAACGGGAAGCGACACACAGCATTCCGTACCCCATCGACTTGTGAGACCCAACCGGTCTGAACCGGTGTATACGTTTGGACCGAACGCCCCCCACCATCCGGGCGATGTGCATGCTAACCCGAGGAACGTAATCAGCCAACGGCCGACACGCACGGGACCGTAACCACCGGTCGTGCCCCGGGCCACCCGGCGTCAATCGCACCGGGCGCCGTTGACGGGCCTCCGACCGCTCCCTAGATTTCCGCTCTCGCCGGGGCAATGAAGGTCCCGGCGCCGCGATGGCTCGTCAACACACCCATGGTCATGCCGGTTTCGCCCTCGACCTCGCCCCTGATGGACCTGGACGCGCGTTCGCGCGAGGTGTTCCAACGCCTCGTGGACACCTTTGTCGAGACGGGGGAGCCGGTCGGGTCGCGCACCCTGGCGCGCAAGATGTCGGTCAGCGTCTCGCCGGCCACGATCCGCAACGTGATGGCCGACCTGGAGCAAGGGGGGTTGCTGTACGCGCCCCACACGTCGGCCGGACGCCTGCCGACGGAGCTGGGCCTGCGCATGTTCGTCAACGGCCTGCTGGAGGTCGGCGCGCTCGACGCCGGAGAGCGCGAGCATATCGCGACCCTGTGCCAGGCCGCCGGGCGCAGCCTGGAAGGCATGCTGGAGGAGGCCACACGCCTGCTGTCCGGCCTCTCGCGCTGCGCCGGGCTGGTCATCGCGCCGAAGGCGGATGCGCCGGTCAAGCATATCGAGTTCGTGCATTTGGGCCCGGGCCGGGCCCTGGTGGTGATGGTGGAGGCCAACGGCGTGGTCGAAAACCGGGTGGTGGAGGTGCCGCCGGGCGTCCCACTGTCCGCCCTGGTGGAGGCCACCAACTACCTGAACGCGCGGCTGGCGGAACGCACCCTGGACGAGGCCCGCGAGGCCGTGCTGGGCGAACTGGAAAGCGACCGCAGCCTGCTGGACGATCTGTCGCGCAAGGTGGTCGCGGCGGGATTGGCCACGTGGTCCGACGACCGCAGCGGTGCCGCCCTGATCGTGCGCGGCCAGGGCAATCTGCTGCACGACGTCACGGCGGCCCAGGACATCGACCGCATCCGCGCCCTGTTCGACGCCCTGGAGGCGAAGGAGCAGGTGCTGCGCATGCTGGACCTTGTGATCTGCGCCGACGGCGTACAGATCTTCATAGGCGCCGAAAACGACCTCTTCACCCTGGCCGGGTGCTCGATGATCGTGGCGCCGTACCAGAACAGCCGGGAGGAGATCGTGGGCGCCATCGGCGTTGTCGGCCCCACCCGGATCAACTATCGACGCATCGTGCCGCTGGTGGACTACACCGCCAAGGTCATCGGCCGCCTGATCGGATGAGGCGGCCGACCGAGCCCCGGCCCGGTGCCCTGTGTGACCCCCGGACCCTTGTTTGAACCAGAGACATGAACGGACACGCGATGACCCAGAACACCGCCAACGACCCGTCCCGCCCCAACCCGGCGCCCGGCGAGGCGGCCGGCTCCGGGGAGTCCCGCGACCCGCACGAGGAAGACCTCGTGGTCGGCCCCGAGGACATGCTGAACTATGGTGAATCGGCCCCGGAGGCGGCGGCCGAAGACGCTGCCGCCGAATCCGAGGCCGATGCCGGCATCGACCTCGACAGCCGGTGCGCCGAGCTTGAAGCCGAGGTGGAAACGCTGCGCCGCGACTACCTGAGCGCTCTTGCCGAGGCCCAGAACGCCAAGCGGATGGCCGACAAGCGCATTCAGGACAACACCAAGTACGCCGTGTCGAACCTCGCCAAGGCCGTGCTGCCGGTGGCCGACAACCTGGACCGCGCCGCCGCCGCCGCGCCGGCCGAGGCGCGCGAGGCCGATCCGAACCTGAAGAACCTTGCCATCGGCGTCGAGATGACCGCCCGCGAACTCATCAACGCCCTGGGACAGCACGGCGTGCGCCGGATCGAGGCCATGGACCAGCCGTTCGATCCGAACCTGCACCAGGCCATGCAGGAGATGGAGCGGCCGGACGTGCCGGCCGGCACCGTCGTGCAGGTGTATCAGGAGGGCTACGTCATCCACGACCGTCTGCTGCGGCCGGCGATGGTGGTGGTCTCCAAGGGTGGCCCCAAGCGCTCCGCGGCAACGGCGGCGACAGACCCGGCCGCGAGCGCCGATGACACGCCGAAGGGCGTGGACACGAGCGCGTAAGGGCGGCCCCTGGCGGGCGCCCCTACGTCATCCGCTCTCCGGACCGCGTCAGGGGCGCCGCCACACCAGTCAAGGCGGCGTCATCGCCGCCAGGGCGTCCAGCGCCTCCGCCACCAGAGCGTCCGCGTCCTGCTCAATCGACAGCACCAGGGCCGGCTCGTCGTCGGCCGGGCGCTCCAGATCCGCCAACTGGCTGTCGAGCAGGCTGGGCGGCATGTAGTGCCCCTGGCGGGCGCTCATACGAGCGAACAGCGTCTCCCGCCGGCCGTCCAGAACCAAGAACACAAGCGGCCGGCCCACCGTATCGGTCAGACGGGCACGATAGGCCCGCTTGAGCGCCGAGCAGCCGGCCACGACACCGCCGACGTCGTCCGCGCGCGCGCCCATGGCCGCGCCCAGCGCCTCCAACCAGGGCCAGCGGTCCACGTCGGTCAGGGGCAGCCCCCGCGACATCTTGTCGACGTTGGCCGGAGGGTGGAAATCGTCGGCATCCAGGAACGGAACGCCCAGACGCAGCGCCAGGGCCGCGCCCACAGTGGACTTTCCCGAGCCGGATACGCCCATCACGACCACGACCGGCCGCCGTTCGAACCGCACGCTGGATGCCGCTGTCGTCGCCGCCGTCATGGGGACCTCCTGTCCGGTTTTCTCCGCGCCGTCTGCCATCAGGCCACGCGCCCGGCCCAGGTCGGGGGCGACGCGCGCCGCGCGGTGCTGTCCCGCTCGACCAGAGTATGGGCCACGGTCACACGACGGGGGGACAGCGGCGCCCCCGCGTACCGGGCGGCGATCGCCTCCAGCATCAGGCTTCCGGCCTGACGGCCGAGATCCCGGCTGCCGACCGACACAGTCGTGATGGACGGCCAACACTGGCGCGCCAGCTCGAAATCGCCAAAGCCGGCGATGGCCAACCGGCCCGGAACGGCCCAGCCGCGCCGATGGCATTCCATGATGGCCCCGAACGCCGGCCCATCAGACACGCAGATCACGGCCTCCACCTCGGGCCACGTCTCCACCAGTTGAACCACGGCGCGGGCCCCGTCCTCCATGGAGATCGGCACCCGACCGACCGCGATCACACAGGTGCGCTCCAGCCGATGGCGGGCCACCGCCCGCTCGTAACCGGCCCGGCGGTCTTCGCCCCGGGGATCATCGCCCTCCCCGCCCTCGATAAACGCGATGCGCCGGTAGCCCCGGTCCACCAGACGGGCCATCAGATCCTCGACCGTGGCCGCGTTGGAGAACCCCACGACGTGATCAATGGGCGCCGCCGGCTGTTCCCACGTCTCGATCACCGGCACGCCCGCCGCCGTCAGCATCGCCCGGGCGCGGGGTGTATGGCGGCCCCCGGTGACCACAATGCCCTCCGGCCGGCGCTGAAGCATGGTTTCGATCACCGCCTCCTCGCGCGCGCGAGAATAGCCGGTGGTGCCGATCAGCACCTGCATGGCCTGGGTGTCGAGCACGTCGATCAGACCGTGCACCGTGTCGGAAAACGTGGAGTTGTTCAGAGACGGAATCAACACGGACACGAAGCCCGTCTTCTTGGACGACAGCGCCCCGGCGGATTTGTCCAGCACATACCCCAGCTCCGCGACCGCCTGGAGAATCCGCGCCTGCGTTTCGGGCGTCACGGTCCCGGTGCCCTTCAACGCGCGCGACACGGTCATGGCGGACACCCCCGCCCGACGGGCCACGTCGGCCATGGTGGGCGTCCGGCGCGAGCCTGGCGACGCCGAATCGGCACGAGGAGAAGAACGTTCGATCATGGAACCGCACCGGACGGCCATCAGGGGGCCAACGTGGCTGAGCAGAGCATGCCCCAGGCTCCCCACCCGGTCAATTGTTAACGATATCATCGAGCTTTTGAGGTGTCTCAAGGACATGCCGCGCGCGGTCTGCCGGTTGCCAAAGCCTCATGTTATCGATATCGTCACGGTTCCATCGCCGTGCGGGCGCCGTCCTCTGATGGAACGGCCGCCATGGCGCCCACCGTCCCAGAGGAGCCGGATCATGAGTGGACAGACGAGCATGGGCGTGGTCGGACTGGGTGTGATGGGCCGCAACCTCGCGCTCAACATGGCCGACCATGGGGCGACAGTGGCGGTCTTCGACCCCTGGGTCGAGGCCCGGGACCGGTTTGAAGCCGAATTGGCCGCGACGCCCGGTATCACCATTACCCCGGTGGACACGCTGGCCGCCCTGGTGGAGGCCCTGCCCCGCCCGCGCGCCATCCTCATCATGGTCAAAGCGGGCGAGCCGGTCGACGCCACCCTGAACGGCCTCGCGCCGCTCCTGGAGGCCGGAGACGTCCTCATCGACGGCGGCAACTCCCGCTACCAGGACACGCAACGCCGCGAGGCCGCGTTGCGCGCACGCGGGCTGCGGTTCATTGGGTTGGGCGTGTCCGGCGGCGAGGAGGGCGCGCGTCATGGCCCGTCCCTGATGGCCGGCGGCGCCCCCGAGGCCTATGCCGCCTGCCGCCCGGTTCTGGAGGCGATCGCCGCGCGGTTCGACGGCGTCCCCTGCTGCGCGCGCGTGGGCACCGACGGCGCCGGTCACTTCGTCAAGATGGTCCACAACGGCGTCGAATACGGCATCATGCAGATCCTCGCGGAAGCCTTCGCGCTGCTCCGCGATGTCGGCGGGTTGGACCATGCCGCCATGGCCGATGTGTTCCGGCGCTGGAACGCGACCGAGCTCGCCTCCTATCTGGTCGAGATCACGGCGGTGATCCTGGACCGGCGCGATGACGCGGAGGGCGCGGACGACGGCCCGCTGGTCGAGGCCATCCTGGACACCGCCGGGCAGAAGGGCACGGGGCGCTGGAGCTCCGAGGCCGCCCTGGCCCTCGGCGTCGCCACGCCCACTATCACGGAAAGCGTGTTCGCCCGCTCCCTGGCCGCCGCGAAGCCCGAGCGCGTCGCCACCGCCGCCGTCCTGCCCGGCCCCACGGTCCCGAGCACGGCGCCGCACTGGGATCCCGAGGGTCCCGAGGTCGAGGCTCTGCGTCAGGCGGTCTTGGGCGCGGTCATTGCCACGTATGCGCAGGGGCTCGCCGCCATCCGCGCCGGCGCCCGGGAACACGGCTGGGACACGGATCTCGCCACCGTCGCCGAGATCTGGCGGGCGGGCTGCGTGATCCGCGCGGTCCTTCTGGACGACATCGCCGCCGCGTTCCGCGCCCCGAACGCGCCCGACAGCCTGCTGCGCGCCCCGGCCTTCGCCGATCGGATCACGGCGGCCCAGCACGGGTGGCGGACCACCGTGGCCCAGGCGGTGCTGCGGGGCACGCCGGTCCCGGGGCTGTCGTCGGCCCTGGCCTATGTGGACAGCGCCCGCAGCGCCCGGCTGCCCGCGAACCTGATCCAGGCGCAGCGGGACTACTTCGGCGCCCACACCTACGAACGGACGGACCGGCCGGGGACCTTCCACACCGAGTGGGCCCCGGGATAACACGGCCCCATCCCGTGCCCCTGCAAGGCGGGCCGCGTCAGGGGGCGCCGCCGTCCGGTCCCGTTAACGCTCCCGCAGCGCTCCCCGGCCGACGCTCGCGGATGGCATCCGCCACCGCCTTGATAAGGCCACGGGCGGTGATCGGCTTCTCAAGGAACGCATCGACGCCGGCCTCGCGCGCCACGACCGCGAAGCCGGGCTCCCCATAGCCCGAAATCATGACGATCGGGGCGGCCACACCCATGTCCCGGGCGCGGCGAACGAACGCCAACCCGTCCATGCCGTCCATCCGCCAGTCCACCAGAATCAGGCCGGGCGCCCCGGCCTCCAGCACATCCAGGCCACGGAATCCGCTGTCCACGAGCATCACGGACGGACAGCCGAGCCCCTTCAGGATGGTGCGGAGGATCACCTGGAAGTTCGGATTGTCGTCCACCACCAGCACGGACAGGGTGCCGAAGTCCAGGGCCATAGACCCGCCGCCAAAGCCCGATGCCAGGGCGGGATCCGGCGCCCCGCCGTCGCCCCCGGGCGTGACGGTGGTCGGCGTCAGAGTGGCTCCGGCCCGGCGCTCCGGCACGTCGTCCTCGGTCTCAGCCTCGGGCGATACCGCCATCCGCGCCGCCTCCGGCGCGGCGATCACGGCCGCGCGGAACCGGAAGTCCTGCTTCAGGATATGGTCGATCAGCCAGCCGCGCAGGAAGTCCATGACCTCCTGGGCATGGACCGCACGGGGATCCTCCAGATAGCGCCCGCGGAGAGCATGGACCCGGTCCGTCAGGCCGCGATGCATGTCCTTATGGCCGGCGAGGTGCGGATACCGCGCCGCCTCCATCAGGCGTTCCTCGCGGGCGAAATGGAACTCCGTATATTCCACAAGAGCGCTGAGCACGCTGCCCAGGGTCGCCGGTTCTTCCGGCGCCCCGATGCAGTCGTAGGCCTGGTTCAGCAACGCGACGAGCATCTTGTGATCGCGATCGACAAACGCGATCCCGGTTTCCAGATCCGTGGTCCAGTTGAGATAGGCCATGGGCGCGGGTCCTCAGGCGGTCTGTGGTTCGGAGGCCCGGACCGCGACGGTCGCCGCCCCGGCCCCGCCGTCCCCGGGTTCCACCTGCGAGACGTCCCGCACCGCCCCCATGTCGGCGCTGGTCGTCAGCGCGGCATAGGCCCGCAGCGCGGGCGACACCACACGCTGCCGGTCCACCGGCCGCCAGGCTGCCGCGCCCCGGGCGTTCATGGCGGCCCGGCGGCGGTCCAACTCCGCTGCATCCACACGCGCGTTGATCGTCCGGCCCGGGATGTCGATGTCGATGATGTCGCCCGGCTCGACCAACCCGATGCCGCCGCCCGCCGCTGCTTCCGGCGACGCATGGCCGATGGACAGACCCGACGTGCCGCCCGAGAATCGGCCGTCGGTGATGAGGGCACAGTCCTTGCCCAGGCCCATCGATTTCAGATAGCTGGTCGGGTACAGCATCTCCTGCATGCCGGGGCCGCCCTTGGGGCCTTCGTAGCGGACCACGACCACGTCGCCCTTGGTGACCTCGCCGGCCAAAATCTTGGCAACGGCCTCCTCCTGGCTCTCGCAGATCACCGCCGGACCGGAGAACCGCAGGATCGAGGCATCGACGCCCGCCGTCTTCACGATGCAGCCGCGTTCCGCGATGTTGCCGTACAGCACCGCCAAGCCGCCATCGGCCGAGAACGCATGGGCGGCGTCGCGGATGACCCCGCCGGTCCGGTCGAGGTCGAGCGCCGCGTACTCCCGATCCTGCGAGAAGGCCTCGGTGGTGCGCACCCCGCCGGGCGCCGCGCGATAGAACGCCGGCACGTCGGCGTCGTGCGTCGTCGTCACGTCCCAGTGCGCCAGCGCCGCGCCCATGGTGGCCGCGTGCACGGTCGACACCGACGGATCGAGCAAGCCCGCGCGGTTCAACTCCGCCAGAATGCCCAGGATGCCACCGGCCCGGTGCACGTCCTCCACATGAACGTTCGGCACCGCCGGCGCGACCTTGCACAGGTTCGGCGTCTCGCGCGACAGGCGGTCGATATCGGCCATGGTGAAGGCAATCTCACCCTCGCGCGCGGCCGCCAGCAGGTGCAGGACCGTGTTGGTGGAGCCGCCCATGGCGATGTCGAGCCGCATGGCGTTCTCGAACGCCGCCGTGTTGGCCACGCTCCGGGGCAGAACGGTCGCATCGTCCTCGCCGTAGTAGCGGCGGCACAGATCGACGATGGTGCGCCCGGCTTCCAGGAACAAGGCCTTGCGGCGGGCGTGGGTCGCCAGCAGCGTCCCATTGCCGGGCAGCGCCAGGCCCAACGCCTCCGTCAGGCAGTTCATCGAGTTGGCCGTGAACATGCCAGAGCACGACCCACAGGTCGGGCAGGCCGAGCGTTCATAGGCCTCCACCGTCTCGTCGCTGTTGGCATCGTTGGCGGCCTGGATCATGGCGTCGATCAGGTCGACCGCATGGCCCTCGCCGTTGATGACGACCTTGCCGGCTTCCATCGGGCCGCCGGAGACGAAGATGGTCGGGATGTTGAGGCGCAGCGCGGCCATCAGCATCCCCGGGGTGATCTTGTCGCAGTTGGAGATGCACACCAGCGCATCGGCGCAGTGGGCGTTGACCATGTATTCGACCGCGTCGGCGATCAGCTCCCGCGACGGCAGGCTGTAGAGCATGCCGCCGTGGCCCATGGCGATGCCATCATCGACGGCGATGGTGTTGAATTCCTTGGCGACGGCGCCGGCGGCCTCGATCTCCCGGCACACCATCTGGCCCAGGTCCTTCAGGTGAACGTGGCCCGGGACGAACTGGGTGAAGGAATTGGCGACCGCGATAATGGGCTTGCCGAAGTCTCCATCCGACATCCCGGTGGCACGCCACAAACCGCGTGCGCCGGCCATATTGCGGCCGTGGGTGGTGGTGCGGGACCGAAGCTCTGGCATGCGAACGCCCTCCTTGAATCGGCGGGCGATGCCGACGCGTCCGCACGCGCCGTTCCGGCGCCCGCACCGCCGTACCAATGTTTGCGGTACTCTAATGCACCACGGCGGCGCGACGATACCCCAAAAACCGCAGGGAATCGCCGCGCCGGCCCCGGGATCGCGCGGCGGTCAGCGCTTGTCGAACGGCACGAACTCGCGCTGAGTGGAACCGGTGAACAGCTGACGCGGACGCCCGATCTTCTGCGCCGGATCGGTGATCATCTCGTTCCACTGCGCCACCCAACCCGTGGTGCGGGCGATGGCGAAGATGGCGGTGAACATCGAGGTCGGGATGCCCATCGCACGGAAGATGATGCCGGAGTAGAAGTCGACATTCGGGTACAGCTTCTTCTCGATGAAGTAGTCGTCCTCAAGCGCGATCTTCTCCAGCTCCATCGCCACGTCGAGGAGCGGATCCTTCACGCCAAGCTCTTCCAGAACTTCGTGGCAGGTCTGCGCCATGATCTTCGCGCGCGGGTCATAGTTCTTGTAAACCCGGTGACCGAAGCCCATCAGGCGGAACGGATCATCCTTGTCCTTGGCGCGCTTCACACACTCATTGACGCGATCGACGGACCCGATCTCGGTCAGCATGTTCAGCACCGCCTCGTTGGCGCCGCCGTGCGCCGGTCCCCACAGCGACGCGATGCCGGCCGCGATGCAGGCGAACGGGTTGGCACCGGACGAGCCGGTCAGGCGGACGGTCGAGGTCGAGGCGTTCTGCTCGTGGTCGGCGTGCAGGATCAGGATCCGATCCATGGCCTTGGCCAGCACCGGGTTGACCTTGTACTCCTCGCAGGGGACCGCAAACATCATCTGAAGCAGATCGCTGGCATAGCGCAGATCGTTGCGCGGATACGTCAGCGGCTGGCCGACCGAGTACTTGTACGCCCAGGCACCAATGGTCGGAATCTTCGCGATCAGCCGATGCGAGGCGATCATGCGGTGGTGCGGGTTCGTAATGTCGATGCTGTCGTGGTAGAACGCCGCCATGCCACCGACCACGCCGCACATCACGGCCATCGGGTGGGCGTCGCGGCGGAAGCCTTCGAGGAACTTGTGGATCTGCTCATGCACCATGGTGTGCATGGTGATGGCGTTTTCGAACGTCTGGAATTGCTCGCGGTTGGGCAACTCGCCGTTCAGCAGCAGGTAGGACACTTCCAGGAAGGTGCAGTTCTGCGCCAAGTCCTGGATCGGGTAGCCCCGGTGCAGCAGGACTCCTTGATCGCCATCAATGTAGGTGACGGCGGACTCGCAACTGCCCGTCGACGTGTAGCCCGGGTCGTACGTGAACATACCGGTCTCCGCATAGAACTTCCGGATGTCCACAACGCTGGGGCCGGTGGTGCCGTCCAGGATCGGGAAATCGTAGGCCTTGCCGGTCCGGTTGTCGGTCACGGTGACGGTGTTGTTCTGCGTCATGTGATCTCGTCCTTCCCATTTTGAGCGAAGGTCCGCGCCCCCCTCATCCTTCGGCGCGACACAGTCTTGCGCGGCGGCGCGGGCCACCGCTGACTGTCGGCCGCCCGGCCGCGGACACGAACATTTGTTGCCGCCTTCTTAGAACGTTTCTGGTCTGGGCGATACGGTTTTTGTCGCTCTACCGACCGTGCGTTGCATTCCCCCTCAGGCGTCAGCCGCGAGGCGCAAACAATCATCCAGGCGGGCCAGAGTCTCGGCGCGCCCGAGGATCTCCATCACCTCGAAAATCGGTGGTGATACCGTGGTACCAGTCAGGGCGGCGCGCAAGGGCTGAGCCACCTTACCCAGCTTCAGACCGGTCTCCTCGGCGGCCGCGCGGGCGTCCGCCTCCAGGCTGTCGCGGCTCCAGGGCTCCACCGCCGCCAGCCGGTCGCGCAAGCGGGCAACCGTCGCCGCGCCGTCGCCCGTCACCTGCTTCAGCGCCTTGTCGTCCAACGCCAGCGGACGCGGCCGCACATAGAACGCGGCGCTATCGGCCAAGTCTATGAGGGTCTTGGCCCGCTCCTTGAGCCCGGCCATGCCCGCCATCAAGCGCCGCTGGCCTTCCTCGTTCACGGTCTGGCCGAGCCGCCCGGCGATCAGATCCACCAGCCGCGCGTCATCCGCCTGCCGCAGATAATGCCCGTTCAGGCTGGTCAGCTTGACCATGTCGAAGCGGGCCGCGGCCTTGCCGACCGCAGCGATGTCGAACCACGCCACCGCCTGGGCGTCGCTGATGATCTCGTCGTCACCGTGGCCCCAGCCGAGCCGCAGCAGATAGTTTCGCATCGCCTCGGGCAGGTAGCCCATGTCGCGGTAGGCGTCCGTGCCCAGCGCCCCGTGGCGCTTGGACAGCTTGGCGCCGTCCGGGCCGTGAATCAGCGGAATGTGGGCAAACGTCGGTGGCTCCCACCCGATCAGTCGGTAGAGCTGCGACTGACGGAAGGCGTTCGTCAGGTGGTCGTCACCGCGCACGACATGCGTCACGCCCATGTCGTGATCGTCCACCACAACCGACAACATATACGTCGGCGTGCCGTCGGAGCGCAGCAGGATCATATCGTCGAGCTGGTCGTTGGCGACCGTCACCCGGCCCTGGACCTGATCCTCGATCACCGTCTCGCCGTCGCGCGGCGCCTTCATGCGGATGACCGGCTTCACCCCTTCGGGGGCCTCCGCCGGGTCGCGGTCGCGCCAGCGGCCGTCATAGCGCATGGGCTGGCCGGCGGCCTTTTGCGCCTCGCGCATCGCGGCCAGTTCCTCTTGCGAGGCATAGCAGCGGTACGCCTTGCCCTCGGCGAGCAGGGCATGAACGACCTCGGCGTGGCGCGGCGCCCGCGTGAACTGGAACACCGGCTCCTCGTCCCAGTCCAGGCCCAGCCAGCGCAGCCCCTCGAAGATCGCGTCGACCGCTTCCGGCGTGGACCGCAGGCGGTCGGTGTCCTCGATACGGAGCAGGAAGCGGCCGCCGTGATGGCGTGCGTAAAGCCAGTTGAACAGCGCGGTGCGGGCACCGCCAATGTGCAGAAACCCCGTCGGCGACGGAGCAAATCGGGTGACGACGGTCATGAAGCCTCGGCGTCTGAGCGACGATGAAATAGAATACAACGAATCCGATGCGCCGTCCGCACAGGCGCGCCCAAGGGCTGCGCACGGGGACCGGGCGGCGGGTTTCTGTACCATACCCCGACGCCGGACGCAGCAGTCTGGGCACACACCAGCGACCGGCGGGGAGAGCGGGCATGGAGGGCGGGCGACCACGACGCACCCCGACGCCGGCCCGCACCGCGCCGAATCCCCTTCCCTGGGATGTGGATTGGGCGGCCCCTGCCCGCTGGCTCACCGGCACGCTGGAGGCGGAACGGACGCGGCTGCCGCTGTGGCTTCCCGTGGCCTTGGGCGTTGGCATCGCGCTGTATTTCGCTCTGCCGGAGGAACCGCCCCGATGGATTGGCGCCGCGCTGGCCGGCGGGGTTCTGGTGCTGACGCTGCTGGCACGCCGGGCGGTCTGGATCACCGCGCTACTGCTCACCCTGGGCGCCGCCACGGTCGGGTTCGTTGCGGCCCAGGAGCGGGCCTACGCCGTCGCCGCGCCGGTGCTGGCCGCGCGACTCGGGCCAGTCGCGGTGTCCGGCCGGGTCGTGGAGATCGAGGCCCGCGCCAACGGCGGGCACAGGGTCACGCTGGAGGCCGTCGCCCTCGCCGGGGTCGCGCCCGAGGGGACACCGGCCCGCGTGCGCGTCACCGCAACCCGGGGCACGGCGCCACCGGCCGGCGCCTGGGTCACCGTGCGCGCGATCCTGTCCCCGCCGCCGCGGCCGGCGACGCCCGGGGCGTTCCAGTTTCCACGCCGGGCGTGGTTCGAGCGGCTGGGCGCGGTCGGATTTACGGTCGGCGGCTGGGATGCCCTGGAACGGGCCCCGCCCGACTCCTGGCGGGACCGGCTCGCGGCCCACGTGCAGCAGGCCCGCCAGACAGTCGCGGCGCGCTTCCGCGCCGGGCTGCCGGGCGAGACCGGGGCGTTGGCCGCCGCGTTGGCCACCGGGGACCGGGGCGGCGTACCAGAGCCGATCCTGGAGTCGTTTCGTGCCTCCGGCCTGGCGCACCTGCTGGCCATCTCGGGCCTGCACATGTCCATGATCGCCGCCCTCCTGTTCGTCGGGGGCCGGGCGGGGCTGGCCCTGATCCCCGCGCTGGCCGCGCGCTGGGACCTCAAGATCCCCTGTGCCGTGCTGGCGCTGGCGGGCACCACCGTCTACCTGCTGTTGTCCGGCGCCAACGTGCCGGCGCAACGCGCGTTTCTGATGACCGCGCTCGTGCTGGTGGCGGTGCTGCTGCGCCGGACAGCGATCTCGCCGCGCACGGTGGCCTGGGCGGCGGTCGCGGTGCTGGTCACACAGCCGCAGGCCCTGCTGGGGCCGAGCTTTCAGATGTCGTTTGCCGCCGTCCTCGCCCTGGTCGCGACCTGGGAGGCCGCCGGCCCGCGCCTGAGGACCGTCCGATACGGGCGAGAGGGGGCGCCGGGACTTCGCCTGATGCGGGGCGCGGGCCTGTATCTGGGCGGCGTGCTGCTGACGAGTCTGGTGGCCGGGTTTGCCACGCTGCCGTTTGCGGCGGTGCACTTCAACCGCGTGGCCGTGTTCGGGCTGGCCGCGAATCTGCTGGCGGTGCCCGTAATGGGCCTGTGGGTCATGCCGGGGCTGCTTGCGGCGCTCGTGCTGGTGCCGTTCGGCCTGGAAGGCTTGGTGCTGGCGCCGCTGGGCTGGGGCCTGGAGGCCATCGCCGCCGTGGCCGGGTGGGTCGCCGGCTGGCCCGGCGCGACGCCCCGAGTCCCGGCCGCCCCCGCCTGGGGACTCGTCGCGCTGGTCGCGGGCGGGCTGTGGCTCTGCCTGTGGCGGCGGCCGTGGCGGCTGTTCGGCGTGGTGGGCCTCACGGCCGGACTCGTCAGCCCCTGGACCCACCCGCTGCCGGACCTGCTGATCGACGAGACCGCCGCCGTGCTGGGGGTGCGGGCGGCGGACGGCGGCCTGATTCTCTCCCCGGGCCGCGCCAACGGATTCGCCCGGGACCTATGGGTGGACCGGTGGGGTGGCGCCAGCCGCGAATCGTGGCCCGAACCGGGCGGGACCACTGCCGACTCTGGCCTGCGCTGCGACCCACGCGGCTGCATCCTGGCGCGCGGTGGGGTCCTGGTCGCGCTGGCCTGGCACCGGGCCGCCCTTGCGGAGGATTGCGGGCGGGTGGATGTGGTGGTCTCACCATTGCCGATCGCCACGCGGTGCGTCGGACCGCGCGCCATTCTCGACCGGCGCGCCCTGGCGGCGCAGGGCCCGCAGGCCCTCTGGCTGGACGGTGGCGCTGTGCGCATCGAGACCGTGGCGGAGACGGAGGGGCGCCGGCTGTGGACGGGTGTCGCACCCCCCTGACATCCGCCGGACTCAAGGCGGCCCCGTTACGAGGGAAAGACCGCCGTGCCCCCTCACGAGCCGGTTCCATAAAGCGCGGGACCGTGAACACCAGCCTGCGGTGCGGGCAACGCACAGCAGGCTGGCGGCCGACCGGCTGTCGCGCCTCATGGCGCGAAAACGCGGCGGCGATGCGTCTGTCTCATCGCCGCTTGGCATAAGAGCTGGGCCACCGCTCAATGGGGCGCCGGCGCGGAGGCGCGCTCCTCCTCCGGCGTCGGCACACAAAAAAAGCGCCTCGCAACGCGGGCGCTCCAAACAGAGATATCGCTCGGTGCGAAAACCGCGACCGAGCGATATCATCAGTTGGCTTCGGTGACCCGAAACCATTGGCATACCGAGTGTGTGAAGTCAGCCTCCCCACAGTCCGGTCCCGGCGTAACACCGCGACCGAAGCACCCGGTAAAAGCCAGATCAGCCCATCCAGGCGGTCGCGTAAGCGGACGAGCCGAACAGGATCGCCAGATGGATCACAATGCCCAGCACGAACATCGCGATGAAGGTGGCCACGAGGCCTTCCTTCGGCGACACGATCTGCCAGAAGCGCCAGTCTTCATTGAAGAAATTCGGGAGCATCAGCTTTCTCCACGGTTTAGTAGTGTGATGTCTAGGTCAGGATTCGGTACCAAATAGTTCGGAGGATCCGAAGCTATTAGGAGGCCGCCGGATACCAGGGCATCCACGCCCAAACCAGGAAGTGAGCCAGCAGGCAGATCGCGAAGAAGATCTGGCCGCCACGCTGGAACATGGCGTGGAAAGCCTTCGCCTCGTCGTCGGTCAGGCCGGTACGGTTCAGGTTCTTGTAGCTCGTCACGGCAGGTGCATCAGCCATTTGATTTCCCCTCAGCAAAGATGGATCCTACAATCCGATCTGGATCGCGGTGAATGACAACGCCAGCCTGGTGTCATCATCCATCGCGCGGCTTTCCTTGTCGGGCCCCAAATGCCGCCGTCAGGGACAGCGGAACCGGAGGCCCGGGATCACCGTGCGATCCCCACAACCCGAGTGCTGTTTTCACACATTGCCTTGGGAGTGTCAACCTTGGTTTTCACATGCCCTGTCAGAAGACATTGACACCCCGAGACGACACAGGGAACGAGACAGAGCACGCCCCCAACCGGCCATGAAATCCAGGCCTCACGCCCGCCCCGCAGCCGCGCCGCCGACCTGCATTACCAAAGTTTAATGCGGCGGAAGGCCGCACGTTAGAGCGTCCACGCCACGATCAGGGTGTTCAGGGTTATGGAAAGCCGCTGACGCCCCTCCCTCGGCGCCGATCCGCAACCGGCCCGGCCTGGGACGACAGCACGAGACGCGGTCCACTGTCTTTCCTCCTCCGGACTCAGCCACGTCCTGCACCTCTCAGCGACCGGCGACGCGATTGACCTCGCGCCGCCGGTTTTCGCTGTGGCTCCGGTGTCATGGGGCGGTCAGGAGTCCGCGGGACTCCGGCGGAGGATCAGGCGTTCGTGCGCCGCACCCAGGGCACAAAGCCGAACTCGATGCCCTCGTCGCGCAGGGACTCCGCCTCCTCCGAGGTCGCCTGTCCCCGAATGCCACGCGAATCGCTCTCGCCGTAGTGGATACGGCGGGCCTCCTCCGCGAAGCGATCGCCCACATCCTCGCAGCTGCGCTCCACAAAGGACCGCAGGGTCCGCACGGCCTCGGCCATCGCCTCTGGGGTCGCCGTGGGCGTTTGGCCGTGCGCCGTATGAGGCGCCGCATCGGGCCCCGGGCCCGCCGCGGCCGCAGCATCGGACGCCGGCGCGTCCCCGGCCGCCCCAGGCCCCTGGTCCGTCGGGCCAGACACGTCGCGCGCGCCATGATGCCGGCCCAGGCGCGGCGCCATGATGGCCTTCCCGACCCGCGCGGATTCACACACCGGGCACCGCACCACTCCGGCCTCGGCCTGCCGGTCAAAGGTCGCCGCGTCCCGGAACCACGCCTCGAACTCGTGGCCACCGTCACAGCGCAGGGCATACAGAATCATCACGACCCCATGGGTTCCGCATCGGACCGGCCCCAGCCCGCGACACGCGGGGGACCCGGCCATCGAGACTAACACAGGCGCCCTCGTTTCGCAGGACGCGGCCGAGATTCCAAGCCACTTCGGGCCGGGCGCGTCGTTTTGCCATTGCAGTCGGGCGCCCGGTGTCTAAATACGGAAAACAAACGCATTGAAATATGTTTCACATAAAAAGGAGGGACTTTACCAATGGCTACGGCTCCGACGCCCGGCGCAGGCACCACCACCCCCTTCCGCGGCCGCGTCTACGACAGCATCACCGAGACCGTCGGCGCCACCCCGCTGGTTCGGCTGCGGCGTTTCGGCGAGGCCCACGGTGCGAAGGCGGACATCCTGGGCAAGTGCGAGTTCTTCAACCCCCTCGCCTCGGTCAAGGACCGCATCGGCGTCTCGATGATCGAGGCCGCCGAGGCCGACGGCCGCATCGCTCCCGGCGCCACGCTGGTCGAGCCGACCTCGGGCAACACCGGCATCGCGCTCGCGTTCGTCTGCGCCGCCAAGGGCTACCGCCTGATCCTCACCATGCCGGAAAGCATGTCGGTCGAGCGCCGCAAGATGCTCAAGCTGTTGGGCGCCGAGCTGGACCTGACGCCCCCGGAAAAGGGCATGAACGGCGCCGTCACCCGCGCCCAGGAGCTGGTCGACACGATTCCCGGGGCGATCATGCTCCAGCAGTTCGAGAATCCCGCCAACCCGGCGGTCCACCGGTCCACCACGGCGGAAGAGATCTGGACCGATACGGACGGTGCGGTCGACGCGGTGGTGTCGGGCATCGGCACCGGCGGCACCATCACGGGCGTCGGCGAGGTCCTGAAGGCCCGCAAGCCGGGCGTCCGGGTGATTGCCGTCGAACCCGAGGACAGCCCGCTGCTGTCCGGCGGCAAGCCCGGCCCGCACAAGATTCAGGGCATCGGCGCGAACTTCATCCCGGGCATCCTGAACACCGGCGTATATGACGAGGTGATCGGCATCGGCAACGAGACCGCCTTCGCCACCGCCCGCGAGGCCGCGAAGCTGGAGGGCCTGCCGGTCGGCATCTCGTCCGGCGCCGCGCTGGCGGCGGCCGTCGAGGTCGCCAAGCGCGACAGCATGGCCGGCAAGCAGATCGTGGTCATCCTGCCGTCGTTCGCCGAACGCTATCTGTCCACGCCGCTGTTCGACGGCGTGTGACGCGACCAGACCAGGCCGGGCGGTCGGAGCCCGACCGGGCACGACGGGGGGTGTGGTGATCGGCGCCGCGCCCCCCGTTCGGTTCGGCACCCGAGGCCGCGCCCGCGATTCCAGCGTTGACGGACGGCGGGCGCGTCCGTATGGTGCGCGCTCTCAATTTCGGGGACCGGCCTGCGCTGGCCCCTCGTTTTTCTATGACGGCTCGGTCCGTATTGCCTTCGAGGACAGGTCCATGCGTGTGCGCAATTCGTTGAAGTCGGCCAAGACCCGCGACAAGAACTGCCGCGTCGTGCGGCGGAAGGGTCGAGTCTACGTCATCAACAAGCAGAACCCCCGTTTCAAGGCGCGCCAGGGCTGAGGGCGCGGCGGCGCTCCGCGCCGCCGGCCTCCACGCTACCGAGCCGCCCCGTTTCGGGACGCCTTAGTTCCCAAACGACCGAAAAAGGGACCGCATGCGGTCCTTTTTTTGTTGTGCCTGGCTTTTGCCGTGTCCGCACATCGGCGCGTCCGGTCCACGGGCCCAGGAGCCCCATGTCCGGGCACGCCGTGCCCAGGAGTCCCGTGTCATGCGGTTCAGCGCCTCGGATTCGGACGTTCTGCACCAGATCCTGCGGTGGCGGCGGGATGTCCGCCACTTCCACCCCGATCCGATTCCACCCGATGTTCTCGCCCGCCTGAAAGAGGCGATGGACTGCGCGCCCTCGGTCGGCAACGCCCGCCCCTGGCGCGTGGTGCAGGTCGAGTCCCCGGCGCTGCGCGACGCGGTGCGGGCGGAGTTCGAACGCTGCCGGGCGCGGGCCGGGGCGCTGTACACGGGGGAGCAACGGCACGCCTATGACCAGTTGAAACTGGCCGGTCTGGACCGCGCGCCGCTGCAACTCGCCGTGTTCTGCCATGCCGACCCCGCGGCCGGGCATGGACTCGGCCGCCAGACTCAGCCCGAAACGCTGATGCAGTCCACGGCCATGGCCATCCACACACTGTGGCTGGCCGCGCGGGTCGAGAACATCGGCCTGGGCATGGTGTCGATCGTGGAGCCGCAGACCCTGGAGCGGCTGTTCGGCGTCGCGCCGCCGTGGCACTTCGCCGCCTACCTCTGCCTGGGCTATCCCGAGACGCACGACGACCGGCCCCTGCTCGACCGCACCGGTTGGCAGGCCAACGCCGCGACCGACTGGACCGTCGTGTAGGGGGGGCGCGGCGGCGCCCCGTCCGTCCCGGCCGCGCTACTCCTCCTCCCAATCCTCGTCCCACGGGTCGATGCGGTCGGCCTCCGGGTCATCGTCCCCCCCGTCCTCATCGAGCGGGACCACGGGAAACACGCGCCCGGCCACGATGCCGGCAGCATTGGTCACGGCTGGCTGGAACACGTCGGCCAGCGCCGCCCGCTCCTCCGCCGACAGCTCCCCCAGCGTCTCCAGCACCAGCCCCAGCGCCACCTCGGCGGCGCGACGGTCGCCGTCGTCGATCTTCAGCGCCACGCCCAGGCCGCGCTCCGGCAGCATGGCCGCCGCGTTGCCCTCCGCGCCCCGTTTCACGAGAATCCGGCCGCGCGTCACCTGCATGACCCGGGTGTCGCACCAGCCTGGGCCGGCGATCAACTCCGGATGCGCCACCATGGCCGCCCGCAGGCGCTCCGCGGCCGCCCGGCGCGCCGGCGCCAGCCCGGACGGATCCGCCAGCCGGGCCATGCCCAGCGCCACCGCCCACAACGGCAGCGCCACCGAGGGAATGCCGCAGCCCTCCAGCCCACAGGGCGCGGCGGCAGCGTCCAGGCCCATCAGGTCCGACACCGCCGCCATGGCCGCGCGCTGTACCGGATGATGCGCGTGGATGTAGCCGCGCGTCGGCACCCCCAGCGCCTGCGCCAGACGCAGAAAACCGGTGTGCTGGCCGGCGCAGTTGTGGTGCGCCGCGCCCGGCGTCTGCCCCGCCCGCGCCAAAGCGCGCGCCGCTTCGGCCTCGGTGGGCCAGTCCAGGTCGCCACACTCCAGATCGGCTTCGGACAGGCCCATGTCCGCCAGCCATGCCCGAATCCGGTCCACATGCTCGGGCCGGCCGATGTGCGAGGCCGCATGCAGGGCGATCCGCTCCGGCGTCAGGTCGGGCGCGTCGGGCAGCGCCTCCAGAAGCGGCAGCGCCTGCATCGGCTTCAGGGCGGAGCGGGCGAACACCGGCCGCTCCACATCGCCCCAGACCAGCCGGGCCGTGCCCTCGGCATCCAGCACCACGGCGGCGCCCCGGTGCTGGTTCTCCACGGTCTCGCCCCGGGTGACGGCCACAAGAACCGGATTGTCGGGAAAGGCGACCGTTCCGGCGGTTTCGGGGTCGCCAGATGCGGTATCGTCAAACGCGGTGTCGGGAGCGTGGGGCCCGGTCTCCGGATCGACGGGCGGGGTGGAGGTCATGGGAATGATCCTGCGGCGGTGAACGACAACGATGCGGAATCCTCGCAGGGCCGGACGGTCCGGACAAGCCCTACCCATAGGGCCTCATGGCGCACACGCCCCCGGCTTCACACATCGCGCCCGCCGGACGCACGCGAAGGAAGAGACAGGGGCGGGATGATCCGATAAAGTCGGCAGCCGCTCCCCGTTCCTCTGGCGCCGCACCGACGTCTCTGGATCGCCGCCGCCGCCGCTCCCCCTGGTCGAAACACTGCATGCCGGTGCCCCTGTTGTCGTCCGAAACGCTGTCCGGAAACGCCCGTGGCGGCCTGCTGATGCTGTGCTCCGCGTTCTTCTTTTCCGTGATGGGCGCGCTGATCAAGGACCTGGGCCAGTCCCTGCCGACCGTGGAGCTGCTGGTGTTCCGGTCCGGCATCCAGGCGCTCGTCCTGCTGCCGATGGCCCTGCTCGCGCTGCGCGACGACCCCGGCGCGCTGCGGACACGACGGCCCGTCTTGCATGCGGTCCGCCTTGGGCTCGGCGCCTTGGCGCTGCTCGGCGGGTTCTACGCCCTGACCCACCTGCCGCTGGCGACGGCGATGGCGATCAGCTTCTCGCGCGCGCTGTTCCTGACTCTGCTGGCGGTCCTGGTGCTGCGCGAGAGCGTCGGCCCGCACCGCTGGGGCGCCGTGGTGGTCGGGTTCGTCGGTGTGCTGGTGATTCTGCGCCCTTGGCAGAGCGGGGCCATTGATCCAGCGATGCTGGCGTCGCTGCTGTCGGCGGCGGCTGTGGCGGCCATGAGCATCTGCGTGCGCCTGCTGGGCCGCACCGAGGGCACGCTGGTGATGATGCTCTATCCGGCCGTGTTCTCCACCCTGCTGTTCGCAGGCCCGGCCGCCGCGCATTGGGTCATGCCGGACGCGCGCGGCCTGATCCTTCTGGTGACCATGAGCCTGGCGGGCGGGCTGGGCCAGCTTCTGCTCATCACGGCCTATCGCCACGCCGAGCCCTCGGCCGTGGCGCCGATGAACTACACCCAGCTTCTGTGGGGAAGCCTGTTCGGATTCATGCTGTTCGCGGAGTTCCCGGACGGCGCCACCTGGGCGGGCGCCGGGCTGATCCTGACCGCGGCCCTGTACACCCTGCACCGGGAGCGCCGCCGGCGCGTGACCCTCGCGGCCGATCCCGACCGCGCGGCCGAACCGTGACGGATCAGTCCTCGTCGCGGTACGCCGGCGCCAGCGGATCCTCGTCCGTATTGCCTTCCTGGTCCAGACCCAGGTCGAGGGGCTGCGGCGCGTGGTCCGGGTTGGCATGCTTGGCACGGCTGCGCGCGATGATGATCGCCTTCTCCAGGTCGGCCTCGATGCACAGGCCCAGGATCACCGGATTGCGCGGCTTGATGTTGGCCGCGTTCCAGTGCGACCGGTCGCGGATCGACTGGATCGTCGGCTTGGTGGTGCCGAGCAGCTTGCAGATCTGCGCGTCCGTCAGTTCCGGATGGTTCTTGAGCAGCCAGGCGATGCCGTCCGGGCGATCATGGCGCTTGGACACCGGAGTGTAGCGGGCGCCCTTCTGCCGGGCCTGCGGAACCGGGTTCACGCCCTTTTGCAGCACCAGACGGGAGTCGGGGTTCTTCTGGCAGCGGTCCAGCTCAGCCTGGGTCAACTGGCCGTTGGCCAGCGGGTCGAGTCCGGTGATGCCGATGGCCACCTCGCCATCGGCGATGGCCTGGATCTCCAGTTCATGCATGCCGCAGAAGGCCGCAATCTGGTCGAAGCTCAGAGCGGTGTTCTCCACAAGCCACACGGCGGTGGCCTTGGGCATGAGCGGCAATGCCATGGGTCGATCCTCCCAGCGGATGTTCGGTTGGCAGAAGCGGCACGCGCAACCGCGCCGCCGGATCCGGTCTGGACCCGGTGGACCCTCAGTCCCCCTGCGACATGAAGTGCGTGAGCGTCCAATGCTCCGCCGTGCCCAGCAAGCCCCACGCCTTGGGAGGCGCCGCACGGACGGAGACGGTGAGCCCTATTTGGCGGGTCAGGGGGCGACGGTCAAGATAATCTTGCCGATATGGGCGCTGGATTCCATCAGGGTATGGGCGCGCGCGGCCTCGGCAAGGGGCACCGTCTCGTGGATCACCGGCCCGACCGTTCCGGCCTCCAACAGCGGCCAGACCTGCTCCCGCAAGGCGGCGGCGATGCGGCCCTTCACCGCCACCGGCTGCGGCCGCAGGGTCGAGCCGGTCAGCGTCAGCCGCTTCAGCATGACCGGCATGAAGTTCATTTCCACCGTGGAGCGCGCCAGAAAGGCGATGGAGACATGCCGCCCGTCCGGCGCCAGCACGGACACATTGCGCGGCAGATAATCGCCGCCGACCATGTCGAGGATGACGTTCACACCAGCTTTTTCGGTGGCCGCCTTGATCGCCTCCACGAAGTCCTCGGTGGAATAGTTGATGGCCAGATCGGCCCCCAGATCCCGGCAGGCGGCGCATTTTTCGTCCGTGCCGGCGGTGGTGAAGACGGTGGCCCCGAACGCCTTGGCCAACTGGATCGCCGTGGTCCCGATCCCGCTGGTGCCGCCGTGCACCAGAAAGCGCTCGCCGGCCTTCAGGGCCGCGCGCTCGAACACGTTGTGCCAGACCGTGAAGAAGGTTTCGGGCACAGCCGCCGCCTTGACCATGTCGTAGCCGGCCGGCACCGGCAGCACCTGGGGCGCGGGGGCCACGGCGTATTCGGCATAGCCACCGCCCGCCAGCAGGGCGCACACGCGATCCCCGATCGACAGCCCGCCCGTGTCACCGGACCCAAGGCCGACGATCTCGCCCGCGATCTCCAGCCCCGGCAGGTCGGAGGCCCCCTTCGGCGCCGGGTAGTGGCCGAGGCGCTGGATCACGTCCGGCCGGTTCACCCCGGCGGCGTGGACCCGGATCAACACCTCCCCCTCGCCCGGCTCCGGCACCGGCCGGGTCTTGGGAACCAGCCCCTCCGGCCCGCCGGGTGTGGCGATCTCGACGCAGGTCATGGTTTCGGGCCGGGGGGCGGCGGTGTCTCCGGTCGCGATCATGACTCGTTCCTTTTGCTCGGGGTCGCACGGAGGAATGGTGGTTCTGGCGGCGGAGCGTAGCGGCGAGAGGGATCCCCGACAAGCCCGCGCCGGCCAGCCCTCCCCAAATCCCAAGGCCGAGCCCCGGACTCGGACGCCGGAGAGCTTTCGAACACGCGTAACCCTTTTTCAAACCTCTCCACTTAGTATACCCCGGTCTGACGAGGGCGAGAGGGGCTCGACGGCGGGGCGCGTGAAGGCCGGTGCGCCCGAACCCGTCGCAGGCACACAGGGGCGGGGCAACGGGGGACAGCGAGACGTCATGACGGCACGATCCGCGCGTGCGGCCACCGCACGCACCGGGCGGTCGGCTGCGCGCGAAACACCGAGACGGTATTCCACGCTCGGCCGGGTTTTGCCCGAGTTGGCCCTCATCAGTTTCGTCATGAACCTGCTGACCCTGGCGCTGCCACTGGTGCTGCTGCAGGTCTACGACCGCATCCTGCCGAACGCCGCCCTCAGCACCTTCGCCTTGATGGTGCTGGGCGTCGGTGGCGCCCTCATCCTGGAAAGCCTGCTCAAGATGGGCCGCTCCGCCATCACCGGCTGGGTCGCCGCCCGCTTCGAGCACAACACCGGCGTCGCCGCCCTGCGGCGGCTCCTTGATGCCCCCCTTCAGGCGTTCGAGCAGGTCGGCAGCGGCATGCACCTGGAACGCCTGAACGCCCTGAACACCGTGAAGGACTTCTACGCCGGGCAGGCGCTGCTCTCGCTGCTGGATCTGCCGTTCGTCGTGATCTTCCTGGGGATCATCGGACTGCTGGGGGGATGGCTGGTCTTGGTGCCGCTGGTCCTTTTGGTGCTGTTCATCCTGATGGCCCTGTGGATCGGGGAGCGGCTGCGCCGCGCGCTGCGCGACCGCATGACCCTGGACGACCGGCGGGTCAACTTCATCATCGAGGCGCTGTCCGGTGCCCACACCCTGAAGGCCATGGCGATGGAGGCGCAGATGATGCGCCGCTATGAACGCCTTCAGGAAAGCTGCGGCGCGGCCAACCAGGCGGTGACCCGGGCCAGCGCGTCGGCGCTGGGCCTGGGCGCGTTCTTCTCGCAAATCACCATGGTCGGTACCGTGGCGGCGGGCAGTGCCATCGCGGTGAACGAAGGCATGACGACCGGTGCGCTGGCGGCCTGCACCCTGCTGTCCGGCCGCGCGCTCCAGCCGATCCAGCGGGCGCTGGGCGTCTGGACGCGGTTCCAGACCATCCAACTCGCCCGCCAGCGGCTGCACGCCGTGTTCGAGATGGAGCCGGAGGCCCCGCCCGGCCTGCCCTCCCCCGAGACGGTCGATGGCCGCCTGGAGCTGCGCGACGTCGCCTTCGCGTTCCACCCGGACAGCGCACCGATCCTGCGCGGGGTCACGATGACGGCGGCGCCCGGGGCGTGCATCGGCATCGCCGGCGGCAACGGCTCCGGCAAGACGACCCTGCTCGGCCTGATGAGCGGCGCGCTGAAGCCCGCGCACGGCACCGTAGCCCTGGACGGCACGCCGCTATCTGCCTGGTACCCCCGGGGCCTGAAGCGGCATGTCGCCTATCTGCCGCAGCAAGGCGAACTGTTCCGGGGCACCATCCTGGACAACATCACCATGTTCGACCCGGCCCGGGGCGAGGACGCCATCCGGCAGGCGGAGACACTGGGCCTGGGGCCGATCATCGCCAGCCTGCCCCTGGGCTACGACACCATGGTGGGCGATTCCGCCGGGGAGACGCTGCCGCGCGGCATCCGCCAGCGCATCGCCGTGGCGCGCGCCCTGCTGACCAACCCCCGCGTGGTGCTGTTCGACGAGGCCAACACCGCCGTGGACGGGACCGGGGATGCCGCTATCAAAGCGTGCCTCGACGAGTTGAAAGGCCGGTGCACCCTGATCCTGGTCACGCACCGGCCATCGCTGCTGGCGCTGGCGGACCGGGTCTATGACCTCGCCGACGGCACCCTGACACCGCGCGCGGCCAAGCCGGGGCAGAAGCCGGGGGAGGCGCGGCCATGACCTGCCTATCGCCCGCGCCCGGCGGCAACGGCAACGGCGCCGGCTCCAACCCCGGCCCCGACGCCCCGACCGAGACGCCGCCCGAAACGGAGACCGCCAGCGCGGCGGCGTCCGAGTGGGCCCCGCCGCCGGAGCAGGCCGGCCTGACCCGTCTGACCCAGGACTCCCTGGGTGGCTTCGTGGCGCGCAGCGATCTCGCCAACTGTCTGGTGCCCCTGTTGCAGGCGTTGAACTGGCTGGGCAACCCCCGCCATGTGGCCGAGGCCCTGCCGCACTTCGCCGAGGACCTGGACATCACCGGGCTGCGCAACACCATGGCGAACCTCAACTTCGCCAGCCGGCCCGCGCGTCTGCGCCTGAACCAGATCGACCCGCGCCTGCTGCCCTGCCTGTTCGTGCCGGATCGCGGCCCCGCCCTGGTGGTGACCGCGATCAAGGGGGTGACCGTCACCGCCTTCCACGGCGGCGCCGGGGCCACCGGCACGATGCGCAAGAGCGGCCGCGCCGGCACCGCGTATTTCTTCACGCCCCTGGACGTGGAAGAGCAGTCCCAGGCCGCCCGTCAGCAGCGCGTGGGCTGGTTCACCTTGATGGCGCGGCGGTTCCGCTCCCTGGTCGCGCGCATGCTGCTGATCACGGCGGTGCTGAACACGCTGGCCCTGGCCACCCCCCTGTTCATCATGGGGGTCTATGACAAGGTGGTCGGCGCCAAGGCCCTGGACACGTTGCTGTGGTTCGGCATTGGGGCCGGGCTCGCCATCCTGTTCGACACACTGCTGCGCGGCCTGCGGGCGCGCATGCTCGCCTACATCGGCGGCCGGCTCGACGCCATCGTCGGCAATGGCGTGTTCCAGCGCATTCTCTACCTGCCACCATCGTTCACGGAGCGCGCGACCATCGGCTCGCAGGTGGCCCGTATCAAGGACTTCGAGTCCGTGCGCGAGTTCTTCACCGGCAGCCTCGCCAACACGTTCCTCGATCTGCCGTTCGTGCTGCTGTACGTGGTCGTGATCGCCATCCTGGGCGGCTGGATCGCCGTGGTGCCGCTGATCGCCGTGGCCCTGTTCGCCGGGCTCGGCCTGCTGATGGCGCCCGTGGTGCGGTCCAACGTCACCGAATCCGCGCGGGCGGGCTCCCGCCGCCAGGAGTTCCTGGTCGAGACCACGACCAAGATGCGGGCGCTGAAGCAGGCCGGGGCGGAGGCGACGTGGTTGGCGCGCTACCGCACCATTGCGGCGCGGGCGGCGACCGCCAACTACCGCACCGCCCAGACCCAGAACCTGTTGCAGACCCTGTCCCATGTCATCGTGGTCGCCTCCGGTGTGACGGCCATGACCCTGGGCGTGGAGCAGGTCCTGGCCGGCGGGATGACGGCGGGCGCGCTGATCGCCTGCATGATCCTGGTTTGGCGCGTACTGGCCCCGTTGCAGACGGTGGCCACATCACTGTCCCGGTTCGAGCAGATCCGCGCCTCCGTCCGCCAGATCAATGCCCTGATGACGCTGGCGCTGGAGCGCGACCCGCACGTCATGATCCAGCCGCTGCGGCGGCTGCGCGGGCGCGTATCGTTCTCGCGCGTCTCGCTGCGGTACGCCCCCGGCGCCGACCCGGCGCTGGTCGGCATCAGCTTCGCCGCCGAGCCGGGCGAGGTGATCGTGATCACCGGCCCCAACGCCTCGGGCAAGTCCACCGTGCTGAAACTGATCGCCGGGCTGTACAAGCTTCAGGCGGGCGCCGTGCGGATCGACGACAAGGACATCCGCCAGATCGACCCGATCGAGCTGCGCCACGCCATCGCCTACGTGCCGCAACAAGCGACCTTCTTCTACGGCACCATCGCCCAGAACCTGCGGCTGGTGGAGCCGACGGCCAGCGACGCCGACATCCGCTGGGCGCTGTCCTGCGCCGGCGCGCTGGACGAAGTTCTCGCCCTGCCCGACGGCCTGGGCACCCGCGTCGGCGACGGCCGGGAGGAGGTGCTGACGGCCTCGCTCCGGCAGCGGCTGAACCTCGCACGCGCGTACATCAAGCGCGCGCCGATCTACCTGTTCGACGAGCCGGTCAACGGTCTCGATTTCGACAGTGATCAGGCGTTCATGGAGACGGTGCGCCGCATACGCGGGCACGCCACGGTCTTCATCATCACCCACCGCCCCAGCCATCTCGCGCTCGCCGACAAGATCATGGTGATGGAGGGCGGCTACCTGCGCATGTTCGGCCCGCCCGACGAGGTGCGCCCCCGCCTTGAAATGAACCGGATTTGATCGCCCGGCGCCCGCCGGACCCAAGATAGACTGAGGTCAGACCGAGGATCGTGGAGGATCCGCACCATGACGACCCGCACCGCCGCCGCCGGCCCCGCTGGATCCCGACCGGTCCCCACCCGGGCGCGACGGCAGGCCCGCCATCTGGCGCAATCCATCGTGCTGGAGGAGTCCGGTCCATCGGCGCTGCTCCGCGCCGCGCTTCTGTTGGTGTGCGCCCTGGTGTTCGTGTTCATCGGCTGGGCCGGGTTCACCACCGTCAAGGAGGTGGCCAAGGCCACCGGCACCGTGGTGCCGTCGCGCAGCCTTCAGATCATCCAGCACAAGGAGGGCGGTATCGTCCGCGAGGTCCTGGTGGAGAAGGGCCAGACCGTGGAGGTCGGACAGGTCCTTGCCCGCCTGGATCCGGTGGAAGCCCAATCCGACCTGGAGGCGCAGTTGACCCACTTCGTCAGCCTTCAGCTCAAGGCCGAGCGCCTGCGGGCCTTCGCCGAGAACCGGCCCCCCGACTTCACGTTCGCCGACGAACGATATCGCCCGCTGGTCGAGGACCAGCGCCGGGTTCTGGACGGTCAGCGGGCCGAGCACGAGGCCGCCCGGCAGGTCTTGCAGGACCAGCTCGACAGCACGCTGAAGGAAAACACCCTGCTGGAAAACAAGATCAGCTCGCTGGAGCGGCAACTGGTCCTGGTGGGGCAGCAGCGCGATATGCGCCGCGAGTTGATGGTGGAGGGCCTGGGATCGCGCCTCACGTTCCTGGAGGTCGAGCGGGAGATCGAGCGCCTGCACGGCGAGATCACCGAGCTGACCAACCAGCGCGAACTCAACGTCCAGCGCCGCCGGGAGCTGACCAGTCGCCTCACCCAATTGGAGGCGACCAAGCGGCGCGACGCCCTGGACGAAATGGGCGAGGTCAACGCCGAAATCAGCGAGGTGGACCAGCGCATCATGGCGGAGGCCGACCGGCTGGATCGCCTCGCGGTCACCGCGCCAACGCGCGGACTGATTCAAGACGTGAGGGTCCGCACGCCGGGCGCGGTTCTTCAACCGGGCGACGCCCTGCTGACCCTGGTGCCGATCGACGACGTGCTCATCGTGGAATCGCGCATCGAGACTCGCGATGTCGGTCATGTGCAGGTGGGGCAGCCGGTGACCGTGCGGGTCACGGCCTATGACTTCGCCCGGTATGGCTCGGTCGAGGGTGTGCTGGCCGATGTCTCACCGACGACCTTTTTCGACGAGCAGACTGGGCAGCCCTACTATCGGGGCTTCGTGGAGCTGTCGCAGAACTACGTCGGCGACCGCCCCGACGTGAACCCGATCCTGCCGGGCATGACCGTCGACGCCAGCATCATCACGGGTGAAAAGACCATCCTCGCCTACCTGCTGCGGCCCATCTACATCTCGCTCGCCCAGGCGTTCCAGGAACGCTGAGCGCGGCGACGGACGGAAAGAGAGCCGATGGCACCGCCCCGCGACACAAAAACGCCGCCCACCGCCCCCCCGGCCCCCGGGACACCCGGCCGCGCGCTGCTGCCGGAGCGGGACCGGCGCCGCGATCCCCGGTGCGAAGCCGGCATACTCGATCTTGGCAGCGTCCAGGACGCAGACGGGGACACCCCGGACGGCTGGACCCGGACCGTCACGGAGCCGGCTCGCGATACCGCCACCCCCGGCCCCAGCGCGGACGCCGCAGACTGGACGGCCGTTGTGGCGCCAGACCTCGTGGAACCCCAGGCGCCGACTCGGCCACCCGCCGACTCGACGCCGAACCCGAAGCGTTCCACCCGGTTTCCGGACGGAGAGTCCGAAGATGACGGGCTGCCCCCCGGATTCGCTAAGAAAAACTGCAAGGCTACGCCGCCACCCCTATAACGAAGGAAATAGGTCCGCGCGAGATCTGTATGACAATTTGGTCGAACAGGTTTTGCTGCCTTGAATACCAAGCGATGGCATCGATAATTCGCTTAATACACATCAGGACATCGCCGAATTTTATGTAAATTCCGGCAATACGGAATCGATAGCCCATCCCACCGGTGCCCCCCACCGCTGCCCTGCGGACCGGAGCGAGATCGACATGGCCGAAGCCCAGACCCAGACGCCTACCCCCGGCGCACCGAGCACACCGGCCGAGGATCGCCAGATTCTGGACGACCTGATGCCGGCCGGAGACGGCCGGACCGGGAGTGAGCGCGATGCCGCCCTGCATGAGGCCATCGGCAACGCAATGGACGGCGATGACGCCCGCGCGCACGAGAACATCCACCAGGGCGTGGACAGCACAAAGGATCCGGCCGGCGCGCCGCCGGCCCGGCATGCCGGGCTCTTGGAGCCCGCGACGGCGGCTCCAGCGTGGCAAGCAGGCGCGGATACGCTGGAAGGGGGCATCGCGCCCGTTCTGGCCCCGCCCGCCCAGGAGGGGATACGGCCGCTCGACGGGGCACCGGTAACGGACGCCGGAAGCGTCACGCCCACGGCCACGGGCGGCTTTATCACGCCGACCGGGCTCGACGATGGAGCGGCGGTCCAAGCCGCCCTCGGCGTTGGAGCGTCGGTGCCGTCGGCCCTCTCGATGCCGGCAGCCGAAGACCGTGGCGACACAACGACACCTGGTGATGGCGTCAAGCCCGACCTTCAGGAAGAGGCCGATATGGTGCGCGAGGCGGAGGCCGATCGGCCCGACGCGCCCGCCATGGAGCCGGCTCCAGCCATCCCGCCCACCGGAGACACCGATCCGACGGACGATACCGACGGCGATGATCCAGCCTCCGACGGCGCGGACGACGCTCCGACAGGCGAGGATCCGACCGACAGCGATGATCCGGACGACGGCGACGATCCAACCGACGACGATGAGGACGACGACGACACCGGCGACGGCGACTCGGGCGGCGACGAAACCGGCGGCGGGGACGACCCGGCCGACGACGATGAGGACGACGGCGACGATCCGAGCGACGACGGGGACGACCCAGGCGACGGGGACGATACCGACCCACCAGACGACAGCGGCCCGGATCCGGTCCGCTTTAGGGTCGACAACACCGAGACGGCCCGCCCGGACTTCGTCGGCGATGACGTGCTGAGCATCGACCATAGTGGCGCCTATTCCCGCTGGGGTGCCGACATGGACGCCGACACGTCCCTCGCGGACGGCGACGGGGCGTCGATCACGGTCGACGCCTGGAACGAGGCCAAGAGCGTCCGCGCCGATAGCGACCAGAACGCCGATGTGTCCGTGGACAATTTCGTCCACGCCGACGTCTATCTCGGCGAGGGCGGCGACAGCACGGTCATCATCGACCGCGCCAAGCGTGGCCACGTCGAGACCGGGTCGGGCAACGACACCATCGACATCGACGCCCAGACCAACAATGCAGGCTGGATCAACACCTTCCATGTCGACACCGGCGCCGGCGACGACGCCATTACGGCCACCGGCGACAAGGGCATCACCCGCTT
The DNA here is from genome assembly GCF_014197855.1 of Roseospira marina. GTDB lineage: Bacteria > Pseudomonadota > Alphaproteobacteria > Rhodospirillales > Rhodospirillaceae > Rhodospira > Rhodospira marina. Next base: position 83,116 of record NZ_JACIGJ010000010.1, read on the forward strand.
CGTGGTCGAGTCCGGGGAGGGCAGCGACGCCGTGGTGCTGGACGGGGCCTATGCCTCCTCCGACGTGGACCTGGATGCCCCCGGCGCGGATGAGGGCGCGGGCGGCAACGACCGCTTCGAGGGCGGCGTCGGCGCCGACAACGTGCGCGGCGGCGGCGGCGACGACACCCTGCTGGGCGGCGCGGGCAGCGACACCCTGGACGGCGGCAGCGGCAGCGACATCGTGGACGCCGGCGCCGGGGATGACGTGGGCATCCTGCGCACGGCCGAACGGTCGGACGACGGCGACACCACCGTCTACGACGGCGGCGACGGCACCGACACCCTGCGTGTGGAGGTGGACGACGCCAGCCTCGCGGACGCCGAGGTCATGGGCGACCTGCGCGCCATGCGCGACGCCATCCGGGCCGGCGGTGACGAGCCCATCGCGGTGGACAGCCTGAACCTGGAGGTCTCCGACTGGGAAGACGTCGCCATCGTGGACAGCGACGGCAACGCCGTGGACCTGGACGCCGACGGCGTCACGCTCGACGCCGCGGACGCAACCGGGCGCGAAGACACCCCCGTCGCCCTCAACATCAGCGCCGCGCTGATCGACACCGACGGCTCCGAGACCCTGGGCGTGACCATCCAGGGCGTGCCCGAGGACGCCACCCTGTCCGCCGGCACCCGCAACGCGGACGGCTCCTGGACCCTGGAGGCCGACGACCTCGACGGGCTGTCGATCCGCACCGCCGAGAATTGGAACGGATCGTTCGATCTGACGGTCGAGGCCACCAGCACCGAGCTGTCCGGCGACACCGCGACCGCCACCCAGACGATGACGGTGGACGTCACGCCGGTGAACGACGGACCGGTCATCAGCGGGCTGGCGAACATCATCCGTGTCACCAACGTCAACGACCTGGTCTACAAGCACAATTTCGAGACCGAGGCCCGCTTCCCCGACCTGTCGGAGAACCACCGCCTGGATCCGTCCAAGGTCAACGGCGTCGATCCAGACAACATGACATTGCAGCACGACTACGACGTCAGCGTCACGTTCGTCAGTGAGGGTGCCGGCTACCACAACGCCCTGGGCTGGTACACCGTCGGCGAGGACGGCAGCATCTCCGATCCCCAGTTCATCTACGGCGACGCCACCGACTCGGTGATCGAGAAGGCGGGCACCCAGACGGTGACCCTGACCGCGCCGGACGACGGCTTCGCCGGGAAGACCCTGGGCTTTTTCCTGGTCGCCGACGGCCATAACCGGAACAAGAGCGCGAACTTCTGGGACGATGCGTCGACCAATCAGGGCGGCCGCCTCGCCTTCGTGGACGACGACGGCAACCCGGCCACCGTCGATACCGCGACCCCGAAGCTGGTGTTCATCGACGATGACGGCGAAGTGCACACCGTGTCGTCCAACGGCGGCATCTATCATTCCGCGGCGGTCGGCGACACCACGGGCCTGAATCCGGACGGGCGGCAACATGCCATCAGTGGCGTGACCGATGACGGCGACAGCCTGATGGTCGGGTTCGAGGACCAGAGCGGCCTCGGTGACCACGACTTCAACGACATCGTGTTCACGGTCAATGTGGGTAGCGACAACGCCCGCCAGCTCGTGCCGACCGCCGTTGCCCCGGGCATCCAGATCGAAGACATCGACAGCCCGCTGCTCGCCAGTGCCGAGGCGCGGCTGAGCGAGGGCATGCAGCCCGGCGACGAGTTGCAGATCAACGGCGTGACCATCGACGCGGACGGGTTCATCGGCGACACCGGCGTCCGCGTCGAGGTGGTGCAGGACGACACCGGCTATGCGCTGCGGTTCTCGGGCGACGCCGATCAGGCGACCTACACCGATCTGCTGAGCCGCGTGAAGCTTCAGAACAGCGGCACCGATCCGGAGCTGGGGGACCGCGCCATCGACTTCACGGTCAGCGATGGCGAGGCCTCGGCGACTTCGCGCGCCACGGTGCGGGTCACGGACGACCCGAACCCCTCGGACATCCTGCTCGATGCGCCGGAGGACGGGGGAACCGACGGGGAGGCGACGGCCGGCGACGGCGCGGACGGGCCGGAGGCGTTGTCCGCCATGGCCCTGGCCGGGGACGAGGCGGCCTCGGACGACGGCAGCGCGACCGGAGAGGACGAGGACACCCGTCTTGAGGACGACCCGACGGGGGACGACGCGACGGGGGACGAAGAAACCCCGGACGGTGATACCGCCAGCGACGATCCCGATCCCGGCGCGATGGACGCCAGCGCAATGGACGGCGATGCCTCCGAGGACAGCCCCCCAATCGACGGTGCCGAGTTCGACGGCGATCCGTTGGATGGCCCAGGGGATGGACTGGACGACGGACTCGAGGATGGTGCCGACGACCTGTTCCTGCTCACGGAGGGCGACGACGGCCTTGCCTCCGGCGACTGGATCAGCGCCATCGACGACCCGGCGCCTGCGGGTGGGCCGGCGGACTCGCTCGATGATCTGGACGTCGGCGGGCCGGAGCCCGACGACGGCGGTTTGCCCTTGGACGACAGCCCGAGCGGCGACAGCCCGCCGGCCCACGAGGACGACCTGTTCGGCGCGCTCGAAACGGTATGAGCCCCACCGGCCGTGATCCGATCTCAGGATGGTCAAGGCCCTACGCCGCGTCGTGATGCGGGTCGGACACAGGTCCGCCCCTATTCCGTTCGGGCCCAGGCTTGCGTGCCGTTGCCATAGCGTGGATGTTCGATGATAGGATGCGTTGGCGATGACGGCTCACGTCACGCCGGATGCTTTTGCGTGTCCGCCCCCTCGCCTCTCTCTCATCGACCCCATGATCGACCCCATGATCGAAAGGAGACCACGCATGCGCCCGATGCTTCCGTGTGCCGCCGCGCTGGCGAGCCTGATCCTGATCGGCGCCGCCCACGCCGAGATGACGCTGTCCTCCGACGACATGACGGACGGCGGCACCCTGGCCGACGCCCACGTCTACGACGGGTTTGGCTGCACCGGCGCCAACCTGTCGCCGTCGCTGTCCTGGTCCGGCGCGCCGGAGGGCACCCAGAGCTACGTCGTCACGGCCTACGATCCGGACGCGCCGACGGGCTCCGGCTGGTGGCACTGGACGGTGTTCAACATCCCGGCCGACACGACCTCCTTGCCGAAGGGCGCGGGCAGCGGCGAGGCCCCGCTGCCCGAGGGCGCCGTTCAGGGCCGCACGGACTACGCCACCAGCGGCTTCGGCGGCGCCTGCCCGCCGGAAGGCGACGACCCGCACCGCTATATCTTCACCGTCTATGCGATGCCGGACGAATCCCTACCGCTGGACGAAAACGCGCCGGGCGCCATGGTTGGGTTCTTCGTGAACGCGGGCGCGCTCGACAGCGCCAGCCTGACCGCGACCTACGGGCGGTAAGCGCCACGCCGGTAATGGCCCGCGTCGCGGCGGGCCGTTACCGGCTGCTGGTCGCCAGCCGGATGCCCAGACCGAGGAACAGGGCGCCAAGCCCCCGATCCAGCCAGCGGACCACGGCGCGCCGGCCCCGCAGGGCGGCGGTCATGCGGCCGCCGGCCAGAACCAGCGGCGGCTCCACCAGGGCCGCGATGGCCACGATCAGCCCCCCGTGCAGCATCAGTTGCGCCCAGGTCGGGCCGGCGCCGGGCTCCACGAACTGGGGTAGGAAGGCCAGGAAGAAAAGCGCGACCTTCGGATTCAGCAGGTTGATCAACACGCCGGTGCGGAACGCCCGGCCCTGTGACCCGTCCTCGGCAGGACCAGCGGTCGCCTCGGGCAGGCTGTCGCCCGCCGTCCACAGCGCGCGCAGCCCCAACCCGATCAGATAGGCGGCGCCAACCCAGGTCACGATCGAAAACGCCACGGCCGAGGCCGCCAGCAGGGCGGAGATGCCCAGCGCGGCCATGGTGATATGACCGAAGACCCCGACCCAGACCCCCAGCATGGCGGCGAAGCCGCGCCGCACCCCGCCCCGCACCGTCTGCCCCAGGATGAAGGCCATGTCCGGCCCCGGGGCGATGTTCAGCAGAACGGCCGCCGACAGAAAGGCGGCCCAATGGGCAAGGCTGTAGTCGAACATATCCGCGTGTCCCGGGTCTCGTCATAGCCGCCGGCGCCCCAGTCGGCGCCCCAGTCGGCGCCGCCAAACGGCGAAGGCCCGCGAACGGAACACATCCGTTCACGGGCCGATCCGGCTCAAAAGCAAACCGCAGTCTCCGCCCCGCCGGCCCCGACGTCCATGGGAATCGGACATCGGCACCGGACAAGAGGAGAGATCCGCGCCGCCTTACGAACAGCCGCTCGTGGCGCCGCAGGTGTCGCACTTCATGCAGGTGCCGTTGCGCACCAGGGTGAAGTTGCCGCACTCGCCGCAGGAGTCACCTTCATAGCCCTTCATGCGCGCCTCGCGGATGCGGGCCATGGTGGTATCGCCACCGCTGGAGCCCCCCCCGAAGCTGCCGCCGCCACCGCCGCCGGCCCGGGCCACGGCCACCGACTGGCCGACCGCGACCGCACCGGTGGCGGTTTCGGTCCCGACCGCGCGCGCGGTCGCCGCGCCGTGGTTATGATTGCGGCCGTGCAGGACGTACAGGTTCGACCGCACATAGCCGGCCGACACCGTGCTGGGCAGGGCGTGTTCTTCCTCCTCTTCCCAGTCGTCGGCGAAATCACCCTGGTCGTTGCCGCTGCCCAGCGCATCCACCCGCAGGTCGTCCGGCTGAACGTGGGCGAGGTCGTTGCGGCCCAGGTAGGAAATGGCGATCTCGCGGAACATGTAGTCCAGGATCGACGTGGCCATCTTGATCGCGCCGTTGCCCTCGACCATGCCGCTGGGCTCGAAGCGGGTGAAGGTGAAGGCCTCCACGAACTCTTCCAGCGGCACGCCGTACTGCAGGCCGATGGAAATCGCGATAGCGAAGTTGTTCATCAACGAGCGGAAGGCGGCGCCCTCCTTGTGCATGTCGATGAAGATTTCGCCCAGACTGCCGTCTTCGTACTCGCCGGTGCGCAGGTACACCTTGTGGCCACCGATCACGGCCTTCTGGGTGTAGCCCTTGCGGCGATCCGGCAGGCGGTGACGCTGGAGGCGGTGCACCACCCGCTCGACGACGCGCTCCGCGACCACGGTGGCGCGCTCGGCGGCCGGAGCCTCGGCCAGATCCTCGGCGTCATCCTCGTCCTCCAACACCTGCGCGTTCAGCGGCTGCGACAGCTTGGAGCCGTCGCGGTACAGCGCGTTGGCCTTCAGGCCCAGCTTCCACGAGGTCCGGTAGGCCCGGTCACAGTCGCCGATGGCGGCGTCGTTCGGCATGTTGATGGTCTTGGAGATGGCGCCGGAGATGAACGGCTGCGCCGCCGCCATCATCTTGATGTGCGCATCCATCGACAGGTAGCGCTTGCCGATGCGGCCGCAGGCGTTGGCGCAATCGAACACCGGCAGGTGCTCCGCCTTCAGGCCCGGCGCGCCCTCGACCGTCATGGCGCCGCAGACGTACGTGTTCGCGGCGTCCACGGCAGCGCGGGAGAACCCGAGCGCGCCCAGCATGTCGAAGCCCGGATCGGTGATCTGCTCCATCGTCAGGCCGAGCATGTGGGTGCAGAAGTCCTCGCCCAGGGTCCAGGCGTTGAAGGCGTAGCGGATGTCGAACGCCGTGCCGAGCGCGTCCTCCAGCCGGCGCAGCGCCTCGTCGTTGAAGCCCTTGGCGCGCAGCGCGGCGTGGGTCAGCGCGCCCTCGCCCTTCGGCGCGCCCTCCAGCGTGCCGTGCCCGGTGGCGTAGCGGCCGATGCGCTCGATCGCCGGCTCGTCATAGCCCAGGGCGCGCAGGCCCTCCGGCACCATGCGGTTGATGATCTTGAAGTAACCGCCGCCGGCCAGCTTCTTGTGCTTCACGATGGCGAAATCGGGCTCGATCCCGGTGGTGTCGCAGTCCATCACCAGCCCAATCGTACCGGTCGGCGCAATCACGGAGACCTGGGCGTTGCGGTAGCCGTGGGCCTCACCCAGCGTCAGCGCCTGGTCCCAGGCGGCGATGGCGGCGGGCACCAGATCGGCCTGCGGGCAATCGGCGTGGTCCAGTGGCACCGGGTTCACGGACAGACCCTCGTACCCGGTGGCCTCGCCCCGCGCCGCACGGCGGTGGTTGCGCATGACGCGCAGCATGGCGCCGGCGTTCTCGGCGTGCTTGGCGAAGGCGCCCAGTTCCTCGGCCATCTCGGCGGAGGTGGCGTAGGCCACACCGGTCATCAGCGACGTGATGGCACCGCACAGGGCGCGGCCGGCGTCGCTGTCATAGGGCAGGCCGCTCGCCATCAGCAGGCCGCCGATGTTGGCGTAGCCCAGGCCGAGGGTGCGGTAGTCGAACGAGCGCTCGGCGATCTCGCGGGCCGGGAACTGCGCCATCAGCACGGAGATCTCGAGCGCGATGGTCCACAGCCGGGTGGCGTGGGAGAACCCGTCCACATCGAAGGTGCCATCGGCGCGGCGGAACTGCATCAGGTTCAAGGACGCCAGATTGCACGCCGTATCGTCGAGGAACATGTACTCCGAGCACGGGTTGGACGCGTTGATGCGGCCGCCCTCCGGGCAGGTGTGCCACTCGTTGATGGTGGTGTCGAACTGCAGGCCCGGGTCGGCGCAGGACCACGCGGCCTCGCAGATCGAATCCCACAGGGCGCGCGCCTTCATGGTCTTGGCCACGGTGCCGTCGAGCCGGCGGATCAGGTTCCAGTCGCCGTCGCGCTCGACCTCCTCCAGGAAGTCGTTGGTCACGCGCACGGTGTTGTTGGAGTTCTGACCGGCCACGGTCTGATAGGCCGCCGAATCCCAGTCGGTGTCGTAGGTGTCGATCTCAAGCGACGCCCAGCCCTGGCGGGCGTACTGCAGCGCGCGCTGGATGGAGTTCTCCGGCACCAGCGCCTTGCGGGCGGCGACCACGGCCTTCTTCAGGGTCTTGTTGACCTTCGGATCCAGGCGGTCCGGCGAATCGGCCTTACCGTCCCACTCCCGACAGGCGGCCAGGACGGCGTTCAGGTGATGCGCCAGGGTCTTGGAGCCGGTGACGAGGGCCGCGACCTTCTGCTCCTCCTTCACCTTCCAGCCGATGAAGGTCTCGATGTCCGGATGGTCGACGTCGCAGATCACCATCTTGGCGGCGCGGCGGGTGGTGCCGCCGGACTTGATCGCCCCGGCGGCGCGGTCGCCGATCTTCAGGAAGCTCATCAGGCCGGAGGACTTGCCGCCGCCGGACAGGGGCTCGCCCTCGCCACGCAGGGACGAGAAGTTGGTGCCGGTGCCGGAGCCGTACTTGAACAGGCGCGCCTCACGCACCCACAGATCCATGATGCCGCCCTCGTTCACCAGATCGTCGCTGACGGACTGAATGAAGCAGGCGTGCGGCTGCGGGTGCTCATAGGCGGACGGGGACGCGACCATCTCGCCGGTCTTGTAGTCCACGTAGAAATGGCCCTGGGACGGCCCGTCGATGCCGTAGGCCCAGTGCAAGCCGGTGTTGAACCACTGCGGGCTGTTCGGCGCGCCCATCTGGGTGCTCAGCATGTGGCGCATTTCGTCGAAGTAGGCGCGGGCGTCGCCCTCCGAATCGAAGTAGCCGCCCTTCCAACCCCAATAGGTCCAGGTGCCGGCCAGCCGGTCGAACACCTGCCGGGCGCTGGTCTCGCCGCCGGTGCGCTCCGCCTTCGTCTTGCCTTCGAGCGCCTCGGTGTCCGCCTCGTGCCGCCACAGCCATTCGGGAACGTCATCCTCCCGCACCGGGCGCAGCGCCGCCGGCACGCCGGCCTTGCGGAAGTACTTCTGGGCCAGCACGTCGCAGGCCACCTGCGACCACGCGGCCGGGACCTCGATGTCCGCCTGCCGGAACACGATCGAGCCGTCCGGATTGCGGATCTCGCTCGCGGTCTGCCGGAAGGCGATGGCGCTGTAGGGGTCCTGACCCTCGGTCGTGAAATGGCGGTCGATGCGCATGGTTCGCGTTCCCCTGTAGTCTTCTGGCCATCGGAGCGACAAGACGCGTCCGGCGATGAACGATCGGCGGTGCCGTATCGGTGGCAGCGGTGCGGCTCGGTCCAAGGCGTCACAAAGGCGCCAGAACCGACCGGCGTGTGCATGAAGATCGGGCCGGGTGACGGGAAACCGTCACACAGGATGTTGTGTCCCCGTTGCTCGATGACCCCAACCGTATGCGCGGCGCCGACCAAAAGCAATAGATATTGTATCCACAGGGGTGTGGATAACTACATCTGGGACCTTTGCGGGACGACAGACCCACCGTGCACCGGTCCCGAAAGGGGACGGGTGCCGCACGACCCCGGGGCCAGGGGGCGCCTCGCGCCCGGAACCGGGCGGGCGAACGATGCGAGTCTAGGAAAGACCGCCTTTCGATTCAACGACCTGAGCCGCGTTCGCAAACATGTCACAAAAGGGGGCGCGCCGGGAGGACGGCCCTGTCCCCGTTACTCTGACGGGCCGTCCGTCCCACGCTGCAGGACCGCCTGGAACCGGGCCATCGACAGCCGGAGCCCCGCCACGCCCCGGTCGGCGTCCGCGCTGGCCGCGATCGCCTGCCGGACCGCATCGCGGGGTGTCCAGCCGATATCGGTGGGCGCGCCGTCCTCCAGCACGAAATCAAGCTGACGGGCCAACGCGCCGTACTTCTGCACCGCCGCCGTCAGGCTGGTCTCGGCGGACTCGATGATGGCCCGCACCTCGCGCAGGCCCTCGCGGCGCACGTCGCTGTCCGGCAGAGCCTCCAGACGGCGCAGCAGGTCCGCGCGCACCGGGTCAACCTGATCGAGGATCTGGCGCGCCTTGTCGTGCTGCGCCGCCACGGTCCGGGCGATCCGGGCGAATTCGTCCCGGGGGCTCGCGCCATCGCCCGGGGCCGCCCCGTCCGGACGCCCGACGTCGAAAGGTTGGAGCTCGGCCGGGCGCAAAGTCTCCTCCCGACGCGACGAATCGGCGGCCGGCGGTGGGGACGGCGGGACCGCGACCGCGACCACGGTACGCGCCGGGGGCGCGGGCCGCGCGGACGGGACGGGAGCGGGCGGAAGGCGCGCGGGTGCCCCCGCCGAGGCCGGCGCGGAAGCAGAAGCCGATGGGGCTGCGGCAGGAGCGGCCGCCGTGTCGGCGTCCGATCCCGGGGGCCGGGTCGGCGGCACGGCCCCGGCCGCTGTCGCCGACTCTGCTCCCATCTCCGCCCCCATCCCCGCCTTCGCCTCGCCAATCGGCCCAGCGTAGTCCGGGTGCACCGACACCGCCGGGTCCCCCCGGGGGCGCGGCACCGGCACGGTCGCGGGGCTCCAGTCGGCCGGTCCACCCGCGCGAAACGGCCCGGTCCCGGCCGGGGGCAGCGCCGCCACACCCGTCACCAGCACGCTCGGGGGTGACGGCAGGGTCCGGCCGAGGTTGTCCACCAGCCCGTTCGAGGTGACCGGCCCCCTGCCCTCCGCGTTTCCCATCGACACTGTGCCGGGCGGGACCGGGGCCGGAACCGGTGCGGTCCGGTCGACGGCGGTCCCCCGACGCGCCACCGGCGGCAACGGATCCAGCGCGTTCGGACGGGCGGAGACCATGGCCGTGGCGGTTGCGGTGGCCGCGCGCACGGACGCCGGCCGCATCGGTGGCGCGGGCGTGGTTGCGGGCCGGGGCGGTGCCGGAATCGGGGGCGGAGCCATGGCCGGCCCCACCAGCCGGGGCCCCGTACGCACGGGGGCCGAAGCCGCAGGTGATGCCGCGGAGGCGGTGGCTTCGGACGCAGGGGATTCGGAGGCAGGGGATTCGGAGGCAGGGGATTCGGGCGCGACCACTCCGGGCGCGGCGGATTCGGGCGGGGGCGAGTCGGGCGGCGCCGACGAGGTGTCTATGCCCTGGGGTGCGAGCGAGTCGGGCGACGTCGCGGGCGGAACGATCGCCTCCGTCGGCGCCCGCGGACTGTCGGTCCGCGCCGCATCCGTCCCCATGGATGTTGGCGTTAAGGCTGGCGTTGCGGCTGGCGCTGTGGGCACGGCCCGGGCGGCGGCTTCGCCGGGTCCGGCCTCTGCGACCGCCAGGAGGGCCTGGCCCCGCCGGGCCGCCGTCAGCGCGGCATCCGCCTCGGCCTCCAGCGCCGCGAGCGCCGCCGCGTCCAGGCGATCCCCCGCCCCGGTCAGATCCCGCACGATCCCGGCCCGCCGGGCGCGGGCATCGGACAAGGCGGAGATGGCGGCGTCCCAGGCCGGACGATGGGCGTCCGGGGCGGCGGTGCGCGCGCGCCGAGCGCTGCTTAGGACGCCGGTCAGGCGAATCACCTCGCCCTGCGCCTGACGCAACAGGATGTGCGCGCGGCGTCTCTGGTCCGGAGAGGATGCCTCGACCGATACGGGAGCCGCCGCCACGGGGGATATCGCGCGATCCGGCACGGTGGTGGACGCGGCGACCGGCCGGCCATCCTGGGCGGCCGACGCGACGACCGGCGAACCGGGCACCACCCAGGCCGCAAGTGCCACCCCGGCGACCGGCGCCGCCACCAGACCGGCCAGCGCGAACAGTCGGTGCCGGGGCCAGCGCGCAGGCCACCGAGACCGCTGACCACGGCCGTCCGTCAGACCCAGGTGCGGGGATCGCGCCATGGCCGCCGCTGTGCTCCGGATGGGTCGGACGGCGCACGCTCCATCGGATCCGCACCGCCCGCACCGATTGCGATATTACCTTATGAAAAGGCTCCAGGCTCTTGTTTTGCCCGATTTTCTGAACAAGTTCCAGTCTGAACTCGTCGGTCCCGACGTGCGCTCTCGGGTCCGGTCGGCCCCCGGCGAGGCCGCCGATCTACACCGAAGACCGCGCGCGCCGGGGTCCGGCCCCTCGGACACGCCCGCGCGGGTCGTCCGGCATCGCCGCGCCGGCCCCCGCGACCGGCGTGGACCGGTACCCCAGGGCCTCCGCAATGTGCGCGCGCCCGACCCCGTCCCGGCCGTCGAGGTCCGCCAGGGTGCGCGCCACCCGCAACAGCCGGTGATAGGCCCGCGCCGACAGGCGCAGCCGCTCCGCCGCCTCTGCCATCAGCGCATGGCCCGGCGCATCGGGGGCCGCAACCCGCTCCAGCGCCGCGCCTGCGAGATGCGCGTTAACCCGCGCCTCCCGCCGCCCGCCCGCCCGGTCCGCCTGGGCTTCGCGCGCCGCCCGCACCCGGGCCGCAACCGGCGCGCTGGGCTCGGCCGCGCCCCCGGGCGCCATCGCGAAGGGATCCACCGGCGGCACCGTCACATGCAGGTCGATGCGATCGAGCAACGGCCCCGACAGCCGGTTGCGATACTCGATGCCGCAGCCGGGCGCCTTGGAGCACGCCAGGGCCGGGTCGTCGAGATAGCCGCACTTGCACGGGTTCATCGCGGCGACCAGTTGCACCCGCGCTGGATAGGTCACATGGCCGTTGGCGCGGGCGATGCTGACCTGTCCGGTCTCCAGCGGCTGGCGCAGCGCCTCCAGCGCGGGGCGGGAGAACTCCGGCAGCTCATCCAGAAACAGCACCCCGTGATGGGCCAGACTGATCTCCCCCGGGCGGGCGCGCAGCCCGCCCCCCACCAGCGCCGGCATGCTGGCCGAATGGTGCGGGTCGCGGAACGGCCGTTGGGTAATCAGTCGGCCCTCCGCCAGATGCCCGGCGACGGAGTGGATCATGGAGACCTCCAGCGCCTCGTCGGGCGCCAGCGGCGGCAGGATCCCGGGCAGCCGGGCGGCCAGCATCGACTTGCCGGCCCCGGGCGGGCCGACCATCAGCAGGTTATGACCGCCGGCCGCCGCGATCTCCAGAGCCCGGCGCGCGCTCTCCTGCCCCTTCACGTCGGCGAGGTCCAGATGCGGGCCCGTGTCGGCGCGGGCCTCCGGGTGGGGCCGGCCCAAGGTCTGCGTGCCTTTATAATGGTTGATGAGGTCGAGCAGCCCGGTCGGCGCCAGCACGTCCACGTCGCCGGCCCAGGCGGCCTCGCCACCCTGCGGGCCGGGGCAGATCAGGCCCTTGTCCGCCCGCACCGCCGCCAGCGCCGCCGGCAGCACGCCGGCCACCGGCGCCACTGAACCGTCGAGACCAAGCTCACCCAGCACCACCACGCCGTCCATCTCCTCCAGGGGCAGCACGCCCATGGCGGTCAGCACGCCGCAGGCCACCGGCAGGTCGTAGTGGCTGCCCTCCTTCTGCAGGTCGGCGGGCGCCAGATTGACGATGATGCGCTTGGGCGGCAGGGCGAGGCCGATCGACGTCAGCGCAGCGCGCACGCGCTCCCGGCTTTCCGCCACCGCCTTATCCGGCAAGCCGACAATCGTGAACGCCGGCAGCCCCCCGGTCAGGGAGACCTGAACCTGCACGTCCAGGACCTCGATCCCGGAAAAGGCGACGGTGTGGACGCGGGCAACCATGGACGGCGGGCCTTCGCGGCGCGACGGAAAGACCGGACCAGCTTAATGCGAGCAACACCAAAGGCGGTACACGTTTTTTATGCACCGGCGCGCGTTCCCGGAACCGGTCGGTGCACGCTTGCCCGGCGGAGCACTTCGCCTATACTCGCGACCTTTCCCGACCATCCGCGGACATAAGGGTACCAGGGCATGAACAAGGGCATCGGCAAGGGTGACGTAAAGAAAGTAGTGCTGGCCTATTCGGGCGGCCTGGACACGTCGATCATCCTGCGCTGGCTTCAGGACACCTACGGCTGCGAGGTGGTGACCTTCACGGCCGACATCGGCCAGGGCGAGGAGGTGGAACCCGCCCGCAAGAAGGCCGAGATGATGGGGATCAAAGAGATCTACATCGAGGACCTGACCGAGGAGTTCGTGCGCGACTTCGTGTTCCCGATGTTCCGCGCCAACACGCTGTACGAGGGCGTGTACCTGCTCGGCACCTCCATCGCCCGCCCGCTGATCGCCAAGCGCCTGATCGAGATCGCCGAGGAGACCGGCGCCGACGCCATCAGCCACGGCGCCACCGGCAAGGGCAACGATCAGGTCCGCTTCGAACTGACGGCCTATGCGCTCAAGCCGGACGTGAAGGTCATCGCGCCGTGGCGCGAGTGGGACCTGAACAGCCGCGCCAGCCTGATCGCCTACGCCGAGGCGCACCAGATCCCGGTGCCGAAGGACAAGCGCGGCGAGTCCCCCTACTCCATGGACGCCAACCTTCTGCACATCTCCTATGAGGGCAAGGCGCTGGAGGATCCCTGGACGGAGCCGGACGAGGACATGTTCCGCCTGTCCGTCGCCCCCGAGGCCGCGCCGGACACGCCGGAATACGTCGAGATCGAGTTTGAGAAGGGCGATGCCGTCGCCATCAACGGCGAGCGCCTGACCCCGGGTGCCCTGCTCCGCCGCCTGAACGCGCTGGGCGGCAAGCACGGCTGCGGCCGCGTCGATCTGGTCGAGAATCGCTTCGTGGGCATGAAGTCGCGCGGCGTCTATGAAACTCCGGGGGGCACCCTGCTGCTGGCGGCGCACCGGGCGGTCGAGTCGATCACCCTGGACCGCGAGGCCATGCACCTGCGCGACGAGCTGATGCCGCGCTACGCCACGCTGATCTACAACGGCTTCTGGTTCGCGCCGGAGCGCGAGGCCCTGCAGGCCCTGATCGACAAGACCCAGGAGCGTGTCACCGGCACCGCCCGCCTGAAGCTGTACAAGGGCAATGTGATCGTGGTCGGCCGAAAGGCGCCGGTCAGCCTGTACAGCATGGACCACGTCACCTTCGAGGCGGACGAGGTCTACGACCAGCACGACGCTGAAGGCTTCATCAAGCTGAACGCCCTGCGCCTGCGCCTGGGCCGCATGGCGGGGTAACCCCGCCCGCTTTGTGACACAGAATCACCAACAGCGCCGCCGCCGGGTCCCCTTGACCCGGCGGCGTAGCATTTCCATATCATTCGTGTTAGGTTTAGGGTGTTTAAAAAGAGCAACGACCCAAAGAACAACAACGGAGCGCGGGACGGTCGTCGTCTCCGATGAACCGAATCCCTCGGTCAGCCATAGGGTTTTGCAGGAGGGGGCTTCGCAGGAGGGGTCTCTCACAAGCGCGGTCAACGGCGCGTGGGGGCCCGGCGCGGTGGGAATGAGTCCCGCCCCACACAACGAGGTGCCGCCATGTTCGCAGACAAGACGCTGACCCCACGCGAGACGGTTCGCCTGTGCGCGCTGGGGACCATTGCCGACGCGAACCAGACGTACGCCGAGGTGGCCCAACAGGTGCGCGACTTCATTACGCGCATCACCGGCCCGTCGCTGGACCTGCTCGGCAGCTCCATGGAGCTGTTGCAGATCGAGGGGCTGATTCGCGCCACCGACGGCTCCTCGCTGGACGACAGCACACCGCTGGAAATCACCGATGCCGGTCGGGAGGAATTCCGTCGGCTGATGACCGCCAATCTGCGGTCCTCCTCGGATCTCTCGAAGCTCGTCACCGCGATGAAGTTCCGCTTCCTCCACCTGCTCCCCCCGGAGGATCGCTGCGGTCAGGCGGAGCTGCTGCTGGACGCGCGCGAAACGGAACTGAACCGCCTGCTGGACATGCGCACGGCGCACGGTGATCGCGGCGGCCCGTTCAAGGAGTGGCTGGATCACGAGATCACGCAAACGGAGCGGGCGCTGGCCTGGCTGGAGAACTTCTGCGACACCATTCCCCAGACCATCACGGACTCGGCGGCCCCCGAATCGGCGGCGGCGCCCGCATAGGATATCAAGGGCGCCCGAACGGGTGCGCTGCAGCATGGTCAACGGGCCGGGGTTCCCCTCCGGCCCGTTTTTTATGGGGACAGGTCCCCGCCCGTCCTCGGTTCAGGACACCGTGATGGGGCCGGACACCCCGTCGCCGCGCCGGGCCGCCGTCCGCAAGGGCGAGGCCAGAGGCCCGGGCAAAATCTCCCGCAGCACATCGTCGAGGTCGGGGGGCGCATGGCGGCGCCGCCATTCGCGCGGATAGCCCAACGAGACCTCCTCGAACCGGGTGCCATCGCGCCAGTCCGTGCGTGGCACATGCTGGTGCCCCGTCACCACCACGGGCGCGTTGAAGCGCAGGTGCCAATCGTGCGTCGCCACCGTGCCGCACCACGGCGCCAGCCGGGGCACCCGGTGAATGAACAGCAGGTCCTTGCGCATTGGAAAGTGATTGATAAGCACCGGCCGGCTTCCTGTGGGCAGGGCGCTCAGGCGTGCCTCCGTCTGGGCGACTCGGTCCTGGCACCACGCGACCCGATCCCGAAACGGCGCCGGGGACAGATGCTGCTCATCGGCACACAGCGCATGCTCGGCCGCCGCCCAGGCGCGCACATCGCCCAGGGCCACACCCGGCGGGCGGAAGCTGTAGTCGTACAGCAGGAACAGCGGGCACAGAATGCGCGGCCCCTTGCCGATGGCGGAGCCCTCCGCGGAGCTGGGGACCACGCCCTCCTCCGCCGCATCCGGAGGCCAGACCGGATACGGATCCTCCGGCGTCAGCACGCCATAGCCGCGCGCCAGCGCCACCAGGGCCTCGTACTTGGCGACCCCGCCCAGCGGACCGCCGGCCTCGTCGGTGGTCCACAGTTCGTGATTGCCCGGCACCCAGAGCACCTGCGCGAACCGGGGCACCAGGGCATCGAGCGCCTGGGCCAGATGCGTCAGGCTCTCGCCGACGTCCCCGGCCAGGATCAGCCAGTCGTCGCGGTGATCGGTCTCGAACTCCAGCACCGGCCGATTCTCGGCGTGCCCAAGGTGCAGGTCGCTGACGGCGAACAGGTTCATGAGGCTCCCGGCGCTGGCATCAAGTGTAAAACCAGTGTAGCACGCGCGAGCGATGCACGGCGCCGCGAAGGATCAATGCCGCGTTCCGGGCACTCGCCTCGCAACAGCCCGCTCTACAGAAGCCCCATCTCGCGCAAGGCGTCGCGCATCTCGTCCGGCATGGCCGCGACATCGTCGCCGTCCGCCCCCGGTACGGTCCGGCGGTCGGGCGGCGCCTGCTCGGCCGCCAGATAGCGCCAGCCCTGGAACGGGCGCCACGGCCAAGCCTCCGTATCGACAACGGCGGGGTCGAGATGGATGCGGCAGGCGGAGCGCCCGGTCTCCGGGTCCGTCACCGCCTCCAGGTCCAGGATGGTCTGGCGGCACCGGATCGCGCCCTTCATCACCCAGTACAGCGCGCCGTCGGTGAGAACCTCGCTGGCGCGGCGCGGCATCATCCGGGTGGTGTGCACCAGCGCGTCGCCCACCGCCATCCGGCGGCCGTGCTGAAGCGCGCGGAGGTCGTCGGGCGTTTCGATCCCGACGCAGAGCTTAATGAGATGCAGGGTCATGACGGCAGGGAATGGCACGCCCGGCGCCGGGGTTCAAGAGGCCCGGCCGGCCTCGCCGCCCGGCGCGCGCGGCGCCTCGCGGGCGGGGTCCCAACTGCGCGCCCGCCGGGTCAGCAGCGCGAGCGGCGACCATGTGAGAGCCCGGGCCAAATTGCGCAATGAGACCGTGCGCTCCGCCTGGATCCGCTGGCGTTGCGCCCACACCCCGGTGGGGCCACCGAGTCCCGCCAGACCATCGCGCAAGCCCCGAAACGCATCCCGGAACAGCCCGTGCCGGGCCGCGCGCGCCAGCATCAGGGCGTGCGCGGCGATCTGAAGCGGCACCAGCGGCCAGAACCAGACCGCGGGGGTGGTGCGGACCACCGTCCACAGGGCGTTGCGGCGGTCGTGATAGACGTTGAAGGCGTGCCGCCGCGCGGTGCTGGCGCTGCCGACGTGGCGAACCCGCGCCGCCGCGACCGTCACGCAGCGGCCGCCGCGCAGCCGGTGCCGCAGAGCCAAGTCCACGTCTTCCATGTAGCAGAAAAACCGCGCCTCGAACCCGCCCAGGGCGTCGAAGTCCGCCCGCGACCACAGCGCGGCCGCCGCGCAGGGGCCGAACACGCCGACGTCCGCGGGAGGCGCGGTTTCCACCGGCGCCCGATACCCGCCGCGCCACGCGAGGCCCGCCGGGCACCAGCAGTCCCCGATGCCGTCCAGCCGCGACGGATGGCCGGCGTCAAGTTGCACCGAGCCGAACGCAGTGCCGGCCGGGTGCCGCGCCGCCGCCGCCAGCAGGGCGGACAGCCAGTCCGGATCGGGATAGGCATCGGGGTTCAGCAGCGCCAGCCAGCCGCCGCGCGCGTATTCCGCCGCGAGGTTGTTGCCGGCCGCGAAGCCCAGGTTCGCGCCCGGGTGCAGAACGGTGATGGGGAAGGCGCGGCGTTCGGCTTCGGCATAGGCCCAGTCCGCCCCGCCCCGACCGTTTTCCACCAGGATGACCTCGAAATCGTCGCGGTCCTGCACCGCCAGGTGATCGAACGCGCGGCGGGCAAGCGCCTGGCTGTCGTGCGAGACCATCAGCACACTCACCAAGGGCCACGGTCCCGGCTGGGACGCGCCCTCCTCCGAAGGGGTGGCGACGGGCACTCAGGTCTCCAGCATGCGGCGCAACAGGTCCACGTCCTCGGCGAAGGCCGCGTCCGTGCGGCACAGGTCCTCGATCTTCTTGACCGCGTGCATGACGGTGGTGTGGTCGCGGCCGCCGAACTTACGCCCGATCTCGGGCAGGGACCGCTGGGTGAGCTGCTTCGAGAGGTACATCGCCACCTGACGGGGCCGCGCCACCGCCCGCGACCGACGGGCCGAAGACATGTCCGCGATACGGACCTTGTAGTGCTCGGCGACCTTCTTCTGGATTTCCTCGATGGTGATGCGTCGGTCGTGCGCCCGCAGCAGGTCGTGCAGCACCTCCCGCGTCGTCTCCAGCGTGATCGGCCGCCCGACAAGCTGGGCGTGCGCGACCAGCCGGGTCAGCGCCCCCTCCACCTCGCGGCCGTTGGACACGATCTTGTGGGCGATGAACTCCAGAACCTTGGGCGGAATCTCGACCCCGAACTGATCGGCCTTCGACGCCAGAATGGCCAGCCGCAGCTCATAGGTCGTGGGGTGCAGATCCGCCACCAGTCCCATCGACAGGCGGGAGCGCAGACGGTTGCCGATCTCCTCCAGGTCGTTGGGCGACTTGTCGGCGGACAGCACGATCTGGCGCCCCTGGTCGACCAGGGCGTTGAAGGTGTGGAAGAACTCTTCCTGGGTGGAATCCTTGCCGCTGATGAACTGCACGTCGTCGATCATCAGCACGTCCACGGAGCGGAACTGCTCCTTGAACGAAATCGTGTCGTGCATGCGCAGCGCCCGGATGAAGCTGTACATGAACTTCTCGGCCGACAGATAGGCCACGCGGCGGTCCGGGCGGATCTCGCGAATCTGGTGGGCAATGGCGTGCATCAGGTGGGTCTTGCCCAGACCGACGCCGCCGTACAGGAACAGCGGGTTAAACGGCACGTGGTCCGAATCCCCGACCCGCTTGGCGGCCGCGTAGGCGAACTCGTTCGGCTTGCCGGTCACGAAGGTCTCGAACGTGAAACGCGGGTCCAGCGGCGCCGAAAACACCTCGGTCCCCGCCGCGCCACTCAGGGCGCCACTCGTCGCCCCGCCCCCTGTGGACCCACTGGTCGGCGCGGCCGGCGCCCGCTCCGCCGTCGCTCGCTCGGACGCGGCGGGCCGCCCCGCCGGCGCGGCCGCATCACCGTCCGCGTTCGCGGCCACAAACACCGGTTGGCGCACGCCGTCCGCCGTGTCGCCGGCGGCCAACTCGGGCCCACCGACAGCCACCACGAAGGTCACCGTCCGTCCCTGCGGATCAAGCCCCATCCAAAGGTCCCGGATGCGGTCGGCGTAGTGTGTCATCACCCAGTCGCGCATGAACCGGGTCGGCAACCCCAGGGCAATGTCCCGGTCGGTGCCGCCGTTCACGGTCATCGGGCGAATCCAGCTCGCATAGGCAGCGCTGCCGAATTCACGCCTCAGCTGCTGGCGAACGCGAGTCCACACGTCCTTCACGTCGAGTTCCGGCGTCGCGGCGTCCATTCCCATCCCTTCCTGACGCAACCCCCAAAACGCCGTGCCGCGCGGCGAGCCTGTGCCCGACGCCGTCACGCCGTAACCGATGGAAAGACCCTGCCCGGGACACCCGACGAGTCCCGCCCTATCGACGTCCACACACACCGCTGACCCGGCCGCTCAGGGCCGATGTCAGACGCCGATCCTTCGTGAACCAGAGCGAAGGTCGCAAGATGCCCGGCTGCCGGACGCGCGATCAAGGAAAAAGGCCGAACCCATGCAGGCCAAGCATACAACCCATCTCAGCGCGCGGCAGTGACGCCGCTCGCAAAATCAGGCCATAATATCGATTAGGCCACTCTGCAAAACGCCAAAGAAATTCTTAGCGTTGGGCGCCATTATTCCCTCCCCGGACATCAAACGCACAACTGTCACGCTTCAGCCGTGGCGTTGCACGCTGTTTCCCTTCCTCTTCGCTTCCTGCGGTAGTGCGCAAAGAGTACCCGGGGCGTCGGCGTCAGGCAATGGGGCCGAAACAGGAACATGCTTCAGCACCATGACAGGGGCACTACATCTTGAACCGCAACCCAAGTGTGGCACCATATGACGAAATGTCGGCCGCGATCGGGGAGCACGGGAGGGCGGCGGCGTGACCGATTTGCCATCGCGGATCCGATCGCCCCGCCACGCCCCACGGGGGCTTGACGCCCCCCCGGCTCCGCGCCGCCACCCCTGAAAAATGTCGCGGGGACGCCCATGGACTCGGGTTCGGACCGGCGCCATATGACCCGGATGACCAACGAACTCCCCTCGCGTGGGGCCGCGCCGGATGGTCGTTCGAGTCGCGCGATTCCGGAGCAGGCCCCCTCAGCCGAACCGCGCGCCCCTCGCCGGACCGGACGCGCAACGGGTGCTGCTCGAGTGTCATCGGCGGACGCCCCACGCGGGATTGCTGCTCCGCCCTGGATCGCTCTCTCTTGGGTGGCGCTGGCGCTGGAGCGGCTGGCGCGGGTGGCGTGGCCAGCCCTCGCGCTGACCGGGTGCGCCTTGGCACTCATGCTCTCCGGCCTCCTGCCCCACCTTCCCGGATGGCTGCACCTCGGCGTCCTCATCCTCGGCGCCAGCCTTATCGTGGGCGCCGCCGTGCGCGGGGGGCGACGCTGGCGGCGGCCCACCCGGGCCGAGGCCGTACGGCGGCTGGAAGGCGGCCCCGGTCAGGCCCATCGCCCGCTGACGGCGGCCGGGGATCGGCTCGGTCTGGGCGCGGACGACAGCCTGTCGCGCGCCCTGTGGCGGCGTCATCAGGCTACCATGACCGCGCGCGCCCGCGCCCTGCGTCCGCGCTTGCCCGACCCCCGCCTCGCCGGCCCGGACCCGCGCGCGTTGCGGATCGTGCCCCTGGTCCTGCTGTTTGCCGCCCTGATGGCGGCCGCCCCCGATCCCCTGGCGCGCCTGGCCGCCGCCCTGAGCCCGCGCCTGGGCCCCTCAATCCCGTCCGCCGTGGCCCAGCTCTGGATCACGCCGCCGACCTACACCGGCCGGGCGCCGGTCTATATCGAGACCACGTCGGACCCATCCTCTGAGGCCGTCGCCGCCGGAGCGTCGGGATCCGATGCCCGCGCACCCGTCAGCGCCACCCCCCTGACCGTGCCGGCGGGCAGTACGGTCCTCGCCCTGGTGCGCGGCGGCTCCGGGCCGGCCACCCTTAGCTTCGGTTCCGACCACGCGCCCGCCCCCCTGGACCCCACCGGCGAGGGCGGGCAGCGCCGGGAGCAGGCGGTCACAAGCGGTACCCAGCTTCGCCTGACCCAGGACGGAACCACGCTGATCGACCGCCCCATGGCCGTAGCGCCGGACCGCCCGCCCCGCGTGGCGTGGCGGGCGCTGCCCGAAAGCGATTCGCGCGGCCACCTCCGCCTGGAGTACCGAGCGACGGACGATCACGGGGTGACGGACCTTGTGGCGGCGATCCGGCCGACCGGCGGGCAGGCGCTGGGCGATCCCATCGACGTGGCGCTGACCCCGCCCGTGGCGACGCCGCGTGCCATGACGGACCGCTCCGCCGATGCCGACGCGGTGGATGGCGCGCGCACCGAAACCCGCGACCTCAGCGCTCACCCCTGGGCCGGCACCCCGGTCACGATCCAACTGAAGGCGACGGACGCCGCCGGCCAGACCGGCGAGAGCGAGACGATCAGCCTGATTCTGCCGGATCGGCGGTTCGACCATCCTGTGGCACAGGCGGTCGCCGACCTGCGTCGGGTTCTCGTCACCCGGCCCGACCGGGCCCGCGCCGTGGCCAACGGGCTGGCGGCGCTGGCCGCCGACCGGACCGCCTATGAAGACCGGCTGGCGATTGACCTGGGTCTCTCGGCCGCCGCGGCCCGCCTTGCGCTCGACCCGGAGGGGATGGCGCAGGCGGCGGACCTCGACCTACTCTGGTCCATCGCCCTGGCGCTGGAGGATGGCACCCTGACGCTCGCCCGCCACGATGTCGAGCAGGCGCGAGAGGCCCTGCGCGACTCGTTGGAGAGGGACGCCCCCCGGGCGGAGATCCAGGAACGGCTGGCCGACCTGCGCGAGGCCCTCGACCGGCTGATGCGCGAACTGGCCGAGAGCATGCCGCTGGCCACCCTGCCGCCGATGGCCTTGCCGATGCCGGATGGTATGGAACCGTTCAGCCCGCAAGACATCGACCGCCTGATGGACCGCCTCTCCGAACTGAACGACCTGGGCGCGGACGAGGCGGCCCGCGCCATGCTCGACCAGTTGGAGTCCATGCTGCGCCAGCTTGAATCGGCCCGACCGCCGACCGCCGCTGAAATGCAGGCCATCGCGGAGGCCACGGAGATCATGCGGCGGCTGCAGGACCTCGTCCAACGGCAGCAGGCCCTCCTGGACGAGACGTTCCGCACCGGTCCCGGCGCGGCCGACCGCACCCCGCCGGACGTCCTGCCGATCCCAGACGGCCCCCGCCCTGGGGAATCGGCCCAGGAGTGGCTGGAGCGGCAGTTCGGCGCGGATCGGACGCCGACGCCGCCAACACCGCCCTCCGAGGCCGCGCGCGCGTTGGAGGAACGGCAGCGCGCCCTGCGCGAGGCCCTCGAACAGATGATGGGCGACCTGGGCGAGATGACCGGTCAGGTGCCCGAGGCGCTGGGGCAGGCCGACATCGCAATGCGGGAGGCCGAAGAGGCGCTCGGCCAGGGCGATACCGGCGCTGCGGCGCGGGCCCAGGGGCGCGCCCTCGACGCCCTCACCCAGGGGCAGGGACAGGCCATGGGCCAGATGATGGGGCCGGGTGGGCCCGGTGGCCTGTTCGGGTTCATGCCGGGCGGCCCGGGGCGCCCCGGGCCGATGGGCCCAGGGTTCCGGCCGGGACCGGGCCGCGATCCGTTCAACCGGCCGGCCGGCTCCGGCACGGATGACTCCGTCGATGTGCCCTCGGAGCCGGACACGCGCCGCGCCCACGAGATCCTGCGGGAACTGCGTCGGCGGGCGAACGAACCCGATCGCCCGGAGCCGGAAAAGAACTACCTGGACCGGCTTATGACGCCGTTTTGAGCGAGCACGCGCGGCACCACGGTCGCGGTGACATTCGAGGCTTGACTTTGGGCGGACGTCACAGCATGTTCCCGTCTCTTCGCGGCGCCCGACACATCGGCGGGCTCGCTAAGGGGCCGTAGCTCAGTTGGGAGAGCGCAGCAATCGCACTGCTGAGGTCAGGGGTTCGATTCCCCTCGGCTCCACCAATGAAATCAAGGGGTTAGCCTAGACGGGCTAGCCCCTTGTTGCTTTTCAGCAAGGCTATAGGAAGTTTCGGACGCCGTCCTGGGTGTCGCGCGACGGCGGATTTGGCACAAATCGGCACCGGTTTGGCACACCGGACAGGCGTCCGTAGCGGCATGATTTAGAGCATTTTGCGTGACATCGGGATCACGCAAAATGCTCTAACTTTTTGATATTGAAGCAAATAGTCGTCGCGATCTGTTCCAGATCGCTCGGGATTTGCTCTAGCGGCCGCTGGCCCGCCTTGCGATGGGCCGTCAACAGCATCTCGTGATAGGTCTCGCCGTCGAGGGTGTAGAACGCGATCAGGTGCGACCCCAGAAACAGGACGTTCGCGGCCTGATAGACCACACTCAGCCGCCCGCACCGTTCGTCCGCGAAAGACTGCACCCATCGGACGCTCGGGCATGATTGTGCCGGGCAGGCGCAAGATGCGGTCCACGTTCCCTACCTTGTCGGCGCCGAGCCGCAGTTCCAGAAGCTGCCCAAGCTCTTCGGCGCGAAGGGTCGCGGCACCGTCCTTGCCGTCCACTTTGTGGCTATCGGCGCGACGCCACAGGATGTTGAAGCCGTTGCCTGAATCGATGACGAAGGCGGGCGGTGCCGGGCTGTCGGTGGTGATCCGCCGCGCCTGCCGTTCCAGCCGTTCACGCTCGCGGCGGAGGCCATCCGGTTGCGCCTCGACGGCGTGAGCCGGGTCCAGATCCACCCACAGGAAGGCGGACGCGGCGATGTCATCCTTGCTCGGCTTCTTGATCGACCGGCCGTGGGTCGGGTTCGCGGTGAAGTAGAGATTTTTGCGGCCCTGGCGATCGTCGATCCACCGCGCCAGCCCGTCCGCGTCGGCTACCGCACGTTCGAGTTCTTCGACGTCTTCCTACTGGTGGCGGTGGTGTATCTGGTGCTCACCGCCCTGGCTGCGGAAGTGCTGCAAAGGGTCGAACGCCAGGTGTACGTGCCGGGCGTCACCACGGTCGGCGGAGGGGCGTGACACCGTCCGCCCAAATATCCCAGATCGTGCGCAGGGCGCGCCCACGCGGAAGGCGTATAATTTTGCGTAAAAAAAGGGTGGATCGACCGGTTTCGGCGCGGAAGTATGGGTAGACCGTCTGCCGCCCGCCTTGGTACACATCGTGCTTATGGTCTGTGCACAGGTCGGCGATAGCCTCTTGATTAGGCAGAAATAGGACGCTGTCTGAGCCTCCCGGCAGAATGCGCATCCCCCCTAAACGTGAAAGAGTGCCCAATGGACGCGACCCTCACACCGGAAACCTGGTACTGGTTGTTGATCCCCATGCCCCTCGTGGTGCTGCTCTCCTTTTTGTCGTGGCTCATCCATGCGGTGAGCGGCAAGCACAAGGAGGGCTAATGCCATGGATGCGACAACAATTACATTTATTATTTATCTGCTCGGCATGATCGCGATTGGCGTCATTGCCTACCGGGTCACCGATAACCTGTCCGACTACATCCTCGGCGGCCGCTCGCTCGGCCCCGGCGTCACCGCGCTATCAGCGGGCGCTTCGGACATGTCCGGCTGGCTGCTGCTGGGGCTACCCGGCGCCCTGTTCGCCGCCGGTATGAACCAGATCTGGATCGCCATCGGGCTGGCGATCGGCGCCTATCTGAACTGGCAGCTCGTGGCGCCGCGCCTGCGCGTGTACACCGAGCAGGCCAACAACGCGCTGACGCTGCCGGACTTCCTGGAAAACCGGTTCGCCGATGACACCCGCTTGCTGCGCGTGCTGTCAGCGGTTGTCATTCTGCTGTTCTTCACCTTTTACACCTCCTCCGGTCTGGTCGCCGGCGCCAAGCTGTTCGAGGCGACCTTCGGCCTGCCCTATGCCACGGCGCTGTGGATCGGGGCCGGGGTCATCATCTGCTACACCTTCCTGGGCGGGTTCCTGGCGGTGTCGTGGACCGACTTCATCCAAGGCATTTTGATGTTCCTGGCGCTCATCATCGTGCCCATCGTCACCCTGATGGCGGTCGGATCCTGGGACGACGTGACTGCGGCCGTGGCCGAGAAGGACGCGAATTTCCTGGATGCCTTCCACGATATGACGCTGCTGGGGATCATCTCGCTGGCGGCCTGGGGCCTGGGTTACTTCGGGCAGCCGCACATCCTGGCCCGGTTCATGGCCATCCGCAGCCTGCGCGACATTCCCACCGCGCGCCTGATCGGCATGGGCTGGATGGTGGCCGGCCTGTTTGGTGCGATCTTCACCGGTTTCATCGGCATCGCCTACTTCGGACCGGAGCAGATCGAGGATCCCGAGAAGGTCTTCATTCTGCTGACGCAGGTTCTGTTCCACCCGCTGGTGTCGGGAATCCTGCTGGCCGCGATCCTGGCCGCCGTGATGTCGACCATCGACAGCCAGTTGCTGGTGTCCTCCTCGGCGATCACCGAGGACTTCTACAAGCAGATCCTGCGCAAGGAGGCCTCGGACAAGGAACTGGTCTGGGTGGGTCGCCTGTCGGTGCTCATCATTGCCGTCATCGCCACGCTGCTGGCCACCGACCGCGAAAGCTCCGTGCTGTCGCTGGTGTCCTACGCCTGGGCCGGCTTCGGCGCCGCCTTCGGTCCCATCGTGCTTCTTAGCCTGCTGTGGCGGGGCCTCAGCCGCAACGGCGCCCTGTTCGGCATGATCGCCGGCGCCGTGACGGTGGTGGTCTGGAAGGCGCAGACCGGCGGCCTGTTCGACGTCTATGAAATCCTGCCCGGCTTCATCGTTTGCGGCCTGGTCGCGATCCTGGTCTCGCTGTTCGGCAAGCCCGCCAGCGAGGACACCAAGGCGGAGTACGACCGCGTCCGCGCGATGTGGCGATAAAGCGCCTACGGAAGTCCCGGCGGGCGGAGGCGTCCGCCGGGACCCTTCCTTTATTTAAGGATCGGCGGGGGAGCGGGCGAGTTCGTTCCCCTGTCTCCTGCCTCCGCCGCCTCTGGACGTGATCGGTCTCAGCCCTCGGGGCAGCCGGACCGAACCTCCATCAACTCTCCATCGTCGAAGAACAGCAGCCGGTCCGCCGGGCGGCCGTCCTCGGATCGGAGGGCGGCATCGATCGCGGCGGCCGTTGGCCGTGAGCGAAAACTCAGGATCGAAAGCTGCTCAGTCCGCGCGACGAAGACCGGGCGCAAGGCCGCGGCAGCCTGACGCAGCGGGCACACCCACGCGACCCCACGCCGCGCCATTGGCACGACATCGAGCCCGCCGTCCGCCGGGACACGCTCCCAGTCCGGATCCGAGGGCGCCGGCCCCGGAAACGGGACGAAGACCACATAGCCGCCATCAGGGGCGGCCTCGCCCAACAGCACCATCACGCACGCATCGAACCGGTCTCGCTCCGCCGTCGCCGCGTCGTTCTCGGGCCATTCGAGGGGATCCATGGGGCGCCTCAGAGTCCCGTGATGAAACCGTGGTGCGCCAGCGTCAGGAGCCCGCCTTCGAGAGGGCACCTCATCGCCTCCCCCTGGACGGACGCTCAGCCCGCGCGGACACCGGACAGGAACCGGGCCACCGTCGCGGACAGATCGGCGGCACGCTGGTTAAGATCGCTGGCCGCCGTATGCACCGCGCGCGCGGCACGGCCGGCGTCCTCCGCAGACCCGGTGACGGCGCCGATGGACGCGCTGACCGCCTGCGTGCCATTGGCGGCCTCCGCCGTGTTGCGGCTGACTTCGCTGACGGCGGCCGTCTGCTGCTCCACGGCCGCCGCCACGGCGGCAGACACCTCGCCGATACGGCCCACCGTCTCGGCGAACTGGCTGATGGCGGCGACGGTCTTTTCGGTGTTCGCCTGCACCGCGCCGATGTGGCGCCCGATTTCTTCCGTGGCGCGCGCGGTCTGACTGGCCAGAACCTTGACCTCGTTGGCGACGATGGCGAAGCCCCGGCCGGCCTCGCCGGCGCGAGCCGCCTCGATGGACGCATTCAGGGCGAGCAGGTTGGTCTGGCTAGCGATGTCGGTGATCAGACCGATCACCTGCCCGATGTGACCGGCGGCTTCGTCGAGCGCGCGCACCTGTCCGGTGGTACGCTCGGCCTGCGCCATGGCGTCGTCCGCCGTCGTCTTGGCCTGCGTGACCTGACGCGCGATTTCGGAAATCGAGGCGGCAAGCTGCTCGGTCGCCGACGCCACGGAGTTCACGTTCGCCGACGTATGCTCCGCCGCGCTCGCCACGGTCGCGGCCTGATCGGTGGTGTGGTCGGCGCTGCCGGTCAGGGCGTTGGCGGCCTGCTCCATCTCCCGCGCCGACGCCGTTACGGCGGTCACGACCCCGGAGACGTCCTGTTCGAACCGATCCGCCATCGCCATCAGGTCGGCGCGTCGGGCCGCCGCCGCCGCCGCGCGTTCGCGCTCCTGGTCCGCCTTCATCGTCTCCATGGCCTGGAAGTGGGACTGGAAGACCTCCATCGCGTCCGCCATGTCGCCCAGTTCGTCCGTACGCTCCCGGGCCGGGATCGCCCCCGACAGGTCGCCGTGCGCAAGCCGGTCCATGGCGGCGGTCATGGACGCCAGCGGCCGCGTAATGGTGCGCGCGAAGACCACCCCGAGGATGCCGACCACGACCACGACCGCCACCGCGGCGATACCCATGAAGTGTCTCATATCTTCGACCGGACCGAGCACCTCCGCGACATCCGCCTCCGCGAGAACGCCCCAGCGCACGCCATGAAAATCCACATGCCCGTAGGCCGAGATCACCGGCACATCCCGATAGTCGCGGATCTGCATCACGCCCTCGTCCCCGGCCATGGCGGCCCGCGCGGCATCGGTTTCCACCAGGATTTTCAGGATCGTGGTCGTGTCGCTGAAGCGGGAATCACTGCGCATCAACAGATCCGACCCGACCAGGTACGCCTCGCCGGTCTCTCCCATGCCCGCGGACACCTGCATGATGTGGTCGAGGCGGCCAATCGGCATCTGATAGGCCAGCACGCCGGCATAGCGCCCCCGCTCGTCGAACACCGCGCGCGCGATGAAACTGGCCGGCGCCCCCGCCGAGGGGCCGTACGGCTCGAAGTCAACGAACGCCACGGTGTTCGGATCCGGATTGTTGGCGATGTCCCGGAACACCGTACCCAGTCCGGAGTCGGCCCAGGCCCCGGTCTTCAGGTTGGTGGCGAAGTCCAATTCCTTGAACACGGTGTAGATCACGTCCCCGTCGGGCGAGATCAGGAAGATGTCGTAATAGCCCCGCTGCTCCTGCAGCGCGCGGAACCAGGGGTGATACACCGCGTGTTGCTCGTCGTACCACAGACCGTCCGGTCCCGCGTCCAGACGCTGCTTCTCCCCGTCCGGGTGAGGATTGTCGGTGATGTAAATCCTTTGCAGGGCCGCGGTCACATCGTTGCCGGGCGCGTTGCGCCGGGCCGCGTCGTACCCCAGGCCGAAGTCCTTCAGCGCCCGCGCCGCCATGTCGCTGTGGGACACGATGTACAAATCGCCGTCAACGTCCTCCAGGTAGTCTGCCAGGGCGGTGGCACGGCCGATGCGAAGCACGGTCAGCTTGTCTTGCGCCTGCTCCGTCAGAGCGTGCTCCGCATAATCGTAGGCCAGCGTACCTGTCACACCGGCGGCCAGAAGAGCGACCAGGACGATCAGCACCGGCAGAACGATGGCGATGCGGAGGGACGAAAAAATCCGGGGCATAGGGGCTCTCCGCGTGGCCGGTCCGGGCGCGATAGGGGCCAGGATTCCGGAGTGTGGCCCACCGCATTCCGTGTGTCCACCCGGTCTTTTAACGATAGCATCACTCTGAAGGCTTGGGAAAGGATGGCCAGCGCCACGCTTGGATTCATCCGGACGGCCTTAATTCAAAATTATTTTATGCGAATGCTTCCGGATTCCAGGGCCATGTCTTAACCGCCAAGGGGCCCGCACCCTCATTCGGCGATCGCATCCCCGGACACGATGGCACCCCACCGCCCGCGCGTCCGCCTGGGGACCCCATTCACCTGTGTCGGGAGGTGTGAGTCTGGTAACGCGCGGGCAACTGGTGTAAGTCGGGGACCATTCCACGTCATGCACGATCAACAGGGGCCCAGAACGACCATGGCCGGTCATTCCCAGTTCAAGAACATCATGTACCGCAAGGGCGGTCAGGACGCGAAGCGCGCCAAGCTGTTCACCAAGCTGGCACGCGAGATCACGGTCTCCTGCAAGACGGGCTCGCCGGATCCGGACGCCAACCCGCGCCTGCGCGCCGCCATTTCCGCCGCCAAGCAAGCCTCCATGCCCAAGGACAACATCGAGCGGGCGATGGCCAAGGCCACCTCGTCCGCCGATGCCGACACGCTGGAGGAGTTGCGCTATGAAGGCTATGGTCCCGGCAACGTGGCGGTCATCGTCGAGTGCCTGTCGGACAACCGCAACCGCACCGCCGCCGAGGTCCGCGCCGCCTTCAACAAGCACGGCGGGACCATGGGCGAGACCAACTCGGTCGCGTTCAACTTCGAACGGGTCGGCTATGTCCGCTACCCGGCCGAGGCCGGCGATCCCGACGCCATGCTGGAAGCGGCCATCGAAGCGGGCGCCGATGACGTCGTCAGCGACATGAGCGAAGAGGGCGGCGGGCACGACATCTATTGCCAGCCGGACGACCTGAACGCCGTGCGCGAGGCCCTGACGGCCGCCAAGGGCGAGCCGGAGACGGCCCGTCTGGACTGGCGCCCGATGAACACCATTCCCGTCGATGAGTCCGCCGCCCAGACGCTGCTGAAGTTCCTGGACGTGCTGGACGACAACGACGACGTTCAGCGGGTCGCGGCGAACTATGAGATGGCCGACGAGATCATGCAGAAGCTGAGCGCGTAGGCAGGACGACGATCCCCGAGGGGTCCCGACCGCTCGGCCGTGAGGGACGGAGCATGCGCATCCTGGGGCTGGATCCGGGCCTGCGGGTCACGGGCTGGGGCATCGTGGAGGCGGCGGGCAACCGCCTGTCCCACATCGCCGACGGCGTCGTGACCAGCGACGAGCGGGACTCGCTGGCCGCGCGGCTGGCGCAGCTCCACGACGGCGTGATGGCGGTCATCGACCAGTTCGCCCCGGCCGAGGCGGCGGTGGAGGAAACCTTCGTCAACCGCAACCCGGTCAGCACCCTGAAGCTGGGGCAGGCGCGCGGCGTCGTGATGCTCGCTCCGGCGCGCTGCGGCCTGCCGGTGGCGGAATACACCCCGAACGCCATCAAGAAGGCCGTGGTCGGGCGCGGCCATGCCGAGAAGGCCCAGGTCGAACTGATGGTGCGCACACTGCTACCCGGAGCCGACCCGGCGCGGGCGGACGCGGCCGATGCGCTCGCCGTCGCCATCTGTCATGCGCACCTGCGGGCCAGCCAGCGGGCGCTCCTTGCGGGAACCACCCGATGATCGCGGCCCTGCGCGGCATCGTGCTGGAGGCCGGGGAGGACGGGCTGGTCCTGGACGTGCACGGCGTCGGCTATCTGGTGTTCTGCTCCGGGCGGACGCTGGCGCGCCTGCCCGCGCCCGGCGGCGAGGTCGCCCTGGTGGTCGAAACCCAGGTGCGCGAGGACCACATCCACCTGTATGGCTTCATTGATGCCCTGGAGCGGGACTGCTTCCGCCTGCTGTCCACCGTGCAGGGGGTCGGGGCCAAGGTCGCGCTGGCGATCCTGTCCGTGGTGCCGGCGGAGCAGATGGGCCGTGTCTTGGCCGCGCAGGACAAGGCCATGCTGACCCGCGCGGCGGGGGTGGGGCCGAAGCTGGCCGGGCGCATCGTGGCGGAGCTGAAGGATAAGGCCGCGCGCTTGGGCGCCCTGCCGGTGGCGAGCCCGGCCGGAGTGGCGCTGCCCGATGTGCCGGCCGCGACCAGCGCCGGACTGGCGGGCGGTGTGGTGGACGATGCGACCTCCGCCCTGGTCAACCTGGGTTATGGCCGCGCCGAGGCCTGGACCGCCGCGTCCGAAGCCGCATCCGCCCTGGGAGACGCCGCCACCGTCGAAACGACGCTGGGGGAAGCATTGCGGGCGTTGGGACGGGGGGAATGAAAGGCTATCGGATTATTCCCATTTCAAAATCAGCGCGAAACTTTAAGGAGAAATGAACCTGGAAAACCCTTATTAGGATCTGCATGCCTGAACAGAATTCGATGGCGATATCGTTGCATCAGATGTACCTTTAACATGTCAAATTAGCTCAGTGCGAGGTTATTTGGTCGACTTTGAACAGCCTCTGTCTTTCGAATTCTGAAGGCGGCCTCACTTGGGTTAAGGAGCGACAAATGGTAACGCGACCTGGAATTAACGGAAATTTTGATTTCTCACTGTACTCGTATGCGACGTCTAGAGTAATTGAACGATTTTCAGAATATTTTTATGTGACAAGATCAAATAAACCTATTAGTATTAATAATAGTAAATACGAATTTATTTTAATGAGAACTTCAGATGATTTAGCTCTTTCGCTCAATGTCGAACGAGAAATAGCAGTTGTTTTTGCTGATTACGAAACATTTGAAGCGCGCACCCTATCTACTTACGACTATATTTATCAAATATTTGATGATAACAGAGTCGAGAAATCACTTCGCTTTCTTGTCAGTAGAGATCAAAATATAAAAGATAGCATCAGCCTTTACTGCAGCCAGGAGCCAGAGTACCCAGTTGTTATACCGTTTAAGTATGATGATTTTGAGATAATAAACAAAGATGTAATTTCTAGCGCAATACGAAGAAACTATCTGACGCGCGACTTATTTGGCCACCAATCGCCACTAAAGCAAGAATATTTCTTCTTCGGGAGAAATAATCTTGCAACAGAGGTAATCGATGAACATAAATCTGGTCAAAATAGTGGTTTATTTGGACTTAGAAAGAGCGGCAAAACCTCTACTATTTATGCAATACAGCGTCGCGCGAGAACATTGGGGGCAAAAACCTTATTTATCGACTGCCAAGACCCTGCGGTTTATGGAAAAAAATATAGCGAACTACTAGAATACATTGTAAGAGAATTAAGAAACGAGCTGTCTTTAAAAAAGATTAACGTATCCCTTGGAGAAAAAGAGGACGAAGTATCCGAAAAATTTAGAGAAGCAATGGCATCTCTTCTTGGACAACTTCGCTCTGATCTTCTGATAATATTTGATGAAATTGAAAACATTTCTCCAAAAACAGCGGCGTCTGAACATTGGCGCTCAGGTAATGACGCCCTACTATTTTGGCATATTTTGCGCTCATTTTTTCAGAAGCCATCTAAGTACAAAATAACTTTTTGTTTTGTTGGAACAAACCCAAATCTATTTGAAGAACCAAAAATAAACGATATAGACAATCCCGTATATCTTTTTGCCCCGAAAACATTTATACCAATGCTCAGCATTGAAGATACAAAAAAAATGATAAAGAGGCTTTCTTATTTCATGGGCCTTATATTTGATGACAAAGTAATAACAAATATACACTCTATGTTCGGAGGGCATCCTTTTTTTTATACGACAACTCTGTAGCAATATACATAAAACCGCACCCCACATCCGACCCGTTCACGTGTCCATAAGAATGTGTGAACAATCCAGACTATCAGCTTGGTCCGACATCAATACCTATGTAGGCCAAATTATTCACTCCTTAAAATCGTTTTATCCTGATGAGTACGAAATGATCTGCTATCTCGCCTCAGGCGATACATCAACATTTAATTCCATCGCAATCTCAATGCCTCAATTTACGGAGCACCTAATCGGTTATGGTATTATTGTAAAAAGAGGCGATGATTTCGAATTTTCCTTTGAAGCTATACTCGATTCCATGAAAAATATTTTAAATTCAAATACATATTACGATGAAAAAAAAGTTCGAATAGAAATTTCCGAGCGGCGAAATTCGGTTGAGGAAAATTTCAGAACTTTTCTATACTACTGGTCTCTAAATTTAAACGATGATGTATAGATATCAATACTTAATTCTTGCCTTGACGAAAAAACCAGAAATCGAATCAACACAAATAAGCGTAATGAATTATTTTCTAGAAACAGAAGTCCACTATATTTTGTTGATTTGATGGCGTTTGTTGACAAATGCTCGGCTCTAGATTCAACTGAATACACAAAACATGATATTAAATCCGCAATATCCATTGTCAATAAATATAGGATAGATGCCCATGCAAAAACAATAACGAAAAATGAATATGATAAAGTAAACAAATCTCTAATCGTTCTTGAGTCGATAACGTCTCCACCATAGGGATTTATTTCTTTGTACGCAGCCCAGAATAAATATGATTAATCAATGCAAAAAAAAATGACCGCCTCATTATACTTCCATCCGTTCTTTTTTCTCAAAAAACTTCTTTAGCTACGCCGCCGTATCGCATCCCCCCGGCACTCGGTAGTATGGCGCGCATGAGCCGTTCCGCCTCACACGATGATCCCGCCGCCGACCGCCTCGTCTCCGGGCATGCCCACCCGGAGGACACGGGGGACGTCGGCCTGCGCCCGCAGACGCTCGACGATTTCATCGGCCAACGCCTCGCCTGCGATAACCTGCGCGTCTTCGTCCAGGCCGCCCGGGCACGCGGCGAGGCGATGGACCATGTCCTGCTGCATGGGCCGCCCGGCCTGGGCAAGACCACGCTGGCCCAGATCGTCGCGCGCGAGCTGGGGGTGGGGTTCCGCGCCACCTCCGGCCCCATGATCGCCAAGGCCGGCGATCTGGCCGCGATCCTGACCAATCTGGAGCGCGGCGACGTCCTATTCATCGACGAAATCCACCGCCTCAATCCCGCCATAGAGGAGGTGTTGTATCCGGCGATGGAGGACTTCCAGCTCGACCTCATCATCGGGGAAGGGCCGGCCGCCCGATCGGTGCGCATCGACCTGAAGCCCTTCACCCTGGTGGGCGCGACCACCCGGTCGGGCCTGTTGACCACGCCGTTGCGGGACCGCTTTGGGATTCCCGTTCGCCTGAACTTCTACGACCCCGAAGACCTGGAGGCCATCGTGCGCCGGGGCGCGACCAAACTGGGCATGACGCTGACGTCCGACGGCGCGATGGAGATCGCCCGCCGCTCGCGCGGCACGCCCCGCGTGGCCGGGCGCCTGCTGCGCCGGGTGCGGGACTTCGCCGCCGTGGCCGGGCGGGCCAAGGTGGACCGGGTGGCCACGGACGCCGCACTGCTGCGTCTGGAAGTGGACGTGCGCGGGCTCGACGCCATGGACCGGCGCTATCTATCCTGTATCGTGCAGCACTATGGCGGCGGCCCGGTGGGGGTCGAGACCATCGCCGCCGCCCTGGCCGAGGAGCGCGACACCCTGGAGGACGTCATCGAGCCGTTCCTGATCCAGCAAGGGCTGATCCAGCGGACGCCGCGGGGCCGCATGGTTACCGAGACCGGCTATCGCCACATGGGGCTGACGCCGCCGGCGCGCCGTGATGCCCCCGCTCCGGATCTTCTCGACCGGGTGCCGTCCGACAGCGCCGCAGGCAAAAACGCCGACACAGGAGAGTTCCCCTCTTGACCGCCGATATGGATCCCGCGCCCCAAGGTGGCCTGTTTCGGGGCGCCACGCATGTGATGCCGATCCGGGTGTATTACGAGAACACCGACGCGGGCGGCATCGTCTATCACGCCGACTACCTAAACTTCGCCGAGCGCGCCCGCACCGAGATGATGCGCCGCTTCGGGCTGGCGCACCGCGACCTGATGGAGGAGGCCGGGGTGGCCTTCGCCGTCCAGCAGGCCCACGCCACCTACCGCCGACCCGCCCGCCTGGACGACCTGCTGATGGTCGAAACGGAGGTGCTGGAGGTCGGCGGCGCCAGCATGCGTGTGCGCCAGAACATCACGCGCGACGGCGAGCTGATGGTCGCCATCGAGCTGCGGCTGGCCATGATCAACGCCCGGGGCCGGCCCGACCGCATCCCCGCCTCGCTGCGGCGGGCGCTGCAAGAGCACCTGCGAACCCACCCGACCGGGGGCGACGCGCCCGACGCGCGCCCTCGGCACGACCGCCCCGCCCACGTTTAGCCACGGACCGTGACGGACAGACCATGGACACTGTGATCCTCGACATCGGCGCCGCGCTGAGCCATCTCGCGCACAGCCTCACCCAGGGTGCCGCCGGGTTCGCCGACCTGGTGCAGGCGCAGCCGCCGTCGCCCTCGGCCGCCCCGGTCGGCGAGGCCGCCCGCGAACTGCTGCCCGGCGCGACCGGCGCGGCCGGCGCGGCGGGTGGCATGCCAGCGGGCGCCGCCGGCGGGCACGGCCTCGCGGCGACCAAGCTGGACCCGCTCAGCCTGTTCTGGCAGGCGGACATCATCGTCAAGGCCGTGATGCTCATGCTGATCTCGGCCTCGGTCTGGTCCTGGGCCATCATCATCGACAAGTCCATGCGCTTGAAGATGCTGTACCGGCGCGCCAATGCGTTCGAGGACCGGTTCTGGTCCGGCGGCTCGCTGGAGGATCTGTGCGACCGCATGGGGCCGAACCCGAAGGACCCGATGACGTCGCTGTTCCTCGCCGCCATGCGGGAGTGGCGCCGCGCCACCGGACGCGAGGGCGGGGCCACCCTGTCCGCCAGCCTGGGACAGCGCATCGACCGCGTCATGCAAATCACCATGAGCCGCGAGATCGACGGGCTGGAACGGCGCCTGGGCTTCCTGGCCTCGACCGGCTCGGTCGCGCCCTTCGTTGGGCTGTTCGGCACCGTCTGGGGCATCATGAACAGCTTCCACGCCATCGGCGCGTCGAAGGACACCAGCCTCGCCACGGTCGCCCCGGGCATCGCGGAAGCCCTGTTCGCCACCGCCATCGGTCTGGTCGCGGCCATCCCGGCGGTGGTCGCCTACAACAAGCTGTCCACCGACATCGACCGCTACGCCCGCCGACTGGAGGCGTTCGCCGGTGAGTTCAGCGCCATCCTGTCCCGCCAGATTGAGGAGCGCATCCATCCGACCCCCCGGTCGGAGCGACTGCACCTCAACGGCGACCGCGACGACTGACCCCGACGCCGAGCCCCCAAAGCTCCCACGTCCCAAGCGGAGAGAGGCCGAAAGCATGGGTGCCAGCCTGCAACCGCGCGGCGGCGGCGGAAGCCGTCCCCGGCGCCGCCCGATGAGCGAGATCAACGTCACGCCGATGGTCGACGTGATGCTGGTGCTGCTCGTCATCTTTATGGTGACCGCGCCCTTGTTGGTGACGGGCGTGGACGTGGACCTGCCGCGCGCCAGCAGCCCCAGCCTGGATCAGGACAACACCGCCCTGACGGTGACGGTGCAGGGCGACGGCCGGCTGTTCATCAATCAGACGGAGGTCCCACTGAGCGCGTTGGCGGCCCGCATGGATGCCATCACCGGCGCCAACCCCGACGCCCGCGTGTACGTGCGCGGCGACGAGGGCGTGCCCTACGGCCGCGTCATGGCGGCCATGGGCGCGCTGTACGACGCCGGCTACCGGCGCGTGGCGCTGATCACCCAACCGCCGTCCGGCGCGGCGCGATAAGGTCCCAGGTCCCATCATGACCCGCGGCGTTGTTATTTCCGGTGTGGTGCATATCGCGGTCCTGCTGCTGGCGTGGCTGGGCCTGCCCCAGGTGTTGCGCGCCCCGCCGGAGCGCCAGCCACTGGTGGTCGAACTGGTGGAGATCGCCGACGAGACCACCTCGGTCACGCCGGAGCCCACACCACCGCAACCCGAGCAGAAACCCGAGCCGGAGCCGCGCCCACAGCCGACTCCGCCCCCGCAGCCGCAGCCGGTCCAGCCACCGCCCGAGCCGGAACCCGAACCCGAGCCGGAGCCGGAACCCGAACCCGTGCCGGAACCCGCACCCGAGCCCGAACCGCAGCCTGAACCTGCGCCCGAGCCCGAACCGGAGCCTGCGCCGGCCCCGCCGCCCGAGCCGGAACCCGAGCCGGAACCGGAACCCCAACCGGAGCCGGAGGCCGCCACGCCCCCGCCGCCGCTGCCCACGACAAAGCCGACGGCACCGCCGCGTCCCCAACGCGCAACACCGCCGCCGGCCGAGACGCCGCAACCGCGCGAGGACAGCGCCGACGCCGTGGTCGACGATCTGCTGCGCAATCTGCTCGATCAGCCGTCGCAGGCCACGCCGCCGCCCTCCAACAGCGGCGGCCGCCTGTCGGACCGGCAGACCATGACGGAGCTGGACGCGATCAAGAAGCGCATCGCCGATCACGTGCGCGAAAACTGGCGATTCAACGCCGGAGGCCGCAACGTGATGGAGATGGCCGCCGAAATCCGGGTGCGCGTGCAGCCCGACGGCACCGTGACCGGCGTGCAGATCGTCGGCGGGACCGGACGCTACGGGTCGGACCCGCTTTTCACGGCGTTCGCGGAGTCCGCCCGACGGGCTGTACTCATCGCCAGCCCGCTGCCGATCCCGCGCGAGTATTATGACCAGTTGAACGACTTCACGTTCGTCTTCACACCCCAGTGACTCGGACCGGATCCGGGCCGGCCGTCTCAAGGCCGGCCCGGTCGGCGCGGGGTCAGGGGCCTTGGCGTCGGCCCTGTTTGACCAGCGCACGGAACGCGCCCATCTGCTCCGCCTCCACCTCCAGCCGTACGTGCGCCGAGTTTTCGGTCAGAGTGACCACGGAGCCGCTCACGGTCCCGACCTGGGGCAGAGACACCGTAAACACCTTGCCCGTTTCGAGGCCCTGTGTGCGGTCGAGGATCCCAGCGCCGCTGGAGGCAAGCGCCCGCAGAAGGCTTCGGACCGATCCCCCCCCGGTGACATCGAGGGTCACCGGCTGGTCCAAGCCGTGCAGGATGGCACCCTCCCCGCTGTCGGCGCGGGATTCGGTCACGATCCGCTTCAGGGCGGCGTGCATGCCGTCCATCAGGCTCCGCACCTCCTGGGCGCCGTCCTGCACCCGAGAGGCCAGATCCGTCGCGACGGCGCTGCTGTCGGACACCCGGGATATGTTGGTCGAGGACACCTGCGTGCTGAGCGCCGCGGCCTGGGCGTTGTGGCTGATCTCGCCGGTGGCCGCGCTTTGCTCCTCCACCGCCCCGGAAATGGCCGTGGTGATTTCGCTGAGCCGGTCGATCACCTCGCCGATTCGCCGGATCGCCGCCACCGCCTCCTGTGTGGCCGACTGAATGCCCCCGATCTGACTCGCAATCTGATCGGTCGCATGCGCGGTCTGGTTGGCCAGGGTCTTGACCTCGTTGGCGACCACCGCGAACCCCTTCCCGGCATCACCCGCACGCGCGGCCTCAATGGTCGCGTTCAGCGCCAGCAGGTTCGTCTGCTTCGCGATGTCGCTGATCAGGTTCACGACCTCGCCGATCTGTCCCACCGCCGTCGCAAGGCCCCCGACTTTGACGTTGGTCGTGTCGGCCTCTTGAACCGCGTCACGCGCGACCTGGGCGGCCGACGTCACCTGGTTGCTGATCTCATTGATCGAGGCGGACAGTTCTTCGGCCGCCGCCGCCACGGCATCCACGCTGGACGACGACTCCGCCGAGGCGGCTGAGGCGGCACCTGCGCCCCCGGCCGCGTCTTCAATGGCACCCGCCATCTCGGCGGACGCCTGCTTCAGGGTATCCGCTTGCCCCAGAACCTTCGCCAGGGCGCCGTTCACCTCTTCTTCCAGGGCGTTGGTGAGCGCCAGCATTTCCGCCCTCACCTGACGGTCGTTGCGTTGAGCCAGCGCGGCCTGTTCGGCGCTCAACCGCGCGACCTCGCGCGCGTTGTCACGGAAGACATGCACGGAGTCCGCCATCTCGCCGACCTCGTCGCGCCGCTCCGTGTCCGGGATGTCGATGTCCAGATCACCAGCCGCCAGCGCCTTCATCGACGCCGTCAACTCCCGCAACGGCCGGACGATGGCGCGAATGATCACCATCGCGCCCCCGGCCGCGATCACGAGAATCACCACCGCGACCGACGCGAACTGAACCGCATTCTTGAAGGCCAGCGCATTGATGTCCGCGACGTAGGCCCCGCTGCCCACGGACCACTGCCACGCCGGCACCGCCTTAGCCCAGGAGATCTTCATCTCAGGTTCGTCAGACCCCGGTCGCGGATACCAGTACTGGACCTCGCCCCCGCCGGACCGGGCCGCTGCCACCAATTCCCGGGTGATATACAGACCATTTGAATCCTGCGAGTCTGCCCGATCTTGCCCCTCAAGATTGGTGCGCGCGCCATGAACCAACAAGCGCCCCTCAAAGTTGTGGACAAAGATATAGTTCATGCCGCCTTCATACCGAATGGCCCGAATGGCCTCGCTCGCCCGCTGTTTCGCGGTCTCTTCGTCCATGCGACCGGCGGCGGCCTCCTGTTGAAAGTGCTCCGCGATGCCGGCCGCGGATTCGACAACCGTTCGCACCAGATTCATCCGCTCGGTCATCAATGCGTTGCGCATCAGGACGGTCGACACGATGACCAGCCCGACAAGGCCGAGGCCGGCCAGGCCCGTCGGGATCCAGATCTTACGACCAATTTTCATATTCTTAAGCGACATCGGGTTTCTCCTTCTGAGAACGCGGGTGGACAGCGTCGAAACCCGACGTGTCAAATGCTCGGACATCAGCGCGTCCCATGACGCATGGGTGGCGCACTGTTATATTTTCGACCAAAGCAGAACGCTCCCAAACCATTCCCTATCCTTCCTTGTTTGTTCTGGACAGAACCATGATTCCGCACACCTTTTTATTGTTATAATGACGAACAGTACTTTATTTTTGCCTAAGTCGCACCGTACTCCTGGGCATCGCGCGGGACGGTTCACGTCAGGCTTGAACCGTCCCGCGTTTTGAGACGCACTTTGGAGGCACATCGGCCCGCGCTCGCGGCGCCCGGACGCGGGCAGACCCTGTCGAAGCCATCACATGCGCGGCGTCTGGCGCCAAACGCCTGGTTTCGCTACCAAGGGGCAGCGACCGGCATCACCAACCGGCGGCGTGCCGCGCTTTGAGCAAGGCCCGTGCCATGCGCGGCACCCGACGCGCCCCCGGGACGGGGATTGAGGCCGCGATCTGGGGCCGGCATCCCGGGCCGGCGCCACCCGCTCGGTGACAGGGGGCGCGTCGTGATCGTATCCGCCAGCTATCGCACCGACATTCCCGCCTTCCACGCTCGCTGGTTCCAGGCCCGGCTGGCGGCGGGCGAGGCGTGGGTCACCAACCCCTACGGCGGCCGGCCGTCGCGGGTCTCCTTGGCGGCGGGGGATGTCGACGGCTGGGTGTTCTGGACCCGCAACCCGCTGCCCTTCATGGACGCTTTGGAGGCGGTGGCGGCCCGGGGCGAGCCCTTCACGGTGCAGATGACCGTGCTGGGCTATCCGCGCGCGCTGGATACGGCGGTGATCCCGCCCGACCGCGCCCTTCCCGCGATGGCGGCGCTGCGGGATCGGTTCGGCCCGCGAGCCGTGGTCTGGCGCCACGATCCCATTGTGTTCACGGACCTCACGCCGGCCGCGTGGCACCGCGAACGCTTCGCGCGGCACGCGGTGGCCCTGCGCGGCGTGGTGGACGAGGTCGTACTGTCGGTGATGCAGGTCTACGCCAAGACACGGCGCGGCCTGGACGCACGGGCGCGCCAGCATGGCTTTGCCTGGCGCGATCCGCCGGACGACGAAAAGCGCGCCCTGCTGGCGGACCTGGCGGAGATTGGCGCCCAGGAGGGCCTACGGGTGTCGCTGTGCGGTCAGGAGGCATTGCGCGCTGGCCTGCCCGGTGTCGCGCCGGCGGCCTGCATTGATGCTGCACGCTTGGCCGACGTGGCGGGCCGGCAGATCAAAGCCCGGCCCAAACCCCATCGGACCTGCGGCTGCGCGGAAAGCCGGGACATCGGCGCCTACGACACCTGCCCGCACGGCTGCGCCTACTGTTATGCCGTGCGAAACGTAACGCTGGCCAAGCAACGCTATGCGGCGCACGACCCGGCGTCGCCGTTCCTGGAAAAGCCGGCGCCGGACTAACGCCCCGTCACGCCGCCTGCGACCGCCCGCCACCGTCGTTGGTGGCGGCGGGAACCTCGCCCTCCAGCCGCCACAACCGGAAGCGCAGATAGCGCCACAACGCGCCGGCAAACAAGCGGCCGACGCGCCCGTGCGGCGACAGGCCGGCGGCCTTCATCACCATGGCGCTGCTCCGGTCGAT
The DNA here is from genome assembly GCF_014197855.1 of Roseospira marina. Lineage (GTDB taxonomy): Bacteria > Pseudomonadota > Alphaproteobacteria > Rhodospirillales > Rhodospirillaceae > Rhodospira > Rhodospira marina. The sequence continues at coordinate 123,905 of NZ_JACIGJ010000010.1, forward strand.
GTGCCCTATCCGATAGTGCCGGAACGCGCGCGCGGCGTAGGCCCGCCCGCTTGCGGCGCGGCTGTAGGGCCGGTCCGGCGTGTTGGCGCAGTGATAGGCGAAGGCCAGTTCGTCGTCCTCGCTCTCTTGCATACGCGACAGGGCGACCAGCAGCCGGCGGCGGCGCGAGAGGTTCTCGCGCTCCAAATAGCGTTTCAGCGTGCTGTAGAACAGCTTGAAGTGGCGGAACTCATCGCCCGCGATGCGGTGGCAAATCGCCTTGAGCACGGGTTCATCCGTCGCGTCCCGCAGGGCGGAGTAAAAGCTGGACGTGCCCGTCTCCACGATGCAGCGGGCCACCATCTCCCCGCTGCGGGAGCCCCGGATCGAGCCGGCCACCTCGGTATCGATGACGTATTCGCGCGCGAACCGATCGAAGGTGGTCGCAAAGTCGAACGTCGGATCCGCCAGTTCGGCCCAGCGGCCGAGCGCGGCGCCGTGGCGGGTTTCCTCCTCGGCCCAGGTCTCCGCCTGATCGCAGAACACGGGGTCATCGCGAAACACGTTGCAGAGATATTTGGAGTAGTGGCCGCTGTTGTGCTCGGTCAGGGCGGCGGCCTTGATGACCGGCACAAGTTCGGGGTCGATGCGCGACGGGTCGAAGGAATCCCAGGGAATATCATCAAGGGTCCAGTGAGCCATGGTCCTCACCTTGTGAGCGGGCGTTGGGGCTGACCGGCAAACGGTACGCAGTCACTGCCGTATATAGGGATCGACGTTTGGGCGAGCCAAGAGTTCCCCCCGGCGTTTTCGGGATTTGCCGACTGATGCGCGAGCCGGAGAGACGACCAGGGCGGTCATGCATCCGGAACACCGGCCATGGCCCGCACGTCGGCGGGGGGGACTCCGGCCTCCCGCAGGGTGCGCACAGCCCGCGCGTTGTCGCGCTTGGCGAGCCGGCGACCGGCCGCGTCGGTCAGCAGGCCGTGGTGGTGGTACTCCGGCACCGGCAGGTCGAGCAGGGCCTGCAACAGGCGATGCACATGGGTTGCCTCGAACAGGTCTTGGCCCCGGGTCACCAGCGTCACGCCCTGCGCGGCATCGTCGAGCGTGACCGCAAGGTGGTAGCTGGTGGGAATATCCTTACGGGCCAGGACCACGTCGCCGAACAGGGATGGGCGCGCACACTGGGACCCGGCCCCGGCGTCGTGCCACGTCAGCGCGGGGCTGCCCCCGGCGTCCGCGTGGGCCTCGGCCCGGGCCATATCCAGGCGCAGGGCGTGCGGCTCTCCGGCGGCGAGGCGGTCGGCCCGCTCCGCCGGATCGAGCGCGCGGCAGGTTCCGGGATAGAGGGGGCCGTCCGGCCCGTGCGGCGCCGACGGGCTGGCGGCGATCTCGGCCTGAATGTCCTTGCGCGTGCAAAAGCACGGGTACAGCAGGCCCAGGGCGCGCAGATGATCCAGCGCCACGGCGTGTTCGGCAAGGTGGTCTGACTGGCGGCGGACCGGCTCCTCCCAGGTCAGGCCGAGCCACGCCAGATCCTCGCGCAGGCCGGCGTCGTATTCGGGCCGGCAACGCCCGGTGTCGATATCCTCGATCCGCAGCAGGAAGCGCCCTCCCGGAACCGCCGTCGCCTGCCGCGCCGCGAACAGGGCGGAATGGGCGTGGCCCAGATGCAACCAGCCTGTGGGGCTGGGCGCGAACCGGGTGACACGACCGCGTGGCGGGGGCGCGGAACGGGACGACGCGGCTCTCGGGTCGAACATGGAACAAACCGTCATGAAAACGTGATGGTCTTTTTGGCGCGAGTGGGGTAAAGCTACCACATCTAGTCCGTATAGGCGTGTCCGCGACCGCCCATGCTCCCGAGGGGTCTTGCCCCGAGGGGACGTCCGGCCCGACCGGCCGGAGGACGACGCGGCGATCCGCGAGGTTCCTTTCCTCCCGGGTACCCCGGGACCCTCGACACGCCGTGACGTCCGGAGGACCGCGTGACGTGGAGACGGTGCCCCCCCATGCCCCCGCCTTGGTCCTGAACGCGGACTATCGTCCGCTCAGTTACTTCCCCCTGTCGCTGGTTCCGTGGCAGGACGCGATCAAGGCGGTGTTTCTAGACCGGGTCAACGTGGTCTGCGAATACGACCGCGTCATCCACTCGCCCAGCCTCGAACTCCGCTTGCCCAGCGTGATCTCGCTGAAAGAGTTCGTGAAGACGGCGCGAACCCCGGCCTTCACCCGCTTTAATGTGTTCCTGCGCGACCGCTTCACATGCCAGTACTGCGGCCGGCGGTTCCCCACCCATGACCTGACATTCGATCATGTGGTGCCGCGCTCCTGGGGCGGGCGCACAACCTGGAGCAACGTCGTCACCGCGTGCAGCGCCTGCAACCTGCGCAAGGCCAACCGGACGCCGCGCGCCGCCTCCATGCCGCTCAAGACCCCGCCGCAGGCCCCCACGCATCAGGCCCTGCAAAACACCGGGCGGGCCTTCCCGCCCAACTATCTGCACGAAAGCTGGCGCGACTACCTGTACTGGGACACCGAACTCGATCCCTGGTAGGGCGAGGGCCGGACCATGGCGCGGTTTTGGGTCATCGGCAACCTCAACGCCGACGAGGTGGTGCATGTGGACGCGCCGCCACGGCCGGGCGGTCATCTGACCGGACGGGCCGCCGGGTTGCGACTCGGCGGCGGCGGCGCCAACATGGCCGTCGCGTTGGTGCGGGCCGGGCATGCGGTGCGGCTGTTCGCGAGCGTCGGCGACGACGCGGCGGGCGCGCGTTTGGTGTCGGAATGCCAGGACCACGGGGTGGACGTGCGCGGGGTTCACCAACTGGCCGGCCGGACCACCAGCCAGCCGCTCATTCTGATCGACCCAAGCGGAGAGCGGACGCTGATCGCGCGCCGGACCCTGACCGCCGCCGATCTGGTCGTACCGACGGATGAGGGCACGGCCGAGGGTCTGGTAGTCAAGACCTTTCACCCCGGACTGGCGCCAATGATGGCGGTGATCGCGTCCCGCGGCCTCGTTGTTGCCCACGCCCCGCCGCCGACGATGGTCGCGTGGCCCGCCACGGTCTGGGTGACCTCTGAGCGGGAGATCACCGCCGTCGTGCCGGACGCGCCCTGGGCCTCGGCCCGGGAGCGGGCCGGGCCGGCCCTGCGCTGGGTGGTCGTCACGCGCGGGGCCTCCGGCGCCGAGGCCTTCGGACCGGACGGTGTCACCCTCAACGTCCCAGCGGTACCGCCCGGGCGCGTCGTGGACACCACCGGCGCCGGGGACGTGTTCGCGGCTGGCCTGCTGCACGGGCTGCTGCCGAGCGGTGGCGCCGACATTGCCCACGGATTGAGCATCGCCACCCGGTGGGCAACGCGCACGATCCAGACCGAGGGCTCCATCCCGCCCCGCGATCTGTGCGCCGATGGATAACTACCTGCCGGGGCCGGTCGAGCATTTGACCGGTATTGCGCGGATCCCGCTCCGGGCACCGCCGGCTCGCCGTCAGGAAATAAATAGGCATCCCTTGTTTTTCGGAGGAACATCGGTGCCCCTTAAAAGGCACCCTGAAGAGCTCAGACAATGACGGCTTAATACAAATTCTTATTGCGATTAAAGGATTCTGATTTAATTGTATTTTTCACTCTTTTTTGACACGGGGTTAAGCCGGTTGACTTTGTGGATATCCCCGGCTACGGTTTGGGCATCAACGGGAATGTCTCAGCAATATTTCATGGTCGCTCCCATGATCGTCTGCGTACCCTAAACACGTAGACGCACTAAGGCGCCGTGTCTGGCTCGGCACGGTGCGGGGGCCTTCGAAGGGACCGCGGCCATACGAGCGAAGGGCAGAACATTTGAACGCAACGGAAAAACTGGTCGTCCGCAACCTGTTCAAGGTGTTCGGGGACGATCCGGGGGACGCCATGGCCCTGTATCGTCAGGGTCTGGACAAGGCGGCCATCTTCGAACGGACGGGCATGACGCTCGGCGTCGTGGATGCCAGCTTCACGGTACGCGAGGGCGAGATCTTCGTGATCATGGGCTTGTCGGGGTCCGGCAAGTCCACGCTGGTGCGCATGCTGAACCGCCTCATCGATCCAACGGCGGGTGAAATCATCGCCGATGGAACCGACATCGCGAAGATGTCGAAGCGGGAACTCCTGGAGTTCCGGCGCAAGCACATCAGCATGGTGTTCCAGTCCTTCGCCTTGATGCCGCACCTGACGGTGTTGCAGAACACGGCGTTCGGCCTGGAGCTGTCCCAGACGCCCAAGGCCGAACGCGAGGCGCGCGCCCTGACCGCGTTGGAGCAGGTCGGGCTGGGGGCGCATGCACAAAGCTATCCCAACGAACTGTCCGGCGGCATGCAGCAGCGCGTCGGCCTCGCCCGCGCACTGGCCAACGATCCGTCGATCATGCTGATGGACGAGGCGTTCAGCGCCCTCGACCCGCTGATCCGCAGCGAAATGCAGGACGAACTGGTCGCGCTTCAGGAAGAGCAGAAACGCACCATCGTCTTCATCTCGCACGACCTCGACGAAGCCATGCGCATCGGCGACCGCATCGCCATCATGGAGGGCGGGCGCGTCGTTCAGGTGGGCACGCCGGACGAAATCCTGAACAACCCGGCCGACGACTACGTGAAGTCGTTCTTCCGGGGTGTGAACGTCAGCAACGTGCTCAGCGCCGGCGACGTGGCCGTCAAGCAGGACGTCACCGTGGTGGAGCGCGACGGCAACGTGCGCTCCGCCTTGCAGCGCATCGGGCGGGCCGGGCGCGACTTCGCCTACATCGTGGACAAGCGCCAGAACTTCCACGGTGTGGTGTCCGTGGCGTCGCTGGAGGCCGAGGCCAAGGCCGCTCACCCCGAGTTGCACAACGCCATCCTGCCCGACATCGACCCGATCAAGGCCGACACCAACATCGGCGACATCATCGGAGTGGTCGCCCAGGCGCCCTGCGGACTGCCGGTCGTCGACGAAAACGGCCGCTACAAGGGTGTGATCTCACGCGCTCTGCTTCTGGAAGCGCTGAACCGGGAGGGTGCGGAGAATGGCTAGGCAGACATCTGACATCGTGGTCGCGCAGGACAGCGGAAGCACCGATCCCTGGGCCTCTGGTGGTGCCAGCGGAAGCGCGGCGCCCGACGGCGGCGGCTCCGCCGATCCGTGGGGCGGCCGCGCAGGCGCCACGCCCGACGGCGGCGGTGCCGACTGGCTCAGTCAGGCCCCGGCGCCTCCGGCCGACCCCGGCTTCGACATCTTCCATCCGTTCCAGCATTCGGTGATCCCGCTGGAAGGCTGGGTGGAGCACTTCCTCGACTACGTGGTCGCGCAGTACCGGTTCATCTTCCAGGGGATCCGCTGGCCGGTCGACGGCGTGCTGTCGGGGGTGGAACATAGCCTGACCTCGGTCCCGGCACCGATCATGCTGCTCTTCATCGCCCTGCTGGCCTGGCAGGCGGCGGGCTGGCGCCTGGGCGTCGGTGCGCTGCTCTCGCTGACCTTCGTCGGCCTGATCGGCGCCTGGGACGAGACCATGGTCACCCTGTCCCTGGTCCTAACCTCGGTCCTGTTCTGTATCATCATCGGCCTGCCGATGGGCGTTCTGCTGGCGGGCAGCAACACCGCCGCGCGGATCATACGCCCCATCCTGGACGCCATGCAGACCACGCCGGCCTTCGTCTATCTGGTGCCGATCGTGATGCTGTTCGGCATCGGCAACGTGCCGGGCGTGGTGGTGACCATCATCTTCGCCCTGCCGCCGGTCATCCGCCTGACCAATCTGGGCATCCGACAGGTTCCGGGCGATCTGGTCGAGGCGGCGCGAAGTTTCGGCGCCTCCGGGCCGCAGTTGCTGTTCAAGGTGCAGCTTCCCCTGGCGATGCCGACCATCATGGCCGGCGTCAACCAGACCCTCATGCTGGCGCTGTCCATGGTGGTCATCGCCTCCATGATCGCCGTGGGCGGCCTGGGCCAGATGGTGCTGCGCGGTATCGGTCGCCTCGACATGGGGTTGGCCACGGTCGGCGGTATTGGCATCGTGCTGTTGGCCATTATCATCGACCGCATGACCCAGGCGCTGGGCATCTCCAAGCGCGACCGGGGTAACGTGGCTTGGTACGACACCGGTCCGGTCGGCCTCGTTCGCCGGCTGACGGCCGGGCGCGCCCAGACCGCGAAATAAGGAGGAACGCTGGACGGGGGCGGCGTTCGTCGCCCCCGTCCACACCGTATACGCTCCGGAAGCCGGGGAACGGCACCAGCCCCCGGAGCGCGACGGACCCGGACCCCGATCGCCGCCCCGGCGGCGTGGCCCGCGGTTCGGACGCCTCTCACACAACAGGAGACTGATCGCATGACCCATCTTCGCTCCCGCGTGAGCCTGCGCGGCGTCGCCGTCGCCGCCGGCCTGACCACCGCTCTGATGGCGGGATCGGCCATGGCCCAGTCCATGCCCGGCGAAGGCGTCACCGTGGTGCCGCTGAAGTCCTCCATCGCCGAGGAAACCTTCCAGACCATGCTGGTCATGAAAGCGCTTGAAGACCTCGGCTACGACGTCGAGGACATCAAGGAACTGGAATACGCAGCCGCCTATGTGGCTGTGGGCAACGGGGACGGCACGTTCCTGGCGGACGGCTGGTTCCCGCTGCATGTCGACTTCTACGAAGCGGCCGGCGGCGACGAGAAGCTGTACCGGGAAGGCGTGTACGCCCCGGGCGCTTTGCAGGGCTACCTGATCGACAAGAAGACGGCCGAAGAGCACGACATCACCAACATCGCCCAGCTTAAGGATCCGGAGATCGCCGCGCTGTTCGACAACAACGGCGACGGCAAGGCCGACCTGACCGGCTGCACCCCGGGCTGGGGCTGCGAGAAGGTGATCGAGCATCACCTGGACGCCTACGGCCTGCGCGACACCGTCACGCACAACCAGGGCTCCTACTCGGCCATCATCGCCGACACCATCACCCGCTACCAGCAGGGTGAGCCCATCCTGTACTACACCTGGACCCCGTACTGGGTCTCCGGCGTGCTGGTGCCGGGCAAGGACGTGGTGTGGCTGCAGGTGCCGTTCTCGTCGCTGCCGGGCGCCCGTGGGGATGTCGACACCTCGCTGCCGAACGGCGCCAACTACGGCTTCCAGGCCAACGACCAGCGCATCGTCGCCAACAAGGACTTCGCCGAGGCCAACCCGGCCGCCGCGAAGCTGTTCGAGATCATGCAGATTTCGAGCAACGACATCAGCGCGCAGAACCTGAAGATGCGCGATGGCGAGGACAGCGAGGCCGATATCGCGCGTCACGTCGAGGGCTGGATCTCCGGTCACCAGAAGACGTGGGACGGCTGGCTTGAAGAGGCGCGCGCCGCCGCCGAGTAAGCCCCTGTCCCGGATCCGCTCCACCGCCGGACGGCGCCATGCCGCCGGCGGATCGGACTCGATGCCCTCGCGCGGGGCTGCTATCCCGGACGGCCGGGATGGCGGCCCCGCCGGGGGATTTTTGTAGGCGCCGGGCGGAGCCTCGCACCAGTCCCCTTCCGGCCGGCCGCCCCCGCTCACGGGAGAACCGCCCATGATTGCCTTACCCGCGCGCGCAGCGCGGCACCTCGCGCTTATCATCCCCCTGGCCGCCGCCCTGGGTCTCGCCTGCGCCGCACCGGGGGCCCTCGCCGCCGACACCCAGCCCGGTGCGGGCGTCGAGGTCGTGCCCTTGAAAAGCTCCATCGCCGAGGAAACCTTCCAGACCCTGCTGGTCATGAAGGCCCTGGAAGCGCTGGGCTACGACGTCAAGCCCATCCAGGAGGTCGAATACGCCGCCGCCTTCATCGCCCTGGCCCACGGGGACGGCACCTTCATGGCCGACAACTGGGACCCGCAGCAGGCGGAATACTACGCGGCCGCCGGCGGCGATGCGGCGCTGTACCGCAAGGGCGTGTACGTCCCGCTCGGTCTTCAGGGCTACCTGATGGACAAGAAAACCGCCGACGCCCACGGCATCACCAGCCTCGACCAGCTCAAGGACCCGGACCTCGCGGCGCTGTTCGACCATACCGGCGACGGCAAGGCCGACCTGACCGGCTGCAATCCCGGCTGGTACTGCAAAAGCATCATCGAGCACCACATCGACACCTACGGCCTGCGCGACACCGTAAGCCAGAACAGCGGCGCCTACGCGGCGGTCATTGCGGACACCATCACGCGCTACAAGGCCGGCGAGCCGGTGCTGTACTACGGCTGGACGCCCTACTGGACGGCGGGTGTGCTGGTGCCGGGCAAGGACGTGATCTGGCTGACCGTGCCGTTCTCCGCCATGCCGGACGACCCGGACGCCGACACCGCGCAGGCCAACGGCGCCGACTACGGCTTTATGGCCAACGATCAGCGCATCGTCGCCAACCGCGCCTGGGCCGAGGCGAATCCCGCCGCCGCCACGCTGTTCGGGATCATGCGGATTTCAAGCAACGATGTCAGCGCACAGAACCGGCTGATGCGCCAGGGCGAGGACAGCGAGACCGATATCATGCGCCACGCCGACGCCTGGATCGCCGCCCACCAGGAGACCTGGGACGGCTGGCTGACCGAAGCGCGCGCCGCCGCCGAATAGCCCGCGCCCGTGGGCGCGGTTACGGCGCGTCCACGGGCCCGACCACCCGCCATACCGCCTCGGCCAACTCGTCGGCGTAGTCGTCGAGCGGCTCCGGCAGGCGACCATACAGGATTTGCAGCGCGGTCTGCATGACCACGCCGAGGCCCATGCCGATCACCAGTTCGACAGGGCGGACCGGGATGACACCCGCCTGCATCGCGGCCTCGACGACGTCCCGGATCAGCGCCACAGGATCGTCCTGCGGGTCGAAGGTCAGGTCGCCCAGCATCTCGTGCTGAAAGCGCAGGTGATAGGAAAAGCCCAGCCAGTCCTCCGCCGCCAGCCGACAATACGCCCGCACCAGCGCCAGGACGGTCTCCTTGAACGGCGTGTCCACGGCGACCGCGCCACGCAACCCCGTCGCCAGACGCACCATCTCGTCGTGCAGCAGTTCGCGGGCCAGCTCTTCCTTCGACGGGAAATGCCGGTAGATGTTGCCCTCCGACATGTCGCAGGCCGCCGCGATCTGGCGGGTCGTCGTTTCACTGATTCCCTGATGGACAAACAGCTCCAGCGCCCCGCGCTTCAGGCGGTGTCGGGTGCGTTCGACTTTGCGCATGCGGGCGTCCTAAATGAAAACCGGAAAGGGCGGCAGGGTAGCGCCGCCCTCCCGTGCCGTCCAGATCAGGCGGCGTCCGCATACTTGTCGATCAGTTCGCGGGTTTTCGCGACCTCAAGGCGGTGATGCCAGGTCCGGGCCTCGTGCTGATCGCGCAGCACCTTCGACAGGGTGAAGCAATTCCCGGCCAAGAACAGCACCCCCATGAGCAGGAACCCCTGCACCCAGAAATCCACCTGCAAGCTGAGGACGCCACCCAGAACAGCCGCCAGCGAGATAGCGAACGACGTGATGGAGTGGATGATCCAGGCCTTCGACGGCTCCATGATCGCGGTCACATGCTCGGTCTGGTTCATGACGACTCTCCTTCCGGCTGGGTCTGAGGCTGAGTTTGGGGTTGGGTCTGGTTCGGGGTGTGGCGAAGCCGCCGGAGCACCGCCGCCTCGCGGGCGGTCCGGTTGGGGATGATGCCGCGGGTCTCAAGGCGCTGGTCCAGGTCGCGCCCGGAGGCTTCGGCGTCGATCTGTTCGAGCGCCGACAGCCGGTCCGATTCCTCCTGTTGAAGCATCCGGATTCGCGCCAGGCTCTCCTCGGCAGCGGTCAGAGACTGCGAGACGGCCTGCGACGCCCGTGCGCCCGCGCGCTGCGCGCTGTGGACGACATGGATGTCCCGGGCCTCCATATGGTCCTGGCGCAAGCGGACCAGCCGCCCCTCGATTTTGCGCACCGCGTCTTGAAGGCGACGAACGCGCTCCTCCTGGGCGGCCAGCGCGTCCCGTTGCCGCCTCAGGGAGTCCTCCAGATCGACGATGCGCCCGGCCAGGTCATTGGCCAGCGCCTCGTCCCCCCGGTCGAGCGCCTGCCGCGCCTGTTGGGTGCGCGTGGACAGGTCGTCTTCCAGGCGCTGCACCACCCGGCGGAGTCCCATGGCGTGCGCCATCAGCGTGGCCAGATCGCCGCGAAACCGGGCCTGCATGGCCGTGGCCTCGCGGATTTCCTGCTCCAGGATCAGCAGGCCGTTCGCATCCACCGCCGATTGCTCGGCACGGGCGACGAGTCCACGGATCGCGGTCCTCAGTTTGTTTCTCATGTCGGTGTCCTCGGTTGCTCCGGCGAAAACTGAGCGATCGCTCACTTTCATGTTGACTTTGGCGCCGCCGCGCCGCAGGGTCAAGCGGAAAGTGAGTGGTCGCTCATTTCATGGAGGACGCGATGACACGGACCCCCCTCATCGGCTCACGCCGGTTCCTCCCGCTGCTCGTCACGCAGAGCCTCGGGGCCTTCAACGACAACCTGTTCAAGAACGCCCTGGTGGTGCTGGTGCTCTACCAGCTCGCCGCCACGCCGCAGGCCGGCCCGATGCTGGTCACCGCCGCGATGGGTCTGTTCATCCTGCCGTGGTTGCTGTTTTCCGGTGTCGCCGGAGCCGTGGCCGACAAGGTCGAGAAGCCAGGTCTGACCCGGTGGCTCAAGGGCGCCGAGATCGCCATCATGGGCCTGGGCGCCGCCGGCTTCCTGCTCGGCAACGTGCCCATGCTGATGGTCACGCTATTCCTGATGGGAACGCAGTCCGCGCTGCTGGGCCCCGTGAAGTTCGCGCTGTTGCCCGAACTGCTGCGGCGGGACGAGCTGCTGGCCGGCAACGCCTACATCGAAGCGGCGGCCTATCTGGCGATCCTCGGCGGCACCATCGCCGGGGGCCTGCTGGTCGTCGCCCCGGGCGGCCCCCTCATCGTCTCGGGGACGGCGCTGATGCTGGCAACCGTCGGGTTGGTCACCAGCTTGTTCATTCCGCGCGGCGTCGCCAAGCAGCCCGGGCTCGTAGTGCCGCGCAACCCCCTCGCCGCCTCCTGGCGGACCGTCGCCGCCGCGATCACGGACCGCGAGGTGTTCCGGGCCCTGATGGCCATCGCCTGGTTCCACCTTCTGGGTGCGACCTTCCTGGCGCAGTTTCCGGCCTATGCGAAGAGCGTGTTCCACGGCGATGCCGAGGTGGTCACACTGTTCCTGACCGTCTTTTCCATCGGCGTGGCCCTGGGTGCCGCGCTGTGCAAGCCCTTGCTGCGCGGCGCCATCTCCGCCCGGCTAGCGCCGCTCGCCCTGATCGGCGCCGGTGTGGCCGCCTTTGATCTGGTCGCGGCGTCCTACGCGGTCGTGCCGCCCACGGAGTCCGGCCTGATCGGCGCCGCCGCGTTCCTGGCCTCGCCCGCGAACTGGCGGATCCTGGTCGATCTGCTGGTGCTGTCCACGTCCGGCGGCCTGCTGATCGTGCCGCTCTACGCCCTGATCCAGGACCGCACGCCGGACGACGAGCGCGCCCGTGGCATTGCCGCCAGCAACATCCTGAACGCCTTGTTCATTGTGCTCTCGACGGCGGGCGCCGCCGGCCTTCTGGCCCTGGGCCTGACCCCGATCGACCTGTTCCTGATCGCCGCCGTCCTGAACGTGGGCGCCATCATCCTGGCCATCCGGGCGTGGCCGGAGACCATCCTGCGCGGGCTGTTCAAGACCGTGTTCAAACTCGCCTTCCGCGTCCGCGTCCAGGGCCTGGAACACTTGGAGGCCGCCCCGAAGAACGCCGTGGTGGTGGCCAATCACCTGTCCTACCTGGACGGCCCGATCCTCGCAGCCTGGCTGCCCGGTGCGCCGATGTTCGCCGTCCACAAGCAGGTGGCGGGCAAATGGTGGGCGCGCCCGTTCATGGCCCTGATCCGCCGCGCCGAGATCGAGCCCGGCAACCCCTACGCCCTCAAGGCCTTCATCCGCGCGGCCAAGGCCGGCGAACGCTGCGTGATCTTCCCGGAAGGGCGTCTGTCGGTCACCGGCGGGCTGATGAAGGTGTACGACGGGCCGGCGGTGGTGGCCGACACGGTGGACGTGCCGATCGTGCCCGTCCGCATCGACGGCACGCAGTACTCGCGGTTTTCCAAGCTGGGCGACAAGCTGCGCCAGCGCTGGTTCCCCCGGGTCACGGTCACCATCCTGCCCGCGCGCCGGCTGAGCTGCCCCGAGGACCTCACTGGTGCGAACCGCCGCCACGCCCTGGGACAGGCCCTGTACGACACCATGAGTGCGCTTGTGTTCGAAACCGCGCCCACCCCGACCACCCTGCCGGAGGCGCTGCGGCGGGCGGCCCGCCGGTCGGACCACCGCACCACCGTCGTCGAGGATGCGACCGGGACCACGCTGAGCTATGGCCGCCTGCGGACGGCGGCGGTCGCCATGAGCACGGAACTGGCCCGCGCGACAGAGCCGGAGGAGACCGTCGGCGTCCTGCTGCCCACCATGGCCGCCACGCTGGTCTCGGTGTTCGGGCTGCTGGAGGCGGGCCGGGTTCCGGCCATGCTGAACTTCTCGGCGGGCCTGGGGCCGGTCACGCAGGCCTGCACCGCCGCCGGGGTGCGCCGCATCGTCACCAGCCGGGCCTTCGTTGAACAGGCCAACCTGTCGACGTTGATCGAGGGGCTCCCGGCCCACACGACCGTCCTCTATCTGGAGGACATCAAAGCGCGCATCGGGTGGAGCGCGAAGCTGCGCGCGGCAGCACGGGCGCGCTTTGGGCGGCCGGTCCACACCGACCCGAACCGTCCGGCCGTGGTGCTGTTCACGTCCGGATCCGAGGGCACTCCCAAGGGCGTCGTGCTGAGCCATGCCAACCTGCTGGCCAACTGCCGCCAGTTGCAGGCTCGGATCGCCTTCTCACCGGCCGATAAAGTGTTCAACCCGCTGCCCATGTTCCATGCGTTCGGGCTGACGGGCGGTGTCCTGCTGCCGCTGCTGCACGGCGTACCGGTCTTCCTGTACCCCTCGCCGCTGCACTACCGGGCCATCCCGGAGCTGGTCTACAACAGCCGGGCCACGGTGCTGTTCGGCACCGACACCTTCCTGGCCGGCTACGGCAAGGCCGCCGATGCGTACGATCTGAGCTCCGTCCGCCTGGTGTTCGCCGGAGCAGAGCGGGTCAAACCGACCACCCGGACGCTGTATGCCGAGAAGTTCGGGCTGCGCCTTCTGGAAGGCTACGGCGCCACCGAGTGCGGCCCGGTGATCGCCGTCAACACTCCCATGCACCACAAGCCGGGCACGGTCGGCCGCCTATTGCCCGGGCTCGACGCCCGGCTGGAGCCGGTGGACGGCGTCGAGAGCGGCGCCCGCCTGCGGGTACGGGGTCCCAACGTGATGCTCGGCTACCTGCGGGTGGAACGGCCGGGTCATCTGGAAGCCCCGACCGACGGCTGGTACGACACCGGCGACATCGTGGACCGGGACGCGAACGGCTTCCTGACGCTTGTGGACCGGGCCAAGCGGTTCGCCAAGGTGGCCGGGGAAATGGTCTCGCTGGGTGCCGTCGAGCAGGTGGCGACCGCCCGCTGGCCGGACGCCCAGCACGCCGCCATCGCCCTGCCCTGCCCCCGCAAGGGCGAGCGGATCCTGCTCGCGACCACGAGCGCCGACGTCAATTCGGCGGGCCTGCGGGAAGACGTGCGGGCGCAGGGTCGGTCAGAGCTGTCCGTGCCCAGCCGCATCGTTGTGCTGGACGCCCTGCCCCTGCTGCCGAGCGGCAAGGCGGACTATCGGGCGCTGACCCGCATGCTGGATCCGGACGATCTGGACGCGGCAGCCTAACCCCGGGGCGGCCTTCCGAAGGGGCGGCGGGCGTGGTCGCCCCCCGCCCCTACCCCGTCGCTCCCTCAAGGGCGGCGTCGAGCGCCCCGGCCAGCCGGTCCACGATCTCCGGAATATGCTCGGGGCCCAGGATGAACGGCGGCGCCAGCATGATGTGGTCGCCCTGCCGGCCGTCGATGGTGCCGCCCATCGGGTAGCACATCAGGCCGCGCGCCATCGCCTCCCCCTTCACCCGCGCGTGCAACCGGACGGCCGGATCGAACGGGGCCTTGGTGGCGCGGTCCGCGACCAGCTCCAGGCCCAGGATCAGGCCACGCCCCCGGATATCGCCGACATGGGGATGATCGCCGAATGCGGCCTCCAGCGCGGCGCGCAGGGCCGCGCCCTGGGTCCGCACATTCGCCAGCAGGTCGTCGGCCTCGATCCGCCGCTGCACGGCGAGCGCCCCGGCGCAGGCCGTCACATGGCCGAGGTACGTATGCCCGTGCTGGAAAAAGCCGCTGCCGGTCACGATGGTGTCGTAGATGCGATCGCTGCACAGCATGGCACCGATGGGCTGGTAGCCGGCCCCGAGCCCCTTGGCGATCATCAGGATGTCGGGCGACACCCCGTCCTCGGCGCAGGCGAACAGATGGCCCGTCCGGCCCATGCCGCACATCACCTCGTCGAGGATCAGCAAGACCCCATGCCGGTCGCAGATCTCGCGGATGCGCCGCAGGTACCCGGGCACCGCCGGCACGGCGCCGCCCGTCGCGCCCACCACCGGCTCGGCGATGAAGGCGGCCACGGTCTCGGGGCCGAGCGTCCGGATTGTAGCGTCCAGGTCGTCGGCCACGCGCTGTCCATACGCCTCTTCGGTCTCGTCGTCCCGCCGGTCGCGGTAGGGGTAGCACGGCGCGATATGGGTCGCGGGCATCAGCATGGGCTCGAACGGCGCCCGGCGCCACTGGTTGCCGCCCACCGCCAGCGCGCCCAACGTGTTGCCGTGATAGCTTTGCCGACGCGCAATGATGCGATGCCGGGTCGGCTCTCCGGCTTCGAGGAAGTACTGGCGCGCCAGCTTCAGGGCGGCCTCGGCCGCTTCCGATCCGCCGGAGACCAGATATACGCGGCTCAAACGGTTGTCCGGGATCCGCGCCGCGGCGCGCGTGATCAGGTGATCCGCGAGATCCTCGGCGGGCCGGGTGGTGAAAAAGGCCGAGTGCGCGTACGCCAGATCGTCCACCTGGGCGCGGATGGCGGCGCGCACCATCGCGTCGCTGTGCCCCAGGCAGGACACCGCCGCCCCGCCGCAGGCATCCAGATAGCGGCGCCCGTCGGCGTCGATCAGCCAAGGGCCGTCACCGGACACCGCCACCGGGTACGCAGCCCCCGGCTGGCGATGAAAAATACGCGAAGACGAGGTCATGGGGTTCTCCGCCGCCTCTTGGGTTCCGTCCAGTACGCGCCGATGGCATCCAGGTCGCGTTCCATGCGGTCAATGGCGTTCAAGGCATCCTCTCCGCCCGCGGCCACGATCAAGGCCAGCAGCGCCTGGACCTGGGCCAGCGCCGGGACCAGGGACTGAAAATAGCTCGGCGACGCCGTATCGATGACGATGGTCTGGGTGGCCTCGGCCGCCAGAGGGGACACGAGGCTGTCCGTGAGCGCGACCACCCGCGCCCCCTTCGCCACCGCAAAGGCCGTCGCCTGCACCGTGCCTTCAGTGTAGGGCCGAAAGCTGATGGACAGGACCACGTCCTCGGGGCCGATCCGGGCCAACCGGTCGAACAGCGTGCCATCGGCGGCGTCGACGAGCACACTGTTATCATAAACCAGACTGTAGGCGTAGTGGAACAGATGTGCCAGGGCGTGGCAGGAGCGCAGCCCCAGGACGTATACCGTGCGGGCGGCCCGGATCCGGTCGCACGCCCGGTACAGGGCGCGCGCGTTGGCCGGATGCAGGCCCTCGCGCTGCGCGGCGACGTCCGCGCTGAGCATATCTTCCAGCAGGGCCGCGTGGGCGGCATCCCCAACGGCCCCCGCCTGGCGGGCCTGAAGCGTGCGGGCCCGCGCCAGATAGGCGCCCTCGCCGCCGCGCAGCCAGGCGCGGTACGGTTCACGCAAGGCTTCGTAGCCGTCGAAATCAAGCGCGCGCGCCAGCCGCACCATCGTGGAGGGCTTGACCCCCGCGTGATCGGCCAGCCGACGCATGGAGGTCAGGGCCACATCCTCCGGATGCGCCAGGATGTAGCGCGCCGCCTGCCGCAACTGTGGGCTGAGCCCCGCGTGCGCCCGCTGCACCCGGGCGGCAATATCCGCGAGCGGTCCCGTGTCGGGCATGCCCGCCGCGGTCGGGGCCTGCGCCAACGCCCCGGCGTTGGCCTCATCCTCGGGCTTGGTGTGTTCGGTCATGGTGGCGCGCTGCTCCTCGACTCGAGCGTTACTGGTTCACGGCCCGGGACAAAAGTCTAGCGGTGCCCTCAATGGACCGCCATGACAATTGTTCAGAAAAAGGCTGATCTTAGATCATGTGTTTCATGAGCAGCGTTCAGGCTGCGGCGCGGATCGGGGGTCCCGATCGCGCCCCTCGGCGGCGTGTCGAGGGTGACGCGGGACCGCTTTGTGTTATAGTGAATCTAAAGTGCATGGATTGGGAGGGCCGCCGTGACACACCCTCGCTCCGCCCCCGTCGGACCCCGCCGCACCGCCCGCATGAAAGGCGCCGCGCTCGGCGCCTCCTCCGCCCTGATGGCCGCCCTGATGGCCGCCCTAACGGCCACCGGCCCCGCCGTTGCCCAGGACCGGACCGCCCTGCATGTGCGCCCGGTGCCGGTGATGGACACCCAGGGCTTCGGCCGGCCGCTGGTGGCCTATACCGTGATGGTGCCGGTTCAGTGGCAGGAGCAAGGCGGCGTCCAATGGGACCCGGCCAACGCCTGCAACCGCTCCGGCTATAACTTCTCCTGGAAGGCCGGGTTGCCGGACGACAGCGCGGGCGTTGCGATCCTGCCCACGATCACCTGGACCAGCCAACCCGGCGGCCCCTGTCCGCAACTTCAGATCGGCTCGGCGCGGGACCTGCTGACGCAGTACGTCGGCCGCCTGATCCCGAACGCGCGGGTTCTCGACTTCCGCCCGCGCCCGGACCTGATCCGAGACCTCCAGGCCCTCGTGTACCGGGAAAACGCCTCCGGCCTGTCGTACGAGACCACCGTGGATGCGGGCGAGCTCCTCATCGCCTTCACGGACGAGCGGGGCCGGGACATGCGGGCCTCCATTGCCGCGACGGCGATGCTTTGGCGCATCACGCTGGCCGGCATGAGCGGGATGCCGGGCATGACCGTCAGCGGAGGCAGCTCCATGCCCGGCTTCGTGGCGGCGGCCCAGGCCGGGCAACTGGATCTGCGCATGGCGGAGATGATCCGTAAATCCATCCGCCCCGGCCCGGAATGGTCGCGGGAGATCGCCCGGCATCATGCCGTGCTCAATCGTCAGAACGCGCAGCATTCCAGCCGCATGGCGGAGATCACCAGCCAGACCAACCGCGAGATCAGCGAGATCATCAGCCAGGGCTACAGCGACCGCGAGGCCATCCGGGACCGCGGCCATCGCGAGCAGATCGAGGCGATCCGCGGGGTCGAAACCTACGTCGATCCCCTGAACGGGGGGACCGTCCAGCTCGACAACAGTTATGGCCATGCGTGGCAACTCAGTGACGGAACCTATGTTCTGACCGACGATGCGGCTTTCGATCCGCGCCGGGCGCTGGGGATCGACGGGCGCCCGCTTCACGCCGCCCGCTGACAGGACGGGCAGACGCACCACGGGTTCATACGGGAGGGGAGGGCGGTATGACGGAACCACTGCGCATTCTGTGGGCATCGGTCCTGGTCCTGACGGCATCCGGTGCAATCCATGCCAGTGTCGCACAGGACAGTTTCGGGCAGGCCCAGTCACCGAGCTATGGCCAGCAAACACCCGGGTATGGCCAGCAACAGCCGGGCTATGGGCAACAACAGCCCGGATACGGACAGCAACAACCCGGGTACGGCCAGCAACAACCCGGATACGGACAGCAACAGCCCGGTTACGGCCAGTCACCGCCGGTCGACGGCGGGGGCGGCGCGGGACAGGGCATGGATCCCCAGGTGGTCCAGGTCCTCCAGCAACTGGCGCAGTACGAGACCCAGAACCTGGGCGTGCCCCCGACGCAGAGCCTGCACACCGGCCCCATGCACGGGCCGACGCCAAGCAGCATCCCCGGGGGGCAGGTCATCACCACGCTCGGTCTGGTGCAGTTGGTCCAGGGCCAGCAGGTGCCCTATCTGCTGTTCGACGTCCTGGGCGCCAACGAAACCCTGCCGGGCGCGATTCCGGCGGTCCCGGCCAGCCAGCCGGGCCAGTTCGGCGATGGCGTCTCACAGCAGATGGACCGCTTCCTGCGGCAGGCCACCCGGGGCAACATCCAGACACCGCTTATCTTCTATTGCGCATCGCGCGAGTGCTGGATGTCGTACAATGCGGCCCTGCGCGCGATCAACCTCGGCTACAGCAATGTGCTCTGGTACCGGGGCGGCCTGGAGGCCTGGAAACAGGCCGGCGGCCCGACCGTCCCGCCCGGTGGCAGCTACAGTGGATCGCAGCCGCCACCCGGCGGCGGGTATAGCGGCCAACCGGGTGGCTACGGCGGCCAGCAGGGAAGTGGAGGCTTCCAATAAAGCATCCCCCACGGATAAGCGGCCATGGAAACGGCCGCTCCCCTGCCGGGGCCGGGCGCCGTCAGAGCGTACCGGTGCCGATCGCCCGCCCGTGCTCGGCCTCGGCGGCGGCGCGCTCCTCCGCGGTCATGGTCGCCAGCCGCGCCCGATAGCCTTGCAGGCGTTCGCGCTCCGACTCGCTCTTGAGCTGTCCACAGGCGGCCAGGATGTCGCGCCCGCGCGGCATGCGGATCGGCGCCGTCAACCCGGCGTTGGCAAGGATATCGGCGAACCGTTCGATCTGGCGCATCGGCGTGCATTCATAAGGCGCGCCGGGCCAGGGGTTGAAGGGAATCAGGTTGAATTTGCACGGCAGACCCTGCACCAACCGGATCAACGCCCGGGCATCCGCGTCCGAATCATTGACACCTTTCAGCATCACGTATTCCAGCGTGATGCGCCGCGCGTTCGACACCCCCGGGTAGGCCCGCAAGGCGGCCATAAGTTGGTCGAGCGGGTATTTCCGGTTGATTGGCATGATCTCGGAGCGCACCTCGTCGGTCGCCGCATGCAGACTGACCGCAAGGTTGATCCCCATCTCGCGGCCGCACCGCTCGATCATCGGCACCACCCCCGACGTGGACAGCGTAATGCGCCGACGCGACAGGGCGAGTCCCTCGCCGTCCGACAGGATGGATACGGCCTTCGCGACGTTGTCGACGTTGAACAGCGGCTCGCCCATGCCCATCAGGACGACATTGGACAGCCGTCGAGTCTCGTCAGTAGGCGTCGGCCACTCGCCGTAACTGTCGCGTGCGACCATGAACTGGCCGACCACCTCGGCCGGGTCGAGGTTGCGAACCAGCATTTGCGTCCCGGTGTGGCAAAAACGGCACGTCAGGGTGCACCCAACCTGCGAGGAGACACAGACCGCGCCCCGGCCGTCTTCTGGAATATGAACGGCTTCCGCCTCCTTGCCGTCCGCGAACCGCAGCAGCCACTTTCGCGTGCCATCCTGCGCCGTCTGCTCTCGGCTGACGGTGGGGCGACCAAGGGTGTGTTCGGCCGCCAGACGGCCCCTCAAATCCTTGGAAAGGGTCGACATCTGGTCGAAGTCGGTGGCCCCTCGGAAATAGATCCAATGCCAGACCTGTCTGGCACGGAAGGGTTTCTCTCCCATATGAGAGAGGACGGTCGTCAGCTCGGACCGCGTAAGACCGATCAAGTTCATGGGATATCGCCTTTCCAGGACCGGTCAACACGGGGGTCGTGCCGGGGAGCCGCCATTCCACGGCCCCATCTGATCCGGTTCCGATTTCATGTACCAATACGGTGTGAATTTCGCTATACCGGGTGTCTCAGATGCCGCATGATCGGGGGTGTGCGGCAATATGGTCACGGCGCGGCGCAACGCGGTGCTCCCCCCGGGTCGCCCGTTGACGCTGCGAGCGAGTATATGTTTGTCATTTTATGGAGAGCGGTCGCAACCTACCAAATGCGGCTGCCCATCTGATCAGGTGATGGAGGAGTGCCTAAATGTTCAAGAAGGTGATCGTCGCAGTTGCTGCGGCCGGCCTCCTGTCCGCTTGTGCGAACAAGTGGGACGTGGAAGGCGCCCAGAGCATGGAAAGCATGGGCTCGCCGTTCCAGGCGGCCCTGCAGAGCGAATATGCCGCCCTGGCCGCGCACGAGCGAGGCTATGGCGATTGGCCGGACACCGCTTACTACGTGGCGAAGGCGAAGGCCGCCGCCATGGGTGAGGCCGTGTCTCCGACCTCTCTGGACGAGCGTGACCTGCCGGCCAAGTACGCCGACGAGTTGGCTGCGGCCCGTCAGGACCTCATGACCGTTCTCGGCCAGGGCGCCGCGGACGCGAATCCGCCGGTGGCGGCCCGCGCCCAGGCAATGTTCGATTGCTGGATGGAAGAGGCCGAGGAAGACCGGCAGCCCACCCACATTGCGGAATGCAAGCAGAACTTCACCATTGCCATGAACGAACTCGCTTCGCCGGCCATGCCGGGGACGCCGTTCGTGGTGTACTTCGACCTCGATTCGTCCGCTCTGGACGGCGAGGCTCTGGCGACCCTGAACACCGTGGCCGCCGAATACCAGCAGGTCGTGCCGCCGCGCGTTCTGGTCGTCGGCCACACCGACACCAGCGGCCCGAGCGACTACAACGTCGTGCTGTCCCAGCGTCGTTCCGAGAGCGTGTCGCAGGCCCTCGCCGCCCGCGGTATCGCGTCGGAAGTCATGCAGCTTGAGGCCTACGGCGAAGAGCGGCTGGCGGTTCCGACCGGTGACGGCACCGTCGAGCGGATGAACCGTCGTGTGGAGATCATGTTCCAGAACTAAGCCTTCGGGCCTGGATCTGGAGCCCTCCGCACACGGAGAGCCCTGTTGAAGGCGGCGCGTCGGGTTTTCCCGGCGCGCCGTTTTCATGTCTGGCCCGTGCAGGCGCGCGGCCGAATTAATGCGTCAGCGGACCTTTGCGGTGGATCCCCCGAACGGCAGGCCTTGTCGCCCCTCGGCGGATCCGATACGCCTTATAGGTGGTCTCACATCGACGCAGGACCGGAGCCCGGGCGCGACGGCGCCCCGCCCTCACGATCCCGTCCCTATCCCTGACCCGACCGAGCGGAGGATGCCGCGTTGGATTTTCTGGTCGCGCAATTCCTGAACGGGTTGGCCAGTGCCTCTTCGCTGTTCCTGGTCGCAAGCGGCCTGTCGATCATCTTCGGCGTCACGCGGATCGTGAATTTTGCCCATGGCGCGTTTTACATGCTGGGGGCCTACCTCGCGTACACGCTCGCCACCCACCTGCCCGGGCCGTTCGGGTTCTGGGTGGCGTTGCCGCTCTCGGCGCTGGCGGTGGCGGGCCTGGGCGCCCTGGTGGAGATGACCATCCTGCGCCGCATCTATGCCGCGCCCGAGCTGTTCCAGCTTCTGGCGACCTTCGGCCTCACGCTGATGGTCGAGGACCTGGTGGTCATGATCTGGGGGCCGGAGGACCTGCTGGGGCCGCGCGCCCCCGGCCTGGACGGCGCCATTCCCATTTTCGGGCAGTTGTTCCCGACCTACGACCTGCTGGTCATCGCCATGGGGCCGCTGGTGCTGTTGGGGCTGTGGCTGCTGTTCCGCCGCACCCGGTGGGGCGTGCTGGTCCGCGCCGCGACCGAGGACCGGACCATGGTGGCCGCGCTGGGCGTGAACCAGAAATGGTTGTTCACCTCCGTGTTCACCCTGGGCATCTTCCTGGCCGCGCTGGGCGGCGCCCTGCAGATCCCGCGCGAGGCGGTGCATCACGCGCTCGACCTTCAGGTCATCGTCGAGGCCTTCGTGATCGTCGTGGTGGGCGGCCTGGGCAACGTTCTGGGCGCGTTCCTGGCCGCCGTGATGATCGCGGAGCTGAACGCCTTCGGCATCCTGCTGTTCCCCAAGATCAGCCTCGTGCTGGTGTTCCTGGTCATGGCGGCGGTGCTGGTGGTGCGGCCCTGGGGCCTGCTTGGCCGGCCGGAGGCCCACCCGCGCGCCTCGGTCGGGCAGGCGGTGGAGCCCCTGCGCCGGCTCGGTCCGGCCGGCCTGGCGGCGTCGCTGCTTCTGGCCGGG
Organism: Roseospira marina; assembly: GCF_014197855.1. Taxonomy (GTDB): domain Bacteria; phylum Pseudomonadota; class Alphaproteobacteria; order Rhodospirillales; family Rhodospirillaceae; genus Rhodospira; species Rhodospira marina. Next base: position 146,002 of record NZ_JACIGJ010000010.1, read on the forward strand.
GCGCTGGCGCTGCTGCCGCTGGTGGCCGGCCCCTACCTGCTGACCGTCGTGACGGAGCTGCTGATCTTCGCCCTGTTCGCGGCCAGCCTGCACCTGATGATGGGCGTGGGCGGCATGGTCAGCTTCGGGCATGCGGCCTACTTCGGGCTCGGAGCCTACGGCGCCGCGCTGCTGGTCCGCTTCATCGGTGCGCCGATGGAACTCGGAATCCTGCTCGGGCCGCTGCTGGCGCTGGCGGGCGGCCTGCTGTTCGGCTGGTTCTGCGTGCGGCTGTCCGGCGTCTATCTGGCGATGCTGACCCTGGCCTTCGCGCAGATCGTCTGGTCGATCATCTTCCAGTGGTACGAGGTGACGGGCGGGGACAACGGCATTCTCGGCATCTGGCCGTCCAAGTGGGCCGCCGATCCGCAGGTGTACTATTATCTCGTCCTCGGGCTGTGCGGGCTGGGGCTGGTGGCGATCCGGCGCGTGATCTTCTCGCCCTTCGGCTACGCGCTGCGGGCCTGCCGGGACAGCGTGCTGCGCGCCGAAGCCATCGGCATCCACCGCCAGCGCGTGCAATGGATGGGCTTCGCCTTGGCGGGCGCGTTCGCCGGGGTCGGCGGCACCCTGTACGCCTATTTGAAGGGCAGCGTGTTCCCCGATGTGATCTCCATCGCCACCTCGGTGGACGGTCTGGTCATGGTGCTGCTGGGCGGGATCCAGACGGTCTCCGGTCCCATCGTGGGCGCGGCGACCTACAAGGCGCTGTCGATCTACATGACCAGCCAGATCGCCTATTGGCAGCTCGTGCTGGGCGGCCTGATCGTGGTGCTGGTGGTCGCCTTCCCCGAGGGCATCGCCGGGTTCTGGCAGCGACAGGTGGGGCCACGGCTGCGCGCGCGTCTGGGCGCGCGAAGAGCCGGGGAGCACACGCCCGAGGACTGGGAGGCGGCGCCATGAGTGCGCTGGTCGTGGAGGCCCTGTGCAAGTCGTTCGGCGGGCTCCGGGCCGTGGACGACGTGTCGTTCTCCCTGGGAGAAACCGAGCTGCTGGCGCTGATCGGCCCGAACGGAGCCGGCAAGAGCACCTGCTTCAACATGCTCAATGGGCAGATCCAGCCCGACGTCGGCTCGATCCGCCTGTACGGCGACGAAATCGTTGGTTGCCCGCCCCGCACGGTCTGGCGCATGGGCGTCGGGCGCACGTTCCAGATCACCGCGACCTTCTCCTCGATGACGGTGATGGAGAACGTGCAGATGGCGTTGCTGTCGCATCACCGACGGCTGCGCGCCCTGCTGCCGTTCGCCGGCGGGCAGTATCGGGACGAGGCCATGGCGCTGCTCGACCGGGTCGGGATGGCGAGCCAGGCCGGGCGAGCTTGCGGCACGCTGGCCTACGGGGACCTGAAGCGCCTCGAACTGGCGATCGCACTGGCCAACGAGCCCCGTGTCCTGCTGATGGACGAGCCGACCGCCGGCATGGCCCCGCGCGAGCGCCTCCAGCTCATGCGACTGACGGCCGACATCGTCCGCGACAAGGGGGTGAGCGTGCTGTTCACCGAACACGATATGGACGTCGTGTTCGGCCACGCCGACCGGATTCTCGTGATGAACCGGGGCCGGCTGGTGGCGGCGGGCTCACCGGCTGAGGTCCGCGCGAACACCGAGGTTCAGGCGATCTACCTGGGGTCGGGCGCGCTCTATGCGCCGGAAGGAGCGGCATGACCGAGGCGGTGCTGGAGGTCCGGGGGCTAAACGCATGGTATGGCCGCGCCCACATCCTCTTCGACGTCGACCTGACGGTGCGGCGCGGCGAAGTTGTCGCGCTGCTCGGCCGCAACGGCGCCGGCAAGACGACCACCTTCGCCAGCCTCATGGGTCTCGTGCCATCGGTAACAGGGTCCGCGACGTTCGACGGCGCCGCGATCCTGGGGCGCCCCACCCACGAGATCGCCGGGCGCGGCCTCGGCTACGTTCCCGAAGACCGGCGGATCTTCACCGACCTGACCGTGGATGAGAACCTGATGGTCGGGGAACGGCCGCCACGCGACGGCGTGCCGCACTGGACGCCTGCGATCCTCTACGATCTGTTCCCGAATCTGGCGGAGCTGCGGCGACGCCCAGGGGGGCACATGTCGGGCGGTGAACAGCAGATGCTGACGATCGCGCGCACGCTGATGGGAAACCCTTCGCTTGTTCTCCTCGACGAACCCTCGGAAGGGTTGGCCCCGCGGATCGTCGAGCAGATGGCCAACGCCCTGAACGCGATGAAACGGGAAGGCGTGACCCTGATCCTTTCGGAACAGAACCTGCACTTCTCCCGTCTCATTTCCGACCGCGCGACCATCATTGAAGGCGGCCGGATCCGGTTCGACGGCACGTTCGCGGAGTTGGATGCGCAGCCGGCCATCAGCGCCACCTACCTGGCCGTTTAAACCACCCGACGACGGACAACGCAGCGGCGCCGAGGCCGGATCGTGGACCGACCCCGGTGCCGCCGACCGGCATACCCCTTTGATTCTGAGGGGGCCGATGCACCAGCCGGCCCGAACAAGACCTACCGAAAGATGTGCGCCCCCGTACTCTGGCGCTCCCATAAAAAGATGCCTGTCGGCACCCAAAAGTAATAAAACCATGAAGTGAAAATATTAATTTTCTTATGAGTGTTATAACGCAGGACAGCGAAGCATTTCATAGACATGCCGTTCCGGGCGTCCAGAATCATACAAACCCCTAGGGTTTATTTGGCCCTTTAATTTGATGAACGCCGCTGATAGCATCTTCTGGTTCGTGCACCTGTTCAATCCAGGCTCAGCATGGGCATGGCGCCATCTCGATCTTATTGGTTGCAGGCGCTGAATTCGAATTGAGTGCGGCTCTTGACCGGGGCGTCACCCGGACCACCGCCGTAGGGCGTCTAGGCCGGTATGGCTTGGCCGCGTGGCGCGCGGGCCCGAGCACCGGCTCGGGACGGGCAGATGATCGTCTCGGATCAGCACCACACCAGGGGCGCGGCCTCCGGGACTGCAGCCTGATCCGTAACGCCACCGACGCCGTTGGAGAGGGGAGAGGGGGAAGGCCAGCGGTCGACACCGGGCAGGAGGGCCCCGGCGCCGGCAGAGCGCTGCAAAGTCAGGGGTGGGGCAGAAGCACCGCCCGGAGGATTCAAAACCATGGCCACATCCGCGTTGGGTTTCGGAGCACTGCGGCATCTCAGTCTGGGAACGAAGACCGCCAGTGTTTTCGTGGCGTATTCCCTTATCATGCTCACGGTCATCGTGTTCCTGGTTCAGCGCCACATGGCTTGGGAGACGGAAAGCCTCACGCGGGAGCGTCTGACCGGCCTGACCACCGCCAGCGAAACCTATATCCACAGCTTCATCGCCACCGTTGATCGGGATATCCGCTTCCTGGCCCGCAGCCAGCCGATCCAGGCGCTCGCCAACGCCTCGACGGGAACCGGGCCAGCGCCCGAGTCCATCCGCCACGATGCCGAGCGTCTCCTTCTGGACTTCGTACCGACCCGGAACCTGATCTATCAGGCGCGCGTGCTCGAAGCCCGCAGCGGCGAGGAACTGGTGCGCGTGCAACGCGATGCCCTGTTTGGTCTCGTCGCGCCCGGCCAGCTCCAGACGAAGGCGCACCGCGACTATGTGCAGGAGCTGTCCACCTTGCCGCCAGGGGTCCTGTACATCTCCGCCGTCAACCTGAACCGCGAGAACGGAGTGATCGAGCAGCCGGACCGACCGACCGTGCGGTTCGGGCACGTTCTGACCGACGCCAACGGCAGCCCCGCCCTGTTCATCGTCCTCAACGTGGCGTTCCGGGCGCTGGCCTTCGGGCTGGAGGGGGTCATCGGGGACCTGGGCGAGGCGATGCTCTTCAACAGCCAGGGCTACGTTCTGAGCCATCCGAACGCGGCGCTCGCCATGGATTTCGAACACGGCGACGGCACGACAATCACCGACCTGTTCGGGCCGGACGCCGCGATTCCTCCCCCGTCCGAGTTGACCCCGCGATGGGTGGTTGAAACCGCGTCCGGCCCCGTGCACTTCACCCGCGTGATGCTGCACCAGGAGGCCGACAACGCGCTGATCCTGGGCATCGCCTCGACCAGTGCGACCCTCGCGCACAACAGCGCCGATATGTCGCGCTACCAGGTCATCTGGCTGTCCTTCGCCCTCCTGGCGATTGGCGTGGTCCTGTTCATTGTGTTCGGCCGCATTCTGGTCACGCCCATGCGGCGGCTGATCGACCAACTGAACGGCTATCAGCTCGGGTCCCATGCGAGCGTGCGGCCGGGCCGGGGCTTGCTCGACCGCCGTGACGAGTTCGGCGCCCTGGCGCGCGGACTCATGGCCATGACGGCGCGGGCCGAGACCCAAATGACGGCAACGCAGGTCGCCCGCGAGGAAAGCCAGCGCGTCTTCGACAGCGCCGTGGACGCCATGATCATCACAACGGATCAAGGCGTCATCGAGGGGTTCAATCAGGCGGCCGAAACGATGTTCGGCTGGCGGTTCAAAGACATTGTCGGGCGGCGCTGGTCCGCCCTGCTGATGGCGGCCGACGCCGGCGAGTTGACGGACGCGCTCTGGGCGGATGCACAGCAGACGGACGGCCGAACACCGTCCGCAAGCCTGCGGTCGGTGCAGGCCATGCGTCGGGACGGCACGTCCTTTCCGGCGGCCCTGGGAATCAGCGATCTGGGTCAGGCCGTGCGACGGCGCTATCTCGTCATCATCCGCGATATGAGCCACGAGGTCGCGCTGGAACTGGCACGGTCGGAAAGCGCGGCCAAGTCCCGCTTCCTGGCAAACATGAGCCACGAACTGCGCACGCCGCTCAACGCGGTGACCCTTCATGCCGAGATGATCGCCGACCAAGCCGAGGACATCGGCAACACGGAACTGATGGACGATGCGCGCCATATCCAGAGCGCGGCCAACCATCTGCTCGATCTCATCAACGGCATTCTGGACCTCGCCCGAATCGAGTCCGGGCGCCTGGAACTGGCGCCGGCGCCGATCGATCTGGACGAGTTCGTGGACGATCTGCAGGCCATCGCCGACACGCTCGCGCGCAAGCAGGGCAACGTGCTGGATATCGAGACCGAGGGTCTGCCGGCCACGGTCACCCTGGACCGGGTGCGCTTGCGTCAGTGCATCCTCAATCTGATCTCGAACTCCGCCAAGTTCACCCGGGGCGGCACCATCACCCTCTCGGTTCTCTGCCGCCCGCATGAACTGATCCTGAAGGTCCGCGACACCGGGGTCGGCATGTCGAACGACGAACTGAGCCGCATCTTCCGCATGTTCGAGCAGGCCAACAGCTACGTCCACAGCACCCACGGTGGATCGGGCGTGGGGCTCGCCCTGACCCGCACCATCATCGAACTGATGGACGGGGACATCGCGGTCGAGAGCGAGCCGGGGAAAGGCACCTGTTTCACCATAACGGTGCCGCTCGCGGCGACGCCCGATCAGGAGGCCCGTGCCGAGGACACGCCCGGCGCCGCGGCACCACCCGCGACGGCGGTGGCGACGCCGTTGACGGGAGGGACCGCACGAGCCGAACCGGTGGCCCACGCTGCGCGCGGTGGGCGCGCGCTCGCGTTGAGCGCGCCGAGCCCGCTGCCCGAAACCCTGTTCGACGATCCGATCGAATCGGTGCCATGCCCGGCGGCGGACGCCCTTTCGGGGCGAACGGACGCCGCAAACGCCGCGCGCCTGTGTTCCAAAGCGGGCTGCGCCGTCCTGATCGTCGAGGACGATGTCGTTCTCTTGAACGCCATCGGTCGGGCCATTGGCCGCTTTGGCCTCGCGCCCATCAAGCTGGACAACGGCGCCGACGCGCTGGCGTTCATGGCCGAGGCGGAACCCTCCATCGTCATCCTGGATCTCGCGCTGCCCGGACTGAGCGGCCAGGACGTCGTGCGGGCCATGAAAGAGGATTCCCGTCTGCAGTCCGTTCCGATCATCGTGATCACCGCGCTGGACCTGTCCCGGTACGAGACCGTCTGGCTGAAGGAGCAATGCCTGACGATCATGCGCAAGGGAGACTTCGATCTGGATGAACTGGCCACGCGAATCCTCGAAACCGTGGGTCCGCGCCTGCCCGAATCGGGGGCTGGGTGTGCGCCGGATTGCGCCCCCGAGCGGACCCAGGCGTTGAAGGCACAGGAGGGACGGGGATGAGGCGGGTTCTTCTGGTCGAGGACAATGAGGACAATGCCCGGGCGCTCACCCGCCTCCTGGCCCGACGCGGGTACGACATGGTGACCGCCGGAACCGGCGCGGACGCGGTGCGCCTGGCGTTCGAGGCAAAGCCGGACGTGATTCTGATGGATATCGGCCTGCCCGATTTCGACGGACTGGAAGCCACGCGCCGGATCAAAGCCAATCCGGAATGCGCGGCCATTCCCGTCATTGCGCTGACGGCCCACGCCTTGATCGAGGATCAGCGGGCCGCGTTGGGCGCCGGGTGCGTCAATTTTTCACCCAAACCGGTTAACCTTCCATCGCTCCTATCCTTGATTAGCGCTGCGTTAGAGAGCCAAAGGGAACAGCATGATGGGAACTGAGATGGCGGCCTCTCGACACGGTCTTCGCGTTATGGTCGTGGATGACGACATCACGTTCCGATCGTTCTTCCTGCGCGCCTGTGCGCGGACCGGGTGGGTTCCCCTGGCGGTCGACAGCCCGGAACGTGCCCTGGCGGCGATGGAATCGTTCGCCCCGCACCTTCTCTTCCTTGATCTGTCGTTCCCGGACATGGACGGTCTGACCGTGCTGTCCGAACTGGTGCCGCGCACCGGCGAGGTGAGCGTGGTTCTGAGCAGCGGCTGCGACCCCGAGGTGCTGCGCTCCGCGAAACGAATCGGGGAACGGTTGGGGCTGCGGATGCTTCAGCCCCTGACCAAACCCGTGACCGGCGAGGAGATCCGCGCCGTGCTGTCGACCTTCGAGACCGAGGGCCACAGCATAACCCCCGCCGTGATCGAGCAGGCCTTGGACGACGAAGTCATGCGCCTGCATTACCAGCCGAAACTCTGCCTTAAAACCCGGCGCTATCTGGGCGCCGAAGCCCTGATCCGCTGGCCAATCGGGGGCGGCATGATCAGCCCGGCGAGGTTCATTCCCGTGGTGGAGCGGGACGAGCGACTGTCGCTGCGCCTTTTGACCTACGTCCTGGAGCGCGCCGTGGCGGACGCCGACGCATGGAAGCAGGGTAAGACGCGCTGCGCGATCAACATGTCGGCGCTGTGTCTGGCGGAGGAGCGGCTTGCCGATACGCTGTCGAACATTCTGCGGGACTCGCCGCTGACCCCCTCGGACTTCACGCTGGAGCTGACCGAAACGGCCTCCATGAAGGACCCGGATCGGGTAGAGCGGGTGCTGACGGCCCTGCGCATCCGGGGCTTCGCCGTGTCGCTCGACGACTTTGGAACCGGTCATTCGTCGCTGCTGCACCTGCTCCGGATGCCGTTCAACGAAATCAAGATCGATCAGCAGTTCGTCGCCACCCTTTTGAGCAATCCGCGCTCGCGCCAGATCGTCCGGCTGGTGGTCAATCTGGGCCAAACCCTCGGGGCCAGCACCGTGGCCGAGGGGATCGAAGCCGAGGCCGAGGCCGAGGAACTCAAGGACATGGCGTGCGACGTCGGGCAGGGATACCACTTCGCGCGGCCCATGCCGCCCGATGCGTTGCAGGACTGGAGAGCGCAATGGAAGAGTTCAGTATCGGACAGCAATTTGTCGTCGACCGCCTGACCGCCTCCACCGAGGGCCTCGTGCGGGCCGTGGCGCACCTTCGCCAGGCGGCCACCGGCAAGGCGGCGGACGAGGATATTGAGGTGATCGTCCGGCGGCTGGCCGACGCCGAGACCATCCTGGCCGCCATGAACGGAAGCGCCCAGGGGGACCATACGGCCCCCCGCCCCGATGCCGAACACCGGCAGAGCCTGCGCCATGACCTCATGAACGCCCTTGGCGCCATCGACAATTACGCCGAATTGATCGCCGACCACGACGCAACGCTGAGCGAGCCGGCCAACGCGGTGCGCACCGCCACCCACGATGTCGTGCAGGCGGTCCGGGAAACCGGCGCCAACGCCCCCAAGTGACGGGCCCCTACGTGACGGCCGCTTCGTGACGGCCGCTTCGTGACGGCCGCTTCGTGATGGCCCCTACAAAACCCGCCGCGGCGTTCACGGGGTTCTTTATGGCCGCGGATCCGGCGCATCCCCCGACCAGCGGCTCAATCTTGCCGATCGAGCCGACCCGAACCCTAAGACAAGCGTTTTGCGTGCCCCATATGGCGTGCAAAACGCTCTATCAGGACGACGGTTGACATCCCTCAAGCCAAACATCACGCAAACCAAGGGGCGCGCACGTGCCCGCCACCAAACGCTCGATCCGCCCCACACGCTCGTCAAGTCGTGCGTCACGCCTTGTAAGATCGTAGGACGCGGGTGCAATCAGAACAGCGACAAAGCGAATGAATTCAGCCTGGCTCAATTCAGCCGGAGGGCGACCATATATTTTGGAACTTGCTGTAAAGAAGCCGACCATCCATCCGTCGGGCCCCTTTCCCATCTCTAATGTATCGAGCCACAGCGCAAGGATCTGGTCCTTGGAAAGACGGCTCTCCAGTCCAAGCGCGTAGCCAGTCTGGCGGATCTTACCGAGACCGGGATGGAATGCCTCGAAGGCGAGGCGCTTGGCTGCCGATTGAGTGATCGTGGTCAACCCGGCGCCTGGCGTCGAGACATCGACGCCCCAATGCTCGAGATAATTCGGGTCTTGGACGGCGAGTAAAATAGCGCGATGGTTCCCTCCCAACGAGTCTCCACCGCGACCTTGAGCAATCAATTCATTGGCGCGGGCGCGCAGCCCCTCCGCATCCGACAAGGCATCCCAATATCCCTTGCCGCCATACCCCAAGAGCCCTACAAGCACGAGAGCAACGATAGCGCCCATATATTTGAATATTTGCATCATTCTATCTGGTTATCCTTGTTGCCTTTCCAGAAATAAATCCCAAAATTTCAATCGCGGCCTTCATTACGGCGCGCAGCCGCGCCATACCGCCCCTTGGGGCCTACTCGGCGGCCGAGGACGCCGGCTGGTCTGGTCCCGCGACGACCTCGCCCAGACGTTCGCGTAGGCCCTCCGCATCCAGGCCCTTGAGCCCGATGACGACCAGAGTGCCCGCGCGCGGTTCATCGGTGCGCCACGGCCGGTCATAGTGCGCCTGGATCCGAGGCCCCACGCCCTGCACCAGGAGGCGCATGGGCTTGCCGGGCACGTCCAGCGTTCCCTTGATCCGCAGCACCCGCCCCGCCTGGACCACCGGGGCCAGCGCATCGGCCAGCGCCTGGGGCCCGTCGAACCCGCCACCCACGGCCGGCATCGGCAGGGCATGGCTTTCGAAATCGTCGTGGTCGTGACCCTCGGGGCCGTCGTGATGAGTCGGCCGCGC
>NZ_JACIGJ010000011.1 GCF_014197855.1 Roseospira marina
TTCCAAACCATGGCCGCACCTCCGCGACCATCTTGACGACCTGTTACCCATGTCTCCGGTCTGTTCTGTTACCTATGTATCCGGATTGGACCCCCTCCCGGCCTCCCCCCGCCGGGGGGGGGGAGGAGATGGGCCGTCGACGTTGCCCCGGGACGACCCTGGGGAGGCCCACGCGGGCTCCAACCTCACAGCAGCACGCTCGCCAGCACCAGCCCGACCGTCACCGACACCCATGTGCAGATGAGACCCGGCAGCATGAAGCTGTGGTTCAGCAGGAACCGGCCGATCCGGGTGGTGCCGGTGCGGTCGAAGTTCACCGTCGCCAGATCGCTCGGATAGTTGGGGATGAAGTAGTAGGCGTAGACCGACGGGTAGATGCCGATGAGCGTCGCCGGCGCCACACCAAGCTGGAACGCAAGCGGTCCCAGCATCCGGGCCGTCGCCGCCTGACTGTTCACGATGATCGAGACCAGGAAGAACGCGAAGGCGAACATCCACTGGTTTTCCCGCACCATGCCCTCGACCGCCGGGCGGATGGTGTCCAGGTTGTTGGTCACGAACGTATCGGCCAACCATGCGATGCCGAAGATCGCCACCACGGCGGACATGCCGGCGCGAAACACCGGCCCGGCCACCATGGTCTTGGCGTTGACGCGCGACACCAGCACAATCGCCGCCGCCGTGGTCAGCAACGCCATCTGAATGATATCGCCCATGCCGACCGGCCGCCCGGTCTCCGGATCAGCCACCGGGCGCAACTCCGGGAACATGCCCAGGATCACGATGCAGACCAGCCCGAGCAGAAAGATGACCACGGCGCGCTTGGCCGAGGCTGGCAGTTCGCGGCCCAGCAGCGAGGCGTCCCCACCCTCCATCTCGGCGCGCAAGGCCGGGTCCGCCAGCCGGCGCTGGTATTCCGGGTCCTGGTCCAGCTCCTTGCCGACGAAGGTCTGCACCATTGCCGCCGTCAACAGGCCGACCAGGGTGGCCAGGATGGTCACCATGAGCACGTCGCCCAGGGTGTAGGGCACGCCGCGCGACTCGAACTCGGTCACCAGCCAGGCGATGGCGGCGGACAGCGGGCTCGCCGTGATGCCGAGCTGCGAGCCCACCGACGCCACCGCCAGCGGGCGCTCCGGCCGGATCCCGGTCTTGCGGGCCACGTCGGCAATGATCGGCTGCACCACATAGACGGTGTGCCCGGTGCCCACACACAGCGTCATAGTGTAGGTCACAAGCGGCCCGAGGAAGGTGACCGCCTTGGGAAACTGCCGCAGCAGACGTTCCGAAAGCTGGACCAGCCACTCCATGCCGCGCGCCGCCTCCAGCGCCGACGCCGCCGTGACGGCGGCCAGGATGATGAGCATCACCGAAATCGGCGGATCGCCCGGCACCAGCCCGAACCCGAAACACAGGATGACGACACCCAGGCCGCCGGTGATGCCCATTCCAAGGCCGCCGATCCGTGCACCGATGTACAGCGCCAGCAGCGTGATCGCCAATTGAACCCAGATCATGGCGTGCAAGCTCCTTCGTGGGTGTAACGCGGCGGGCGCACCCGCAAGCCACCGGACCGGCCCCACCGCAAGGGGTACGCACATCCGGAGCGCCCCCAGGACGACGGCACGGCGCGCCACCTGACCCGCGCGGACCAACCCCACATGCGGCAGCCAGTGTCCGCAGGCATCCCACGGCGGTCAAGGACACGTGCCGAACCGGCGCGCACACACGAAAAACGGCGCGTCGGGGGCCCCCGACGCGCCGTCATTCCGTCCGCGTGGATCGTCCGACCCAACCCGCGGCATTACATGGCCTTCGGCTCGAACACCTTTTCGCTGACGAACTTGCCGTCCTCGATCACCCACAGCTCGAAGGTGCCGGCCACATCGCCGTTGGAATCGAAGTTCTGGGACCCGGCCGCACCTTCGTAGTCGATATCCGTGCCGGCTTTCAGCAGCTCGACGGCCTTGGCGTACTCGCCCGGGTGGACGACCTCGCCGGGGGGATTGGCGACGTCGCGCAGGGCGTCGCGCACAGCCGCCGGATCGGTCGAGCCGGCCTTCACCGCGGCCAGCGACAGCAGATACACGGCGTCATAGGCGGTGTCGTGGTAGGGCTTGTCGGACTCGGCGCCGTATTCCGCCGCCCAGGCCTCGGCGAAGTGCTTGCCGCCCTCGCTCTCCAGGGACTTGGCGGTGGTGCCGAAGGTGCCGTTCAGGTACTGGGCACCCAGGGCGGAGACCAGCTCCGGCGCCTTCAGCCCGTCGGTGAAGATGAACTTGCTGAAGGTGCCGCCTTCCAGGGCCTGCCGCAGGATGGTCTGGCCGCTTTCCGGATAGGCGATCAGGACGAGATGCTCGGCCCCGCCATCGACGGCGTTCTGCAACTCGCCGCGATAAGCCGCCTGATTCTTCTCGAAACCAACCGACTGGGTCACCGTGCCACCCACGCTTTCAAACGCGCTCTGGAACGAGTCGGCCAGCCCTTTGCCGTAGTCGTTGTTGACGTACATGATGGCGACGGTGTCGATACCGCGCTCTTTGGTCACCTGCGCCAGCGCGACACCCTGCCCCGCATCCGACGGCACGGTGCGGAACAGGAAGTCGTTGTCCTCCAGCGTCGTGATGACCGGCGAAGTCGAGGCGCCGGAAATCTGAGGCACGCCGACGACGGCCGACACCGACTGGGCGATGGGGATCGTGACGCCGGACGACAGGGCGCCGACCATGCCGCTCACTTTCTCGATGGAGACGAGCTTCTGGGCCGCGTCCACGCCGGACTGGGGCGCGGTCTGCGTGTCACCCACCACGATCTCGACAGCACCGCCGTCCGCATTAATCTCCTTCTGCGCCAAGCGGATGCCGTTCAGGGACGTCTCGCCATAGGCCTGAAGGTCACCGGTCATCGGCACGATGGCCCCGATCTTGATCTCCTGCGCCTGCGCGGCACCACCCAAACCGGTGGCGATGGCGGTGGCCGTGGCCAAGCCCGTAACGGCTAGGCGGGTCCTCAAGCTGCGCGTCGTCATCGTTCGTAATCCCCGTTCTATGATCGAGTGATGGTTTGTGGCGGCGCGGCGGCATAACGGTGAGGCGCGCGCCCGGCCCCATATGGTAAGCCCCCGAAGCATAGGAAAGGCCCGTATCACCTGGCAATCCCGCATCCGTGGATCTTCCTTTCGCACCGTGGGGAGAAACGGACCGGATGAGACGGTCCCCCGCCTCCCGGGGGTTTCCCCGCGCGGGGCGGGCGGATAGAGTGCGGATCGAACGCGGCGCGGGCGCGCCCAAAGGTTCGAGAAACGCCAATACACATCTTTTTTGTCTGATTCCGGAGTGTCGCGCATGGCAGGCAGTGTCAATAAGGTCATTCTGATCGGCAACCTGGGCCGCGACCCGGAATGCCGTACCTTCCAGAACGGGGGCAAGGTCGCGAACCTGCGCCTCGCCACCACGGACACCTGGAAGGACCGCCAGACCGGCGAGCGGCGCGAACGCACCGAATGGCACAGCGTGGCCGTCTTCGGCCCGTTGGCAGACATCGCCGAGCGCTATCTGCGCAAGGGCAGCAAGGTCTATCTGTGCGGCTCGCTCCAGACCCGGAAGTGGCAGGACCAGAGCGGTCAGGATCGCTACACCACCGAGGTCGTGCTCCAGGGACCGGGCGCGGAAATGACCATGCTCGACAGCCCCCGTGGCGGCGGCGGTGGGGGTGGCGGCTACGACGCCGGACCGTCCGACAGCGGCGGCGGATACGGCGGTGGTGGCGGGGGCGGCGGTGGTGCCGGCCGGGGCGGCGGCTGGGATTCCGCACCGGCGGGCCCCGGCCCGGGCGATCCGGACGACGATATCCCGTTCTGACGCCCTGCGACGGGTACGAGACGGGGCGGACCTTGCACCGGTCCGTCCCGTCCTGTTTTCCCCGGTCGAATGATCCCTCCCCCTAGACGTCCGGCCTGTTGAACACAGGGCGACCGGACCTTACCTTGGTCAAGACAGAGGCGGAACGACGCGGAGTTACCGTCCGGTGGGGTCGGGGCAGTCGGCATGCGGAACGACGATGGTTTCGGGACATATCTGGATACGACGCGGGATCTGAACGCGCACCGGAGCCAGATGGGCGACGCTGTGTCTCCCGGACGCCGCAAGAAGGGCGCCCCGGGCTCCGTCAGTGCGTTCCTACAATCCATCGGCCCCACCGGGGCAGACCCCGCTCCCGCGCTCGGAGCGGTGCCGACGGGGGCCGTGCCGACCACGCGGGGGCCGACCACGCGGGGACTGACCACGCCGTCTCCCTTCGCCACCCCGCAACGGGCGACCAATCCGGACTCCGTCACGGCCGTGCTGCGCGCCATCGACGCCGGCCATCAGGATCCGGCCGCCCTGGTCGCGGCGGCCGGGCTCTCGCCGGGCGCGCTGCTGGCGGTTTTGCAGGGTCAGGTGTTTCGGGGCACCGTGTTTGATACCACGGACGACGACGGCACCCGCCGGTTCCGCCTGACCGAGGCGGGGCGTCGCGTCACCGCCGCGCCCTGAGCGGGGGTCCCTTCGCGGTGGCCAGTCGGTCCGTCGTGGCCGACGGCCTCACCGTGATCGATGCGGTCAACGCATCACCGGAAACGCCCGGTGTCGCGGCAACGGATCGCCGCGCTCAACGGTCTGCGGAGCAGGAGGCCGATTCGCGGCTCATGTAAGGCCGGTACTTCATATCGTCGCCCAGGATATGGCCCGTCAGCCACTCCGACAGGAACTCGAACAGGTGCCGCGCGTTCTCCTCGTCCGGAGAGGCCTGGAACTTCTGCTCAAAGCTGACGATGCGCCGACGGATGTCCCGGTGGGTGCGGACGTGCGCATCCAGCTCCGGATAGCGCGTCAAGCGCATCAGGCGCTCCTCGCATTCGAAATGATATTCGGTGTACCGCACCAGTTCATGGACGATCGCCCTCAAGGACTCGCGCGACTCCCCGCCCACTATCACCTCATGGAGTTGGTTCAGAAGAGAAAACAAGCGCTGATGATCATGATCGAGGGCCTCGACCCCCACACTCATCTCCTCCGTCCATTCAATCACGGTCATGGCCTTCTCCGACCCATCATCATAACGGGAGGCGCCCTGGATTCGCGCGCACAAGAAACAAAACCTGTCGCACCCCGGCAACGGTCCGGCGCGCAGCGCAGGCTGTCGAAGGGTCCGGCGTTGCGAAAGCGCAATGCGTCCGACCATAGTGTTACGGGCGTATACACGAAGACGGAGCATGATGGAAACGGCGCGTGGTCCTGTCGCCCCATCCCGCGCCGGGTCCCCCGACCCCAGTGCGCGTCATAGTCCGTCGGAAGACGAAACCACAGCGTGAACGTCATGAAAAGGCCGAGGGTGAAAACCGTCGGTGCCTATATTTTTTGCAGTGCAGCATAATCCGAAGGCACTGTTATTTTTTGAATTTTTCGCTTTACACCGGGCGGACAATGCGTCATATTCCGCATTGCAGCACGGGGTCCCTTCGCCCCGCGAAGCCGTGTTGTGTATCTTGGACGTTTCCTCCCTAAACTTGGGCCGCGCGACAGCGCGGCCCCCTTTTTTTGTGCCATCCTAGAACTTTGGGCACACTCGGCGCCGCCCCTTATCCACACACGGAACATCCCGCGACGCACCACGGACCAAACGCGACTCGTCCGAGTCCGAGCCGCGGGCCCGTCAATGGCGAACCGGATCGCGGACGCCGCCGTCTCGCGCCGCCTGATCGAACACGCGCTGTTCCAACCGCTCCAACAGCACGATCTGACGCTCGTCCTCGATCAGGAATCGCAACCCGACATGATCGCTGGCCACCCGAACGACCTCGGCACGGAACCGGCCCAGTGATCGGACATACACGATCGCATCGTCGCCGACCCTCGTGCGCAGAGCGGTGTCCGCCGCAAATCCAGACCCGGAAATATCCCGCAGGGGACACCGGACGTCGTATTGGGTGCTAAAAATCAGGGTGGCTGTTTCCTCGAGCTGCCAGCGTGGCAAACCGCGCCGATCCATCCGGCTCCGCGAAGCCCCCGGTCCACCATCGTCCTGCATGTCCGAACCCTTCCCCTGTCCGATCGGCCACGCCGAGTCCTGGACATAGCTTGCGCTGTTCGAACCGACCGGGCAACGCCCTTGAGGTCGCAAAAAGACAACCGGTCATCTCGCTATCCAGGCAAGGCCGACCGATGCGCGCTCACCCATGTGACCGGAGCCCCACAGCACGCGAAGCCGGGTCCCGGCGCAACCGAACTAGCGAAGGGGATTGTAGCTCTTGACCAATTCGGTCAGCGTCACGCCGATCTTGTCGCCCTCGGTGATGACCACCTCGCCCCGGGCCACCAGGATGTCGTTGGCGTAGATCTCGACCGGTTCGCTGGTCTTCTGCTCCAGTTCGACCACGGCGCCCCGGCCCAGCTTGAGAAGCTGGTTGACCCGCAGGTTCGCCTTGCCGAGCACAACCGCGATCTCCACGGGAACGCTGTAGACCGCCTGCTTGCTTTCTCGGGTGGGCGCGTTGGCCATGGCACGGGTTCCGGTTGGAGCAACAGAGCACGGACAGCACATCACGCCGGGGTCGGGCGCGGCATCCGGTTCGGGCCCAGAATGCGACCGGACCGGTTAACGAGCCCTTAGCAGCGCGCGAGCCCCGCGCCCGGCCTTCATTCCGACGCACGCGACGACGAGGACCCGGCGCGGGCGCCGTTCTGCCGCCCCGACGCGCGGACCTACAGAGACCGGGCCCGGGCGGCGGCGCCCCGCGCGTACACCATCGCCAGCCCCCAGAACAGCGCGCTGACCAGGGCGACCACGCCGGCCGTGACGCCGAAGGTGGCCGGCTGGCCCAACCAGCCAACGAGCGGCTGGCTGAACATCGGCGACACGAACTGGCCCAAGAAGATGCTCATCGTCGTGCCGCCCACCAGCCGGCCGCGCAGATGGGGCGGAGCCAAGGTCATCATCCAGTTGGTGATGTTCGGGAAGGTCGCGCCGACGCCGAAGCCGGCGAACAGCAGGGCGATCATGAACCCCACCTGCTCCTCGGCGGCCCAGACCCCGACGAAGCCGATCGCGATCATGCCGAAGGACAGCCCGAACAGGGCCGGCGGCGAGAAGACCGCGCGCAGCCGCCCGAACTGGAGCGAGGTCACGCCGCCCGCCACATTCATCGCCGCGATGGCGAACCCGGCGGCGAAGGGGGCGACGATGCCCATCTCCCGCAGCAGAAAGGGCGCCTGCGTCGGCACGATGTAGAACGTCACGTTCAGCATGAAGGCCGCAAAATAGACCAGCCCCACCAGCGACCAGCGCACATGAACCGGACCGTCCGGTGTCGGGGCCTCCGAGGCGCCCCCCGCGCGGCCCGCGCGCTCCGGGGTCGGCTCGTCCGGCTCCCACAGCACCAGCAACAGCGCCGGCAACAAGCCGAGGGCGATCATGTAGACCCCGAACGGACCGCGCCAGTGCAGCTCCGCCAGCGCGCCGCCGAGCAGCACGAACACCACCCCACCCCAGGACATGGAGGCCGCCATGTTGCCCATCATCCGACCACGGTCGGCCCCCCGATAGTAGTCCCCGATCAGCGTCACGGTGCCGGTCATGACGCAGGCCACCGCCAGGCCCAGCACCGCGCGGCCGATCAGAAGCGCGCTCAGGCTGTCGACGTACAGGCCCGTGGTGCCCCCCAGAACGTAGAGCAGCGCACCGCACACGATCACCGGCTTACGGCCCAGGCGGTCCACCGCAAACCCGGCCAGCGGCGACCCCAGGGCGATGAACAGCGCCGGCAGGGTCAGCACCATCCGGGCGAGCACCTCGACACCCTCGGTGTCCGCGAAGTGATCGTACAGCGCCGGCAGCGAGGGCGAGATGGTCGCCCCCGCCATGACGGTCAGCGCGGCCGAGCACAGCACGGTGGCGCGCACGGCCAAACGGGCAGGATCACGCATGCGGCAAACCCGTCGGGCCCCCGCTCACGTCACAGTCGGTCATGCGTCACCCTGTTCGATCAGCCGGCGCACATGCTCGCGCAACCGGAACTTCTGAATCTTGCCGGTCGAGGTCTTGGGCAGTTCGTCGAACACGATGGAGCGCGGGCACTTGTAGTGCGTGAGGTTCTCTCGGCAGAAGGCGATCAACTCAGCCTCCGTCACCTTGGCACCGTCGCGCAGCTCCACCACCGCGACCGGCGTCTCGCCCCATTTTTCGTCCGGGCGGGCGACGACCCCGCAGGACACCACGTCGGGGTGCCTGTACAGCACGCTCTCCACCTCAATCGACGAAATGTTCTCGCCGCCCGAGATGATGATGTCCTTGGACCGGTCCTTTAGCTGGATGTAGCCGTCGGGATGGACTACTCCCAGGTCGCCACTGTGGAACCAGCCGCCGGCCAGGGCCGCGTCGGTGGCGTCGGGGTTCTTCAGATAGCCCCGCATGGTGATGTTGCCCCGGAAAAACACCTCGCCGATGGTCTCCCCATCACGGGGCACCGGCTCCAGGGTCTCCGGGTGCGCCACCATCAGGCCGTCCTGAACCACATAGCGCACCCCCTGGCGCGACTTCAGGCGGGCCTGCTCCTCCATGTCCAGGGCGTCCCACTCGGCGTGCCAGGCGCACACCGTGGCCGGGCCGTAGACCTCCGTCAGGCCGTAGGTGTGCGTGACATGGAAGCCCTCCGCCTGCATGCGCGCCAGCACGCTCGCTGGTGGCGGCGCGGCGGCCGTCATCACCTTCACCGTGTGGTCGAAGGGGCGCTTGTCCGCCTCACGAGCGTTGATGACGAAGCCCAGCACGATGGGCGCGCCGCAGAAGTGGGTCACGCCGTGCTCGGCGATGCCGTCATAGATCGCCTTGGCGCTGACCTTGCGGCAGCACACGCTGGTGCCGGCCAGGGCCGCCATGGTCCATGGGAAGCACCAGCCGTTGCAGTGGAACATCGGCAGAGTCCACAGATAGACCGACTCGTGCGGCATGGTCCAGGTGACGATGTTGCCGAGGCCGTTCAGATAGGCGCCCCGGTGGTGGTAGACCACGCCCTTCGGGTTGCCGGTGGTGCCCGAGGTGTAGTTCAGCGCGATGGCGTCCCACTCGTCGTCCGGCCCGCTCCAGGCGAACGCCGGATCGCCCTCGGCCAGAAGCTCCTCGTAGGTGATGTCGCCCAGGCGTTCGCCGACGCCCCCGGCCTCCGGATCGTCGATGTCGATCACGGGGATGGACCGGCCCAGCTTGGCCAGCGCCCCCTTCACGGTGGTCGAGAACTCGCGATCGGTCAGGAGGATTTCGGCCTCCCCATGATCGAGGATGAACGCGATCTCGTCGGCGCTGAGGCGCACGTTCAGGGCGTTCAGCACCGCCCCGATCATCGGCACACCGAAATGGGCCTCGTACAGCTCCGGTGTGTTCGACCCCATGACCGCGACGGTAGCGCCCTTGCCGATGCCGCGCTGCGCGAGAGCGGAGGCCAGCCGGCGCGCTCGCGCGTCGGTCTCCGCCCAGGTGTAGCGGCGGGCGCCGTGGATAAGCGCCGTCTTGTCCGGATAGGCGAGCGCGGCCCGCTCCAGAAACTGCAACGGGCTCAAGGGCACGTAGTTGGCGGGGGTCTTGTCGAGGTGGGTCTCGTACTTGTTCGGCGTCTGGACCATGGTTTTTTGTGTCTCCCTGTGCCGCACGGGCGGTCTCTCCCTGATAGGGCAAACATAGATGGCACGAAAGAGGTGCACCCGATTCACCACGCCGCGAACGGCCCGCGAGACGCCTCCGCCACACGCCTGAACCGCGCCCGGCGCCGAGAGCGACGAGCGTGACATCTGGATCCGGGACGGTGCTCTAGCGTCTGAAACCGACGCAAATCGCCCCCAGCTTTTTTGGGGGTTGAGTCCGGATCGCCTGGAAGTGACGTCAGACGCCCGCCGTCTTCTCCGGCCAGCCGCACAGATCCGCGATGGAACAGGCCGGGCAGTCCGGCTTGCGTGCCTTGCAGACATAGCGGCCATGCAGAATCAGCCAGTGGTGGGCATGGCGGCGGTACGCCTCGGGCGTGCGCGCCTCCAGCCCGTCCTCGACCGCGCGCACCGTCTTGCCCGGGGCCAGCCCGGTCCGGTTCGCGACCCGGAAAATGTGGGTATCCACCGCGATGGTCGGCAGTCCGAACGCAATGTTGAGCACCACGTTGGCGGTCTTACGGCCGACACCGGCCAAGGCTTCCAGCGCGTCACGGTCCTGCGGGACCACGCCGCCATGCACGTCCAGCAGATCCCGAGACAGGGCGATGACGTTCTTCGCCTTGCTGTTGAACAGGCCGATGGTCTTGATGTGCTCTTTCAGGCCGTCCTCGCCCAACGCCAGCATCTTCTCCGGCGTATCGGCCACCGCGAACAGGCCCCGCGTCGCCTTGTTCACGCCCTTATCCGTTGCCTGCGCCGACAGCACCACCGCCACCAGCAGGGTGTACGGGTTGACGTACTCCAGTTCCCCTTTCGGCTCCGGCAGGGCGGCGGCGAGACGGGCGTACAACGCCTCCACGCGCGCGGACGGCAGCAGGGGCGCCACGGCGCCGGGGTCGGCGGCCTTCGGCGTGGTCGTGCGGGCGGGTTTCGGCGTCGCGGGCGTGTCGGTGGTCATGGCCGGCAGCCTACACCGACCGCCGCGTCCCGGGAAGCCGGGCGCGGGAGCCGTTGACGGGACCCCGTCCGCAACCCATCCTTTTGCCGTTCAGGGTCACCCGGAGGCGCATGGTCCCCGTCGGCGCCCGGTCCGATCCCGAACGCGGCCCCTTCCCCGGAGATCCTCATGAGACACCAGACCGACAATCCTGTTTTTGACCCCGCCTATCTGGGAACATCGGGCCGTTATCCGGCCCGGCACGTGGAAATCTGCTGGAACCGGTCGGAAAACTTCCTGGTCAAGGACGTCGAGGTGGTCCTGGTCCCAGCCGACGCCGACAAAGAGTCGACGCAGTGGGCGCGCTTCATCAGTTGGCGCAAGAAGTGGGGCGGCCATCTCGGCAATCATTCCTGCGACGAGTGGATGGAGCCCACCGGGGTCTCCCCGGCCGAGGTATTCGGCGTTCTGCTCAGCAGCGGTTTCGTCGACACGCTGGAGCTCCAGGTCGCCCTACGGGAGTTCTCCGCCATCGAGGAATGCGACTGGGCGCGCGAGATGCTCAACGGCTTCCCGGTCGAGGAAGATGCCCCCGATTGGGCGTAGCCCCTCCGTCCGCGCCGTTGACGGCTCTGCGGGACCGTGGCAAGGGACGCGCGCGGCTGGTATCGGAACAGCCCCCACGCAGACAGGATGGGCGGAAAGGAGAGGTCATGCCAACCACGGCGATTCGGGAAACCCGTCTGCCCAGCGGCCTTCGGGTGCTCACCGATCCCATGGACACGGTGGAGACGGTGTCGGTCGGGGTGTGGGCCGACGTGGGCGCGCGCCACGAGCCCGCGCCCCTCAACGGCGTCTGCCACATGCTGGAGCACATGGCCTTCAAGGGCACGCGGCGGCGCTCCGCCCTCGATATCGCGGTCGAGATGGAGGACGTGGGCGGCAACATGAACGCCTACACCTCACGCGAGCACACCGCGTTCTACGCCAAGATGCTAAAGGATGACCTGCCCCTGGCCGTCGATATCCTGGCCGATATCCTTCAGCACTCGGTGTTCGACCCGGAGGAGCTGGCGCGCGAACAGGGCGTGGTGGTGCAGGAAATCGCCCAGTCCATCGACACGCCCGACGACATCGTGTTCGACCACTTCCAGGCGACGGCTTACGGTGACCAGCCGCTGGGACGGCCGGTTCTGGGCACGGTGGAGACGGTCGAGGGGCTGAATTCGGACACCATCGGCGGCTTCCAGCACACCCATTACAGCCCGGACCGGCTGGTGGTCGCCGCCGCCGGCCGGGTCGATCACGACGCGCTGGTCGATCTGGTCGGGCGCCAGTTCACCGCCCTGAACCCACGCCCGGCCAAGGGCGATCTGCACGCCCACTACACCGGCGGCGAGTACCGCGAGTCGCGGGACGTGGAGCAAACCCAGGTCGTACTGGGATTCGAGGGTGTGGCCTACGACGACCCGGACTATTACGCCACCGTGATGCTGGCGACCCTGCTGGGCGGCGGTATGTCGTCGCGCCTGTTCCAGGAGGTTCGGGAAAAGCGCGGCCTCGCCTACACCGTCAACGCCTTCGCCAGCTCCTACATCGACGGCGGGCTGTTCACGCTCTACGCCGGAACGGGGCCGGAGGACGTCGCCGCCCTCACCCCGGTGCTGTGCGAGGAGATCGGCAAGGTGCGAACGCGCGTCGCGGCCGACGAGGTGGCCCGCGCCCGCGCCCAGCTTCGCGCCGGAATCCTGATGGGCCAGGAAAGCACCACCGGCCGCTGCGAACAGCTCGCCCGGCAGATCCTGGTCTATGGCCGGCCGATCTCCAACGAGGAGGTTCTGGCGGAGCTGAACACCATCGACGAGGCGGCCATCGTGCGCGTCGCCAACCGGGTGTTCAGCACCGCCCCCACCCTGGCCGCACTGGGATCCATCGACGGCATGGTCTCTTTGGAGCGCCTGAAGGGCTGGATTTAGCCCCAGACGCCTTCCCTTAACGGCAGTCGCCCACACCGTCCCGCACCAGCACGAACCCGAACGGGATCGTGCGGTCGGGCGCGCCGGTCAGCGGCAGGTCGCGGACCACGAGTCCCTCCAGCCAATCCGCCGGCATCGCGGCCCCGACCATGGCCGACACCGCGTCGGTCAGCGGCCCCGGCTCCAACGTGCCCGCACGCGCGTCCTCCAACTCACGCGGG
This sequence comes from Roseospira marina, assembly GCF_014197855.1. Taxonomy (GTDB): domain Bacteria; phylum Pseudomonadota; class Alphaproteobacteria; order Rhodospirillales; family Rhodospirillaceae; genus Rhodospira; species Rhodospira marina. Next base: position 12,812 of record NZ_JACIGJ010000011.1, read on the forward strand.
GACAGCAGGATCAGGCAAGCGCCCGTACCGGGCGGCGTCGACGGCCGCCAGTCCGGGTAATGCCGCGCAATCAGCCGGACCTCGGGAAACGCCGGGCGCAGGTTGGCGCCCCAGTCCAGCGGGCCGGCAACGATGGTGCCCTGCGTGAATCCGGCGTCCCGTACAGCCGCAGCCGCCGCCTCCGACGGCAGCAGGGGCAGACACCGGCCGCAGGTGGCGGGCTCGATCCACAGGCGGTTCACGCCGGAGCCCAGAACGAACAGCGTCGCCAGGCCGGCCAGCCCCCAACCCAATGCCCGACGGCGACCTGCGGCCAGGGCGGCGCCCCGTCGGCCCCACCACAGCAGAGGAATCGCCGGCATCACCAGCGCGGCCGGCATCAGGTAGTGATAGCGCAGCCGGTCCCCCCCGCTGGCCAGCACGACGGCCAGGGTGAGCGCCATGGCGGCGACCACGAAGACCAGCAGCACCCGGTCCCAGCGGCCGCCCGGCGTCTCGGCAGGCGGCGCGGCCGCGCGCGCGCCCTTGCGCCACCAGGGCAGCAGCACGAGGATCAGCACCAGCGGCGGCGCCATGCCTGCCAGCGGATCGGCCACCACATTTCGGGCCAGTCCCGCCAGAGCCGCCAGAGCATCACCCGTGCCGCCGTCGGTGATGGTCGCCACCCGGTCGGCGAGACTGCCGCTTTGCCCCAGACGCCAGAGCAGATGGCCCGGCAGCGCCAGCAGCGGCACCACGGCGGCCCACAGGATGCGGCGGTCGAACAGCCGCGCCCGCGTCACCGGATCGGCCAGCACGCCAAGCCCCAAGGCCACCGCAAACAGTGCCAGGGTGTACTTCGACAGCAGCGCGGCCGTCAGGGCGAGGCCCAACAGGACATAGCGCGGGGCGGAAGGCCGCTCCACCACCCTTACGGCGGCCCAGAGCAGGCCGGCGGTCGCCGTCAACGCCAGTGTGGTGTGGGTGAAGTGCCGCGCGCCCTCGAACCCGAACAGCGCGGTCCCCGCCATGCCAGCGACGGCCCCGGCGGCCAGTGCGGCGTCGCCGCCCGCCATGCGCCGGATCGCGTCGTACAGCGCCAGCAGGCCGGCGGCGATGATCCCCCAGCGCAGCAGGATGGAGCCCGCGAGGCTCGGCCCGACGGCCTCCGTCACCGCCATCTGAAGCCAGTTGTACAGCGGCGGCTGTTCGAAGTCGTAGCCCCAGGCCCAGCCCTGGGCGAACAGCATGCTTTCCAGTTCGTCGCGCGCCAGTCCGGTGGACAGGCCGAGCGTCAGCGCCCCGTGGGCCAGCAGCAGCGCGACGGCGAGCCCCCAGCGGCCGGCTCCGGTCTCGAAGGGACCGCCCACGGGACCGGCGGCAGAACCGTGCAGAGCTGTCATCCGGCCGCGCTCAGATCCGCCGCCACGCTCCCCAGGCGCGCGAACGGGCTTTCGCCCGGCGCCAGACGCAGGTCCCCAGCGCGGCGCAGGCCCTCGCGCCCGAACCGCTCGCGGACGAATTCGACCAGCCAGGACTCGGCCTGCGCATGGCGCGCTTGGGCGCGGCGGTCGCCGCTGTCCAGGTGGGCGGCATGGGCGTCGATCGCCGCCACCAGCTCATCAATGCCCTGGCGGCGGCTGGCGGACAGCTTCAGCACCGGCACCGGCCAGTCCGGCCCATGCTCCGCTAGGCTGAGCGCGCCGACGACATCCGCCCGCGCGCGCTCGGCCGCCACGGCCATGTCACCCTTGGTCACGGCGATGATATGGGGAATCTCGGCGATGCCGGCCTTCATGAACTGGAGGCTGTCGCCCGAGCCCGGCTGAACGCAGAACAGCACGGTGTCGGCGACGCCGACGATCTCGGTTTCCGACTGCCCGACCCCGACCGATTCGATCAACACAACGTCATACAGCGCCCGCATCAGCACCATGGCGGCGGTGGTCAGCCCCGCCAGCCCCCCCAGGTGGTCGCGCGCGGCCATGGACCGCACGAACACGCCCTGGTCCTCCGGGTTGTTCTTCAGCCGGGTGCGGTCCCCCAGCAGCGCCCCTCCCGAGCGTCGCGACGACGGATCCACCGCGATCACCCCCACGGTCTGGCCCCGCGCCCGCCACAGATCGATCAGCGCGCTGACCAGCGTGGACTTGCCGACCCCGGGCGGCCCAGTGATACCGAGCACGTGGGCGCGCGGCGCGGCATAAGCGGTGCTGAGCAGATCGGCGGTGTGGCCGTCGTCCGGGTGGCTTTCCAGCGTCGCCAGCGCGCGGGCCAGCGCGGCCTTGCCCCCGGATGTGATGATCTCCAGGGTCAGGGCGTCGAGAGCGGCGGAGGGCGTATCGGGCATGGCGCGGCGTCTCTCCGGGTTCGGGCCGTAAGGCCGGGGGGCTTCGGGGCGGACACGCCTGCGTGTGTAGGCGCCCCACGCCCGTGCGTCAACGTGACCGCCGGCTCGGGATCGCCGCACCGCGGGCCCGACCGGGCACGCCGTTGGCCCGGTTTTGATTTGCGGTGCCTCGGCCAACCGACTAAACAGCGGGGGTCACCCTGCCGCCCCGCCTCCAACCGGGCCGATCCCATCATGATTCACGCGCCGCACCCTGCCCTGCTCCCCAACGGCCTGAACGACGGCCTGCCCCCGCGCGCCGAGCGCGAGGCCGACGTGGTGGATGGCCTGATGGCCTTTGTCCGCGGCCACGGCTACCGGCGGGTCAAGCCACCGCTGATCGAGTTCGAGGACGGCCTGCTGGCCGGGGCCGGGGCCGCCCTGGCGCGCGACACCTTCCGCGTCATGGACCCGGTATCCCAGCGCATGATGGGCGTACGGCCCGACTTCACCGTCCAGATCGGCCGCATCGCCACGACGCGGCTGCGCCATGATCCCCGGCCGTTGCGTCTGTGCTACGCCGGCCAGGTGCTGCGGGTGCGCGGCACGCAGCTTCGGCCGGAGCGGCAGTTCACTCAGGTGGGCGCGGAACTGATCGGCGCCGACACCCCGGCGGCCGAGGCCGAAATCGTCGTGCTGGCGGCCGAGGCGCTGGAGGCCGAAGGGGTCGTCAACGCCACCATCGACCTGAACCTGCCGACCCTGCTCGGCGTATTGTGCGAGGCGCACGCTGCGCCCGAGGCCCTGCGCGAGGCGTTGCGCGTGCCGGTCGATCACAAAGACGTGGCATCCGTGCAGGACGCCGCCCGGTCGCTGCCGGACTTGGGTGCCGCCCTGGTCGCGCTAATCCAGGCGACCGGCCCCGCCCGAGAAGCGTTGGCGGAGATCGCGGCCCTAGGCCTGCCGCCGGCGGCGGCGGAGCGGGTCGCGGCGCTGCACCAGCTTGTGGACCACATCGAAGCCGCGCATCCCGGCCTCACCCTGACCGTGGACGCCCTGGAAAGCCGGGGCTTCGAGTACTACACGGGCTTTGGGTTCTCGATCTTCGCACGCGGCGCACGCGGCGAACTGGCGCGCGGCGGACGCTATATCGCCGGGCCCGAGGGCCGCGGCCAGCCCGCCACCGGCTTCACGCTGATGATGGATGCCGTCCTCGATGCCATGCCGGAGGCGCCCTTGCCGCGCCGCGTGTTGGCGCCGGTGGGCCATGACCGGGGGGCGGCCGCCCGGTTGCGCCGTGACGGCTGGACCGTGCTGCAGGCGCTGGAAGCGGATATCGACCTCACGGCCGAGGCCCGCCGGCTCGACTGTGGGTTTGTGCTGGGCGCCGACGGGCCCGAAGCCCTGACCTGACCCCGTCTCTTTGAACCGTCGTTGATGGTGACGAACGTCGCGCCCCGCCACCACGCGGGGCGGGACGCGACGCCGCGTCGCCGCGTTGCTACTTGCACGCGGCCAGCATGTCGGCGGTCTTCGTACAGACCGGGTTATCCAGGCTGCTGGGGTCGGAAAGCTCCCCGGTCGTCACGTTGACGGTGATCTTGTAGTTGCAGCCTTTCGGCACGGAGCCGGCGGCGGAGCCGACCCATGTGCAGGTCTTACCCGCCACCTTGAAGCGGATCTCCTCGGTCCCGACAAAGGCGACATGACCCGAGGATGTGATGGTCTGGGAGGGCTCCATCAGGTCGGTCACCGTGGTGACCGCCACGGTGTCGGCCAGGGCCGGGCCGGCCAGAAGGGTCGCGAGGCCAGCGGTTGCGGCCATCATCGTCAGCGTACGCATCACAGACTCCTTTGTTCCGTCAAACATGGATTGAGTACGGCCGGAGCAGCCACCGGATCGCCTCGCGAGCGGCGCGAAGGTTTCCCGTGGACAAACGCATGCGGAACGGTCCGCCGCGCCTGTTGGCAGCGCAACGGGGACAGGTCGGAGGCCGGCCGGTGACGGCGACATGGCCGCCCATGCAACTCGGCTTTACAACCCCCTTTTGCGTCCTGCGCTGGTTGCTATCCTTGCCGCGAACTCGTTACGGTGTCAAATAGAAAAACGTAGAGGCCGACATAATTATGCGGCCGGTAAAAATATACATGTCATAGCACGTAGAGTTATAAGGCATGTGAAGACATTATTGACCCATACACCTTTCTTCATTCGTTTACCAACGAAGTCATTTCAGTCCGATCACCAGACGACAGGCATGCCAGCGCCCCCAGGCTCTTGATACGGGCCGGCACTTGAACGGGCTCGGCTGTCCATACAGCCGCCGCAGATTTAAGACGCCGATGTGATCACACCGGCCGAACGATGCGTGACGTCTGTTCAGGCGTCGGCCGCCCTGACCGCTCCCCCGCGTCGCGCAGGACGGCGCGACGCGCGCCGCAAAAAAGAAGGGCCGCTCACCGAAGTGAGCGGCCCAGGCCGATCTGACGATCGAAAGAGGTTGCCCCAGGATCAGTGCGCGTCTTTCCAGATCTCACGCTTGTAGGCGTACAGCAGCCCGGTCAGCACGATCAGGAACAACAGCGTGTAACGCCCCAGCGCCTTGCGGTCTTCCAGCTCGGGCTCGGCGGCCCACTGCAGGAAGCTCGTGACATCGAGCGCCATCTGCTCGGCCGACGGCGTGGAGCCGTCCGAGTACTCCAGGATGCCCTCGAACAGCTGCTGGGGCATGGAGATCGCATGACCCGGGAAGTAGTGGTTGAAGCTCTTGCCCGGCGGCAGGGAGAAGTTCGGATCCGCTTCAAGAACGTATTCCGGCACCTCATCCGCGTAGCCAAGCAGCAGGCTGTAGATGTAGTCCGCGCCGCCGTCACGAGCCCGCGCCATCACCGACAGGTTCGGCGGCACGACGCCCCCGTTGGCCAGCTTCGCAATGGCGTCGTTCTCGTAGGGGTGGGCGATCGGGTCCATCGGAGTGGCCGGGCGGGTGTACATCTCGCCCCACTCGTCCGGACCATCGGGCACATCGAACGAGGCGGCGATTTCCTTCACCTCGTCCGCCGTGTAGCCGATCTGCTCCAGGTTCCGGTAGTGCATGTAGTCCAGCGGATGGCAGGACTTGCAAACGCCGGAATAGACTTCCCAGCCACGGCGAAGCTGGGCTTCGTCATAGCCACCGAACAGGCCGTTGAAGCTCCAGTTCGGCTGTTTCAGGTGCGGTCCATCCCCGCTGGAGGCGAGAGCACCGGTGGCGCCCGCCCCGAGCGAGAGGCCGGCGGCCATCATGGCCGCAGTGGCGAGTCGGGTCAGGGTGCTCATGCTGCGGCCTCCTTCTCATGACCGTCGGTCACGGCCGCGCTGATGCTCTCGGGCACGGGCAACGGTTTCTCGATCCAGCCCAGCAGGGGCAGGAAGACCAGGAAGTGAACGAAATAGTACGCGGTGGCCCACTGACCCAGGGTGATGTACACGCCCTCGGCCGGCATCGCGCCCAGGTAGCCCAGCAGCACGAAGTCGATGAACAGCAGCCAGAAGAACCACTTGAAGATCGGGCGGAAGCGACCGCTCCGCGTCTTCGAGGTGTCCAGGAGCGGCAGGAACAGCCAGATGGCGATCGCCGCAAACATCAGCAGCACACCGCCGAGCTTGTCCGGCACCGCACGCAGGATGGCGTAGAACGGCAGGAAGTACCATTCCGGCACGATGTGCTCCGGCGTGACCATCGGGTCCGCCTGCACATAGTTGATCGCGTGGTTGAAGTAGTTCGGATAGAAGAACACGAAGAAGCACAGGATGATCAGGGCGATGCCGAGACCAAAGGCGTCCTTCAGCGTGTAGTACGGGTGGAACGGCAGGGTATCGGCCGGCTTCTTCACATCCACGCCCAGCGGGTTACCCGACTTCGTGGTGTGCAGCGCCCACAGGTGCATGAACACCAGCGCGAAGATCACGAACGGCAGCAGGTAGTGCAGCGAGAAGAAGCGCTTCAGCGTGTCGTTGTCCACCGAGAAACCGCCCCATAGCCACACGGCGATGTCGTCGCCGACCACCGGAATGGCGGTCACCAAGCTGGTGATCACGGTCGCGGCCCAGAACGACATCTGACCCCACGGCAGCACGTAGCCCAGGAAGGCGGTGCCGACCATCACGAGGTAGATGATGACGCCGATGGCCCACAGCAGTTCGCGCGGCGCCTTATAGGAGCCGTAGTACATGCCGCGGAAGATGTGGATGTAGACGGCGGCGAAGAACAGGCTGACCGTATTCATATGAATAAAGCGGATCAGCCAGCCGTAGTTCACCTCGCGCATCAAGCGCTCGATCGAGGCGAAGGCCATGTCTTCATGCGGCGTGTAGAACATCGCCAGGAAGATACCGGAGAGAATCAGGATCACCAGCGCGAGGCCGGCAATGAACCCGAAGTTCCACCAGTAGTTCAGGTTGCGAGGGGTGGGGTAGACGATGCCTTCCCGGTACAGCAGGGAAAAGATCGGCAGGCGGCGGTCCACCCACTTGATGGTGCGGTTGCTCCAGACGGGATCCGGTGTGCTGCTCATGAACCTAGCCCTCCTCACCAATCCGGATGGTCGTGTCATCCAGGAAGGCGTATTCCGGGACGGGCAGGTTCAACGGCGCCGGCCCCTTGCGGATACGGCCGGCCGTGTCGTACTGCGAGCCGTGGCAGACACAGAACCAGCCGTTCCACTCACCCTTCGGATCGCTCGGCTTCTGCCCCTTGGGCACGCAGCCCAGATGCGTGCAGATGCCGACCATGACCAGCCACTCCGGCTTGATCGTCCGCTCTTCATCGGTTTCGGGGTCACGCAGGGTGCTGACATCGACGGCCTTGGCCTGTTCGATGTCTTCCGGCGTACGATGGCGCACGAACACGGGCTTGCCGCGCCAGACGACGGTGATGGCCTGACCGACCGCGACCGGCGACAGGTCCACCTCGACGGTGGCGAGCGCAAGCACGTCCTTGGCCGGATTCATGGAGTCGATGAAAGGCCAGACCGCCAGCGCGGTCCCCACCGCACCCACGGCGCCCGTGGCGTACAGCAGGAAATCGCGACGGCTCTCGCCGTCGGCGGTCCCCGCCGAATCAACCGCTTGAGACATGTTGAAGCAACCTCTTCATTGCGTTTGCGGAGCGCAAAAGGAGATGACCCACGCTCCCTCCCCCTCGGATCGGCGTGCGTCAGACAAACACGGTCATGATGTTCCGCCCGCGCCGGCTCGCCGGGATCCTTGAGCCAGGCATTTCGACCCAGAAGCGGACAATACCCGCCTTGACAGCCCCACATCAGCACCCGACGAACGGGTGGACGCGGCCCATGGGCAGCGGCGGTTTTGGGGGTGTATAATCGAAATCCATAGCCATGAAAAGGATAAAAAATCCTCGGCCTTTTCGCATAACCCTTTCGCCATCCAGGCTTTTTTGCATGCGCATCGCCCTTTATCAACCCGATATGCCCCAGAACACAGCGGCAACAATCCGGCTCGCGGCGTGTCTGGAACTGCCCCTCGACGTCATCGAGCCATGCGGATTCGTCTGGGATGACAAGCGGCTGCGGCGGGTCGCCATGGACTATCTCGACGGCGCCAACCTGCGCCGACACTCGGGTTGGGCGACGTTCCGAGCCGCCGAGGGAATCGCCGGGGCCCGCCTCGTCGTTCTCAGCACGCAGGCCCCGGCGCGGCACGTCGACGTCCGGTATCGCCCGACCGATATTCTGCTGCTGGGCCGGGAAAGCGCCGGCCTGCCAGCGGCGATCCACGCCGAGGCGGACGTCAGCGTGCGCATCCCGCTCGCCCCCGGGGCGCGGTCGTTCAATGTCGCGATGGCGGCCGCGATGGTCGCGGGCGAGGCTTTGCGGCAGACGGACGGCTGGCCCGGATAACCGCCGTGATGATCACCGGAACCGACCCGCGACGCGCCACCTCCCGCGACGCACTGTCTAAAGATCCATCGTGCCGTCCGGGTTTTCGGTGCCCAAGGCTGGCGGGGAGGCGGGCGGTGGCGCGGGACGGGAGGGCGGCGGCGCCGGAGCGTCCTCCTCCAGGAGGCCGTCGAAGAAGTCGCGCAGCCGATCGGCCTCCCGCTTGATGAACGGCTTGGCAGACTCGACACCGGCGTTCGCCTCGCAGGTCGCCCGGTCGAGGGCACAGACGCTCGTGCAGCCGGCCTGCGCGTAGTCATCGCCCGGGTGGCGCCGTTCGCACCGGTCCACACAGGCGTCATGCTCGGTTTCGCAGGTCGCGACGGCAGCGCTGTCGCTCCCGGGGTCTGATGGGGGGACCGGCGTCGCCTGAGGCGCGGCGGGATCGTTCTCCTCGTCGTCGTGGTGCAGGTTGGGCTCCTCGACATAGCGGTCGCCGCCGTTGCCCTGAAACCCCTCCACGAAGCTGTCCATCTTATCGGCCTGATCGTCCAGCCAGGGCTTGACCTGCGACAGGCTGTCGCGCGCCTCGCACGCGCTCCGCTCCACGGCGCAGCGCGCCTGACAGGAGGCCGCGTCGGCGCTGCCCGGCTCCGTCGTCTCCACGCAGGTTTCGCCGCAGTGCCGCGCCACCGCGCCGCAATAGGCCGTGCCGGGCGCATCGGGCGAGTCGCCGTCCACCGCGGCCTCGGCCCGCACAGCGGAGGGGACGGCCATCGTGACCAGGACGGCCAGGGCCAAACCGGCCAGGGTGGCCACGGCACGAGACGGGGCTCGAACGGGGCTGAGCGCATGCATGATCCGCGATCTCCTCTCCCAAAGGGATGGGCCGACGACACAAAGCCGCGCTCTTTTTAGCGCGGGATTGTGCCCTCTTCGGGGCGGGACAGCCGGGGCCACCCGCCCAACAGCGCCACGCCCCCCATCGCCACCGACCCGGCCAGCCCGCCAACGTGGAACAGGATGCCGGTCGCCAGCGCCTCGGCCTGCGACAGCCCGGCCGGGATCAGGGCCAGCATCCACGCCGCCTCGAACGTGCCGGCGTTGGCGAAGGTGCTCACCGGCAGCACGGACGCCAGCGCCGTGGCGGCGCCTCCAGCCACCCCGCCCGCCAGACCGATGGCGGGCGCCGTCGCGTTGGCGCACAGCCACGCCATGGCATAGATGAGCCCCCAGACCAGCGCGGTCCACCCGATCTGCACCAGCACGCGCGTCGGGGTCTGCGCCGCCAGCGCGCCCATCAGGGTCTGCCACAACCGGCCCAGCCGCCCGCCCCCGAATGGCGTCAGGACCCGCAACCGGCGGGCGATCCAGGGTGCCACGGCCAGTCCGGCCATCAGGGCCGCCACGGCGCCCGCGGCGATCGGCGCGGCGCCCGGCACGGCGGCGCGCGCGGCCGGCAGCAGCGCCAGCGCGACCAGACCGCTCGACAGCACCACGACCAGATCGATCAGCCGCAGCACCACGAGCAGCGCGGACCCAACCGCCAACGGCGTGCCCACCATACGGTGGAGCAGCGGCACCAGCGACAGCTCCCCCAGGCGCATGGGCGCCAGCGACGCCAGCACGGAGTGAAAGGCCGCCACGCGCACCAGCGGCCACAGCGGCGCGGCCGGCACCGCAGCGCCACCATCGGCCATCAGCCGCAGACCAACCTGGAACCGGACCGCCCGCGCCACCGTGATAAACGGATAGATCGCCACCGCCAGCAGCACCGGCCCCGGGTCCGCCTCCACCAACGCCGTGACGAAAGCCCCGGTCGCCCCCTCGGCCAGCAGCCAGCCCGCCAGCCCCGCCAGAACGAGCGCCGCCAGGCCGATGCGCCACAACACGGCGCGGCGGGAGGAGGCCGGGCGGGCAGAAACGCGGGCATCGGTAGGCATGGGCCGAACAGGCTCCCGAGGGCGCGGTCACGGTCGCAGCGCGCAAAGGCAGGGTCGACTCTCCGTGTAGCGCAGGACGCCCGACCGCGAAAGCCCGGCGAGACCGATCCGCACACCGCGAGCGCCGCGCGAAAAATCGGACGGGTAGAGTGGACGCCCACCGCGGGCCGGCCTAATCTAGCCACACTGTCGGATCAGTGTATGGACCGACGCGAAACCGCTCGGGGGGACAGACTCCCGCTCGGGATGGCGTGTTCGGAACGGACCACGAGCGACGATGAAGGTGGAGGGCGAGGTGCGGTCGCAGCCGTCAAACACACAAGGCGGACGCAGACGCCGGCCACCCCGGGGTTTCCTCCGCTGTCTGGCCACCCTGTGTGCGGTTCTGGTCCCCCTCGCCGTGGCCGCCTTCGCCATGCACGCGCCGAGCCCGGTAATGGCCGCCGATGGACCGGCGAGTCAGGCGCTCGTCGTCGACGGCGACACGATCCAGACGGCGGACGGGGTGTACCACCTCTATGGAATCGACGCCCCGGAGCTGGGCCAACGGTGCCGCCGCGCCGGCCGCTGGACCGCGTGCGGCAAGGACGCCGCCTTCGCCCTGCACCGACTGCTCGGGCTGGCCCTGAGCGCCCCCCAGTGCACGGTCCAAGACAGCACGGGGCCGGACACCACACAAAGCCCGCTCGCCGTCTGCGCCCTGGATGACAAAAAGGATCTGGCGCTGGTGCTGTTGTCCCAGGGACTCGCCGTGACCCTATCCGACGCCCCGGCGCGCTACCGCGAAGCGGAGGAGAGTGCACGCGCCGGCCGCCTGGGCGTGTGGAGCACGGATTTCGTGCACCCCCGGGGTTGGCGCAACGGGGAGCGCAACGGCGACGACACCAGCGGTCCGGACCCGGCGTGCCCCATCAAGGCGCTGACCGATGAGACGGGCCATCCGATCTATCTGGTGCCGCTCGACCCCGGGTACGCGGATGTGCCCGACAGCGCCGTCTCGGCGTTGTATTGCAGCGATGAAGCGGCCGAGGCCGACGGCTGGCACCGGCCGCCGCTCGCGTGGCTGCTCGGCACGGACTGATCCCGGAGCCCGGCGCGGCACGCCCCGGCTCAGGTCGGCGTCCCGCCTGGTGCCGGGTCCCCGACACGCCCCCCCATCCGGCCGGTAATCGCCCGCGCGGAGCGCATCACGAGGTCGCCCAGCATCGGCACCCGCGCATCCGTAATCCGGGCCATCGGCCCCGACAGCGAGACCGCCGCCATTGGGCCGCCGTGCTCGTCCCGGATGACGGCCGCCACGCACCGCAGCCCGATGGCCTGTTCCTGGTCGTCGATGGCGTAGCCGCGCGCCCGCGTCGCCTCCAGATCGGTCATGAGCTGAGAGGCACTGGCCAGCGTGCGCTGCGTCGCCCGCACCGGGGGCCGCTCCTCCAGCATCCGCTGCACGGCTACCGGCTCCATGGCCGCCAGCAGGGCCTTGCCCACGCCCGAGCAATGCAAGGGCACCCGCGCGCCCGGCTTGGCGAAGGCCCGCATCATCTCCCGGCATTCGACCTGGGCAAGGTAGGTGGCCTGCCCCTCGTCCTCGACGGCCAGATTCACGGTCTCGCCGCTGTCGTACATGAGCTGGCGCATCTCGGAGCGCGCCATGGAGACCAGATCGCGCGCCCTCAGGAAACCGTTGCCGACGCTGAACGCCTCCACCCCCACCGACCAGAGCCCCGTTGCCGGATCCACACGCGCAAACCGCTCATCCTGAAGCGTCGTCAGCAACCGGTGCGCCGTAGAGGGCGCCAGACCCACCGTCTGGCAGACCTCGGTCAGGGTCAGCCCCTCGTCGGTGGTGGTCAGCGCCTTCAGAACCGCAATGGCGCGGCGGACCGACTGCACGCCGCCGGGCTCGACCTTCCCGGTCGCGGACCCGGCCGCCTTGCGGCGCGGCGGCGGGCTCATGGCGAGATCACCCCGAAAGGCTGCGCCGACACCCCGTCCGCCAGGATACTTTCGACGGCGTCGGAATCGTGGTACCCAGGGCTTCTGCGGCAATGCAACATAAGCGGTAACCCCCTTGCCTCGCGGTAAGCGGGCCAGCATAGGCGGTTTCGGTGCCGGACCGAACCCGCCATTTCCATATTATGGAAACTGCTTTCATTGGATTCCAGTCTCGGACGTGCCCCGGCCGCGTCCCAACCAGACCCAAAACCCGCCCAATAACTCGGAGGTGACACCCATGAGCTTTACCGTCTTCGAACAGGCCCCCGCGCGGCTGAACCGGTCCGAACTGGCGGTGCCCGGCTCCAGCGCCCGCTTCCTGGAAAAGGCCGCGCAGAGCAACGCCGACATCGTGTTCCTGGACCTGGAGGACGCCGTTGCCCCGGATGAAAAGCCCAAGGCCCGCAAGAACATCATCGAGGCGCTGAACGATCTGGACTGGAGCCGCAAGACCGTGTCCGTGCGCATCAACGGCCTGGACACGCCGTTCATGTACCGCGACGTGGTCGAGGTTCTGGAGGGCGCGCCGGACAAGCTCGACCTCATCATGATCCCCAAGGTCGGCACCGCCGCCGACGTCTATATGGTCGATTGCCTCGTCTCACAGATCGAGGCCGCCACCGGCGCCAAGAAGCGCATCGGCCTGGAGATGATCATTGAGTCCGCCCTCGGCATGGCGAACATCGACGCCATCGCGGCCGCGTCCAAACGCAACGAGAGCCTGCACTTCGGCGTGGCCGACTACGCGGCCTCGACCAAGGCGGCGACCGTGGGCATCGGCGGGCCGAACCCGAACTATGGCGTGTTGACCGACACGCTGGAGGACGGCTCCCGCGCCTACCACTGGGGCGACATGTGGCACTACGCCATCGCGCGCATGGTGGTCGCGGCCCGCGCGCACGGCCTGCGCCCCGTCGACGGCCCCTTCGGAGACATCAAGGACGGCGAGGGCTATTCCGCCCAGGCGCGCCGCGCGATGGTGCTGGGCTGCGAAGGCAAATGGGCCATCCACCCCTCGCAGATCGATCTCGCCAACACCATTTTCTCTCCGTCTGAAAACGAGGTGGCGAAGGCCCGCGCCATCCTCGACGCCATGGAGCAGGCCAAGGCCGAGGGACGCGGCGCGGTGACGCTGGACGGCAAGCTGATCGACCTCGCCTCCATCAAGCAGGCCGAGGTTCTGGTCAACAAGGCCGCGCAGATCACCGGCGGCTGACCCTGGATACGGGCGGCGGATGACGGGTATCCAGCCGCCCGCGATCTCCGGCGGGCGCGGCGTCTCGGGGCCGCGCCGGAACCCGACACGAGTGCGCCATGAGCCAGACCCTCGCGGCCGTCCTGCCGGTCTTCCTCGTCATCCTGCTCGGCTTCGGCCTGCGCAAGAGCCGATGGGTGCCGGACGCCTTCTGGGGGCCGGCCGAGCACCTGACCTACACCGTCACCTTCCCCGCCCTGCTGACCGCCAATCTGGCGCGCGCGGACATGACGACGGTGCCCTGGGCGCCGATGATGGTCATTCTGGGCACCACGGTGCTGGTGGTGGCCGGACTCACACTGGCACTGCGCCGTCCGCTGTTGGCCGGACGCCTGGGCGCGGACGACGCTGCGTTCACCAGTGTGTTTCAGGGTGCCATCCGCCCCAACACCTATGTTGGGCTCGCCGTGGCGGCGGCCCTGTACGGCGACCTCGGCGTGACACTGACCGCCATCGGCGTGGCCCTGGTCGTGCCGCTGGTCAACGTGCTGTCGGTGGCCTGCCTCACGGTGTACGGCACCGGCCAATCCGCGTCGATCACGGGTGTGATCCGGGGTGTCGTGACCAATCCCCTGATCCTGGCCTGCGCGCTCGGCATCGTGCTGAACATCACCGGCATCGGCCTACCGCCGGTCCTCGGTCCGATGCTCGACATTCTCGGCCGCGCCGCCCTGCCGATCGCCTTGCTGGCGGTCGGAGCCGGCCTGTCGTTCGCGCACCTGAAACGGGCCGGCGGCCCGGTTGCGGTCTCCACGGGCCTCAAGCTCATCGTGCTCCCTTTGCTCGTGTGGGGCGGCTGCCAACTGGCCGGGCTCGAGGCCGTGACGACCACCGTGACCGTCCTTTACGGAGCCCTGCCCTGCTCGGCCTCGTCTTACGTGCTGGCCCGGCGCATGGGCGGAGACGCCCCCTTGGTCGCCGGGATCATCACGGCCCAGACGCTGGCGTCCGTTCTCACCATAACCCTGCTAATTGGTTGGGTACGCGCCATCGCCTAGACAGATTTCGGCTGCTAGACTGCCGGAACACATGCGGGGTCACCCCGCGTCGATATCCGTTCGGCCCGCTCTGATTGGGCCGACCGGCCCCGTGAGATGGAGAGTGCCATGGTCCGACTGCCCGCCACCCCCCGGCCCTGCCCGGGTCCCCGGTTCCTCGCTGGCGTGCTGGCGCCCGTCGCCGTCGTTCTTGCCACAGCCACCCCCGCCTATGCCGGCCTGGAGGTCTGCAACCAGACCAACGTGAGCCGCTGGGTCGCGGTCGGGTACAGCAAGGACGATATGTGGACATCCGAAGGGTGGTGGCAGGTCGACCCCGGCAACTGCGCCCTTGTGCAGGACGGCGACCTCACCCAGCAATACTACTATTACCGGGCCGAGGATCCCGAGGAGAACTTCGAGGGCGACGGCTACATGTTCTGTGGGGTGGACGACGCTTTCACGATCGTCGGGGACCAGGACTGCGACGAGCGCGGGTACAAAACGCTCGATTTTCGCGAGGTCGACACGGGCCAGAACACGACCACCTTCACGCTGGTGCTGAGCCCGACCACGGTGCCCGGCGCGGCCCCGATTGGAACGCCCGCCCCGACATCCGATGACCGCAGCGGCGGGGACACCGGCCTGCGAATTTGCAACGAGACCAATGTGTCGCGCTGGCTGGCCGTCGGCTACACCAAGGACGACCAGTGGACGTCCGAGGGCTGGTGGAACGTCGACCCAGGCCAGTGCGCCAATGTGATCAGCTGGGCACTGGACAATCGTTACTATTACTATCGGGCCGAGGATCCGGACGAGAACTTCGAAGGCGACGGCTACATGTTCTGCGCAGTTGATGATGCGTTCACCATCGTCGGCGATACGGACTGCGAGTCCCGCGGCTACAACGAAGTCGGCTTCCGCGAGGTCGACACCGGCGGCGACGCGCCATCCTTCACCCTGGTGCTGGACCCGTCCAACGTGCCGGGCGCACAACCGAACGGGACCATCGCACCCGAGGGCGGCCGCTCCCTGATGCCGGGCGCGCCGACCCCGCAGAACCAGATGGCGCCCGGGCTCGCCCCGCCGGCCGTGGACGAGCGCAGCGCGGAGGGCCTGATGCCCGAGCATCCGGACGGCACCGCGACGGTCGGTGTCCCCGCCGCCGCATCCACCGCGGCGCCCGCCGGCCTCGGAGCACGCGCGCCGCAATGACCGCGCACGGGTCGGTCGCTGGATCATCCGGCGACCGCCCGCGGCCAGGCCCCCACCACCGAACCACAGAGACGTGGCGTCCTGTCCGTGGACGACCGTTCCCGTGAGGGGATCGCCCGGACAGGCGGGGTCCCGAGGCGGAATCGGGCCGTCGCCCCGCCTTGATCCCGGCCCGCCCCTCCCCAGCTTTTCACTTGCGTCGCGGCCGCGCCTGCCGCAGAAACGCTGTGCACGGCGCCGCTTCGACCCGTCCCGAGGGACGGGGAGCGGCGCTTCTCTATGGGTGCGGAGACGATCCGTCCGGCCCGTTCATCCCGGACGGGTTATCCCCGGACGGGTCTTCCCCGGACTGTTCTTCCAAGGAGGCCCACGATGGCGACGACGACCCCGCCGCCCCAACCGCTCGACCACTTCATCGAGCGCGATGGCGTGCGGTTCGCCGGAATCCACCTGCTGGTCGACATCTGGGGGGCCCATGGGCTCGACGACATCGACCTGACCGAGCGCGCGTTGACCGACGCCGTCCGCGCCGCCGGGGCCACGCTCCTCCACACCCATCTGCACCACTTCACCCCGAACGGCGGCATTTCCGGCGTGCTGGTGCTCGCCGAGAGCCATCTGACCATTCACACATGGCCGGAACGCGACTACGCCGCCCTCGACATCTTCATGTGCGGCGATGCCGACCCCTACAAGGCCATCCCCGTACTGCGCGCCGCGTTCCGCCCGGACGCCATCACCCTGACCGAGAACAAGCGAGGACTGATCCCGTGACCACGCCCTCCGTGCCCACCGCCCAGGACCGGTTCGAGGAAACCCTGTACCCCGGCTGGCGCCAGGTGTTCGCCGTTGATCGCGTCGTGCATCGCGAGCAGACGGAGCACCAGGACCTCGTGATCTTTGAAAGCCCGGTGTTCGGGCGGGTGCTGGCGCTGGATGGCGTCATTCAGATCACCGAAGGCGACGAGTTCATGTACCAGGAAATGATGGTGCATGTGCCCATCGTCGGACACGGGTCGGCCCAGCGGGTGTGCATCGTCGGCGGCGGCGACGGCGGCTGCTTGCGCGAGGCGCTGAAGCATCCGGGAGTCGCGCCGACGCTGGTCGAGATCGACGCCGGGGTGGTGGAGTTCTCCAAGCAGTGGATGCCCGCCATCGGCAAGACCGCGCTGGAGGACCCGCGCGCTCGGATCGTCATCGCCGACGGTGTCGACTTCATGAAGACGTCGGGCGAGACGTTCGATGTCATCATCGTGGACAGCACCGATCCACACGGCCCCGGCGAGGTCCTGTTCACCCAAGACTTCTATGCCGACTGCCACGCCCGCCTGTCGGAGCGCGGCATCCTGGTCACCCAGAACGGCGTGCCGTTCACCCAGGGGGACGAATTGACGACCTCGTGGAACCGCCTGCGTGGGGCCGGCTTCGCCGACGTCTCGTTCTATGTCGTGCCGGTGCCCAGCTATGTCGGCGGCTTCATGACCCTGGGTTGGGCCAGCAAGGATCCCGCCAACCGGGGTCTCGACGCCGCCACGATCGAAAGCCGGGTCGCCGGCCTGGACCTCGCCACGCGCTACTGGACCCCGGACATCCAGCGCGCGTGCTTCGCCCTGCCGAAGTACATCCAAGATTTGATGCGCTGAGCCGGGACGCCCGCCCCGACCGGAATCACGACCCTCGGAGAGGGGGCCGAGTGGGGAATGACGGTGGAGAGAGGCGTTTGGGGTTGGGGCGCTCCCGAATCTGCGGGGTGCCCCACCGTCCATCCAGTGGCCTCGCACCGTCCGGTCACCGCAATACCGATTCCCCGTTGTGACACCACCGGCACCGGGATCCTATCAAGAGAACATGATTTTCATCAAATATACCATAAATCATAGTCGGACCACCTACTCCACACTTACGAGACGCTGACGCTCCCTACACAGGCCAGGTCCCCCTCCATACTGGAGGGCATACAGCCATGATACTTGGCGATATCTGATCTGCGATTTTTCGGACCCGGACCTATCACCACGTCTGGTATGCGGTCGTGCTCGGCATGGGCGTATCGTGCTCGTGTCATACCCTGATCGGGGGGCACAGGTCGGGCGATCATGGGTTGAAGGCGGCACGTCCTGGCGCCCCCCTTTCTCATTCACATCTGCCGGACGCATGCCTCCCGGCAGCCTGCCCGACGCGGCCAGACAGGCCACGGAGCGGGACACGATGGCGTGCCGTCCATGGGCCCTCGCGCCCGTCCTCCGAAGACACCCGGAACGGGGCGCATCGGAGGGCCAACGGACGTCGCGGTACCGCCCGCGCGGACACGAACCAGAAGGACGTTCGATGAAGAATCTCTCACTGTCCTGGCGCATCGCGTTGCAGGTCACGGCCGTGACCATCGTCGGCTTTGCCGTCTTCCTTTCGATCATCACCGCGCACCAACGCTCGTATTCGGAATCCGTGGGACGCCAGATCCTCGAGGAACGGGGCACCCGAATTGCAACCATGGTTCAGACCGTCATCGGGGATGCCCTCGCGACGTCCAGCACGATGGCCTCCGCCCTGACCGGCCTGCGCGCGGCAGGCGTCAGCGATCGGACGAGCTACGCCGAAGTCGTGCACAAGACCATCGGCGCCCATCCGCAGTTCGTCGGCGGCGGGCTGGGCATCGAACCCGACGTTCTGGGGGCGGACGCGGCCGCCGCCGGTCAGGGGTACAGCACCGAGGCCGGCCGCCTGGCGCCGTACTTCTACTGGGAGGGGAACACGGTGGCGTGGGAACCGCTCCTGATGGGCGAGGGCAGCGGCGCGGATGAGTGGTATGATCTGCCGATCCGGCTGCGCCGCCCCGTGCTCACCGACTCCTATTCCTATGAGATCGCGGGCCAGGCGGTCCTGATGACGACCGCGTCGGCCCCGATCATGGACGACGGCCGCGCCATCGGCGTCGCCACGGTTGATCTCGCGCTGACCGACCTGCAAGCGCAAATTGCCGCCGTCACGGTGTTCAAAACCGGATTCGGCGGCCTGTTGAGCGGCACCGGCCATTGGGTCTCCCATGCCGACAGCCGCCGCCTGCATGCGAATGTCGCCGATCCCGCCATCCAAGCCGCCCACCGCGCGGCCCTGCGCGGAACCGCGACCGTGAGCACGACGGACATCGGCGGGCGCCCCTTCATGTTCGCCACCCTGCCGGTCCGGTTCGAGGCCGCCGACGCGACCTGGGTGGCGTTCGCCGCCGCCCCCATCGCCGAGATCTTCGCCGCCTCCAACAGGCTGCAATGGAACATGATCCTGATCGGGTTGGGCTTCGTCGCCGCCACGATCATGGTTCTGCTGGTCATCGGCCGCTCCATCGCCCGGCCGATCACCCGCCTGACCGACGTCACGACCCAGATCGCCCAGGGGGACCACGGCCAGATCGTCAGCGGTATCGACCGGGGCGATGAGATCGGCGCCCTCGCCCGCTCGGTCGAGGTGTTCCGCAAGAACGTGATCCAGATGGAGGCGATGGAGGCGGAACAGGCCCAGGTCAAGGCGCAGGCCGACGCCGACAAGCGCGCCGCCATCCGCTCGCTCGCCGCACAGTTCGAAGCCAGCGTGGGCGCCCTGATCGCCACCGTGATGGACTCCGCGCACGCCATGCGCGCGTCGGCAGAATCCATGACCCAGATCGCCGAGCAGACACGTGGGCAGGCCCGCGATGTGGCCACGGGCGCCGATGACGCCTCGGCCAACGCTCAGACCGTCGCGGCGGCGGCGGAGCAGCTCGGCCATTCGGTCAGCGAGATCAGCCGCCAGATGGCGCACCAGTCCGGCGCCGCCGAGGAAGCCGTGCAGGCCTCGTCCAGCAGCAATCAGGCCATCCAGGGGCTTGCCGACAAGGTCGATGCCATCGGCAACGTCGTCAACCTGATCACCACCATCGCCGAACAGACCAATCTGCTGGCGCTGAACGCCACCATCGAAGCGGCACGCGCCGGGGATGCCGGCAAAGGCTTCGCGGTCGTGGCTAACGAGGTCAAATCGCTGGCCAACCAAACCGGCAAGGCGACCGATGAGATCGCGGCGCAGATCACCAGTGTGCAGGACCACTCCGGAACCGCCGTCACCTCCATCGCGGATATCAACGCGCGCATCGAGCGGATCAAGGAGATCTCGTCCTCGGTCGCCGCTGCGGTCGAGGAGCAGGACGCGGCGACGGCGGAAATCAACCGCAACACCCAGCAGGCGGTGACCGGCATTCTCGCCGTGTCGTCGGGCATTGCCGATGTGGCGAACGCGCTGGCACAGGTGGGCGACACGGCGGGCTCGGTCCTGTCGACCGCCGAGGAGGTCTCGCGCCAGACGGAAACGCTGTCGGACCGCGTCAAGGCGTTCATGGCGGACCTCAGCGCCCAATCGTAACGAAAACGCCTCCCCCGGACCGTCGGGGGAGGCGCTTCGTAACGGAGTATACCCGCCGTACCCGTGCACGGCCCTTGAACGGAGACATCCGCTCAAGGGCCGGTCTGTTTTTACAGGATGAACTTCGACAGGTCGGCGGACTTGGCCAGCGGGCTCACCCGCTCGCGCACCATGGCCGCATCGACCACGATGGTCTCGCCGCCCCGGTCCGAGGCCGTGAACGAGATCTCCTCCAGCAGCCGCTCCAGCACCGTGTGCAGGCGCCGGGCGCCGATGTTCTCGACCGTGGCGTTGATCTCGGCGGCCAGATCGGCGATGGCCAGGATGGCGTCGTCCTCGAACGCCAGGGTGACGTCCTCGGTCCCCATCAGCGCCTTGTACTGCTTGATGAGGCTGGCCTCGGGCTCGGTCAGGATGCGCACGAAGTCGTCCTTGTCGAGCGCCTTCAGCTCCACGCGGATCGGCAGGCGGCCCTGAAGTTCGGGCAGCAGGTCGGCCGGCTTGGCGAGGTGGAACGCGCCCGAGGCGATGAACAGAATATGGTCGGTGCGTACCGCCCCGTGCTTGGTGGCGACGGTGGTGCCCTCGATCAGCGGCAGCAGGTCGCGCTGCACGCCCTCGCGCGACACATCGCCACCGCCGCGCGCGTCGGTGCGCGCGGTGATCTTGTCCACCTCGTCCAGGAAGACGATGCCGTTGTCCTCGACGGCCGCGATGGCCTCCTTGACGACCTGATCCTCGTCGAGCAGTTTATCCGCCTCCTCGCGCACCAGGACCTCGTAGCTTTCCTCGACCGTCATGCGCTTGCGCTTGGTGCGCCCGCCCATGGCCTTGCCAAAGATATCGCCGAGATTGAGCATGCCCATCTGCTGACCCGGCATCCCAGGGATATCCAGCGTCGGCATGTTCAGGCCGCCGCTGTCGCGGACGTCGATATCGACCTCCTTGTCAGCCAACCGGCCCTCGCGCAGCATCTTGCGGAAGTTCTGGCGCGTGGCGTCCTTGGCGGTCTCGCCGACCAGCGCGTCAAGCACACGCTCCTCGGCCGCCGTCTCCGCCTTGGCATGGACGCGGCGGCGCATCCGCTCCCGGGTTTCGGTAATGGCGATCTCGACCAGATCGCGGACGATGCTCTCAACGTCGCGGCCGACATAGCCGACCTCGGTGAACTTGGTCGCCTCGACCTTCAGGAACGGCGCCTGGGCCAACCGGGCCAACCGCCGGGCGATCTCGGTCTTACCGACACCGGTGGGACCGATCATCAGAATGTTCTTGGGCAGCACCTCCTCGCGGAGGCCATCCGGGAGCTGCTGGCGGCGCCAGCGGTTGCGCAGCGCGATGGCCACGGCGCGCTTGGCATCGGACTGGCCGACAATATAGCGGTCCAGTTCGGAGACGATTTCGCGGGGACTGAAGGCAGACATGGCAGCGAGGTTCTTCCTGGCGAGCGGGTCGGTCGGGGGTGGTGCGTCGCGGCGGCCGGCCGGGGTCAGGCGGCGCCGTCCAGAGTCTCCACCACGAGTGAATGGTTGGTGTAGACGCAGATGTCGGCGGCGATCGCCATGGCCTTGCGGGCGATCGCCTCGGCGTCCATGTCGTCGCGGTCCGCCAGCGCCCGGGCGGCGGACAGCGCGAACGCGCCGCCGGAGCCAATGCCGATCAGACCGTCCTCCGGCTCCAACACATCGCCGTTGCCGGTCAGAACCAGCGACACGGACCGGTCCACCACCACCATCATGGCCTCCAGACGCCGCAGGTAGCGGTCGGTGCGCCAGTCCTTCGCCATCTCGACGCAGGCGCGCATGAGCTGGCCCGGGTGCTTCTCAAGCTGGCCTTCCAGGCGCTCGAACAGGGCGAAGGCATCGGCGGTCGCGCCCGCGAACCCGGTCAGCACCGCCCCTTCGGAGAGGGTGCGGACCTTCCGTGCGTTGGACTTCATGACGGTCTGCCCGAACGACACCTGACCATCGCCGGCCACCACCACCCGGCCGTTCTTGCGGACCGACAAAATCGTGGTGCCATGCCACTGAATGGGATCGTGCGCGGGCGCCGAGCTCATGGACGGGGGTCCTCCGGATCGAAAACTAGGGGTATTGAGTGCCGGCAAGACATGGGGCACACGACAGGGGCGGGCAAGGATAAACATCCCCCCAACCGCCGGCACGCGATCACCCCCCGCGCCCGCCGCCGCGCGGTCAGGCGGGCGCGTCCTCCGGCGCGTACACCTGCACCGGCGTGTCCACACCCCGCACCATGTGCGTGCCGAGGTCCCGCCACGGGCCGGGGTGGCGACTGCGGAAGGTGTCGCTGACGACAATGGTCTCGTCGAGGGTCCGGCACAGCCCCTCCACCCGCGCGGCCAGATTGGCGGCGGCGCCGATCACAGTGAACTCCAGGCGGGTTTGCGCCCCGATGTTGCCGTAGGTGACCCGCCCGACATGCAGGCCGATCCCGTAGCCGAGTGCCGGCTTGTCGATGGCCGCCCGCTCGGCGTTGAGGGCGATCATGCGCTGTCCGGCGTCGCGGGCCGCCGCCAGGGCCGCCTGGGGCGGGCGGGGATCGGCGGCGGCGGTATCCGCGGTTTCGAAGGGAAAGATCGCGAGCGCCGCGTCACCGATGTAACGCAGCACTTCCCCGCCATGGTCGAGCACGGCGCCGGCCATGGCGTCGAAATAGCCGTTCAGCGTCTCCAGGAAGCACGCCGCCTCCATGTTCTCGGCCAGGGGCGTGGAGCCGCGCAGGTCGCAGAACCACAGCACGGCCTGGATCGTCTCCCCATCGCCGCGCCGCACCAGCCCATCCAGCACGCGCGCCCCGGTCTGGCGGCCCAGGTAGGTCTGCATGAGCGTCAGCGCGGTGTGGCGCAGCGCCATGATCTCGACGAGTCGCGCCAAGGCGGGGGTCGCATCCTCAATGATCGCGAGTTGGTTCGGCGTGAACCCGTCCGGCGCCCGCGTGGACAGCGTGATGGCGCTGTTCCGACCATCGCCGCAGGGCAACGCCAGGGCGACGTAATCCGTGAAGCCCTGTTCCGCCAGATCGGTAAGGATCGGGTAGTCGCTCCGGGCCGCCGAGCCGGCCAGGCGGGCGCGAATCACGCTGCCCGGATTCGTGTTCAGGTCGTGGAACGGGCTGCGCAGATAGGTCTCGCGCTCCAACAGCGAATAGGCCCCCTCCCGCCGGTCTACGGGCGACCCGGGTTGCCAGATGAAGGCTACGCTGAACACCTGGGGATGCAGCACCCGCACGGCGAGGTTGATCCGGTCGACCGGCACCCCCATTTCCAACAACAACGGCCCAAGGCCGTTCAGCAGCCCCTCGGCAGAGTCGACCCGCCAGCCATCTTCCAGCAGCCAGCGGACCACCGCGTTGCGCCGCCATGATTCATCCCACACCGGCGCCGGAACCGCCGCCGGAGCCAGCATGTCACCTTCCAACATCGTAAATTCTCCGCGGCGTCCGGCCCCCGGTCCTATGCCGTTCTTTTGTGTCCTCGGGGTATGTTCGGGGGGTGGATTGTTCGGGGGACGCCCCCGTCTGGCGCCCCCGACGCCGATCCGACCCGGCTCTAAGGTAGGACGCCCACCGGCCATTGCCCAGGGGCCTTCATCACGATGGCGTGCACCAGCCTCGCGATCATCGTCCGACACACGACACGCGGGTTCCTGGACAGGCGGGGCGATGACGGGCTAAACAGGGCCGAACCGCTGGTCAACCGGCCAGAGGCGCGGTCCCGACCGACCGTTTCCCATAACTCGAGAGGATCAGGCCGTATGCCGACGACCAAGCCCCTCGTCGTGGTGACGCGCAAGCTTCCGGATCCCATCGAAACCCGCATGGCGGAGCTGTTTCGCGTCGAACTGAACCTCGAAGACCGGCCGTTCAGCCGCGAGGATCTGGCCACCGCCATGGGGCGCGCCGATATCCTGGTGCCAACGGTCACCGATCGGATCGATGCCGGCGTGCTGTCCCAGGCCGGGCCGAACCTGCGCCTGATCGCCAACTTCGGCACCGGGGTCGACCACATCGACGTGGCCACGGCCCACCAGCGCGGCATCACGGTCACCAACACCCCGGACGTGCTGACCGAAGACACCGCCGACATGACGATGGCGCTGATCCTGGCCGTGCCGCGCCGGCTGGTGGAGGGGGAACGCCTGCTGCACTCCGGCAACTGGGCGGGCTGGTCGCCCACGCACATGCTGGGGCACCGCATCTGGGGCAAGCGGCTCGGCATCGTGGGCATGGGGCGTATCGGGCAGGCCGTAGCGCGGCGCGCGCGCGGCTTCGGCATGGCGATCCACTACCACAACCGCCGGCCGCTCCATGCGGACATCGAGACAGAGCTGGAAGCCACCTACTGGGACAGTCTCGACCAGATGCTGGCGCGCATGGACGTGATCTCGGTGCACTGCCCGCACACGCCGGCCACGTATCACCTTCTGTCGGCGCGGCGGCTGAAGCTGCTCAACGGCTCCGCCTACATCGTCAACACCGCGCGCGGCGAAGTGATCGACGAGGCCGCCCTGGTGCGCATGCTGTCGTCCGGTGATCTGGCGGGCGCCGGCCTCGACGTGTACGAGCGCGCCCCGGCCGTGAACCCCAAGCTGCTGTCGCTCGACAACGTGGTCGCCATCCCGCACATGGGCTCGGCCACCATCGAGGGCCGCATCGACATGGGCGAGAAGGTCATTATCAACATCAAGACCTTTAGCGACGGGCACCGCCCGCCCGACCGCGTGCTGCCGAACCTGCTGTAACGGACAGACGCGGCCCGGACCGGTCCGAAAGAACACCGATGGCCCCCAACGACACCGACGACGACACCGTGCCGGGCGCGGACCTGTCCGCGACCCTGGACGCACTCGCGCCCGCGCCGCCGTGCGGGCATGGGCCGCGGCTGTTCGTCGCCGACCCCACGCTGGACGACGGCGCCGTGGTCACGCTGGAGGCGCCGCAGGCCCACTATCTCCGCAGCGTCATGCGCCGGGGGCCGGGCGATTCGGTGGTGCTGTTCAATGGCCGCGACGGTGAGTGGCAGGCCACCCTTGAGACGATGGCAAAGGCCTTCGCGACCGCCCGCTGCGCGATCCGGCTGCGGCCGCAATCCGCCGAGGGGACCGAAAACGGTGGGGTGGACGGCCCCTGGCTTTTGTTCGCCCCGCTGAAGCGCGGGCCGGTGGACCTACTGGCGGAAAAGGCGACGGAACTGGGGGTGGCCCGGCTTCAGCCCGTGATGACCCGGTTCACCACGGCCGCGCGGGTCAACGCCACCCGCCTGCGCGCCAACGCCATTGAGGCCGCGGAGCAGTGCCGGCGCCTCAGTGTACCGGAGGTAGCGGAGCCGATCACCCTGGCGCGCATCCCCGAGGGCTGGCCGGAGGACCGCCATCTGTTCGTGCTGGCGGAGCATGGCCATGCCGTGACCGCCGCCTCCGCCTTCGCCGCCGCCCGCGATGCGGGCACGCCCGCCGCCCTGCTGGTCGGGCCGGAAGGGGGCTTCGCGGACTCGGAACTTGACGCCCTGTGCCAACTGCCGTTTGTTACGCCCGTGCGCCTGGGACCCCGCGTTTTGCGGGCCGAAACGGCCGCCATCGCGGGGCTTACGCTCTGGCAGGCCCTCGCCGGCGACTGGCGCTGACCCCGTCTCCTCCCCAGATTGGGCCCAGATTGGTCCCCGACCCGCCCCAGAGTCAGGGGCACCCCCTCCCCGCGCTGTCCGATCGCGCCCTCCCGGAGTCTCGCCCGCATGTCCGCCCCCGCCCAAGCCAACGCCCAGCCCATCGAGGGCAAGGCCGACCTCGTTGCCTGGTTCGAATCCGGTTGCAAGCCGGCGGAGCGGTGGCGCATTGGCACCGAACACGAGAAACTCGCCTTTTCCGCGCGGGACTTCCGCCCGCTGCCTTATGAGCGGGACGCGCAGGGGCCGGGCATCCGGGACCTTCTGGAGCGTCTGGAGGCGTTCGGCTGGGCGCCGGTCGAGGAAGCCGGCAAGCTGATCGCGCTGTCCTGCCCCACCGGCGGCAGCGTAACGCTGGAGCCGGGCGGTCAGCTCGAACTGTCCGGCGCGCCCCTGACCACCATTCACGAAACCTGCGCCGAGACGACCGGACACCACCTGAACCTGAAGGCGGTGTGCGCGGAGCTGGGAATCGGCTTGATCGGGCTCGGCTTCAATCCGAAGTGGCCGCGCGAGACGGTATCCTGGATGCCCAAGGGCCGCTACGACATCATGCGGCGCTACATGCCGACCAAGGGTTCGCTGGGCCTCGACATGATGCTGCGAACCTGCACCGTGCAGGTGAACCTCGATTTTTCCAGCGAGGCCGACATGGTGCGCAAGTTCCGCGCCGGCATCGCCTTGCAGCCTCTGGCCACGGCCCTATGGGCCAACAGCCCGTTCACCGAGGGCAAACCCAACGGCTTCCTCAGCTACCGCAGCCACATCTGGACCGACACCGACCCTGACCGCTGCGGCATTCCGGCGTTCGTGTTCGAGCCGGGGATGGGCTTCGAGCGCTACGTCGACTACATGCTCGACGTGCCGATGTACTTCGTCTACCGCGACGGCCGCTATATCGACGTCGCCGGCCAGTCATTCCGGGATTTTATGGACGGCCGCCTGCCGGGCCGGCCCGGCGAGAGGCCGACGCTGGGCGACTGGGCCGACCACGTCACCACGGCCTTCCCCGAGGTGCGGCTGAAAACCTTCCTGGAAATGCGCGGCGCCGACGGCGGCCCCTGGAGCCGGATCTGCGCCCTGCCGGCCTTCTGGGTCGGCCTGCTGTACGACGGGCAGGCCCTGGACGCGGTGAGCCAGTTGATCCGCGACTGGACACCGGAAGACATCGCCGCGCTGCGCGATCAGGTTCCGGCGCACGGGCTGCGCACGCCGTTCAAGGGCCGCACCCTGGGGAACCTGGCCCTGGAGGTGCTGACCATCGCGCGGGGCGGCCTGGCCCGCCGTGCCCGTCTGAACACCCTGGGCCGGGACGAGACCTGCTTCCTCGACGTGCTGTTCACGATTGCCGAGTCCGGCCGCAGCCCGGCGGAGGACCACCTGGAGGCCTTTCATGGCCGCTGGAACGGCAGTGTCGATCCGATCTTCATCGAGTGCGCCTACTGATCCCCTCGCCGCGCTCCCCCAAAAAAAGGCCCGGGCCGCCATGTGGCAGACCCGGGCAAGGGGGGTATTGTGGAGAGAGAGAAGAAAAGTCGCCGTCGTCGCGCAAGAAAACGCGCCGACCGGGTCCCTTTCGGAACGACGGCCGACGTCCGCAGCCTTCGTTCCAGCGGCGATCATCTCGCCGCGCCATGGTGTGGCCGTGACCAAACCATGGAACGATCATGGCACAGTCACACCGTCTGACCACGGACCACGATCACACGTCGTCGCAACCATACCCAGGTGCGCGGCACAGGCTTTCCAGAACCCCCCGCCTGTGTCACAAGACGGGATGCGTGCCCCGCGCACCCCGCTGGTCGGTGCGCCGTTGGTCCTCTATCCGACCAGGGGACCGTCGCCTTAGGAGAACGCATGTCCCCACCGCTTCGTTCCGCCGCGCCGCCGCTGATCGTGCTGCCCGCGCGCATGGCCTCGACCCGCCTGCCGGGCAAGCCGCTCGCCGACATCGCCGGCCAGCCCATGATCGCCCACGTGGTCGCCCGCGCGCTCGATGCCCATGTCGGACCGGTCGTGGTGGCCTGCTGCGAGGACGAGGTGGCCCGCGCCGTCACCCGCGCGGGCGCGCGTGCCGTGATGACCGATCCGGACCTGCCCTCCGGCTCCGACCGCGTCTGGGCCGCCGTGCAGAGCGTCGATCCCGAGGGACGGCACGACCTCATCATCAACGTCCAGGCCGATCTGCCAACGCTCGACCCGGTGCTGATCCGCGATGTGCTCGGCCCCATGAGCGACCCGGCGGTGGACATCGCCACCCCGGTCGCGGTCATCAGCGATCCGGCGGAGATCACGGATCCGTCGGTGGTCAAGGCGGTGATGGCGCAGCGACGGGGCCACCGCGCCGGGCGGGCGCTCTACTTCAGCCGGCAGCCGGTGCCGCACGGCGACGGGCCGTTCCTGCATCACATCGGCCTGTACGCCTACCGGCGGGACGCATTGCGGCGGTTCGTCGCCTTGCCGCCTTCGCCACTGGAGACGCGGGAGCGGCTGGAGCAGCTTCGGGCGCTGGAAGACGGCATGCGCATCGATGCCGTGGTGGTGGACACCATTCCGCTCGGCGTCGATACCGAAGCCGACCTGGACCGGGCGCGTCGCATGCTTGGCGGCGCCGTGTCGGCATGAGCCCGAACGTCGGGCGCGCGCTGGGTCGGACCGGCTGGACCATCTCACCGCTGGGGCTCGGCTGCGCCAGCTACTGGGCCAAGCCGCGCTTTTCCGAGACCCGCGCCCGCGCCGTGCTGACGGCGGCGCTGGAGGCCGGGATCACCGTGCTCGACACCGGCGCGTCGTACGCCCACGGCCACGCGGAGCGGCGGCTGGGCCGCCTGCTGCGCGAGGTGGGGGCCGACCCGCACAGCCTGCTGATCGGCACCAAGGCCGGCACGGTCCCCGATGCGCGCGGCCGACTGGTGAAGGACTTCCGCCCCGCCACCGTCGTTGCCCAGGTGCGGGCCAGCCAGACGGCACTGGGGCTGGAACGCCTGCCGCTGTTGCAATTGCATGGTCCCGCGCCCGAGGACCTGACGGACGAGCTGCTGCGCGCGCTGGAGGACCTGCGGACCCAGGGGGACGTCGCCCTCCTTGGCATCAACGGCTTCGTCGACATCACCCGCCATGCCACCGGGATGGCCCCGTTCGATGTGCTGATGCCGTTCCTGAGCGTGATGGAACCGGACAACCGCGCGCTGGTCGCCGGCGCGGCCGCCACCGGACAGGGCGTGATGGTGGCCGGCCCCCTCGCCCGCATGGCCTTCGCCCCGCCCCTGGGGCGCTGGCTGACGCGGCCGAGCGGGCTGTGGTACCTCGCCCGCGCGCTACGCCACGGTCCCGGTCCACTGCTGCGGGCACGCGCTTTGCGGCCGGCGCTGACGGCGCCCGACTGGACACCCGCGCAACTCGCCCTGGCCTGGGTGCTGGAACAGCCCGGCGTGGCCTGCGCCGTGTTCGGCACCACCACGCCCGCGCATGTCACCGAACTGGCCGCCGCCGCGCGCCGCCCGCTGCCCGAGACGGTGCGGGACGCGATCGCGCGGGTTCATGGGGACCGGTAGCGGGCCCCGCTACCGGCACGCCCCCACACCCCCCTTGATCAGCGCATAGCCCAAGGGATGGGCGGCGGGACGCCCGGACAGCGCCAGCGCTCCGGTCGAGACGCCCACGATGGCCGAGTCCGGCAAGGCCGCGCCCTGGCCGGGAATGTCCTCCCGCAAGCGGTCGAGGCGATCCGGATCGTGCGCCGCCTCCCACAGCACCAGACAATCCCCCGGCTCCGACCGGGGCGGCGGCGCGAACGCGGCCTTCTGGGAGTCCAGCGGCTTGACGTAACGGGCCGGCGGCAGGTGCGGACGCAGGAAGATCATGGGGAAGCGGTGGACGCTCGACACCATCACCACCGTCCCGCCCGTGAAGCCGGCGTCCGTCAGGTCGGCGGAATAGGCCCCGTAGGGCAGCGCGGTGTTGCACTTGCCCTCGCAGGTGGCGGCGGTCTCGACGATCATGCGGGTCAGGAACACCGGCACCACCAGCGTCAGAACGACCGCCACCAGCGCGAACAGCCCCCGGGAGCGCGGCCCGGGCTCGCCGCGCGCGATCCAGGCGAACAGCGGCACGACGACCACAAGCAGCCCATACACATGGTGCGCGCCGATATCGGTCACCCCCGCGCCCACCACCAAACCGGCCAGGATGAGCAGCAGCAACACCGGCACCAGGGCGGCGAACACCAGCCGGTCACGCCGCACCGGCGCGACGCGCGCAGGGCGAACCAGCGCCCGCCAAACCGCCGGCGCGAACAGCAGCAACGCCAGTGCCACGGACGGCAACAGCACCATCAGGCTATGCTCGCCCAGCAGCGCCAGACCGCCCTTGATGCCCTCCAACGCCCCCGCGACCGGCGCGTCGCGGCCCATCTTGGCGTCGAACAGCTCCTGGAACGCGGACCAGTGCAGCAGCAGCCACGCATAGTGCGGCGCCGCGATCACGAAGGTCACCGCCGCGCCCAGGACCGCCCGTCCGGACAGCAGCACGCGCCGCGTGGTCGGCGTCAGCAGGCCGGCGAGGACGACCGCCGCCAGCAGCAGGGCGAAGTTGTACTTGGTCAGCAGCCCCAGGCCCGCGACCAGACCGGCGAGCCCCCAGTTGAGCCACGTCGGCCGGTCCAGCAGGCGCAGGGTCACCCACAGCAGGGCGAAGCCCGCCGCCGTCATCGCCACGGTGTGCGACAGGTTCAGGTGCGGCGCCCAGTTCCAGGCCACCAGCGCGGCCAGCGCCAGGCCGGCGAAGGTCGCCATGCCACGATCCGGCGTCAGGCGACGCGCCGCCGCCGTGGCCAAGGGATAGGCGGCGAACAGCAGCACGGCCACCACCAGCCGGGCCGACAGCAGCGTCGGCCCCACCGCCTGCACCACGAGCCAATGCAGCCAGATCACCAAGGGCGGGTTGAGCGCGTCGTACCCCAGCGCCAACGTCTGCGAGAACAGCAGCAGCTCCGCATCGTCGTTGCGGCCACCGGTCTGCAGGCCGACCTGGAGCGCCACCGCGACGCCGAGCATCAGCGCCATGAATCCGAACGCCGCGCCCGGCCGGCCGAACGCCCGGCCGAGGGCGGCGATCCCCCGCCATACCCTGTTCATCATACCATCCAGTGATCCAAGAATCGCCCCAGCCAGCGCCCCAAAGCCGCATCGTGCCGCAGTCGCCCAGCGCGATGGGCGGACGCATCGGTCGCCCCCGGCCATGTCAGCATGTCCGACGCCAGCCGCATCCAGCGTTCCATCATCTCGTGCGTGACCTCGGGATGGAACTGGATGCCGTACGCTTGGGGACCGGCCGCAAACGCCTGATTCGGAAACATGTCGCCGCGCGCCAGAAGCCGCGTGCCCGCCGGCAGGTCAAAGCCTTCCTTGTGCCACTGGTAGACGCCCATCGGGCCGTCGAACAACCCGAGCCGGTGGCCCTCCTCCGTCCCGGTCACCGTGTAGTAGCCGATCTCGACATGCTCCGACGGCGGGCGCGCAACCCGGGCGCCCATCACGCGGGCCATCATCTGCGCCCCCAGGCAGATGCCGAGGGTCGGCACCTCCGCCGTCATGGCGCGCTCGATCAAACCCAGTTCGGCCCGGATACCCTCCAGGTGGTCGTCGTTGGCGCTCATCGGCCCACCGAACACGACGACGCCGGCGTAGGCGCTCACGTCCTCGGGCAGCGAATCGCCGTGCAGGGGACAGCGCCGATCGAGCGCATGGCCGCGCGACCGGATCATGGCGCCGACCCGCCCGGGGTTGGAGTGGCGCTGGTGCACAACCAGCAAGACCGGGCGGCCCTCCGTCACGGGCCGGCCTGCATCGCGGTTTCGCGGTCCTCAACCCCCTCCGGCACCGGACGCGGCCGCCCGTCGTCGTCCAGCGCGACGAAGGTGAACGTGCCCTCGGTCACCTTCACGCAGGCGCCCACGGCACCCCGGCGTGCCCAGGCCGCTACGGTCAGCGTCAGCGAGGTGCGGCCGACGCGGATCAGCCGCGTGTAGCAGGTCACCTGATCGCCCACATTCACAGGGCGATGAAAGGAAAAGCCGTCCACGGCGATGGTCGCCACCCGCCCCTGCGCCAGGGTGCGGGCATGGGTGCCGCCGGCCAGATCCATCTGGCTCATCAGCCAGCCGCCGAAGATATCGCCCGCCGGATTGGTGTCCGCCGGCATGGCCAGAGCGCGGATCGACACCGCGCCCTCGGGGTACTCCTGTTCGGTCACGTGCAGCCTCGCGCTTGGGGGAACCGGTTCGCCCTTGTATGCCGCAGGTGCGCGCGCGGGTCCAGCCGGGTCGCCCGTCAACCCGCTGGACGCGCCGCACCCGCCGTGCCTACTCTCGCCCGCGTTCCCTGTTCCCGAGGCCCGATCCGCCATGAACGAATTTCTCCGGCTGCTGGACCGCCTGATCGTGCGGCCGCAGGGCCATCGCATCCTGCGCTCCGGTCAGGTCAACCTGCGGCCGGTCAAGGACCTGGACCGCATCGACGCCGACGACAGCCTTGCCGCCGCGCAAGCCCTGTTCGCGGGCACGGGCGATGGCACGGACCGTGCGTTCCCCCTCACCGTCATGCTGCGCACCTGCCTGCGGGACCCGCGCCGCACGCGCCGGCACCCGGTCATCGACGGCCCGCTGGAGTCGGCGATCCTGGCCTGCGTGGGGTCCCTGGTCGCCAGCATCACGCACGCCGTGGAATCTGGCGCCGTGACCGACGTGACGGTGGAGGTGGACGACGACCGCTCCGACCCCGACGCCCGCGCCGCGATCGAGGCGATCCTGGGCCGCCTGACGGTGCCCTGGACCCTGCGCACGCCGGAGGAGACGCTCGCCGGGCCGATCCTGCACGCCCAGTTCCGCCGCGCTGCCGCCCTCGACCGCCTCGTTTATGTGGTCGAGGACGACTACCTGCACCAGCCGGAGGCCATCGCGTCCCTGGTCGGCTTCTACCGGCAGGTCCACGCGGCCACCGGCGGCCCCATGATGCTGCACCCGCAGGAACCGCGCGTGCTCTACAACCGGCATTATCCCAGCTATCTGGTGCTCGGCCCGGATCGCCGCTGGCGCACCACCCGCCACATGAGCCA
This sequence comes from Roseospira marina, assembly GCF_014197855.1. GTDB lineage: Bacteria > Pseudomonadota > Alphaproteobacteria > Rhodospirillales > Rhodospirillaceae > Rhodospira > Rhodospira marina. The sequence goes on from NZ_JACIGJ010000011.1 coordinate 45,567, forward strand.
CACCCTGTTCACCCACGGCCATGTGGTGCGGGACCACTGGGACGACGTCGAGAACACGCGCTACGTCGGCCATCCGACGAAGCGGCAGGCCCACAAGGGCGCGGAGCGCAACACGACCAACCGCGTGCTGCGCGTGCTGCCCGGGTTCTGCCCCATCCCCGCGCTCGCCGCGCACTTCCAGGCGCCGGAGCTGCTGCCGCCGTTTTTCGACTGGACCGCGCTGTTCGCGGCGCACCGCCCAGAGGCCGCACCCTAGACACCACGAGATAAGGTAGTGCCCCCGCGTGGCGCCACCAGATCGCCTTGTTCCGCTCCCCCCTCGTCCCTATACTCCGCCGCCATGGTCGACCTGTTTACGAATGATCCCAAACCGTCCGGGTCCGGCGCGCGCGGTCTGTCCGCCGCCGCCCCCGGTTCGTCCGACGCATCCTTTTACGGCGCCGAGCAGATCGAGGTGCTGGAGGGGCTGGAACCCGTGCGCCGCCGCCCCGGCATGTACATCGGCGGCACCGACGAACGCGCCCTGCACCATCTGGTCGCGGAAGTGCTCGACAACAGCATGGACGAGGCCGTCGCCGGCCACGCCAGCACCATCGAAGTCCGGCTGGACCCCGACAATCAGGTGACCGTGAAGGACAACGGGCGTGGCATTCCGGTGGATCCCCACCCCCGTTTCCCCGACAAGTCGGCGCTGGAGGTGATCCTCACCACCCTGCACGCGGGCGGCAAGTTCGGCGGCAGCGCCTACAAGGTCGCGGGCGGCCTGCACGGCGTCGGCGCCTCGGTGGTCAACGCCCTGTCGGAGGAACTGCGGGCCGAAGTGGCCCGCGACGGTGCCCTGTGGACGCAGACCTTCCACAAGGGAATCCCGGCCGGCCCGCTGGAGAGCGGTCCCCTGCCCGGCCGTCGGCGCGGCACGACCATCACCTTCCGCCCCGACCTGACGATTTTCGGCGCCCGCGCCCGGTTCAAGCCGTCCGCGCTGTTCCGCATGGTGCGGTCGAAAGCCTACCTGTTCCACGGCGTCAAAATCCGCTGGCGTTGCGACGCCTCGCTCATCGCCGACGGCGACAGCACGCCGGCGGAAGAGGACCTGCACTTCCCCAACGGCCTGCGCGACTTCCTGCAAGCCACGCTGAAGGGCCGCGCGCTGCTGGGGGCCGGCGTGTTCGCGGGCGCCGCCGATCTGGCGGAGGACCGGGGCAAGGTCGAATGGGCGCTGGCGTGGCCGGAGGACGGGGAGTCGTTCCTGGGCTCCTACTGCAACACCGTACCGACGCCCGAGGGCGGCACCCACGAGACCGGGCTGCGCAACGCCCTGCTGCGCGGCCTGCGGGGCTACGCCGAGATGGCGGGCCACAAGAAAGGCAGCCAGATCACCGCCGAGGACGTGACCGGCGGCGCCTGCGTGCTGCTGTCGCTGTTCCTGCGCGATCCGCAGTTCCAGGGCCAGACCAAGGAAAAGCTGGCCAGCGCCGAAGCCACCCGGCTGGTCGAGCAGGCCATGCGCGACCACCTGGACCACTGGCTGTCGGCCGATCCGGACAGCGCCAACGCCCTGCTCGCCAGCGCCCTGGAGCGCGCGGAAGAGCGTCAGCGCCGCAAGCAGGCCAAGGACCTGACGCGCAAATCCGCCACCAAGCGGCTGCGCCTGCCGGGAAAGCTGGCGGACTGCTCCCGCTCCGTGGCGGCCGGAACCGAGCTGTTCATCGTGGAGGGCGATTCGGCCGGCGGCTCCGCCAAACAGGCGCGCGCCCGCGAGACCCAGGCCATCCTGCCCCTGCGCGGCAAGATCCTGAACGTCGCCAGCGCCTCCGCCGACAAGCTGCGCGCGAACCAAGAGTTGACCGATCTGGTTGAGGCCCTGGGCTGCGGCATTCGCGACCGCTTCGACGCCGACAAGCTGCGCTATGAAAAAATCATCGTGATGACGGACGCCGACGTGGACGGCGCCCACATCGCGTCGTTGCTGATGACGTTCTTCTATCGGGAGATGCCCAAGCTGATCGAGGCCGGGCACCTGTACCTGGCCATGCCGCCGCTGTACCGGCTGGCCCAGGGCGGCACCGTGATCTACGCCCGCGACGACGCCGACCGGGAGCGCATCACCCGCGAGATCCTGACCGGGCGCGGCAAGATCGAGGTCAGCCGCTTCAAAGGCTTGGGCGAGATGCCGCCCTCGCAGCTCAAGGAAACCACCATGGACCCGAAGCGGCGCGTGCTGCTGCGCGTCGTGGTGCCCAGCCGCAAGACGGAAGAGGACCAGGAGGAGGCCCGCGAAACCGCCAGCCTGGTCGAGCGCCTGATGGGCCGCAAGGCGGAAACCCGCTTCGCCTTCATCCAGGAAAACGCGAAGTTCGTCGAGGGGCTGGATGTGTAGGTGACCTGGTGTGCCGGCCGCTCAACTGAGCGGTCGCACAGACACCCTACCCCGCCAGCTCCGCCAGAACGTCGGCCAGGGTGTCGGGCCACGGGCGCGGGGTGAGGCCGAACGTCCGGGTCAGCTTGCCGCAGTCCAGCACGGAGTTCGCCGGCCGCTGCGCGGGCGTGGGGAACTCCGCCGTCGTAATCGGATGCACCGGCGGGCGCTTGCCGGTCCGCGCCGCTTGCGCCGCCACGATGGCCTCGGCGAAGCCATGCCACGTCGTGGCCCCCGCCCCAGCCATGTGATACGTGCCCCAGGCGTCGTCCCGGCCGTCGAGCACGATCTGGCGGGCGATCTCGACCACCACGCGGGCGATGTCGTGCGCCGCCGTCGGGCAACCGTGCTGGTCGGCCACCACACGAAGCTCCGGCTTTTCGGCCGCCAACCGCAGCATGGTCTTGACGAAGTTCTTGCCGTGGGCGCTGAACACCCAGGCGGTGCGCAGAATGACATGGCGCGGACATTCCGCCCGCACGGCGACCTCGCCCGCCAGCTTGGAGCGACCATAGGCCCCCAGCGGCGCCACGGGGTCGTCCTCGACGTACGGGCCGGCCTTGGTGCCGTCGAACACGTAGTCGGTCGAAATCTGGATCAGCGGAATCCCGGCGGTCGCACAGGCCATCGCCAGGGCGCGCGGCCCCTCGCCGTTGACACGCTCGGCCAGGGCCTCGTCGGTCTCGGCGGCGTCCACGGCGGTGTAGGCGGCCGGATTCACGACCAGCGAAAAGGCGCCGTCCCGCACCACGGTAGCGGCGGCCTCGGGAGCCGACAGGTCCAGGGTTTCGCGGCCGGCCATGACCGGGGTCAGCCCCGCCGGCCACGCCGCGCGGGCCAGTTCCGTTCCGACCTGCCCGGTCGCCCCGGTGACCAGAACGCGCGCGGTTTCTTCCCCGGTCATGCTTTCACCCCGAGCCGCTGCCCACCATAGACGCCAGCGCGCAGGGGCGCCCACCAATCCTCGTTGTCCAGATACCACGCCACGGTCTGGCGGATGCCGCTGGCGAAGTCATGCACCGGGGCCCAGCCCAGCTCCCGCTTGATCTTGCTGGCATCGATGGCGTAGCGGAAATCGTGCCCCGGGCGGTCCGTCACATAGGTGATGAGGTCGCGGCGTGGGCGTTCGGCCGGACGCAGGGTGTCCAGCGTATCGCAGATGGTGTGCACGACATCGAGGTTCTTCCGCTCGCTGTCGCCGCCGACGTTGTAGCTCTCGCCGACGCGCCCGGTGGTCAGGATGGTCCACAGCGCGCGGGCGTGGTCCTCCACATGCAGCCAGTCGCGCACATTCTCGCCCTTGCCGTAGACCGGCAGCGGTTTGCCGTCGAGCCCGTTCAGGATCATCAGCGGGATCAGCTTCTCCGGGAACTGGCGCGGCCCGTAGTTGTTGGAGCAGTTGGACGCCACGACAGGCATTCCGTAGGTGTGGTGCCACGCCCGCACCAGATGGTCCGACCCGGCCTTGGAGGCTGAATAGGGGCTGTTCGGGGCGTAGGGCGTCTCCTCGGTGAAGAAGCCGGTGGCGCCCAAGGTCCCGAACACCTCGTCGGTGGAGACGTGGTGGAACCGGAACGCCGCGCGCCGATCGTCGGGCAGCGCCTTCCAGTGCGCGCGGGCCGCCTCCAGCATCTGGTAGGTGCCGACCACATTGGTGTCGATGAAATCCGCCGGCCCGTCGATGGAGCGGTCCACGTGGCTCTCAGCGGCCAGATGCATCACCGCGTCGGGGTCATGGTCGCGGAACACCTGCGCCAGCGCGGCGCCGTCGCGGATGTCCACCCGCTCGAAGGCGTAGCGCGGATCGGCGGCCCAGTCCGCCAGGGAGGCCGGATTGGCCGCGTAGGTCAGCGCGTCGACGTTGACGACCTGGGCGTCGGTCGTCTCCAGGACATGGCGGATAACGGCCGAACCAATGAACCCACAGCCGCCGGTGACAAGAACCTTCACGGGATCCGCTCCTTATTTCAAGACGACGCGCCAGTATGGCACACGCGAGTCACGCGCGCGCCCGCGCGGGTCCCGTATAGTGAATTTGAGGCGACCCTGTCACGCGTTCTCCGGACGAGCCGCGTTTTCTGGGTTGTCGCGGCGGATCGCCCGCCGTACACCCGGGCGCATCCTTCGCCCCCGTTTGACACGAGAGACCGCCATGCAGATCGAAGCCCTGGCCATCCCCGAGGTGCGCGTCCTGCGCCCGCGCAAGTTCGGCGACCATCGAGGCTTCTTCTCGGAGACGTACAACAAGAAGGCCCTGGCGGAGGCCGGCATCGCCCTGGACTTCGTGCAGGACAACCACTCTCTCTCCGCCACGCCGGGCACGCTGCGCGGCCTGCACTTCCAGATCCCGCCCATGGCGCAGGACAAGCTGGTGCGGGTGGTGAAGGGCGCGGTGTTCGACGTCGCCGTGGACCTGCGCGCCAGTTCGCCCACGTACCGCCAGTGGGTGGGCGTAACCTTGAGCGCCGAGGAATGGAACCAGATCCTGGTGCCCATCGGCTTCGCCCACGGCTTCCTCACGCTGGAGCCGGATACCGAGGTCGAATACAAGGTCACGAACTACTACGCGCCGGACTGCGATCGGGGCATCCTCTGGAACGACCCCGATCTGGCGATCGACTGGCCGCTGCCGGCGGGTCTGGACGCCCCGGTGCTGTCGGACAAGGACGGCAAGGCGCCCCGGCTGAGCGCCTGCGATCCGTTTTTCCCGTAAGGCCCCGGATGGAACGGGCCTTACGGGCTCTCTGGTGCCGCGTCCTCCGGCACCGCCAGCCGACCGACGCGGGCGGAGAACGTAACGGTGTGGGCAAAGACCGCGCCCGTCGTCAGATCGTTCAGCCCGGCAATCCGCGTGCAATACACGCCGCGCAGGGCCGTGACCCGCTCGCCGACCGACAATCCCGGAACCCGCTCGAGATAGCCGTCCCACAGGCCACGCAGGCCGGCCTCATCGGGCAGGTGACCCGGGTTAGACTGGACGATGCGACCGATCTCGGCCCGGGTCCGGGTGTCCACCCAGTCGGCGGGGACGGGCGGGCAGGTTGCGGCCCGCTCGACCTCCGGCGAGGGCGGTCCCACCTCGGCCCGCAAATCGGCCACATCGCCACGGGTGGCGTTCGCCGGCGCATCGTTGCCCCAGGCGGTGCGGACATAGTTCGCCACGGCCGCGATCTCGGCATCCGAAAGACTCTCGGCAAAGCTGGGCATGACGCCGTACACGTCCTTCGGCGGCAGACCGGCCAGAAGCGCGGTCAAGACGTTGGTCGGTTCCTCGGCCACCACGCCGCCGTTGTCCGGCAGACGGGCCGCCACGCCCCGGGCCCCCAGCCCGTCCGCACCGTGACAGCCCTCGCAATTCCGCGCGTACAGCCGGGCTCCAGCCGAATCGTCGTCCGGCCCGGTATCCGCCGGGTCCGCTGCGGTCTCACCGGCGGTGTCGGGCGTGGTCTCGGACTCCGGCAGTTGCGACATCAGATAGGCGGCCATGGCGCTCACATCCTCGCGGGGCACCTCTGACAGCGTTTCTGTGACATGCGCCATCTCGCCGAACGCCGGCACGTTGCGACCGGTGTGTTCCCGCATCAGGAAGTCCGTCAGGCTGTCCTCGGTCCAATTGCGGAGAACCGAGTCCGCCCCGCCGCTGATGTCCGGGGCATACCAGCGGCCCAGGCTGGCGCCGGTCAGGTATGCGCCACTGTCGGAGCCGCCCAGGGCGTCGCGCGGGGTGTGACAGGCGCCGCAGTGCGCCACACCCTCGACCAGATACCGACCGCGCTGCACGCGGTCCGGGACGTCCGGATCGGGCTCGAAGCGGCCCGGATCGTAGTACAGCGTGCGCCAGAACCACAGACTGGCCCGCACATCGAAGGGAAACGGCAGCTGGTTGACCTCCACCGCGTTGTGCACCGGCGGGACCGTCTGCATGTAGGCCCACAACGCCTCCAGGTCGGCGTCGGTCATCCGTGTGAAGGACGTATACGGCATGGCAGGATACAGCGGCGCACCATCCGGCCGGATGCCGTCCCGCACGGCGGCATCGAACGCCTCCAGAGTCCAGTCGCCGATCCCCGTCTCCGGATCGGAGGTGATGTTGGGACCGATCAGATTGCCGAACGGCGTGGTCACCACGAAGCCACCCGCGTAAGGCTCTCCGTCCTCCGCCGTGTGACAGGATTCGCAGTTGCCCTCGGCCGCCAGGATGCGGCCCCGCTCAATGCGGGCCGCATCGGACTCGGCCCCGGAGTCGGTGGCGGCCAGGGCCGCCCCACCCCAGCCCCCCGATCCGAACGCCGCCATCCCGCACAGCACGATCATGGCGGTCCCTGGGGGGATGATTGAGCGCGCGGGGTTCAACGCTCCCCAGAGCGATGGACGTAGGGCCATGGTAGACGCCTCCTCGGAACCGAAAATGGAAAAGCCGTCGGCGCCACCGATTGGCCGCCGGCACACACAGAAGCCACAGCCACGACGACAGCCCCGCCGATCACACGCATGCGCAGGAGTGCGGCACCCGGGACCTGGGGTTTGGTGTGCAGGGTAAGCGAACGGGCCGCGGCGCAGAACCCCCCCATGTTTTCAAGGGCGCCTGTGTTTTCGAGACCACACGACGGTTCGATGCGGTCCGCCACGCGGCGCGCCATAGCGCGTACGCCCTGTCAGGATTCGGGCGGGCCGTCGACCGCAAAAGCCTCCACCGCGACGCGGCGGGCCGCATCGTCCAGACCCACCGAACGCAAGCCCCGGATCACGCCGCGCAGGGTCTCCAGCGACGCCCCGGCCGGGCCATCGGGGCCGAGCGCGTTGAGCACGAGCGCCACCGTCTCGCCCAGTCGGCCGGCGGCGGAGGCCTGTTCCAGCGCCGCCAGATCGTCCGGCGCCGTGTGCCCGCCGGTAACGGTCAGCGCCTCGACGAACACGCGGTTGGTTCGCACCGGCAGCCAGTGGGCCTCCCCGATATCCGCGCCCAGCGCCTCCAGCAGCGACAGCAGCACGACGTGGTCGCGATCGAGCGTCTCGCGGCTGTGCGACGCGCCTCCCAGACGGGCGGCCCGCGCCTGTCGCCAGTAGGCCAGCCGGTCCGTCGGCACCGCGTCCCCCACCGCCGGATCAGCCAGCCGCGCCAGCGGCCAGACCAGGGCCGCCGCGTCCTCGGCGTCTGTATCCCCGGCGCGGCCCTGCGCCTCCAGCCGGTGCAGCCACGCGCGCCCGGCTTCCAGGGCACCGGCGGTGTAGAGCGCCCGGCCGGCGGCCTCCCCCAGGAGAGAGGGCACGCGCGGCTCCACCGGGATGTCGCGGATCAGGGGCGCATACAGCCGGGCGTGGGTGGGGTAGAGCCCGGGGGTGCGGGCGCGGCTGGTCTCCAGGGGATACAGCAGCCCCTCGGCGAGTTTGGTCGGATTCGTCTCACGGAACAGAATGGCGTAGGCCAGAGCGCGGGCGCGCGCGGTGCCGCCCTGCACGACCTGGGACACCGGCGTCTCCAGGTCCCGGGAATCGATCGCCAAACCGGCCCAGACCGCCCCCAGGGTCTCCAGCGACACGGCCCCGGCAGCGGCGGCGGTCTCGGCGGCGGCGGCGCGCACCGTCGGCGGCCCGCCCTGCTCCGCCAGGGCCAGGGCGCGGGCGGTCCAGGGCGCGGACGGATCCACGGCGTCCGGCGGCGCCTTCACGTCAGGCAGGCGCCGCAGCAGCCGCCACGCCACCGGGGTGGCGCCGGCCATGCGGTCGGGCGCCGGACTGTTCAAGCCGGCCAGCCGCTCGACCAGCAGGCTGAAGGCCCGTCCGCCACTCGCATCCGTGTCCGCGCCCATCTCGCGCAGCAGGCTCAGGCCCAGAAGAGCCGCGTCGCGGCGCCCGTCCAGCAGATCGCAGTGGATGGTGGCTTTTTCCCAGATCGGGTCCGGGTAACGCGCGCGCACCGACCGCGCCAGCGCGCAGGCGCGCCGGTCGTCGGCGTCCACCAGCAGCGCGCGCAGCCGCAGCCGGTCCACCCGGGCGTCCCGCCCGACCGGAGCGGCCAGGGCCATGATGTCATCCGCCGACGCGCCAGCGGCCGCCAGCAGATCGAGCCGCGTGCGCAGCAGGTCGAGCGTATCCAGACCCACGGGCGCCCGCTGCACGCTGAGCAGCAGGCGGCGGCGCAAGTCGGCCATCACGGGCGAGGTGGTGCCCACCGGAAGGACGGCCAGCAGATCGGCCACCCGCGCGCCCGGCGTTCCCTCCCACAGCGTGTCCGGAAACCCGCCGACGCGCGGGGTCAGGAGGCCGATGGTGTGCGGCAGGGGTCCGCCGGAGACCTCGGCGTCGGATGCAGCCGGTCCGGTGTCGCCGGGACTCGTGCGCTCGCTGTCCGTAACACCACCGGGCGGCGGTGCAATTTCGCGCGGCGCGGCCAGAGGGGGCGGCGCGTCGGACGGACGTGTCGGGTCAAGCATCGGGTCGGAGGGCGCCCCGGGAGCAACCCGCCACTCCGGCTCCGGGGGTGGGGCACCAGGCCCTGGGGCGGGAGCCGGGGCGGGCGATGGCGCCCGCATCTCCGGCGGCAGCAGTTGCAACGGTGCCTGTTGCGCCAGGGCCGCGCCGGTCATCACGCTCACGAGAGTCGGTATCAGCGCCAGGGCGCGGACGAAACCGGACCGCGCACGCCAAGCGGCCGCCGATGGCCCGCTAGAACCGGTCATTAGGGATGACCTCCTCGACCGCCCGGGTCGGAGGTTTCATGTCCCAGGTGGCCAGCAACGCGCCCCCCGCCACCACCAGACCCAGCAGCAGAAGCGCCAGGGCCTTAAGCAGGACCCCAGACGAGTCATCTCCCGTAAACCGACCGCGCCGTCGTGCCACGCCTGTCTCCCTCTGCCTTGCCGTGCCGATGCGCCCATCCACCCGGTTAAGGCCCGTCCCACCCTGGACAGACCCCCGTTGGCGGTCTAAACAGCACGGATACCCTGGGCTCGACCCGAGCCCGCAACCTTCTCAAGCCGGATGATCAGACTTGAACCATGGCGACCGCGAGGCAGTGTAAAGACCCCCCGGCCCCGACGCAACGCATCGCCATGACGCGCACCGTGGTCCTGGTCGGGCTGATGGGCGCGGGCAAAAGCTGCGTGGGCCGGCGCTTGGCCGGGCGCCTTGGGTGCGCGTTCCTGGACGCCGACGACGAAATTGTCAAGGCCGCCGGCCTGAGCGTCGCGGACATCTTCCGCCTGTACGGGGAGGCCGCGTTCCGGGATTGCGAACGCAAGGTGATGGAGCGGCTGCTGACCGGAACGCCCTGTGTGCTGGCCACCGGTGGCGGCGCCTTCATGGATGCCGAGACCCGCGCGCTGATCCAGGATCAGGCGATCTCGGTCTGGCTGCGCGCCGACCTGGACACGCTCGTCTCGCGCACCGCCGGTCGCACCCACCGGCCGTTGCTGAACAGCGGCGATCCGCGCGCCAAGCTTCAGGCGCTGATGACCGAACGCTATCCCGTCTATGCCGAGGCCACCGTGACCGTGGACACCGGCCCGGACAGCGCCGACCACACCACACAGAAGGTTCTGGACGCGCTCGCCGCGCACGGACACGCGGAGGGAAAGGCCACCCCATGACCATGATGACCGCCGGCACCACCCGGGTGGACGTCGCCCTCGGGGCGCGCGGCTATCCCATCCTGATCGGGCCGGGCCTGCGCGCCCGCGTCGGCACCCTGATCCGCGAGGCCCTCCCCAAGGCGCGCCGCGCCTTCGTGGTCACCGACACCCGCGTCGCCGCTCTGTACCAGAATGACCTGACCACCGGGCTGGAGCGCGCGGATGTGGCGTGGACGCTCCACGCCGTTCCGGCCGGCGAGGCCAGCAAGAGCTTCGCCCATCTGGAGGCTCTGCTGGAGGCCATGCTCGGCTTCGGGATCGAGCGCGGCACCCCGGTGATCGCGCTGGGCGGCGGGGTCGTGGGCGATCTGGCGGGCTTCGCCGCCGCCGTGGCGCTGCGCGGCGTGCCCCTGGTGCAAATCCCGACCACCCTGCTGTCGCAGGTGGACAGCAGCGTGGGCGGCAAGACCGCCATCAACAGCCGCCACGGCAAGAACCTGATCGGCGCCTTCCACCAGCCCCAGCTGGTGCTGGCGGATACCGAAACGCTGAACACCCTGCCCCGCCGGGAGCTTCTGGCCGGCTACGCCGAGACCGCCAAATACGGCCTGATCGGTGACGCCCCGTTCTGGGACTGGCTGGAAGCGCACGGGGCGGCCCTGCTCGACGGGGATCCGGCCCTGCGCGCCGAGGCCATCGCGATCAGTTGCCGCGCCAAGGCGGCCGTGGTCGCCGCCGACGAGCGCGAGGCCGGCCAGCGCGCGCTGCTCAACCTGGGCCACACCTTTGGCCACGCCCTGGAAGCCGAGACGGGCTATGGTCCCGACCTGCTGCACGGCGAGGGTGTCAGCATCGGCATGGTGATGGCGTTCGACCTGTCGCACCGGCTGGGCCTGTGCGCCGGTCCCGACGTGGAGCGGGTGCGCCGCCATTTCGAGGCCGTCGGCCTGCCGGTGCGCCCCGACCCAAGCCGGGCGTGGAATATCGACCGGTTGCTGGCGCATATGGCCAAGGACAAGAAGGTCGAGGACGGCCGCGTCACCTTCGTGGTGGCGGACGGCATCGGTCACGCCCATGTGAAGCGCGACGTTCCCATGGAGACGGTGCGGAACACCCTGGCGGCGGTCGTGGGGTAAAACAGCGCCCCGCGCCGCCGGATCGCACCGGCACACACCGCACGGCTCCCCATCCCCCCGCCACCGGCCCGCGCCGGGACGGCATCGCGGGGGCTTACCGTTCCACCAGCCCCGGCCACCAGAAGCCCCGGACCCATGATCGAATCCATCCTCGCCATCGTGCTGCTGCTCGTACTGTCGGGCCTGTTCTCGGGCTCGGAAACCGCGCTCACGGCCGCCTCGCGTCCGTTGATGATGGAGCTGGAAAAGGGCGGAAACCGTCGCGCCAGCCTCGTCAACCAGCTTCTGAAAACCCGCGAGCAGCTTATCGGCACCATTCTTCTCGGCAACAACCTGGTCAACATCCTGGCCTCGTCGCTGGCCACCAGCGTGATGATCGCCGCGTTCGGCGAGACGGGCGTGGTCTACGCCACCGCCGCCATGACGGTGCTGGTGCTGATCTTTGCGGAGATCCTACCCAAGACCTACGCCCTGACGCACACCAACACGGCGGCGCTGGCGGTGGCCCCGATCATGCGGGTGCTGACCTGGGTGTTCTGGCCCGTGACCCGGGTCATCCAGGGGCTGGTCCAGGTGATGCTGAAGATGTTCAAGGCCGACGCCGGGCAGGAGAAGACCGCCCCCCACGCGCTGGCGGAACTGCGCGGCGCCATTGAGCTGCACACCGCCGAGGCCGACGGCGACGGGCCGGCCGGCCGCACGGTGCGCCGCGAGCGGGCCATGCTGAAAAGCGTGCTGGACCTCGCCGACGTCGAGGTCGGGGAGATCATGGTGCACCGCTCCAAGCTGGTGATGATCGACGCCGACCTGCCGGCCTCTGAAATCGTCGAGCAGGTGCTGAACAGCCCCTATACGCGCATCCCGCTGTGGCGCGACCGCATGGACAACATCGTCGGCGTGCTGCACGTCAAGGCGCTGCTGCGCGCGGTGCAAGCCTACACCGGCAATCTGGATGAAATGGACGTGGTGGGTCTGGCCTCGCCCACGTGGTTCATCCCGGACACCACGACGCTGCTGCACCAGCTCCAAGCCTTCCGCGAGCGGCGGGAGCACTTCGCCATGGTCGTCGACGAGTACGGGACCATCATGGGCGTGGTGACGCTGGAGGACATCCTGGAAGAGATCGTCGGCGACATCACCGACGAGCACGACGTGCAGGTCGCCGGCGTGCGGCCGCAGGCGGACGGGTCCTATCTGGTCAACGGCGACGTCACGATCCGCGACCTGAACCGGGAATTCGAGTGGGACCTGCCGGACGACGTGGCCAACACCCTCGCCGGCTTGGTGCTGCACGAGGCCCGGCGCATCCCCGACCCCGGCCAGACCTTCCTGTTTCACGGCTTTCGGTTTGAGGTGCTGAAGCGCATGCGCAACCGCATCACCTCGATCAAGGTCATTCCGAAGGCCCCGGATCCGTCGGAGTAAGGGCGTTTGGCGGGCGGGCGCACCCCCGCCCGCCGCGTTACCTCAGGCGCCGCGGCCCAGCATGCGGGTCAGGGTTTCGTCCTTGTTAAGCACATGATGCTTCACGCCGACGGCGGCGTGCAGGCCGACCGCGATGACCATCGCCCAGCCGACGTATTCATGGACCATGTGGGGCAGTGCAGCCTGAGCCGGGTCGTCACCGATCGCGGGGATGGTGAACAGCCCGAGGACATTGACCTCGTGGCCGCTCAGGACCGACATCATCACGCCGGACACGGCCAGCACGGCCGCACCGACCAGAAGCAGGAGATGCATACCAGCGCGCGCCAGGGCTTCGGGCGCGGACGTGCCGGCGATCGGACCGGGGCGCGTGGCCTGCATCCACCGCCAGATCACCATCCAGACCAAAAGGACGGCGGCGACGATTCCGACCTGCTTGTGCAGCGGAATCAAGTAGGGCCGTGCCGACTCCGGCAGCACCTCGGCCAACAAAAGGCCGGTGATCAGGAGCCCCAGCACAACGGCAACCAGGGTCCAGTGATTGAAGATGGAGATGGCGCCGAAGCGCTCCTTGCTGTCGCGAATGGACATGGCGTGACTCCCGTCCCGAGTTAGCGCCGGATGGCGTGTGTCCGCAGAGGTACGCCCTTCCGCTGCGCACTGCATTGACGAGAATCAGATCGCGCCCTGCCAAAACAAACGCGTAATGAACGTTTCCAGCGCAAGCCTGCGCATCCCCCATAGATCTCAACGGGCTCGCACGATTTTGATATCGCTTCTTAAAATCATAACGATTTATAATCGTTGACTTTTCGACCTAGGCTCGGCATTGGGTAGTCCGAACGGGGAGTAGCGACCGCCCATTGGCGGGAGCGTGTCAACATACTCGCGGCACATCCGCGTGGCACGCTCGGCCTTCGCGAAGTCGGCCCCTTGGGGACGACTACGCGTGGTTTCGCGAGACCGTGGCACAAGCACACGGCCGCCAACACAGGCTGTGTGTTGCTTGGTGTGGCCACGCGTCGTAAAGGACCATCCCCATGTCCCCTCTCGCCATCGGTATTCTCGCGCTCGGCATGTCCATTGACGCCCTGGTTGCGGCGATCGGACGTGGCGCCTGCGGGTCGCGTCCGGGGTTCCTGGCGGCGTTGCGCACCGGCTTGGTGTTCGGGCTGGTGGAAGCCGTCAGCCCGCTCATCGGATGGGCCATCGGCATCGGCGCCAGCGCGTATGTCGCCCGCGTCGATCACTGGATCGCCTTCGTGCTGCTGGGCATCGTGGGGGGCCGCATGGTCGCGAGCGGCCTGCGGCGCGCCGACACGGACTGTGGCGACGCCGACCAGCCCAGCCGCGCCCCCCTGCACGCCGGCCTGCTGATGCTGGTCGTGACCGCCGTCGGCACCTCGATCGACTCGATGGCCGTCGGGGTCTCGCTGGCCTTCCTAAACGTCAACATCCTGCTCATCGCCGTGGCCATCGGCTGCTCGACGACCGTCATGGCGACGACCGGCATGCTGACCGGCCGCCTGTTGGGCACCCGGTTCGGGCGCAAGGCCGAAATCCTCGGCGGTGTCGTGCTGATCGGCCTGGGCAGCCACATCCTGGCCTCGCACATTCTGGAGTAAGGTCCCTCCCCGTCTCTGCGTTGTGCACACGCCGCCGCCGGGGTATGCCGGCCGGCATCCCCCGCGAACACCGGAGAGAAAGACCATGGCGCCCCAGCCCCCCGATACACGCGACACCCTGGTGGTCAACGTGTTCGGCGGGCCCGGAGTCGGCAAATCCACCTTCGCCGCCACCCTGTTCGCGGCCCTGAAACGCCACCACGTCTGCGTCGAACTGGTCACCGAGGTGCCGAAGGACCGCATTTGGGAGGGCCGCCCGCACGCCATCCATAACAAGGTCACCATCCTGGGCGACCAGTGGGGCCGGATCGAGATCCGGCTGGGCAAAGTGGATGTGGTGGTCTGCGACGGGCCGGTGCTGCTGGCGAGCGTGTATGCGTCGCCCGACGACCCGCCGTGTTTCCACGAGCTGGTGCGGTGGTGCCACGCGCGGCCGCGCCGCCTCGACCTGCGACTGGAGCGGCCGCCGGTCGCCTACGACACCTATGGCCGCCTCGAATCGTGGGAGGAGGCGCAGGCCGCCGACCAGCGGGTCCAGGCTCTCCTGGCCGAGGTCAGCGGCGATGCCGTGTGGACGGTGACCGACCGCGACGGCGACCTGCCCCGGATCGTCGAGGCGGTTCTGGCGCGGCTCCCCGCCCCGGCCTGAGGGCGGCCGAAAGCGCCGCGCCCCGTCAGTGCTTCAGGATCTGGCTCAGGAACAGCCGGGTGCGGTCGCTCTTCGGGTTGCTGAAGAACTCCGATGGGGCCGCCTGCTCGACCACCTGCCCGCTGTCCATGAACACGACCCGGTCCGCCACCGTCTTGGCGAAGCCCATTTCGTGGGTAACGCAGACCATGGTCATGCCGGACTCGGCCAACTGCACCATGACGTCCAGCACCTCCTTGATCATCTCGGGATCGAGGGCGGAGGTCGGCTCATCGAACAGCATCAGCTTCGGGTTCATGCACAGCGCCCGGGCAATGGCCACGCGCTGCTGCTGACCGCCCGACAACTGGCCGGGATATTTCTTGGCCTGCTCGGGGATCTTCACCCGCTCCAGCAGGGACATGGCGCGCTCCTCGGCCTGCCGACGCGGCTCCTTGCGCACCCAGATCGGCGACAGCACGCAGTTCTCCAGCACCGTCAGATGCGGGAACAGATTGAAGTGCTGGAACACCATCCCGACCTCGCGGCGGATCGCGTCGATCTTCTTGATATCCTCGGTCAGTTCGATGCCGTCCACGACGACGGTGCCGGTCTGGTGCTCCTCCAGCCGGTTGACGCAGCGGATCATGGTGGACTTGCCGGACCCCGACGGGCCGCACACAACGATGCGCTCGCCCTTGTGGACGGTCAGGTTGATGTCCCTCAGGACATGGAAACTGCCGTACCACTTGTTCATGTCGGTGATCTGGATCATCGCTTCGGCGCCGACCTCGTGGCCGATGCGTTGGCCGTCCGTCCGCCCACTCGGGTCCTGCTTATCGATGCTGATGCTCATGGGTGTCCGTCCTTGCGGGTCAACGGAAGAAACGAGGTCGGAAAGGCGGGAGGACGCGGGTTCGGGCGGGGCGTCATCGCTTGTGTCCCGTGTGCAGCTTGCGCTCCAGGCCCTGGCTGTACTGGGACATGCCGAAGCAGAACACCCAGAAGCACAGGGCCGCGAACACATAGCCCTCGATCGCCACATGGCCCCAGGCCGGGTCCACGATGGCCGACTGCACCGCGCCCAGGATGTCGAACAGGCCGATGATCAGCACCAGCGTGGTGTCCTTGAACAGCGCGATGAAGGTGTTGACGATGCCCGGGATCACCAGCTTGAGCGCCTGCGGCAGGGTCACGAGCAGGGTCGCCTTCCAGTATCCCAACCCCAGGGCGGCGGCGGCCTCGTACTGGCCCTTGGGAATGCCTTGCAGGCCGCCCCGGACGACCTCCGCCATATAGGCCGACCAAAACATCGAAATCCCGATCAAGGCGCGCAGCAGCTTGTCGAAGTTCACCCCATCGGGCAGGAACAGCGGCAGCATCACCGAGGCCATGAACAGCACGGAAATCAGCGGCACGCCGCGCCACAGCTCGATGAACAGCACGCAGATGGTGCGGATGATCGGCATGCCGGAGCGCCGGCCCAGCGCCAACAGGGTGCCCACCGGCAGGGACACGACGATGCCCACGTAGGACAGCACCAGGGTCAGCATCAGGCCGCCCCACTTGCTGGTTTCGATGAACGGCAGGCCGAACAGCCCCCCCATCAGCAGCACCGCCGCGAGGACCGGATACAGGGTCAGGGCGAAGACTCCCAGCCAAGTCCGCACCTTCGCCGGGACCATCGGAAAGAACTGCGGCACCAGCGCGAGGGCCAACAGGATGAAAACCGTGTTGACCCGCCAGCGTTCCGGGTCCGGGTAGAAGCCGTAGATGAAGAAGTTCAGCCGCTGCCCGATGAACACCCAGCACGCGCCCTCGCCGGTGCAGGCGTCGTTGGAGTCCCCGAAGAAGTTCGCGCTGAGAATGGCCCAGTCGATCACCGGCGGAACCAGCACCCACACCAGATACGCCGATAGCAGCGTCAACAGGGTGTTCGGGATCGAGGAGAACAGGTTCTGGCGCGCCCAGCCGGCCAGGCCGACCGTCCGGGGCGGTGGCGGCAGCGCCGGCCGGGGGGTGAACACCTGCGATTCGGAGTCGCGAGAGCTCATGGCCTACCGCTCCTTCAGGGCCACGGCCCGGTTGTACAGATTCATGAGCAGCGAGATGATCAGGCTGATGGACAGATAGACCGCCATGGTCATCGCGACGATCTCCACGGCCTGCCCCGTCTGGTTCAGGGTCGTCCCCATGAACACCGCCACCAGATCGGGATAGCCGATGGCCGTCGCCAGCGAGGAGTTCTTGGTGAGGTTCAGGTACTCACTGGTCAGCGGCGGGATGATGACCCGCATCGCCTGCGGAATGATGATCAGTCGCAGCGTTTTGCCCCGGCTCAGCCCCAGGGCCTGGGACGCTTCCGTCTGGCCGTGGCTGACCGACTCGATACCGGAGCGGACGATCTCACCGATGAACGCGGCCGTATAGATGGTCAGCGCCAGCCACAGCGAGATCAGCTCAGGGATCAACTGCACACCGCCCCGGAAGTTGAAGCCCTTCAGCTCCGGCCGGTCCAAGGTGACCGGCGACCCCATCAGCAGGAATACGAGGGTCGGCAGCCCGATCACCAGCAGCACAGACACCGGCCACGCCGGGAAGCGGACCCCGGTCTCGTCCTGGCGTTTCTTGGACCAGCGCAGCAGCAGCGCCGCGCCCACGAGCACCGCGATGAGCGTCACCCCAACAACCCAGAACCCCGGCTCGGGATGCGGCCAGGGGATGTACAGACCCCGGTTGTTCAGGAACATCGCGCCGGGAAATTCCAGGCTACCGCGCGGGCTGGGCAGCGTGCGCAGCACCGCGAAGTACCAGAAGAAGATCATCAGCAGCGGCGGGATGTTGCGCGTGATCTCGATATAGACCAACGCGATTTTGGCGATCAGCCAGTTGTTCGACAGTCGCGCCACGCCCAGCACGAACCCGATCACGGTGGCGAAGACGATCCCCAGGCCCGAGACCAGCAGGGTGTTCAGAATGCCGACGATGAAGGTGCGGCCGTAGGTGTCGGCCTCGTCATAGGGGATCAGCGAGAACAGAATCCCGAACCCGGCCGTGTTGTCCAGGAACCCGAATCCGGTCGTGATCCCCCGGCTTTCCATATTGGTGAGTGTGTTCTGAAAGATGGTCCAGAAGAACCACAGCACCAGCACCAAGGCGAGCCCCTGAAACACCAGCGCGCGGATGCGTGGGTTGTTCCAGGGTGCGGGAGTTCGGGGCGCGGCCGGTTCGGCCATGGACGACACCTCCTGACGAGGGAAACAGGGGAGGGAAACGATGACGGGGAGAGGAGAGACGGCAGGAAGGGGCGCACGAGACAGGGCGAGCGCCGGGGTGGCGCCCGAATCCGGGCCGGCCCCATGAAGAGGGCGGCCCGGTCGGTGGCCGGGTTTAGCGGATCGGCGGGGCGTACTGGATGCCGCCGGCGGTCCACAGCGCGTTCAGCCCGCGCGCGATCTCCAGCGGCGTGTCCATGCCGACGTTGCGCTCGAACATCTCGCCGTAGTTGCCGACCTGCGCCACGACGTTGGCCGCCCAGTCCGCGGACAGACCCAGCTTCTCGCCCATGTCGCCGTCGGTGCCGACCAGACGCTTGATGGACGGGTTGTCGGCGTTCTTCATGTCTTCGACGTTGTCCATGGTCACGCCCAGCTCCTCGGCATTGAGCTGCGCGAACAGCGTCCACTTGACGATGTTGAACCACTGGTCATCGCCCTGGCGCACGGCCGGGCCCAGGGGTTCCTTGGAGATGACCTCGGGCAGCACCATCGCGCTCTCCGGATCGTCCAGCTTGGTGCGCAGCGAGTAGAGCTGCGACTGGTCGGAGGTCAGCACGTCGCAACGACCGGAATCGAAGCCCTGCGCGGTTTCGCTGATGGCGGAGAACACGACCGGGTTGTACTCCATGCCCTTGAGCCGGAAGTAGTCCGCCAGGTTCAGCTCCGTCGTGGTGCCGGCCGCCACGCAGACGGACGCGCCATCCAGCTCGGTCGCGCTGGTCACCCCCAGATCCTTGCGGATCATGAAGCCCTGACCGTCATAGAACGTCACACCGGTGAAGTTCAGGCCCAGGGACACGTCGCGGGTAAGTGTCCAGGTGGTGACGCGCGACAGCACGTCGATCTCGCCCGATTGCAGGGCGGTGAAGCGCTCTTTGGCCGTCAATGGGACGAACTTCACCTTGTCGGCATCGCCCAGCACGGCGGCGGCGACGGCGCGGCAAAAGTCGACATCCAGCCCACTCCAGGTGCCGGTGCTGTCCGGGATCGAGAACCCGGACAGGCCCGTGGAGACACCGCAGGCGACCTCGCCGCGATCCTTCACGGCGTCCAGGGTCGGCCCGGCGATCGCCGCGCCGGCGGACAGGGCGACGGTGGCGGCGCCGACCACAAGGGCGGCAGCAAAACGCGTCATGAGAAACCTCAACACAGTCTTTGGAACCAGCCTTCGGAAGGCCGGCTTTGGAACCAGCCTTCGGAAGGCCGACTTTGGAACCAACCTTCGGAAGGCCGGCTTTGGAACCAGCCTTCGGAAGGCCGACTTTGGAACCAACCTTCGGAAGGCCGGCTTTGGAACCAGCCCTCGCAGGGCCGGCAGCCTTGCGAACCGGCCCCCGAGGGCGGGAGCGGCGCCGGAGCGGTCTCACGAACCGTCCCGAACCGCCCCCGCCACGGCCCAGGGCCGGGTAAGGGTCAGCGGGCGAAAATCAGCGGATCGGCGGGGCGTATTGGATGCCGCCGGCGGTCCACAGCGCGTTCAGCCCGCGCGCGATCTGAAGCGGGGTGTCCATGCCGACGTTGCGCTCGAACATCTCGCCGTAGTTGCCGACCTGCGCCACGACATTGGCCGCCCAGTCGGCGGCCAAGCCCAGCTTTTCGCCCATGTCCCCGTCGGTGCCGATCAGACGCTTGATGGACGGGTTGTCGGAGCTCTTCATGTCCTCGACGTTGTCCATGGTCACGCCCAGTTCCTCGGCGTTGAGCTGCGCGAACAGGGTCCACTTCACGATGTTGAACCACTGATCGTCCCCCTGGCGCACGACCGGCCCCAGGGGCTCCTTGGAGATGACCTCGGGCAGCACCATCGCGCTGTCGGGATCGTCCAGCTTGGTCCGCAGAGCGTAGAGCTGCGACTGGTCGGATGTCAGAACGTCGCAGCGACCTGCCGAGAAGCCCTGCACGGTCTGGTCGGAGGTGTCGAACACGACCGGGCTATATTCCATGCCCTTGAAGCGGAAGTAGTCCGCCAGGTTCAGCTCGGTGGTCGTGCCGGCCTGGATGCACACCGACGCGCCGTCCAGCTCGGTCGCGCTGGACACGCCCAGGTCCTTCTTCACCAGGAAGCCCTGGCCGTCGTAGTAGTTCACGCCCGCGAAGTTCAGGCCGAGCGAGGAATCGCGGGTCAGCGTCCAGGTGGTGTTGCGCGAAAGGATATCGATCTCGCCGGATTGCAGAGCGGTGAACCGCTCCTTGGCCGTCAATGGCACGAACTTCACCTTGTCGGCGTCGCCCAGCACGGCGGCGCCCACCGCCCGGCACACGTCGACATCGATGCCGGACCACTGCCCGGACTCATCGGGGTTGGAGAAGCCGGGCAGACCGGTCGAGACACCGCAGACCACTTCGCCGCGTTCCTTCACGGCGTCCAAGGTTTCGGCCGCAAACGCGGCGCTGGTGGACAGAGCGACGGTGGCGGCGCCAGCCACAAGGGCGGCAGCAAAACGCATCATGAGGGCCTCTTCGTCTGTGTTGTCGATGTGAAACGGACGGGGTCACCAGACTGAATGGAGACTCGGATCGGTCCGGGCCGCCCTTCGCGCCACCGAGACGGCGTGCAGGGGGCGCCCGGTCGGCCGCTCCGGAGGGGGACCCCTCGAAACGACCGGCGGCGTGCGGAGAGGCCGGAGCACGACGTCAATGACCCGCCCCGCGCCACTAAGCCCCTCATCAGCAACAGACGTGCCATGCACTGGATAGGCACCTTAGCGGCCCCGAGGCGGTCCGAAAAGCAATCTTTGCCGACGCTTGCCGGTACGCCGTGTCGTTGCGTCGCCCCACGGGGATTGCTGTATTTGGGGGCAACATGACACCGAATTGAGCAAGTGCCCGAAGCGGCCGGACTGGGCCCCTAACCCCAAAATCCGCATTCGCAACAAAAAACGAGCGAAAAAAGCCCTTGCACACCCCCCGGCAGGCTGATACATACCCGGCCTCCGCTGCACAGCGGACCCGATGCGGGTGTAGCTCAGTTGGTTAGAGCGCTGGCCTGTCACGCCAGAGGTCGCCGGTTCAAGTCCGGTCACTCGCGCCACTTTTCGAAGGACGGCACGGCCCTGCGGGGCCGTTCGTTTTTTTGACCCGGACCCGGCGCCAAGCGCCGGGGTTCAGGTCGGATGGACCGGTTGCGATCGGCCCGCGACGGCCTGGAAAAAGAGCTTGCATGGCCCGGAACCTCCGGCTAGAACTCGCCCCGCGCCGCTGGCCCGGGTCCGCAGGTCTCGCCGCCGGATATACAAGCGCATGTGCCGCCGTAGCTCAGGGGTAGAGCACACCCTTGGTAAGGGTGGGGTCGGGTGTTCAATTCACCCCGGCGGCACCATTTTTCTCCTTAGAATATCAATGCTTTATGTGTGGTTTCGGGGTCTTCTAAAGACCGACCGAAAACGCGAACGCATGGCGAACGCGGCCCGTGATTGGGGGGTGGTGTTCGCGTGCCGTTCAGGACGCCTTACCCCACCCACTAGCGTCTTAACCCCTGGCGCCTTGGATGCGCCGAGAGCCAATCCTGAACGGACGAACCGAGGCGCTTATCTATCGCTCGGTACGACCGGACGGCCGTGCCTGCACACGAAGACCCCGCCCGGATGCGGATTGAACGCCTCTCATACCAGACGGCGATGTGTCCGACCCTTCGCCGCCTTGTTTTTTTCGTGCCGCGAGACGCGACGGCGTTTTTCACGCCACGCAGCGCGGCGGCCGGTCGGCCTTGCCAGCCTGCGGTGAGCGGGCCACACCGCAGGCTGGCATCCGGGCACGCAGACAAACACCTCTTATGATAACCTTAAGTGGCTATGCTTCTCCATTAAAGAGCAGAAACCTCCGTTCAAGCATCCGACCGTATACTGAAAATTCAGCCTGCAATGCGTATGTGACCGTAGACGCATGCGACCGTGGGCGCGGCTTCCGAGCCGACACCCCCGTCCTACCGATGGGCACATTTTTAGGTTGCGCAGCCACATGATGTATTAGGGCGACGCCCTATAGGCGGTGGTCGACGTGGAGAAATGTTATGCTGAAGGCTTCGAAGATCGCCGTCTTGCTTCCTGTCTTGATCTGTCTCATCGCTTTGACGGCGGTCGTGGTGACGGGAAGCCTTGCCTACTGGCGCGCGGCGCGCGACCTGAACACCGAAGCCGAGGCCAAGCTGGTGGCGTTGCGGGAAAGCCGCGCCGCCACGCTCTCCGCCTATCTGGAGAGCATCCAGGACGACTTGCGCATTACCGCCAAAAGTCGGACCGCGCTGGAAGCCTTGCACGACTTCGCGCGCACATACAGCGCCCTCGGCACGACCTCGCCCGACAGCGACGCCAGGGCAATCCTGCAACAGGCCTACATCGACCAGAACCCCAACCCACTAGGTAAAAAGTACCGGCTCGAGTCCGCCGGAGATTCGCCGTACGATCAGGCACACGCGAAATATCACGACTGGTTCCTCACCCTGCAACAGGACCGCGGATACTATGACGTCTTCTTGATCGGCGCCGACGGGACCGTGTTTTATACGGTGTTCAAGGAAACCGACTTCGCCACCAACCTGCGAACCGGTCCCTGGGCCGAAAGCGGTCTCGGGCAGGTCTACCAGCGCATCGCCGCCAACCCCGAAGGGGCGGGGACCGTGTTCACGGACTTCGCACCCTACGCCCCCTCAAACGATGCCCCGGCCAGCTTCATAGGTCATGCCGTGTTCGCAGAGGACGGTGCCTTCCTCGGGGTGCTCGCCTTTCAGATGCCCATCGGCGAAGTCAATGCCATCATGCAGTTGCAGGCCGGCATGGGCGAAACCGGCGAGACCTACCTGGTTGGGCCGGATTTGCGGATGCGCAGCGACTCTCGGTTTTCGACCGATGGCACCATCCTCTCGCGCCGCGTCGATACACCCGCCGCCCGCGCCGCCCTGGCCGGCAAAGCCGGGGTCGCCCAGGGGAAGGACTATCGCGGTCAGGCGGTGGTGCAAGCGTACAGCCCCATCACTTTCCAAGGTGTGACCATGGCGCTGCTGGCCGAGGTCGATCGGGCCGAGGTGCTCGCGCCGGTTTACCGGATGCGCTGGTTCATCGGCCTCGCGGGGCTCGCGGTGATCGCGGGGATGGCGATCCTGGGCGCGCTGTTCGCGCGCACCATCACGCGCCCCATCTCGGCCATTACCGACACGATGGCCCATATGGCCGGCGGCGACCTCAACGTGACCATCCCGGCGACGACCCGCCGCGATGAGGTGGGCGACATGGCCCGGTCGCTGCACGTCTTCCATGACGGACTGGTGCGGGCGGAAGAACTCGCCGCCGAGCAGGCGGAGCAGGTCCGTCAGCGCGAAGCCCGAGCCGAGCGGATCGCGGCCTTGAACGGGGCCTTCGACAAGGGCGTGAGCGACGTCCTGGCGGCCGTGTCGGCCGCGACCACGGAGCTTCAGGCCACGGCCGAAAGCATGGCCTCGATCGCCGAGGAAACCCGCAATCAGGCCGTGACCGTGGCCGCCGCCTCGGAAGAAGCGTCCACCAACGTGCAAACCGTCGCGGCGGCCGCCGAAGAGCTGTCGTCGTCGATCCGCGAAATCGGCCGGCAGGTCCAGCAGTCCAGCGATATCACCGGCCAAGCCACGGAGGAGGTCGAACGCACCAATCGCATGGTGGCCGGACTCGCGGCCACGTCCGAGCGTATCGGCGAGGTCGTGAATCTGATCAGTGACATCGCCGATCAGACCAACCTGCTCGCCTTGAACGCGACCATCGAGGCGGCACGTGCCGGCGACGCCGGGAAAGGGTTTGCGGTGGTGGCCAACGAGGTCAAGGCCCTAGCCACTCAGACGGCCAAGGCCACCGAGGAGATCGGCCAGCAGATCGGCTCGGTACAGGCGGAAACAACAACCGCCGTCACGGCGATTCAGGGCGTCTCCGACATCATCCAACGCATCAATGATGCCACCACGGCCATCGCCGCCGCCATGGAGCAGCAGAATGCGGCCACCGAGGAAATCGCCCGCAACGTCCAACAGGCCAGCCAGGGCACCAGCGAGGTGTCGGCAACCATCACCGGTGTGACCGAGTCCGCCCATGAATCGGGGGCTGCGGCCGAGAACGTCCTGACGGCCGTTGCCGATCTCAATCGACAAGCGGCGCACCTAAGGGACATGGTGGAACGGTTCCTGGCCGACGTACGCGCGGCCTGAGCCCGACCAGTCCGCACGCTCCCATCCGGGGCTCGCGTCCCGCGCCCGGTCGACGGCGGTTTTTCGAGGTTTCCGATCGACGGCAAGACCTGACGACGACCGAACAGGCGGCATGCGTCGTCGGCATAAAGGCTTTGAAGGCCCGCATCGAATGCCGTCGTTTTCGGGCAACATGGCCCCGAACGCCCGCCCTGAGGCGAACGCCCCCACGAGGCAGGGACACAGGTGACTGGCACACAGGTGACTGGCACACAGGGTGTCGCACCGATCGCGGATCGCGTTGCGCGCGAGGCACGAGCATACCCCGCAGCGGGCATCCCATCCGCACAGTTCCGGTCACGACACACGTAGGATCACGACACACATCCGCCGGCCGTGAAACGACCACGCCCCACCGAGGTCCCCGGCGGTCATTTCACGGACGGGAGTGTCAGGGCTTACCGATCAGCGCCGGCACGCCCGAGGACGGCAGGAAATATACGTACCCATTGCATCGCGCAGGGCACACTTACTCAGGCGAGCTACGGACGAGGCTCTTGAGCATTTCCAGCACCCGGGCACGCACGACTTCGGTCGGCAGGCGCCAGTAGGTCTGGACCAGCTCAAGCGATTCCGTCCGCTTCATCGGATCGTCCTCGTCGCCCAGGTCGGCTTCGTCGACGACCGCGAAGTGAACCTTCACTTCCTCGTCGCGAGCCTGGACGGCATCCCGTGTCAAATCTTCAAAGAAGTAGCCCACAGGCACGTTCAGAAAGCGCGAGACGTCAAACAGACGGCTGGCACTGATCCGGTTCGTCCCACGTTCATACTTCTGGACCTGCTGGAAGCTCACGCCCAATGCGCGGGCCATCTGGTCCTGACTTTTACCAAGCATAGTGCGACGCAGTCGCATCCGCTGCCCGACGTGTATGTCGATCGGGTCGGGACCGTCGATCGAAGCGGCACGGCGCCGACGACCATCGCGAACCTCTTCGGATAGGATCATGATTCGAGTGTCCTCTATTTACATGTGTTTGGCCGTAGCCCGCGCCGATCGCGGGTTCGATACCAAGCACCATTTAAAGCCTAATGCGACAGTCAGTCGCAAGAGTTAACTTCGTGGAGATTAAGGCAAGTGCCGTCTCGCACGATTTGGGGGTGATCTGGGATCGCCCAAGATGCAACCCTGTGGTTTCATGTTTTCCTGGTATTTACGCTTCGAACTTCTCCTGTTGTTCGGATCCGTTGTCCACGGGGCCTCCATACACCCTTCGGCGTCGTGACGCGACCAGCCATCGGCCATACGCACGCGCGCATGCCGTTCGTCGTGGTTGCCCACGGACCAGAGACGATCGCCGCCATATGGCGCGCGGGCCCCAGCCTCGACACTAAGGTTTGCACACGGCATGCCAATGATGCGGGCGCCGCCTTTCGCGAAAGGCGTATCGCCGACCGGACCCGTCAGGACCACGTCCTGACCCGAATGTCCACCATCCGGATGAGGGTCCGTTCGGCGCACGCCGCGCCCATTAATGGGCGCGACCAGTGCCATGCTATTGTTTCGACAAAGAATCCAGGAAAGCGGCGATGCGGTTCAGGCGGTGCTTCTCGGCGCCGCGAACACCGTCCGCCGACGCACTGGTTCGAAGCACATCCGCCGCTTGGCACACCGCGGCTTCGTAGGTTCGGGAGCGCGGGTCGCCGTTCACGAGCCGGCCCGATGCATTCCGCATGTCAATTCGATCGTCATTCCGCACGGACATGTCCTCCTCCCCGGGTATGGAATGCTGCCTTTTGGCATACCACACCATCGATCGTGCCCGCCGGGTGACAAAACCCCTCCTCGCCCCCACACTTGCGCGCCATAGCAGAGTGACGCGCTTCGGGTACTGTACACCTATCCGGGCTGCCATCCCAAATGGTTTGTTTCGCCACATCCCGCAGCCTAGCGACGAACGGAGTTATGGGACCCTTGGCGCATTCCCCGGCCAAAAAACACCGCATATGTTCCCTGGCCTTTGTTCCCTGGCCTTGGAAGGCGTCCGCGTCCGGTGTGGCCGTCTGGCCGGACTGTGCCAGAATGCCGCGCCGACGGACTCACGGTCCGCGCCCCCATGATCGGAGTCGCCGCATGGTTTCGCCCGCCCCTGCCTCTCGTCCGGCGCCGCGTCCCGGCCCACTCAACCGGCTGACCGACGTGCCGGGGCTGCGGGTCGGACATGCCCACGACGCCCACGTCCGCACCGGCGTGACGGTGATCCTGCCCGACGCGCCCGCCACCGCCGCCGTGGACCAGCGGGGCGGCGGGCCGGGCACACGGGAGACCGATCTGCTCGACCCGGTCAACACGGTCGAGGCCGTGCACGCCTTGGTCCTATCGGGGGGCTCGGCGTTCGGGCTGGAGGCGGCCGGCGCCGTCACCACGTGGCTGGCGGGGCGGGGTGTCGGCTTCGCGGTGGGCGAGGCCCTCGTTCCCATTGTGCCCTCCGCCATCCTGTTCGACCTGCTGAATGGGGGCGACAAGGCCTGGGGTCCGGCGCCGCCTTACGCCGCCCTCGGCCGTCAGGCTGTCGAGACCGCCCGGAACGCGGATGGCGCGTTCGCGCTCGGCACCGTCGGGGCGGCGTACGGCGCCACGGCCGGCGACCTGAAAGGGGGGCTGGGCAGCGCCTCCCTCGTCCTGCCCGTCAACCCAACCGCCGCCGGGCCGCCCTTCACCGTCGGCGCCCTCGCCGCCGTCAACAGCCTGGGCCAGGCGACCCTCGGCGATACGCCAGCCTTCTGGGCATGGCCCTGGGCGGTCGGCGACGAGTTGGGGCCGCGCGCCCGCCCGGCTCCGGACGATCCCACGCCGGGCCCCACCGACTTTGCCTTCGCCGCTCCCGCCCGCGCCAACACGACGCTGGTGGTGGTCGCCACCGACCTCGCCCTGACCAAGGCGCAGGCCGGACGCGTCGCCATCATGGCGCAGGACGGCCTCGCCCGGGCGCTGCGGCCGGTCCATTCCCCTTTGGACGGCGATACGGTGTTCGCCCTGGCCACCGGCCGTGTTCCATTGGGGCCCGAACCGCTGGTGGCCCTCGCCCGCTGCGGCATGGCCGCCGCCGACTGCGCGGCGCGGGCCATCGCGCGCGGCGTGTACGAAGCCGACTCGGTGGGGGACGGAACCAGTTATCGCGACCGCTTTCGGTTGCGGTAGGGCCGGCCCCTCCCTAAAGTCCCGCCCATCCAGACCCGGGCCGACCCCGGACCAAAGAAGAGCCCGGTCCAACAAAGGGGACACGTTCATGCCGCTGTCGTTCGCCCGTGGCCCGGCCCGTGCCGTCGCCGCGTTCCCAGTGCTGGCCGCTGTGCTGGCCGCCGCCATTTCGTCGTGGCCGCTGACGGCGCGGGCCGCGCCCCCGGACTCCCTGGTCATGGGCATGGTGCTGGAGCCGCCGCACCTGGACCCCACCGCCGGCGCGGCCGGCGCCATCGACGAGGTGGTCTACGCCAATGTGTTCGAGGGCCTGACCCGCATCGGCCCGGACGGCGCGGTGCGGCCCGGCTTGGCCGAACGCTGGAACGTCAGCGACGACGGCCTCACCTATACCTTCCGCCTGCGGGAGGGCGTGACCTTCCACGACGGCTCCGCCTTCACCGCTGAGGATGCCGTGTTCACCCTGGACCGCGCCCGCGCCGACGCCAGCGTCAACGCGCAGAAGGGCTTGTTCGAGGCCATCGACACCGTGGCGGCCCCCGATCCCTACACCCTGGTGGTCCATCTGAGCCGGCCGCAGGGGCGGTTCCTGTTCAATCTGGGCTGGGGCGACGCGGTGATGGTGGCCCCGGAGAGCGCCGACACCAACAAGACCGCCCCGGTCGGCACCGGCCCGTTCCGGCTCACCCGCTGGGTACAGGGCGACCGGGTCGAGTTGGAGGCCTATCCCGACTATTGGGGCGAGGCCCCGGCGCTGACGCGGGCCACCTTCCGCTTCATCGCCGATCCGGCGGCCGCCCTGGCCGGCATCATGGCCGGGGACGTCGACGCTTTCGCCAACTTCCCGGCGCCGGAAGGGCTGATCGCGCTGGAGACGGACCCGCGCTTCTCCGTCGTGATCGGCACGACCGAGGGCGAGACCATCCTGGCGCTCAACCATCGAAATCCGCCGCTGGACGATGTGCGCGTGCGCCGGGCCATCGGCCACGCCATCGACCGGCAGGCCCTGATCGACGGCGCCATGTTCGGCCACGGCACGCCCATCGGCAGCCACTTCGCCCCGCATCATCCCGCTTATGTCGACCTGACCGGACTGTCTCCGTACGATCCCGAGGCGGCGAAAGCTCTGCTGGCGGAGGCCGGCATCACGCCGGGCGCCCTGTCGCTGCGGCTGCATCTGCCGCCGCCCTCCTACGCGCGGCGCAGTGGGGAGATCATCGCGGCCCAGCTCGCCGCCGTGGGCATCCAGACCGAGATCATTCCGGTCGAATGGGCGCAGTGGCTGGAGCAGGTGTTCCGGGGCCATGACTTCGACATGACCATCGTGGCCCACACCGAACCGCTGGACATCGATGTCTACGCCCGCGACGGCTATTACTTCGGCTACAAAAACCCGACCTTCAACGGCCTGATAGCCACGCTGGACGAAACCACGGACCCCGTGAAACGCGCCGAGTTGTACCGGCAGGCCCAGACCCGGCTGGCGGAGGACGCCGTGAACGGCTTCCTGTTCCAGTTGCCGAAACAAGGGGTATGGGACGCCCGGCTGCATGGCCTGTGGCACAACAGCCCGGTGCAGGCCAACGACCTGACCGGCGTGTCCTGGTCCGAGTAAGGGGGCCGGGCACCCCCGCCCATCCGGCGCACGCCACGGCTGACACCCAGAGGGCACCTTATATATGGCCTGGATCCTCGCCCAACGCGCGGTCGCCCTGGCCCTGACCTTGCTGGCGGCCTCGATCCTCGTGTTCGTGGTGCTGGAGGTGCTGCCGGGCGACCCCGCGCTGCTGATCCTGGGCGTCAACGCGCGCGAGGACACCCTGGCCGCCCTGCGCGCCACCATGGGCCTGGATCAGCCGGCGGTCTGGCGCTACCTGACCTGGATCGGCGGCCTGCTCCAGGGGCACTTTCAGAACAGCCTGACCTACGGCGTGCCCGTGGATGAGTTGCTGGCACCGCGTCTCGCGGTCAGCCTGCCGCTCGCCGCCCTGTCGTTGAGTTTGGCGGTGGCGCTGGCGCTGCCGCTGGGGGTGCTGGCCGCCGCCCGGCGCGGGCGCGCCACGGACACCGCCATCCTGGCCCTGGGTCAGCTTGGGGTGGCCGTGCCGAACTTCTGGCTGGGGATCCTGCTGGTGCTGCTGTTCGCTGTCACCCTGCACTGGCTGCCGGCGGGCGGCTTTCCGGGGTGGGAGGCGGGCGTCGGCCCGGGGCTGGCGGCCCTCATCCTGCCGGCGGTCGCGCTGGCCCTGCCGCAGGCGGCGATTCTCACCCGCGTGACCCGCTCCGCCGTGCTGGAGGTGCTGGGCGAGGACTACATGCGCACCGCCCGCGCCAAGGGCCTGAGCCGCGCCGCCGCCCTGTGGCATCACGGCTTGCGCAACGCCATGATCCCGGTCGTGACCATTCTGGGGCTTCAGTTCTCCTTTCTTCTGGCGGGCACCATCATCATCGAGAACGTGTTCAACCTGCCGGGGGTCGGCCGCCTGATCTTCCAGGCCATCAGCCAGCGCGATCTGGTGGTGGTGCGCGACCTCGTCGTGCTGCTGGCCGGCACGGTCGGGGTGGTCAACGCCCTGGTGGACCTGTCCTATGCGGCGTTGGACCCACGCCTGCGCCATGGCGCGGACGGAGCCCGACCCGATGATTAGGTCGCCCCACCTGAATCGGTCCCGCCTCAGCCCGGCCGGCTGGGTCGGCGGCGGCATCAGCGCCGTCGTCCTGGGCACCGCGCTCCTCTCTCTGGTCTGGACGCCGCACGACCCCACGGCCATGGACATCGCCCACCGGCTGGCGGATCCCAGCGCCACCCACCCGCTCGGCACCGACCACTTCGGCCGCGACACGCTGTCCCAGCTCATGGCCGGCGCGCGCGTCTCCATCGCCGTCTCGCTGGTCGCGGTCGGACTGGGCGCCGGACTCGGCGTGCCCCTGGGGCTGCTGGCCGCCGCCCGCCGGGGTTGGCTGGACGAGGCGGTGATGCGTTTCAACGACCTCGCGTTCGCCTTCCCGGCCCTGCTGACCGCCGTGCTGCTGACCGCCCTGCTGGGTCCCGGCGCCATCAACGCCATTCTCGCCATCGGCGTCTTCACTATCCCCGTGTTCGCGCGCGTCACCCGGGGGGCGGCGCTGGCGATCTGGAAACGACCGTTCATCCAGGCCGCACGGCTGGCGGGGCGCGGGCGCGCCCGTATTTCCGTGGACCACATCCTGCCCAACATCGCGGGAAGCCTGATCGTGCAGGCGACGATCCAGTTCGCCATGGCCATTCTGGCCGAGGCGGGCCTGAGCTACCTCGGCCTCGGCAGCCAGCCCCCGGAGGTGAGTTGGGGCCGCATGCTGAACGAGGCCCAGACGTTCCTGTTCCTCGACGCCCGGCTGGCGATCCTGCCGGGGATGGCCATCGTGGTCACGGTCCTCGGGCTCAACCTGCTCGGCGACGGGCTGCGCGACCGCCTGGATCCGCGCCTGCACGCGCGTGGCGCCCCGCGCCCGAATTCCCACGTCGACCGGATCTGACCGATGGCGCTGCTGGACATCCAGGATCTGACCGTCACCATCCCCGGATCAACCCGGTACGCCCCGCCGGTGCGGCTGCTGGATGGAGTCTCGCTGACGCTGGCCTCGGGCGGCACGCTCGGGCTCGTGGGGGAAAGCGGCTGCGGCAAGTCGCTGACCGCGCTCGCGATCCTGGGCCTGCTGCCCGATGGCCTGCGGGCGGAGGGGGCGATCCGGCTGGACGGCGAGGACCTGCTTACGGCGGGGGAACGGCGCCTGTGCGCCCTGCGCGGGCGGCGGGTTGCGATGATCTTTCAGGAGCCCATGACCGCCCTGAACCCGGTGCGCACCATCGTGGATCAGGTGGCGGAAGGCCCGCGCCGGCACTTGCGCCTGTCCCGGCGCGCGGCGCGGGAGCACGCCCGCGCGGTGCTGCACCGGGTCGGGCTGGATCCGTCGCGGGTCTCGCCGGACCAGTATCCGCACGCCCTGTCCGGCGGTCAGCGCCAGCGGGTCGTGATCGCCATCGCGGTGGCCTGCGGACCGGCGTTGCTGGTCGCCGACGAGCCGACGACCGCGCTGGACGTGGCCACGCAGGCGCGCATTCTCGACCTCGTGCGCGATCTGGTGCAGGGCGAGGGCATGGCGTTGCTGATGATTTCCCACGACCTGGGCGTGATCGCCGAAACGGCCCGGGACATGGCGGTGATGTACGCCGGTCAGGTGGTGGAGGCTGGCCCCACCGCCCGCGTTCTGGCCGGGCCGCGCCATCCTTACACCAGCGGATTGATGGCGGCGCGACCGCAGCGCGCCGGCCAACCGGGCGCGCCGCTGCCGGCGATTCCGGGTGCCGTGCCGCCGCCGGACGCCCGCCCGCCCGGCTGCCCGTTCGCGGATCGCTGCGCGCGGGCCGACACCGGGTGCCGGACGCGGCCTCCGCTGGGGACGGGACCGGACCACCGCCATTCCGTCGCCTGCCATCATCCGTTGGAGGCGTCCCCATGACGCCACCCCCAACGGAAACAGCGCCCCTGCTGGAGGTCCGGGACGTGGCGCGGACCTACCCCCGGCCCCGGGCGCATCCCCTGGCGCCGCGCGTCTTCATCCCAGCGGTCGCGGACGTCTCCCTGACTCTGGCGCGCGGCGAAAGCCTGGGCGTGGTGGGGGAAAGCGGTTGCGGCAAGTCCACCCTCGCCCGCCTCGTCACCGCACTGGAACCGCCGGATCGCGGCACGGTGCGGATCGCGGGCGCCGACCCGCACGCCCTGCCCAAAGCGACGTTGCGCCGGCTGCGGCGGCGCATCCAGATGGTGTTTCAGGACCCGATGGGCTCGCTGGACCCGCGCTGGACCATCGCCCGGGTGATCGCCGAGCCGCTGGCCGGGCTGGCCCCGGAGATCCCGCGCGCCGACCGCCGCGCCCACGCGGCGGACGCGCTGGCGGCCGTGGGCCTGGGGGCGGAGGCGCTCGACCGCTACCCGCACCAGTTCTCCGGCGGACAGCGCCAGCGCATCGCCATCGCCCGGGCGTTGGTCACCCATCCGGATGTGGTGGTGGCGGACGAGCCGGTGTCGGCGCTCGACGTCTCGGTGCAGGCGCAGGTCCTGAACCTGTTCCTGGCGCTACGGCACCGGCACGGACTGGCGTTGCTGTTCATCAGCCACGACCTGGATGTCGTGCGCCATGTGACCGAGCGCGTGATGGTGATGGTTCAGGGCCATGTGGTGGAGAGCGGCCCGACGCGGGACGTTCTCGATCGCCCGGCGCACCCGCATACGGCCGCTTTGCTGGCGGCGGTGCCCCGGATCGAGGCGGCCGGACAGACCCACACCCGGCGTGGTCCGACCGGCGGCCCGGCCTCGCCGCGCCGGGTGGACTCCGGCCCCGGCTGCGTCTATCGCGCCCGCTGCCCCTGGGCGGTGGAGGCCTGCGCCGCCACCGCGCCCGCGCTGAGGCCGGTCGGATCGGACCGGACCGCCGCCTGTTTCCGAGCGACGGAGGTCATGGCGGCGGCGCCAGCGGCTCCCCGCGCTTGAACAGCATGGGGAGGGGCGCCCGGTGTTACGCCTTCGCCTCCGACCACGCGGTCGGATCGATGTCGAGATCGGCGTAGTCCTCGACCTTCAGTTCCGGATGCTCCTTACCGGCGGCGACCTGCTCGCGGTAGTCCTTCAGCAGCCGCAGGCCGGTCGGGAACAGCATGGTCAGCGCCAGCAGGTTGACCAGCGCCAACACGCCCATCAGCGGATCGGAGAAGAAGAACACCGCCGTCGCCCCCGGCGCGGTCGCGCCCAGGAACACGATGCCCACGATGGCGATACGCATCCCATGCAGCATGACACGGCTCTTCGTGAACACGTTGAGCGCGTTCTCACCCAGATAATAGTTGTAGATGATGGAGCTGAACGCGAACAGCAGGACCGAGAACGTCATGAAGTACGTCGACCAGTCGCCGATATGACTGGCCAGCGACTGCTGGGTCAGGGCCACGCCGTTGATGTCCTGCGCGCCCGGCACATACACATCGCCGAGCAGAATGACGAACGCCGTGCACGAGCAGATGATGATTGTGTCGATGAACACCGACAGCGACTGCACGATGCCCTGGCTGATCGGATGCTTGACGTAGGCCACCGCCGCCACGTTCGGGGCGGAGCCCAGGCCGGCCTCGTTGGAAAACAGACCGCGCCGCAGGCCCTGCGCCACCGCCGCGCCGATGCCGCCGCTCACCGCCGTCTCGATGCCAAACGCATTGGCAACGATGTCATAGATCACGCCCGGCAGGGACGTCAGGTTCATGATGATGATCAGCAGCGCCATGGCAATGTAGGTCACGGCCATGATCGGGATCACGACGTCCGCCACCTTGGCAATGCGCCGAATGCCGCCGTAGACCACCAGGGCCGTGACGCCCGCTAGGAAAACACCGGTGTACAGCCGGTCAATGCCGAGACTGTCGTTGGCCGCGCCGGCCACGGTGTTGCCCTGAAAGGCGTTGAAGCCGAACCCGAAGGCAGCAATCAGGCAAATGGCATACAGAACCGCCAACCACCGGTACTGCTCCCCCAGTCCGTGCAGAATGTAGCTGGCCGGACCGCCGCGAAAGGTGCCGTCCGGCTCCGTCCGCTTGTAAAGCTGCGCCAGCGAACACTCGAACAGGCTGGTCGCCATGCCGACCAGGGCAATGGCCCACATCCAGAACACGGCCCCCGGCCCCCCCAGGGTGATCGCCACCGCGACGCCCGCGATGTTGCCGCCGCCGACCCGTCCGCCGACACTGACCAGAAGGGCCTCGCGCGAGCTGACGCGGCGACCGGTGCCGTCCGCCTTCGGCGCGTAGAGGACCCGGAACATTCGGCCGAAGAACTCGAACTGCACGAGCTTCGACATCAAGGTAAAGAAAACGCCCAGGACGACAAGAAACGGGATCAGCGACCACCCCCACGTCAGATCGCCAATCCCCGCGAATACGCCCTCGATAAACTCCATGGGTACCCCTCCCCCCCTTACTCCGACCAATACGTCCGGGCCGTGTGTGCCGGACATGTGGGATTCACCAGAGCATTGGATGGAACGCGAGGCAAGAAAACTGTCACGGCGTCACTGAAAATAGGCGCACGTGCATGACGGCCTTACTATGTATGACTGCAATGCCGGCTCTATCCCGGCCGAATCAGCCGGACGCCGGGCCGAGCGTGTCTAGGACCTCGCCATAGTAGCGGTGGAACGGCCCCTCGTCGCCCTTGGGCGCCGTGCGGTCGCGGTAGTCCGCCAGCACCGCCCGCTGGCCGCGCACGAAGGCCTCCGCGTCGACCTCGGGCAGGCGGGGCAGCAGGGCCGTGAAGCTGAGCGCAATGGTGCCGGTGCTGCCCTTCTGCCGGTCGATGCGGTTCAGTTCCGCCATCACCGACGGCGAAAGGGACAGGCGGCTTTCGGCGTAGGCCCGCAGGATTGGAGCCTGTGCCCGCAGCGCCTCGCGCTCCGCCGTGTAGGCCGCCAGCGCCCCGGGCTCGATAATGGCCTCGTCCTGGTACACCTCCGGCGCGGCGGCGGAGATATCGCAGGTCCAGCCCGGCCGGGGCAGCAATAGCGCCGCCTGATCGCTTTGCGGCCGGCGGGGGTTGAACGGCATCGCCCGGCAGCGGAGCGGCTTGGTCTCGGTGTCATGGACCGCGCACAGGCCGTCGTGCGTCAGATCCGGGCAGGGAAAGGCGGGCGGCAGGTAGACCATAGGGGAGACCAGCACGGCGACCGTGCGCCCCTTCCCCAGGGTGACCTCAAGGCCGAGCCGCTTGATGGTGGCGTAGGCTGGCGCGCCCTTGCGCACGGGGGTCCACACCAGCGCCAGCGGGAAGCGGTCGGCGCGAGCCACCGCCTCCTCGATCGTCAGCGGTAGCAGGCCGACGCAGCATTTGCCGCACAGGGTGCAGGCGAACCGCCGCGCCATGGTCGGCTACGCCCCGCAGCACTTTTTGTATTTCTTGCCGGACCCGCAGGGGCACGGCTCGTTACGCCCCACCGAGACCACACGCCGGGGCGGTCCCTTGGGGTTGACCTCGCCCCCGGTGCAGCGCCACTGGCCGTCCTCGCGGCGGAAGGTCGCGCGCTCGTGATGCATGCGCGCCCGGCCCTTGTACTTCAGCCGCGCCACGTACTCGACCGTGCCCTCGTCGTCGCCCTCGCCGCCGGCGGACACGGCGCGAATCTCAAGCCCAGTCCAAACGGACTCGGCGGCCACGCCCTTAGCCTCGATCGGGTCGAAGTCAGCGCGCGAGTCCGTGGCCAGCGTAGCCATGAGATAATCGATGTTGCCCTGCCCATAGGCGGTGTAGCGCGACCGCATCAGCGCCTCGGCGGTCGGCGCCGGGGTCGTACCGGCGATCACCGGGGCGCAACAGGCGTCAAGGGTCAGCCCGGAGCCACAAGGGCAGGAATCCATAACACAGCCTCACGGATGCAAACGGGGGGTGGGGACACACTGTCTCTCGCCCTTGTACCGCGCGCCGTCCGCGCGGGCAAACCCGTTCGCCCAGAACACCCCCCCACATCAAACGCCCCGCGCGCCAATGTCTGGCGGCGGGGCGCGACGTGCCGAACGAAAAAACGGGAGGACGGCTGCGGTCTCTTTTGCGCGCCTCAGGCGCGGTCTCTTTTGCGCGCCTCAGGCGCGGCGGCGATCGCTGGCCGGATCGAACCGGCCCCGGCCGGCTCCATAGCCCCCACTCAGCAGGGCCGGCTCGAACCGCCAGGCCTCCGGCTGATCGAACAGGGCACGCAGCAACAGGTTGTTGATCCGATGGCTCGGGCGGAGGCCCTGATAGACGCCGATGAGGGGATGGCCCGCCAAATACAGGTCCCCGAGGGCGTCCAACGCCTTGTGGCGCACGAACTCGTCGGCGTAGCGCAGCCCCTCCGGATTCAGGATGGTGTCGCCATCGACGACCACGGCGTTGTCGAGCGAGCCGCCCCGGGCGAGGCCCATGGCGCGCAGGCCGTCCACCTCATGCCGGAAGCCGAAGGTGCGGGCGTCCGCCAGTTCCTCCCGGAAGCTCCGCGCCGACACCAGGACGACGCGGCGCTGCCGCCCGATCACCGGGTTCTCGAAATCGATTTCGGCGTCGATGGTCAGGCCGCGCGGCGCGGGCCGCAGGGAGACCGTGCTGTCCCCCTCGGTCACCGACACGGTGTCCACGAGACGAATGGCATGGCGAGGCGCGGCCTGGGCCACGGTGCCGACGGCCTCGATCTCCGCCACGAACGCGGCGGACGACCCGTCCATGACGGGCAGTTCCGGCCCATCGACCAGGATTTCGGCGTTGTCCACACCCAGCGCGGCCAGCGCGGCCATCAGGTGCTCGACGGTCGAGACCGTGACGCCGGCGGCATTGCCGAGCGCGGTGCACAGGCGCGTGTCCACGACATGATCCCAGCGCGCCGGGATCATCGGGTCGCGGTCGGTGATATCGGTGCGGCGGATCCACAAGCCGTTGTCGGCTGCGGCGGGTCGCAGGGTCAGGGTCACCGTCGCACCGGAGTGCAAACCGATCCCCTGGACACATACCGGGCCGGCCACGGTCCGGCGCGCGCTGGCCGCGAGAGGCCACGCCCGATGGGACGGGGCGGTCCCGGCGGGCTCGACCGCCGCGGCGAGCGTGCTGTCGTCGAGAGTGGCATCCTTCATGATCGTGCGCCCCCAAAACCGGTCTCTGGCGAGTGGATGACCCCGGTCTCTCCACGCACCGGGGCCTGTGGACCGGCCCCGGGGGAGATCCGCGCCCGTATCCGGGTCTGCGAGTCAACCTTTCTGATACGCTAGATTTAGCCACCCACCCGAGTCCGCGCAAATCAATCATTGTTTCAGATTGTTGCGGCCGCTCTGTGGCAAAAAAGAGTTCAGAAACAAACGTTTATTGGATCATACGGAGACGCGAAGCCGGCACGGCGGCCCGGGCGCCCCCGGCCACCGCGACTCTCAGCCGACTTTACCAAATTGTTGCTGCGGCTCATGTTCCGGCAAAGATGCGCGGCACGGCCGAAGGTCTGCCGCCCCTCCCCGTGCCGGGGCCGATCCACCCGAGCGGGTGCCCACCACCACCGCTCACACCCAGCCTTTGTGTCGTGAAACGCCGGCGCGAGCAAGAGCCGGAGATCGGGTGCGAACCGCCTCCTGCGCGCGCGCCGTGTGGTGGCGCCTATTTTTTCAGCAAACGCGGGCGGGCGGTTGATTCTTGACACGTTCGACGGACCCGGGGACCTTATGAGCCTACAAACGGATGACGTCGCCACCAGAGGTCGCGGGCCTCCCCATCGCCTCCCATCCCAGCCGACCGCATCGGGACGGTTTCATGCCACACGCAATCAGGCTTTACGTTCGGACGATGGATCGCGCCAGCCGCGCCATCGGCCGCGCGACCATGCTGCTCATCTTCGCGATGATGGCGGTGCTGTTTTGGTCCGCGATTTCCAAGAACACACCGGGCCTGTTGCCCTCGCTATGGACGCTGGAGGTCGCCCAGTTCCTGATGGTGACGTACTTCCTCATCGGCGGATCCTATGCCCTGATGCATGAATCCCACGTCCGCATGGACCTTCTTTATGGCATGTGGTCGCGGCGCACCAAGACCTGGGTGGATGTCGTCACCATCCTGTTCCTGATCTTCTACCTCGGGGTTCTGCTGTACGGCGGCCTGTCCTCCACCGCCTACGCCCTGGAGTACGGCGAACGCAGCTACTCGGCGTGGCGCCCATACATGGCGCCGATCAAGATTATCATGTGCCTCGGCATCGGCCTGACCCTGCTGCAAGCGTTCGCCGAGTTGTTCAAGGACATTGCCCGCCTGCGCGGCGAGGAGATCGGCCTGCCGACGGAGAGCGCGTCATGAGCCTGAGCTATGAGATGATCGCTCTGCTCATGTTCGCGTCCATGATGTTGATGCTGCTGACCGGGCAGCGCGTGTTCGCAGCCATCGGGTTCGTGGCGGTCGCCGCCGCGTTGCTGCTGTGGGGCGACGGCGGGTCGGAAATCGGCTTCAGCGCGGCCATGAAGCTGATGAAGTGGTATCCGCTGCTGACGCTGCCCCTGTTCATCTACATGGGCTACATGCTGTCGGAATCCGGCATCGCCGACGACCTGTACAAGATGTTCCATGTCTGGTTCGGGCCGGTGCGCGGCGGCCTGGCGATCGGCACCATCGGCCTGATGGTCGCCATTTCGGCCATGAACGGGCTGAGCGTCGCCGGCATGGCCATCGGCGCCACCATCGCCCTGCCCGAACTGCTGCGCCGGAACTACGACAAGATCATGGTCACCGGCGTGATCCAGGCCGGCAGTTCGCTCGGCATCCTGGTGCCGCCCAGCGTCGTCCTGGTGCTCTACGGCATGATCGCGCGCCAGCCGGTGGGCCAGTTGTGGCTGGCCGGCGTGACACCCGGCCTGATGATGGCCGGGCTGTTCGTGCTCTACATCGCGGTGCGCTGCTGGTTTCAGCCCAGCCTGGGGCCGACCCTGTCGAAGGAGGAACGCGACGTCCCGCTGGCCGAGAAGCTGCTGCTGCTGCGCGCGGGCGTGCTGCCGCTGCTGATCTTCTTCTGCATGATGGGCCTGTTCGTGTTGGGCTACACGTCTTTGGTCGAAAGCTCGGCGGTGGGCGCCCTGGCCGCGACGCTGGCCGCCCTGGTCAAGCGCCGCGTCACCCGTGCGGTCATGGGCGAGGTGTTGCGCAAGACCCTGGGCGTGTCCTGCATGTTCATGTGGATCATCCTGGCCGCGCTGTGCTTCGGCGCCGTGTTCGACGGCCTGGGCGCGGTGCGGGCGATCGAGACTCTGTTCGTCGACCGCCTCGGCCTGGGACCGTGGGAGATCCTGATCCTGATGCAGCTCTCGTTCCTGCTGATGGGCACGTTCCTGGACGACACCGCCATGCTGGTCATCGTGGCCCCGCTGTACGTCCCCTTGGTTGGGCATCTGGGCTTCGATCTGGTCTGGTACGGGGTGCTGTACACGATCACCTGCCAGATCGCCTATATGACGCCGCCGTTCGGCTACAACCTGTTCCTGATGCGCGCGATGGCGCCGCCCGAGGTCACGCTGATCGACATCTACCGGTCCATCGTGCCCTTCGTTGCCGTCATGGCGGTCGGTCTGGCCCTGGTCATGGCCTTCCCGCAGATCGCGTTGTGGCTTCCCCAGATGGTGTACGCCCGCTAGCCGCCGTCCCCGGCATTCGGGCGGCGGGCCACACTGGTACGGCAGGCGGTCGGCCTCATGACCGCGGACTGGCAACCGACAACAGGGAGTGTCCGGTATGACCACCACCAACAAACGCCGCGATTTTCTGAAGACGGCCGGCCTGGGCGCAGCCGCCGTCGGCGCGACCACCCTCGCCGCGCCGGCCGTGCACGCGCAGTCCACCATCCGCTGGCGTCTGCAGACCTACGCCGGGCCGGCCCTGGCCGAGCACGTCATCAAGCCGTCGATCGACGCCTTCAACAAGGTGGCCGGCGACCAGATGCAGATCGAGCTGTACTACGCCGACCAGTTGGTCCCGACGGGCGAGCTGTTCCGCGCCATGCAGCGCGGCACCATCGACGCGGTGCAAAGCGATGACGATTCCATCGCCGCCCCGGTCGATATCTCGGTGTTCGGCGGCTATTTCCCGTTCGCCACGCGCTACAGCCTGGACGTTCCGGTGCTGTTCAACCGCTATGGCCTGCGCGAGATCTGGGAAGAGGCCTACGGCGAGATCGACGGCGTGACCTGGCTGTCCGCCGGTGCCTGGGACCCCTGCCACTTCAACACCAAGGAACCGATCCGCAGCCTGGACGACCTGAAGGGCCTGCGCGTCTTCACCTTCCCCACCGCCGGCCGCTTCCTGTCGCGCTTCGGCGTGGTGCCGGTCACCCTGCCCTGGGAAGACGTCGAGGTTGCGGTCCAGACCGGCGAGTTGGACGGTATCGCGTGGTCCGGCATCACCGAGGACTACACCGTAGGCTGGTCGAAGGTGACGCCGTACTTCCTGACCAACAACATCTCGGGCGCGTGGTGCGGGTCCTACTTCGCCAACTCCGAACGCTGGGCGGAGCTGCCGGAAAACCTGAAGGAGCTGTTCAAGCTCTGCATGGACAGCAGCCACTACTATCGCCAGTACTGGTACTGGGGCGGTGAGGCGGACCTGCGCGTCAACGGCACCGACATGGAACTGACCTCTATCCCCGACGCCGAATGGCAGACGGTCGAGGATGAGGCCATGAAGTTCTGGGACGAGATCGCGGCGGAAAGCGACCGAAACGCCCGCGTGGTCAAGATCCTGAAGGACTATAACGCGACCATGCGCAAGGCCGGCACGCCATACCGCTGCGGCTGACCCGAGCGCAGGCGTAAACACGTCACGGGCGGGGCGTCGGCCGGCCTCCCGCCCGTTGTCTTTGGGAAGGGCGTCCGGAACGCCCCCGGGCCGGCATCGCGCATGGGTTTTGCGAGCCGCTCGCTCGCCCCTTGACACGACAAAACCCCTCCATACGTAAGTGCATTGAACCCCGACGCGAAGGTACGCCCACGCCGCCGGGGATCGTCCGGGCCGGTGGTCCCGGTGTCCCGTCCTGGACCGCCACTTCAGGCCACCTCATGCCTCACACATCTGCCCAAGCACGAAAAACGGAGTGACCTTCCATGACCAAGGGTTTGACCGCTGCCGCTGCGCTGATGATGGCCGCCATCGCCGCGTCCCCAGCCATGGCCGATGACGGCGAAGCCGCTGTACAGTACCGCAAGGACGTCATGACCGTGGCCGGCGCCAGCATGGGCGCGCTGGGGTGCTTCATGCAGGGCGGATGCGCCCTGGAGGGCCCCGTTCTGGCGCGGGCCGCCAAGTCGATCGCCTTCTCCGGAGAGCTGGCCGTCGACGCGTTCAAGGTCGACACCCGCGAGTCCATGGCCGAGACCGACGCCCTGCCGAAGGTCTGGGAGGACTGGGAGGCCTTCGAAGGCGGCCTGACCGAGATGAGCCGCGCCGCCGATGAACTGGCCGTGGCCGCCGCCGACGGCGACAAGGCCGCCATGGGCCCGCTGATGCGCACGCTGGGCGGCACCTGCAAGGACTGCCACGACACCTTCCGCGACTAAAGCAAATCCCCAGCGATCTGGACCCGATCGCGACGACGATCGGCGTCAATATCAAGAGTCCAGGGCAGATCCCGCCGGCTCTGATACCGGATTGCAAGAACGGTGGGCGTTGCATCCTTATGACGACCGACCGGCTGGATCGCCATGGTTCGGCCGGTCGCCGCTTCGGGAAAATCTGTCAGGGTTCATGGTCCAGGCCCGCCGCACTCAACCAAACGGGGCATTTACATACAATATCTATTAAATATTCTAAAAATGCGCATAAGGTTTGCTGCAATATAAAAATATTGCGAGCCCCCTCATCTCGTGTTTATTGTCAGCGCCTGGGGCAGACACTTGCGATGGCGATAAATATCGCAACCCGAGATCTTCTTTTTCGGGAACTGCCCCCTGTTTTGGACACGTAGTGGTGTTCTGGACCGGACAGCGATGTGCGCGTCCACAGGACACCATCCCGCGATCCGACGGGAGGCACCCCCCCGACTGCCCCCCAGCCTCTCGTTGGAAAGACCCCTCCGGACAACCGTCCGGAGGGGTCTACTATTTTGTATTTTGGGGACGATTGCGCCCCCGGTATCCGGTCGCAGCCGGTGATCACCCCGCGCGGTCCACGTAACGCCGCCGCAGGTGCGCCTTAAACACGGCCGCATCCAACGGCCGGCCGGTGGCCCGCGTCAGCATCTCCCGCGCCGTGACGCTCTGCCCAAGCCCATGCACGTGGGTCCGCAGCCACCCGAGCAGCGGCGCGAAATCCCCGCGCGCCAAGGCCTCGGGAACGTCCGGCACCGCGGTCACGGCCGCCTGGAAGAGCTGCGCCGCCGTCATGGCACCAAGAGTGTAAGTCGGGAAATACCCGATCGCCCCGTCGT
Organism: Roseospira marina; assembly: GCF_014197855.1. GTDB lineage: Bacteria > Pseudomonadota > Alphaproteobacteria > Rhodospirillales > Rhodospirillaceae > Rhodospira > Rhodospira marina. The sequence goes on from NZ_JACIGJ010000011.1 coordinate 87,978, forward strand.
ACCAGTGAATGTCCTGGAGGCAGCCGGTGCGATCGTCCGGCACCGCCACACCGAGCAGGTCGCGCATGCCGTCCCGCCACGCGCCGGGCAGATCGTCCAGCGCCAAATCACCCGACAGCAGCGCCCGTTCCAGACGGAACCGCAGGATGACATGGGCCGGATAGGTGACCTCGTCCGCGTCCACCCGGATCAGCCCCGGCTCCACCCGCGTGTTGAGCCGGTACAGGCTGTCAGCGTCCCAGCCGGGCGCATCGGGTGCCGCCCCCAATTTATCCGCCATCACCGGCGCCGCGAAGGTCAGGAACGCGCGCGACCGGCACGCCTGCATCTCCATCAGCAGGCTCTGGCTTTCGTGCACGCTCATGCCCAGGGCACGGCCGACCGGCTGGTCGCGCCAAGCCGCAGGCAAGCCACGTTCGTACAGCGCATGGCCGGTCTCGTGCAGAACCCCCATCAGGGCGCCGGAGAAATCCGCCTCGTCGTAGCGCGTGGTGATGCGCACATCGTCCGGCACGCCGCCGCAGAAGGGATGCAGGCTTTCATCCAGGCGCCCGTGCCGGAAGTCGAACCCGATACGCTCCATCAGATGGCGCACCAGGGCGCGCTGGCGCTCGACCGGGAACGGGCCGGCCGGCCGCACCAGGGCCGGCTCCCGGCCCTGAGCCGCCAGGGCATCGTCGAGCAGGCCCGGCAGATCCGCGGCGAGGTCGTCGAACACCGCCTCGATCTCGGCCTCGCGGCCGTCCGGCTCATACTGGTCCAGCAAGGCGTCGTAAGGGGAGCGGCCGAGCGCCTCGGCCTTCGCGGCGGCAATCTCCCGAGTCAGGGACAGCACCGTGGCCAGCTTATCGCGCACGGCGGCGAAGTCATCGCCCGCGCGCGCCCCCCGCCACGCCATCTCGCAGGCGGAGCAGGCGCGCGAGTGCGCCTCCACCAGATCGGCGGACAGCACGGTGGCGTGGCGCCACTGCCGGCGCATGGCGTCCAGATTGGCCCGGTCCCAGGGATCCAGGGCCGTCGCCTCATCCCGCTCCGCCCCGTCCAGCAGGGCCCCGACCTCGGGCGCGGTCAGCAGGTCATGGCTCACGGCGCGCAGCGTCGCGAGTTGCGCCGCCCGGGCGTCCGCCCCGCCCTCCGGCATCACGGTCGACAGGTCCCAATGCAGCATGCCGGCCGCATCCTCCAGATGAGTCAGGCGGGCGAAGCGGGTCTTCAGACGGGCGTACGCGGTAGGGGCATCCATGGGACAGAGGCTCCGGAAACGGAAGGGAACGGAGGGGGGAGGGATGGCGGCGCCGTTACCACGTGATCTCGAACGTACAGGCACGGGCACCGGCGGCCTGACAGGCGACCTCGCGCGCGGTGGCCCTGCGGGCGACCAGCACCCGGAACAGCCGCTCGAAGGTGGCGGTGTAGTAGTCGCACAGGGGGTAGCCGGCCTCGGGCATGGCGGCCTGGATCGGCCCGCCCTCGATCACCAAGCGGGTCGGTCGGCCGGCCTCGCCCTCGAACCGGCCGGCGCCGGCGAAAGTCCAGGCGTGCTTGCCCATGGCCTGGATCAGGATGCGCGCGGCCGGCACCGGCGGCAGCATCTTCAGCACGACCTGGGCCGGCTTGGGGATCCGGCGGGCCAGAAGGTAGTCGCCGGTGGCCTCCCCGGCGCGTCGGCTGACCGCCACCATGGTCGGCGTGTCCAGATGGGCGCGCAGGGCCTTGTGCAGCGCCGTCACATCGGCGGCCGGCACCATGGACTCCGGCGGGTGCTCCCAATGATGCGTCAAACCGGCGGCGGCGAACAGGCGGGCCGCCGCCTCCGCGCCGATCTGGGCACGCAGGGCGTCGCCCATGCGGAAGATGCTGTTCGGCCCGATGCGGGGCACCGTGTCGCCGGTCGGCTCCCCCGCCCCACCGCTGTCCGGCGCGGCACAGTCGGGACAGGCGGCGGCTCCGGCGGCACGGGTCTTGGCATCACACATGGGGTCTGAATCCTGATCGATGCGGCAGCCTGCGGCATGGATTGGCGCGCGGCCCGAACGGAATGGATGACGTGTTGGTCGAGAGGTCGACATGGGCTGCGGCGCAGGCCGGGTCAAGCACACCGGGCGACGCCAGCCCCACAGTCCGCGCGGGCAGGAACGCGCGCGCATCAGGCGCGGCGGGCACAGCCCTCAAACGCCTGCCGCAGCCGGGCACCGTCCAGCGCCCGGCCGAGCGCCACGACCCGCGCTGCCGGATCACTGCCCGGCGCCGGGTCCCACTCCACAACGCTGGCGTGCCCATCCTCGATGCGGAACCGCACCCAGGCGTCATCCACGCGGGCGATCCCGTTGAGCCAGTCGACGGCACCCCAGGCGCCCTGCGCCACGTCATCGAGCAGGGCGCGCAGGCTGTCCGGATCCACCGGCCCGGCCGTGTCGCCGCCCCAGGTTCGCAGGTCGAGCACCACCATATCGCCCGGCGGCGCGGCGTCGGCCGCATCCACGAACGCCCCGATATCCGCCAACGCGCGCAGCTCGGCGGCCGCCTCCGCCCCCTCCCCGGCGTGATAGTGATGATGATGGTGGTGATGGTGGTGCACAAGTGAGCCCGCCTGGGGCGGCACCACGCCGGCCGCCGGCCGCGACAAGGCGACCACGCCGTCCCGCACCGGCTCGCCGTTCGCATCGCGCGCGGCCGAATGGCGGTCGTTGGCCGGCGCCGTGACCGCCTCACCCTCCACGCCATGGATGGCCGTCACGATGCGCGCGGACGGATTGAGCGCCTTTAGCGTACCGGTCAGCCCGGCCAGATCGTGCGCAGAGACGAGATCCGCCTTATTGACGATGAACGTGGTCTGTGGTGGCGCGGCGCGGCGGCTTTCGGCGCGGCCGCTGGCCTGCACCTGGGCCCGCAGGAAGTCCGGTAGGCGCGCGTAGTCCGCCATGAAGGCGCTGGCGTCGATCACCACGGTGAACCGGATGCCCTTGATCGACGGGCGGATGTCGGCGCGGTTGAGCATATGGGTCAGCACGCTGATGTCCGCGATCCCGCTGGGTTCGATCAGCATCCGGTCCGGTTTCGTCGCCGCCAGGACCTCCTTGAACTGGTGGGCCAAGTCTTCGCGCAGACCGAAGCACACATGGCCATCGGGCAACGTCACCTTGGCCCCGTTGGGGCCCCGCACCAGGGTCCCCTCCTCGGCCAGCGCCGTGCAATCATGGACCAGGGCCACGATGCGCGTGTCGTCCTGTGGCGTTTCGCCCATCCGCCGGCGCAGCACGGTGGTTTTGCCGGCCCCCATGAAGCCCGCCAGGATCTCGACCTGCACGGCGGGGGTCTGCGGCATGCGCGAGCGCAGCGACCAATTCCACAGCGCCGCCGCCGGCAACGGCAGCACCAGGAACCAGTGCTCCAGAATGGCCAGCGTCATCATGGTGGCGACGAAGGTATAGGCCACCACCTCGAACTCGGTCGCGGCTGGCGCCAGGGCGCGTTGCGCCAGCACCACGGTCGCCATCGTCGACAGCGTCACCGACACCGGAAACAAGAGGTTCATCTGGCGTCGGTTGTTGAAGAAACTCTTCAGGAATTCCATGTGGTCAGGCAGGAATTCCTCGTTCAGGTTCCGCACCCCGAGGAACACGTTCAGGCGCGCACTTTCATGCATCCACCACAGCGCGATGAACGTCCACAGGCCCACATGATTCGGCTGATTCCAGGTCAGGACCAGGATCACGCCCAGCGTGAGCAGGATCGAGATCTCGTGGTACAGGCTGGTCTGGACGGCATGCCAGAAGTGGCGCCAGCCGCGGCAGTCCTCGGCGCACGCGTGGCGACGCGGCCCCGTGACGTAACCCATGTAGAAGCTGATTTCCTGCCAGCCCCAGGCCAGCAGCCCATAGGAAAACGCGGCATACGCGCCCGATACCGTAGCGTCCGCCGCACTGGTGGACAGCCCATACAGCGAGACGCCGAAGATCGCCGTGGCGGCCAGCATCGACCACTTGAACGTCTTGGTCGGCAGCCCGTCCAGGTACAGGATCACGCCGGTGGCAAACCACCAGACGAACACGGCGTGAAGGATGGGTAGGGCATACTCGGCCAAAACGGCGGTCTCCTGCCTCCGACGGATCCGCGCTCGTGCGCGGGCGTTGGGGATCTATTCTGCCTATTCTTCGCGCGCAGCGCCAGCGTCCGGCGTCTCCTGGGCGAGCCGCAGCAGCTCCGCGACCTGATCGCGGTTGTCCGCGCCAAAGGCGCGCACCGCGATACTTTCGCCGGTCGCGGGATCATCGAAGGTGAGCGACCCGTCGTGCCATTGTGAAATGCGATACGGCGCATCCTTCGGCACCTCGGCCACCTCGCGCAGGCGGCCAAGGCTGCGCATCATGCCCCGGATGAAGCCGCTGTGCTCTTCCGAGAGCACGGTCAGAACGGCCCCGTCCGAAACGCGCTCGACGGTTACGGTGCCGGCTCCCTCCAGCGAGCGGTTCCAGGCCTCCTCGCCCTCCTTAGGCGTACCGGCGCCCGGCTCTGCCCCGCGCTGTGCGGTGCCATCGTCGGTCGTGGTCCCCTCACCCGACGCGGCCGTTTCCACGTGGCGCGGCCCCGGCCCCTCCTGGATGGGCGAAACTTCAATCAGGCGGACGTCCGCGTAGACAGGCGGTGTGGCCGGCTCACCCTGCCCGGGCCCCAGGCCGAGGATTCGGACCGCGCCCACCAGGCCGATGGTCACCAGAACCATGGCGAAGATGGCGTACAGAAGGGGTTTCGGCGGGCTCAGGTCATGGGGGTCGCGGTCGGTCACGGTGTCAGGCTCCGTCGCGCGCCGTCCGATGCCCGGATGCCGGGACCGGAAACTTCGGGCGCCAGATCAACAAGAGAACCGGTGACGGGTCGCGCCGGCTGACGCCGGTCGGCGGTCCGCCACCGCGCACGGGCGCCGGCGGCGCCGGCATCGCGTGCCATTCGGAGGGCGCTGCCCCCGGGATTGGGCGGTCAGGTCTCCGCCCCGGCCAAACGGGGCGTGGGCGGTGTATCCGCGGCCATGGCCTCGGTCTCCGGGGGCACCTCGCCCTCCGTCCCGGTCCGGCGGGCGTGGTCCGCCAGCGCATCAGCCAGCACGCGCGCCACCGCCTCCGGCACTGCGATGGCGCGGAGCATGGGCTGCGCCCGACGCCAGTGCCACGGCCGCACGTGCGGCCACAGCATGATGTTGGACACCCGCTCATCCTTTTGCAGGATCAGGGGAATATTGCCGGTGCCGTCGCGACGAACCAGAAGCTGGGCTTCCTCGATCACGCGGAACGGCAGATTGATGGTCATCTGAAAGGCGAGACCGTAGCGAATAATGACCCGCTCGCTGGTGATGGTGTAGATCGTGGTCCCCTGCGCCCAATACCCCACGGCGCACAACAGGGCGACCACCACCGCCCCAATCAGAAGCGGCAGCACGACGCCAAGCGCGGCCGTCTCCAGCCCGACCCCGTCATGGATCGCCGAGGCACCACCCCACAGGGCCAGCAGGCCGAAATAGGCCGCGATCCACGGCAGCTTGAACGCCTGCCGGGCGAGGCTGAACCAGCGCGGTTTGCCCTGCCACAGGATTCGCTCCCCCTCCGGCGGCAGTTCGGGCAGACCGGGAATGGGCTCGAAGGCGAAATCATCGTGCACGATACGGACCCTCGCGTCGTTCGCGTCGTCAGGTCACCGGGTCCCAGGGAGAAACGGAGGGCAGCCCCCGCGCCGTCCCTTGGGCCGATGGGACAGGAACACACGGCGCCCGCGGAACGACGAACCGTTCCGCGGGTCGATGCCGCTGTTCCTCGGATCAGATCACCGTGCCGGGTCCGGTCCGCCGGACGAGGTCCGGCCGTTCCGGATCGGCCCGGGCCTTACTGGGCGAGCAGGAACCCACCGCCGTAGTAGGCGCAGATCTTCTCTTCCTCAAGCATGGTCACCTGATCCGGCTTCTTGGTCACCGGCACCTGGGCGAACAGCTTGCCCGGGATGGCGGCCACCTGGACCTCACCCTTGCGCTTGGCGACATGGGCGAAGTTGACCGGCAGAAGGACACGCTTCTTCGCCGCGGCCGGGGCACCTTCGCCCGGCTTCGGCGCCGGACCACCCGCAAGTTCGACCTCGAAGTAGCGCGCCATGATTTCCGGCGTGTCGACCCACAGATCGACCACCTGACCGACCGCCGTGCCATCGGAGCCGACGACCTTCATGCCACGCGGATCGGGGCTGTTGGACTCCATCGTGAAGCCCTTGGCCGCGCGCATCGGCACGATCTTCGGCTTGTTGTGGAGATCCAACTCGGGACGGTCCAGCCGCTCGGCGTAGGCCGACGGGCCGATGCAGTCCAGCAGCGGATTCGCACCGGTCGGCTCGTACGGGGACCCGGACCAGGGCGCGACGCGCTTCGCCTTCAGCGGGCGCGTGTCACGCTTGAAGTTCGGGACCTTTTCCTCGCCGCCATGGAACAGCTTGAAGGTCTTCGCCGGCGGGATCCAGAGCCAGCCAGCGTTCTCAAGCTTGCCGGTCGTATCGGCTTCGAGCGGATACCCCTCGCGGCGATCCTCGCGGCGAAGGTACAGAATCAGACCAAAAAAGAAAAACCAGAAGACCCACAGGACGACCTGCGCGACGTCCATGTAGCTGGTGAAAGCGCCAATAGGCATAGCGGAACCTCCACGGGCAAGAGCACTATCCAGGGAATTCGGCCAGGCCGAACCGTGAGTCGGGCCGCGACCGACTCTCCCTCCTCAGACGGACGAGCGGACCGATCACGACCAAGGTCGTGAACAGCAGTCCGATCTCGAGGTGATACACGACCCCGTACCCGATGCTCGGTCCGGTCAGCACCTCCCCCAGGAGGCCCTGTTCGGACAGCGACGAGACGACATCGCGCACGGCGCCGCCAGCGGCAATGGCAACGCCTGTCGCGGTGGCCTGCACGGCACCCCAGGCCCCCAACGCCAGACCGCCATGGTCCGAGTCAGCCAATTCCATGGCGGCGGTCAGGGTCCCCACGACAAACAGTCCTGCCCCCAGACCGATCAGGGTCGCGCCGATCCGGAACAGGAGCGGAGACCCCAGGGGCGAGGAAAAGATCACGCACGGAAAGGCGACCAGCCCGACCAGCAGGCCGATCGCCGCCATGCGGCACGGATCCAGCCCGCGCGACAGCCACCGCGCGGACAGGGCAAAGCCGACCAGGTTGCCCCCGGCCAGCAACGCGGTCAGCAGTGTCGTCTGCGACACCGACAGACCGAGAACTTCACCGCCGTACGGTTCCAGCAGGACGTCCTGCATGGTGAACGCGGCGGTCCCCAGGCCAACCGCGACCAGCAGGCGGCTGTACTGCCCCCCGCCGGCAAACGCGCGCCAGGAATCCTTGAACGACGGCCGCTCGCGACCGGGATCGGTCAGGCGCTTGTTGCGCGCCTCCTGCTTCCACAGCGCGATGATGTTCAGAACCATGGTCAGCACGGCGGCGCCCTGAATGACCCGGATCAGACGGCCGTTGCTGAAATCATCCAGCAGCCAGCCGAACATCAGCGCGCTGACGCCCATGCCGACCAGCAGCATCACATACAGCAGCGCGACCACGCGCGGCCGCGTCTCGTCCGGCGCCAGATCGTTGGCCAGCGCCAGCCCCGCCGTCTGCGTCGTATGCAGGCCGGCCCCCACCAGCAGGAACGCCAGCGCCGCACCGATCTGCCCGGCCATAAAGGCATCGCCGTTCCCCTTGGCCAGCAGGACCAGGGCGAACGGCATGAACGACAAGCCCATAAACTGCATCAGCGAGCCGAACCAGATGTACGGCACGCGGCGCCAGCCCAGGACGGAGCGGTGGTTGTCGGACCGATACCCGATCAGCACGCGCAACGGCGCGAACAGCACCGGCAGCGAGATCATGACGGCAACCACCCAGGCCGGCACGCCCATCTCGACGATCATCACGCGGTTCAGGGTTCCGGTCAGCAGCACCATGGCCATGCCGACCGAGATCTGGAACAGCGAAAGGCGCAGCAGGCGCCTCAGTGGGAGTTCGGCCGTGGCCGCGTCCGCGAACGGAAGGTACTTCGGTGCGATGCGCATAAACACCTGCGCAAAGGTCACCGGTTGCGGCGGGGCCTCGGGCCCGTCGCTCGACCCCATGCCGTCCGGACCGGCCTTATGAGGATCAGGAGCGCTCATCGTTTGGTCAGTTCCAAAGCCTGCGAAATATAGAACCCGTTGGTCACGCGCTCCGTACGGCCGGCCCCCCACCCCTGCGGGCCGAGCGCCACGTTGACGCGCTTGGTGAACCTGCGCTTGCCGTGCGGCACAATGGCCGGGGACCGATCGCTGCGCGGAAACATCTTGCCGACCGCGTGCATGGTCGCGAGCATCGGCGTGCGCGGCGCATAGGTCATGACGATCGACGACGTGGTCCGCGCCGCCAGCCCCTCCAGCACCGCGATGGCGTCCGGCATCTCGTAGTGGATCAGCGAGTCCATCGAGACGACGTGATCGAACGTGCCCAGCGCCGGGTCGAGCATGTCCCCGGAGCGGAACTCGACCGAGCCCGGCCCCAGGTCGGTCGGCAGGCGCTCCCGCGCCAGATCGACGAGGGTGGGCGACAGATCGATGGCCGTGACATGGGCGCCGCGTCGGGCCGCCTCGACCGCCAGCGCGCCGGTGCCGCAGCCGGCATCCAGCACGCGCCGCCCCGTCAAATCGGCCGGCAGCCAGGACAGCAGAATGGCACGCATGCTGTCGCGACCCGCGCGCACGGTGGCCCGGATGCGCCCGACTGGGGCATCCGAGGTGAGGCGCTTCCAGGCCTCCACGGCGGTCCGATCAAAGTAGGTTTCGATCTCGCCGCGCCGTTCCTGATACGACCCCATGGCCATCAATCGAACCCCAACAGATCGAAGATGTCGCGATCCTTCAGCGGGTGGGCGTCCAGCGCCTCCGTCCCCGCGTACAGGCGCGCGGCAAGTTGCAGGTACTCGTTCTGGACCTTCTCCACCTCCGGCGTCGGGTCCATTTCGAACAGGGTGCATTTCTTCAGGCGGCTGCGGCGCAGATCGTCCAGCAGCGGAATGTGCGCCAGCGACTGCATGCCGGTGGCGGCGTTGAACTTATCCACCTGGTCGGTGTCGACGCTGCGGTTGACGATGCAGCCGCCGACCCGCACGCCGTAGTTCTTCGTCTTCGCCTGGATGGCCGCGATGATGCGGTTCATGGCGAAGATGGAATCGAAGTCGTTGGCGGTCACCACCACGGCCCGTTCCGCGTGCTGCAGCGGCGCGGCGAACCCGCCGCAGACCACATCGCCCAACACGTCGAACAGCACCACGTCGGTGTCTTCCAGCAGGTGGTGCTCCTTCAGCAGCTTGACGGTCTGGCCGACCACGTAACCACCGCAGCCGGTGCCGGCCGGCGGTCCGCCCGCCTCGACGCAGAGCACGCCGCCATAGCCCTCGGTCACGTAGTCCTCGGGCCGCAGCTCCTCGGTGTGGAAGTTCACCTCTTCCAGGACGTCGATGACCGTCGGCTGAAGCGTCTTGGTCAGGGTGAAGGTCGAGTCATGCTTCGGATCGCAGCCGATCTGCAGCACGCGCTTGCCCAGCTTCGCGAACGCGACCGACAGGTTCGACGACGTCGTGCTTTTGCCGATGCCGCCCTTGCCGTAGATCGCAAACACCTTCGCCCCGTCGATATGAAGCGACGGGTCCATGTGAACCTGTGTGCTGCCTTCACCGTCCAGGCGACCAGGGCTACCGCCCCCGGGGTTCAACGTATCAAGCACCGACTCACTCCCTTTCGTACCCCCTTGAGGACACCGCGCGGTCCGGCGCCACGGGCCCCGAACCCCATTTCGACCATGGTCAGGCGGCGACGCCCTCCGACACACCTTCCAGACGGTCCTCCAGCTCCTCACCCGCGTTGCGCAGGGTCTCAAGCACGGACTCGTCGGGGCTCCAGTAGTTGCGCTCGTGGGCCTCCAGCAGGCGGTTCGCCACCCGCGCGGAGGCCATCGGGTTCAGCTCGGCCAGACGCTTGCGCATCTCCTCATCGAGCATGAAGGTCTCGGTGAGCTGGTCGTACACCCAGGGCGCCACCTGCCCGGTGGTCGCCGACCAGCCGAGCGTGTTGGTGATGGCAGCCTCAATCTGGCGCACGCCTTCGTAGCCATGCTCCAGCATACCCTCATACCACTTCGGGTTCAGCATGCGGGTGCGGGTCTCCAGCGCGACCTGCTCGGCAAGCGTGCGAACCTTGCCTTCGCCCATCGTCTGATCGCCGATGTAGACCGGCACCGGGGCGCCATCGCCCCTGGCCCGGGTCACCGCCCGACTGATGCCGCCCAGCGTATCGAAGTAGTGGTCCACGGTGGTGACGCCGAGTTCCATCGACTCGAGGTTCTGATAGGCCAGATCGACACCCGACAGGATTTCGCCCAACTGCTCCGCCCGCTGGGTCGGGCTGCCGGAGCGGCCGTAGGCGAAGCACTTGCGCCGGGTGTAGGTCTCGGCGAGTTCGTCCTCCTCGGTCCAGCCGCCGGAGTCCACCAACATGTTGACGTTGGAGCCATAGGCACCGTCGGCGTTGGAGAACACCCGCAGCGCCGCCGTCTCCAGATCGCAGCCGTGCGCCGCCATATAGGCGACCGCGTGCTTGCGAATGAAGTTCATCTCGACCGGCTCGTCCTCGGCGGACGCGGCCAGGAACGCGGCCTCGGCCAGCAGGCGGGTCTGCAACGGCAGCAGGTCCCGGAAGATGCCCGACAGCGTCATGATGACGTCGACGCGCGGCCGACCCAGCTCCGGCAGCGGGATCAGCTCCGCCCCGCACAGGCGGCCGTAGCCGTCGAAGCGTGGGCGGGCACCCATCAGCGCCAGGGCCTGGCCGATCGGCCCGCCCTCGGTCTTCAGGTTGTCGGTGCCCCACAGCACGATGGCGATGGTCTCGGGCAGCGCGTTGCCCTCGGCCACATGACGGTCGAGCACCAGCTTGGCCTGCATCGCACCGTCCTTGACCGCGAAGGCCGACGGCAGCCGGAACGGGTCGAACCCGTGCAGGTTCCGTCCGGTGGGCAGCACGGCCGGCGTGCGCAGCAGGTCACCGCCCGGGGCCGGTCGGACGAAGCCGCCGTCCAGGGCGTGCAGCAGGCTGGGGATTTCCGCGTCCGTCGTCAGCAGGCCGTCGATCCGGGCCAGTTCCTCGAACAGGGCGATATCGAGGCCGACCTTGGCGGCCGCGTCCTCGTCCACCAGACCGGCGGCGTAGCGCGCCCGGGTCAGGGCCTCCTTGGCGTTGCCCGTCTCCACCAACCGCTCGACCGCCACCCGCTCCAACGCGACGTCGCGGGTCGCCTCGGCCAGCGCCAGAAGCAGGTCGACCCGCTCCTCGACTGATGGCGTCCGCCCGATGACGTGCAGGCCGTGCGGGATCAGGGTTTCCTCCAGCTCCTGCAACGCCACGCGCAGGCTGTCCATGCGGGCGTCGAGCGCCGCGTCGTCCTGGGTCTCCGACCACGCCGGCTCTTCGTCCGCAAGGTCGAGTTCCGCCGCCTGGGTCTGAATCAGCGGCATCAGCCGGGCGCGCTCGGCCGCATCATCCGGCGCCAGCGCGCGCCAGCGTTCGACCGACCCCTTCAGTTCGCCCAGGCCCTTGTACAGGCCGGCCTGCGAGATCGGCGGCGTCATGTAGCTGATGAGCGTGGCCGAGGACCGCCGCTTGGCGATCGCGCCCTCGGACGGGTTGTTGCCCGCGTACAGATAGAAGTTCGGCAGATCGCCGATCAGGCGCTCCGGCCAGCACTTGCCGGACAGGCCGGTCTGCTTGCCGGGCATGAACTCCAGCGCACCATGGGTGCCGAAGTGAATGACCGCGTGCGCGCCAAAGGTCGCGCTGATCCAGCGGTAGAACGCGGCGAAGGCGTGCGTGGGCGTGAAGCCCTTTTCAAACAGCAGCCGCATCGGGTCGCCCTCGTACCCGAAGGCGGGCTGGACCGCCACGACCACGTTGCCGAGTTGCACGCCGAGCACATGGATGCTCTGGCCGTCGCTCTGCTGACGGCCCGGAGCCGGGCCCCACTGCGCCTCGATCTCGCTCAGCCAACGCTGGCCCTTGACGTGATCGTCGACGGACATGCGAGTCAACACGTTGGCCTGGGCGCCGTACTGCGCGGCGTTGCCGTGGATCAGGCGGTCGCGCAGATCGTCCACGCTCTCGGGGACCTCCACATGGTACCCGGCGGCCGCCATGGCCTTGAGCGTGTTGAACAACGATTCGAAGACGGCCAGATAGGCCGCCGTGCCCACCGCGCCGGAGTTCGGCGGGAAGTTGAACAGCACGATGGCCACCCGGCGTTCGGCGCGCTCGGCGCGACGCAACGCGACGGTGCGCGCCACGCGGGCGGCCAGCGCCTCGACCCGTTCCATCTCCGGGAACATGTCGCGGGCGGCCTCGCCCTCGGCATCGTCGGTGCGGCCGCCGAACAGCATCGGCGCGGTGGCGCCGTCCAGCTCCGGAATCGCGACCATCATGGTGGACTCGACCGGCAGCAGGCCCCGGTCCGACGTGCGCCACTGGTCGAGCGACTGGAACTCCACCGCATGGGCGTTCATGTAAGGCAGGTCGAGCTTCGCCAGCAGGTCCTCGGCGGCGCGCGCGTCGTTATACGCCGGGCCGCCGACGAGGGAGAAGCCGGTCAGCGACAGCATGGTGTCGATGATCGGGCGCTCGCCCTTCACGAAGAACGTGTCGATCGCCGGCCGCGCGTCCAAACCGCTGGAGAACGCCGGAATGACCCGCAGGCCACGGGCCTCGAGCGCGCCGATCACGGCGTCGTAATGCGCGGTGTTGCCGGCCAGGATGTAGGAGCGCATGACCAGCAGGCCGACGGTGCCTTTGACGGCCCCGTCCGGCATCGGCAGGTGCGCGGGGTTGTCGCCGATCCGCTCCGGCATGCGCGGGTGGTACAGCCCGACCTCGGGGTATTCCGCCGGCGCCTCGGGCTTGGTCTGCCCGCGCAGCGCCTTGCGCTCGCCGTCGGCGTAGCGGTCCACCAGGAAGCGGACCATGTTGGCCACGTTCTCCTCGGAGCCCGCCAGCCAATACTGAAGCGTCACGAAATAGGCGCGCAGGTCCTGGGCCTTGCCCGGGATGAAGCGCAGGATCTGCGGAATCCGCCGCAGCATGGCCATCTGGCCGGCGCCGGAATCGGACGCCTTGTCGTCCTTCTTCTTCAGGCTACCGCGCAGCTTCTTCAACAGCGCCATGGCGCCGCCCTGCTTGGCGTCCATGCGGAATGGGCCGAGCTTGGTCAGCTTCACGACCTCGCCGCCGCACATGGCGCCGATCATGGCGTCACAGTGTTCGCGCCGCGCCTTCAGCGCCGGCAGGACCGCCTGGATGTGGTCCTCCATGAACAGCATGGTGACGATGATGATGTCGCCGCGTTCGATGTCGTGCAAACACCGCCCCAGGGCGTCCATGTCCTCGCCCCATTCGGAGGCGGCGTGCAGGGACAGGTGCAGCCCCGGCAGATCCTTGCGCAATGTGCGCGCCGCTCGCTCCGTCGCGCCAGACAGGTGACCGTCCAGAGTGACGATCACGACCCGGATGGGGGCGTCCTCAGCGGCTGAAATGTGCTTTGGCATCGTACAAGGTCTCGACGGTGATCGTGGGGACACCCCGTTCGGTGGCGTACCGCTCCGTATTGCGGCGGGCCTTACCCCGAACGAAGAACGGAATTTTGTGCAGTTCGCGCTCGGCGTCGGCGGACCAGACAGGCGCGTCCACGACGCCCACGCCGGAGTCGGCGGCGGTGGGGATGGAGGCGGACTCGGTCGAGGATGAATCGGCCACGGACTCGGTGGATGGAGAGTCGGAGGCAGGTGATGCGCCCGACGCGGACGGTCGGGCGGCGGAGGCGGACGCCAGGTGGGAGGGCCCGGCGTCACCGTGGAACTCGAAATCCTCCCGGAACATGCCCAGAAGGTGCTCTTCCAAGCCCATCATCAGCGGATGGACCCAGGTGTCGAACAGCACGTTGGCCCCTTCCACCCCCATCTGCGGGGCGTGACGGGCCGGAAAGTCCTGCACATGCACGGGCGCCGAGATGACGGCGCAGGGCACGCCCAGACGCTTGGCGACATGGCGCTCCATCTGGGTGCCGAGCACCAGGTCGGGGCGCAGGTCGGCGATGGCGCTTTCGACCTCCAGGTAGTCGTCGGAGATCACCGGCTCCACGCCGTAGGCCTTGGCGGCGGCGCGGATGTCGCGCGCGAACTCCCGCACGTAGGTGCCGAGCCCGACCACCTCGAAACCCATTTCCTCGGTCGCCACCCGCGCGGCGGCGAGGGCGTGGGTGGCGTCCCCGAACACGAAGACGCGCTTACCGGTAAGGTAGGTGCTGTCGACCGAGCGGGAATACCACGGCAAGCGGGGCGTCAAAGACGCCAGAGTCGGCTCCGGATCGAGGCCCGCCAGTTCGGCCACCTCGCGCACGAAGTCCCGCGTGGCGCCGACGCCGATCGGCACCGCGTGGGTGCGCGGCTGGCGGAACGTCTTCTCCAGCCAGCGGGCGGCGGTATCCGCGACTTCGGGGTACAGCACGACATTAAAGTCGGCCTCGCCCAGGCGGGCCAAATCGGCCGGTCGCGCGCCCATCGGCGCCACGACGTTGATCTGGACGCCCAGGCTCTCCAGCAGCCTGCGGACCTCATACACATCATCGCGATGCCGAAAGCCCAGCGCCACCGGCCCGAGGATGTTGCACGACGGGGCCTGCCCCTCCGGACGCGCCGGACGGTCCGCACCGGCGGCCGGCGCCATCGGTCCGGCCATGGCGCGCGTCAGGTGGTAGAACGTCTCCGACGCGCCCCAGGTCTCCTTGCGCTGATACGACGGCAGATCGAGCGGCACGACCGGGATCGGCAGCCCGAGCGTTTTTGCCAAGCCACCGGGATCGTCCTGCAGCAGCTCCGCGGTACAGGAGGAGCCGACCAGCAGCGCCTCCGGCCGGAACCGCTCGTAAGCGGCGATGGCCGAGGACTTGAACAGATCGGCGGTGTCCCGCCCGAGATCGCGGGCCTGGAACGTCGTGTAGCTGACCGCCGGCCGGGCCGGGCGGCGTTCGATCATGGTGAACAGCAGATCGGCATACGTATCGCCCTGCGGCGCGTGCAGAACGTAATGCACGCCCTCCATCGCGGTGGCGACGCGAATGGCCCCCACATGGGGCGGCCCTTCGTATGTCCAGACGGACAGACGCATAATCTCAGACCTTCAGCAGCCCGGCGCGCCGGAGCGGCCGGGCGAAAAGCTCGGCCAGATCACCGGCCTGCTCGTATCCCTGAATGGGCGTAAAGACAAGCTCGATCGCCCACTTGGTCGTGAGCCCTTCGGCCTCCAGCGGATTCGCAAGTCCCAAGCCGCACACCGTCAGATCGGGCCGTTCGGCACGGCAGCGGTCCAGTTGGGCGTCCACGTCCTGCCCCTCCACCAGCCGGGTCTCCGGCGGCAACAGCGCGAGTTCCGGCCCCATCAGGCCGCGGTGCAGATAGGGCGTGGCGACCTCGACCGGCACCATGCCCAACTCGCGCGACAACACGCGGGCCAGCACCGGCTCAAGCTGTGAATCGGGAAACAGGAACAGGCGGCGACCGTCCAGTTCCCCGCGGAACCGGGCCAGGGCCGCGCAGGCGCGGGCACGGGGCGCTTCCGTCACGGAGTCGAACCGGTCTGCCGGTACACCGAACGCATCCGCCGCCGCCTTGAGCCAGAGGGTCGTGCCCTCTTCCCCCAACGGAAACGGCGCAGACAGCCGTCGGGCACCGCGCGCTTCCAGCAGGCGCGCGGTATCGCCGAGAAACGGCTGCGCCAGAAGCATCACGGTTCCGGGGCCGACCGGCGGCAGATCGCCGGCCTTGCGCGGCGGCAGGAAGTGCACGCGCGTCACGCCCAACGCCGCGAACAGACGGCCAAGCTGGTCTTCCACGACGTCGGCCAGCGCCCCCACGACCAGCAGGTCGGTCGCGGAGTCGGCGCCCCCCTCGGCGGCCCCCTCTTGGAGCGGAAGCGTCGGCATGTCGGGCACCAACGCGGCCAGCGCGGCGTCCTCGCCCTGGGTGAAGGTGGTGTCGAGCCCGCTGCCCGAATAGCTCAAAACCCGGGTCCGGCCGGCGTGAACGCGCGACAGCCGCTCGGCGGCACGCGACAGGTCCAGCTTGATGACCTCGGACGGACAGGAGCCGACCAGGAACAGCAGCTTGATGTCCGGGCGGCGCTCCAGCAAGCGCGCCACCTCTCGGTCCAACTCGTCGTTGGCGTCGGCAAGCCCGGCCAGATCGCGTTCCTCCAGGATCGCGGTGGCGAACCGGGGCTCGGCAAAGATCATAACGCCGGCGGCCGACTGCATCAGGTGGGCGCAGGTGCGCGACCCGACGATCAGAAAGAAGGCGTCCTGGATTTTACGGTGAAGCCAGATGATGCCGGTGAGGCCACAGAACACCTCACGTTGACCTTGCTCCCGAACCACTGGGATATCCGCCGGGACGGCGCCGTCCGACTCGGGAGCCGGACAGGCAAGGCTGGCATGCGCGGCGGATGACGTCATTTCACGGCGCCCGCCACGCTGGCGCCATGCGCGGGCGCGGCGTCGGCGGCGTTTTGCTGAAGCCGCGCGGCGCGCAACTTCAGCACGAACTGTCCGGCGTTGATGACATAGGTGGCGTAGGCCGACAGGGCCAGCACCATCAACGCCGTCGGATTCAGAAGGTCCAGGAACAGCGACACCAGGTAGGCGGTGTGGAGCGCCAGCACGAGCATGCTGAACACATCTTCCCAGTAGAACGCCGGCGCAAACAAATAGCGGCCGAACACATCCTTTTCCCAGATCGCGCCAGTAACCATGATAATGTACAGCACGATCGTCTTGGCCACGATCGACCCGGTCGCCCAGGCGTAGCCATCGCCGCTGGCCAGATAGTCGAGAACCAGATACAGGCTCAACAGGAACACGGCAAACTGAACGGGCGCCAAAATCCCCTGCACCAGGGTCCAGGGCGATTCGTCGCGGCGACGGCGCTCTTCATCGGTGTAGAGCGCCTTTGCCGTGCGCGGCGTGTCGATATGAAAGCTCTCGCTGTTGGGCACCGTCAGGCCGGCGTGGGCCGACCAGGGGCAGCGATCCACAGCTGCGATCAAACGGTCGATGTTGAACGTGAACATGGTTGTCTCAACCCTCCTGCTGAGAGCCTCCGACGCGGATGCGCGGTCAATGGACGAACCGCGTCCAGCAGACCCGCGTCCAGCACTGCTGCGCCGTCAGACGTGTTCTTTTTATTCGGGGAACGGGATCGTCACGAAATCCCTAGGGCCACGGATCCGGCTCTCCCGGCCGACGCGCCCCCCCCTGACTCCTCTCGTTCCATCCTCGGTGACTCTATGGGGACGGGCCGAACGTGTCAACTAAACAAGACGTCAATTCCTATTGACAAACACCGGCACCTGGGCTGAGGTGGAGTAGCGTTCGATGTCGTGCCGGTTGCACGCGCGCGCATTTCTTGGTCAATTGATCCGTTAGATGCCAGGAGAACAACGCCACCCCCCGTATGCACGAAAGTGAGCACAGCGATCGCGGGCTCGGACATGAGCCTGGGAGGGATCGTGGTGACGGTGGGATTAAGATAGGCGGCTTGGCCAACAACACGGGGACCGGACCAAGAGAGGGGTGCGTCGTCATGACCGGAATAGGGCGCCGAAGCATACGCATGGGGTTTTGGACCGCGGATCTACCCGTCGATCTGGAGCCCCGGGGATTGACCCGGCCTTGGCCGCGGCATCAGGCAGAGGAGTTTTGGGCTCCGCGCGGCGTCGACCGAACAGGCGATGACCGAAACGCGGAGGCGCGTCGCGGTTGGGGACCGCGCGCGGCCGGGAGTCCGGACCACGACACCGCCGATACCGGAGCGCCACGTTGGTCGTTACAAGCTCGGGAGGGTAGCGCCTTGGCGAGCGTCATCGAAGGGGATGTCATTCCCCGACTGGTTTTGGCGCACCGCCATGGCCCGTCGGCCGGGCAGGCCATTGTTCGCGGGGTCCTGGATCACCTGGGGCGCAGCGTAGGGCCGAACGCCGACGGGACGCCGGTGGATGCGTTCTCGCGCTGTATCGTGAGCGGCGACCCGGACCGGGCGTTGCTCGTGGTGCGCGATCTGGAAGCGCGTGGGGTGTCCTTCGAAGCCCTGTGCGATGGCTTGCTGGAACCGACGGCCGCCCTGCTGGAGGCCTTCTGGGTCAGCGATGCCTATGATTTTTCGGACCTGACCGTCGCGCTCGGGCGTTTGCAATGGATCTTGCACGAGTTGGAACGGGACGTCGGGCCGGATGAGGAACTGCATGGCGTCGGGCACCGCATGGTGCTGGCGACGGTGCCGGAGGAACGCCACCCGTTCGGGGTGTCGCTGGCTTCGGCGATGTTTCATCGCGCCGGCTGGGACGTGACGGACGCGCTGGTTCCCGAGTCCCGGGCCACGCTGCTGTCCCTGGTCGCCGAAGATGCCTATCCCGTCATCGCTTTATGGGTCGGGCGGCCATGCCACCTGACCGGTCTACCGGCGCTGATCGATCAATTGAGGCGGGCGTCGATGAACCCGTGCTCGCGGATTCTCGTGGTCGGGCCGCCCTGCGGCGGTCCGGCGGAAAGCCTCGCCCATTTGGGTGCAGACGCTGTGGCTGAAACCGCTCTGGAGGCGGTCGAACGGGCGGAGGAACTGCTCGTCGGCGTCCTGGAGCAAGACTGAGCATGCGGGTCCGATCGGGGCTCCCGCATGGGCGAGGGGATTTGTGCACCAGTTCAGCGCGCCAAGAACCTCCTTGGGAGACCTCGACGCCGATTTGGCGGCCAAGGTCATTACGGCATCGGCCGATGTCTCGCTGATCCTGGACGAATCCGGCATTGTTCGGGATGTCGCGTTCGGAAAGCCCGACTTTCTGGCGGGCGGCGCGGGGGCTTGGCTGGGCCGCCCCTGGGCCGAAACGGTCAGCGAGGACAGCCGACCCAAGGTGACCGCTCTGCTCAACGACGCCCTGGCCGACATCCCGACGGCGTGGCGCCAGATCACCTATCCCGCCGGCGAAGGAGCCGATATCCCGGTTCTGTACACCGCCATCCGGCTCGCGGCGCCCGGGCGCTCCGGAACGGGAGTCGGGACCGGTGATCAATCTGGCGGCACGCGGGTCGTGGCGATCGGGCGCGACCTGCGCTCCGTCGCGACCATGCAGCAGCGGCTGCTGATCGCCCAGCAGACCGTCGAGCGCGACTACAACCGTCTACGCCACTTGGAAACCCGCTACCGGCTGCTGTTCAAGCTGTCGTCGGAGGCGGTGCTGTTCGTCGATTCGGCCTCGCGACGCATCATTGAGGCGAATCCCACCGCCCACGAGGTGTTCGGTGACACCGGCCGGAGTCTCGTCGGCCGGGTGTTCCCGCACGGCATCGAGGCCGAGGACGCCGACGCCATCGAAACCCTCCTCGCCAGCGTCCGCGCCATTGGACGCGGCGAGGACGTGATCGTGCGGCTGGGGCCCGCCAAACGCGAGGTCATGGTTTCGGCGGCGCTGTTCCGGTTCGAGCGCACCGTACAGTTTCTTGTGCGGCTGGCGCCCCGGGTCGTGGGCACCGACGGCACCCTGGTCACCAACGCCCGCGCCCGCGTGCTGGACGTTGTGGACAGCGCGCCTGACGGCATCGTGGTCACCGACCTGGACGGGGTCATCCTGTCGGCCAACACCGCCTTTCTGGACTATGCGCAGGTCGCCACCGAGGCGCAGGTGCGGGGCCGCCCACTCGGCCGCTTTATTGGGCGCCAGGGCGTTGACATGCCCCCGCTGATCGCCAACCTGCGGGAGCTGGAGACGGTGCGGCAGTTCTCCACCGTGGTGCACGGCGACGTCGGCGCCAGCACACCGGTGGAAATCTCGGCGGTCGCCGTCCCGCACGCCGACCGGCCATGCCTGGGCTTCATTGTGCGCGCCGCCTCGCAGCGTGACGGTGTCGGGGAAAGCGGAGTCGCCGCCGTAACCGTGCCGCGCTCGGTGGAGCAGCTTACCGAACTGGTCGGCCGCGTCTCTTTGAAGGAGATCATTCGCGAGACCAACGACATGATCGAGAAGCTGTGCATCCAGGCGGCCCTGGAGCTGACCGGCGACAACCGCGCCTCCGCCGCCGAGATGCTTGGTCTCAGCCGCCAAAGTCTGTACGTGAAGCTGCGGCGCTACAACCTTGGCGACCTCTCTCCTCACGACTCAACGTGAGAGCAGTCGCCCCGCCCCCTTCCCGCGCTCCCGAGTCGGCTCGGGCGGCCCTTCGGACCCCATTTCGACGGGTCCCGGGGCGCGAGTCGTGAGTGTCAGTTTGGATTGACGCAACCATGGCCTCCACCTACTGTCCGCCCATGCAACGCATCCAGCCGTCCGCGATCCTTGAGGTGATGCATCCCGTCACGTGGTTCGCGCCCATGTGGGCCTTCACCTGCGGCATCGTGTCGTCGGGACACCCCGTCGCACCCAACCTTTTGGTGATTCTGGGCGGTGTATTGCTCGCGGGTCCCCTGGTCTGCGGCACCAGCCAGGTGGTCAACGACTGGTTCGACCGCCATGTCGACGCCATCAATGAGCCGGACCGGCCGATCCCCTCCGGGCGGATTCCCGGACGCTGGGGCCTGTATCTGTCTTTCATCATGACCGGCCTGTCGCTGGCGCTGGCCTGGGTGCTGGGAATCTGGGTGCTGTACGCCGGCCTGTTCGGGCTCGCGCTGGCCTGGGCCTATTCCATGCCCCCGTTCCGGTTGAAGCTGAACGGCTGGTGGGGCAACGGCGCCGTGGGCCTGTGCTATGAAAGCCTGCCATGGTTCACCGGGGCGGCCATCATGACCGCGGGCCTACCGCACTGGGGCATTATCGCGCTGGCCGTTCTGTACGGCATCGGCGCCCACGGCATCATGACCCTGAACGACTTCAAGGCCATCGAAGGCGACACCCAACTCGGCGTGCGGACGCTGCCGGTGCAGCTCGGCGCCGACGGGTCGGCGCGCGTGGCCTGCTGGGTCATGGCCCTTCCGCAGGTGGTGGTCATCGGCCTCCTGCTGTCCTGGGGACACCCCTGGCACGCGCTGGCCATTGTCGGCCTGCTGGTGGTGCAGGGCCTGCTCATGGTGTGGTTCCTGAGGGACCCGGTGAAGAACGCGCGCGGCTACAGCGGCATCGGCGTGCCCTTCTATGTGTCCGGTATGATGATCAGCGCCTTTGCGCTGCGGTTCGATCCCATGATCGCGAGCGCCCTGTCATGACATCCGAACGCGGCCCGGGCATGAGCTGGCTGTCCATCGCCCGGCTGGGGCTGGTGCAGGCCGCCCTGGGGGCCATGGTCGTGCTGACGACCTCCACCTTCAACCGGGTGATGGTGGTCGAGTTGGGCCTGGCCGCGATGGTGCCCGGCGCCCTGGTCGCGCTGCGGGAGGGGCTTCAGTTCCTGCGCCCACGCTGGGGCCACGGCTCCGACGTGGGAGGCCGGCGCACACCGTGGATCCTCGGCGGCATGGGCCTGCTGGCCCTGGGCGTCACCGGCGCCGGCCTGTCCACGGCCTGGATCAGCACCGAGCCGACCCTGGGCCTGATCGCCGCCGTCGCGTCTTATGTGGTGATCGGCATCGGCGTGGGGGCTGGCGGCACCAACCTCCTCGCCCTGCTGGCCAAGCAGGTCGGACCGGAGCGCCGCGCCCCGGCCGTCACGATCGTGTGGCTGATGATGTTCGTGGGCTTCATCGTGGCTTCGGCCACGGCGGGTGCCGTGCTCGACCTGGGCCCGGCCAGCGGCGCGCCCGCCGACGCCGACACCTATTCGCCCGAGCGCCTGGTCTGGGTGACGGCCAGCGTATGCGCGGTGGCGTTCCTGGTGTGTGTCGCGGCCCTGTGGGGCGTGGAGCGGCGCCCGACACCCAAGCCGACGGCCGCCGCCACGGCGGAACCGACCGGCGCCCCCGACGCGGACGCCTCGGCCGGCACGCCCGGCTTTCTGGAGACGCTGGCGGACGTCTGGCACGAGCCCGAGTCCCGCCGGTTCGCGCTGTTCGTGTTCGTCTCCATGTTCGCCTACAATATGCAGGACCTGATCCTGGAGCCCTTCGCCGGGGCCGCCTTCGACTACACCGTCGGCCAGTCCACGCAATTGACGGCCAACCAGCACGGCGGTGCCGTGGCCGGCATGCTGCTGGTCGGATTCCTGGCCAGCCGCCGCGCGCTGGGCGGCGGCCACCGCCGGGCCCTGCAGTGGTGGACCGTCGGCGGCTGTATCGCCTCCGCCCTCACCCTCGGCGGGTTGGCGCTCTCCGGCCAATTCCTGGGCACCTGGCCGTTCCGCCTCAACGTGATCCTGATGGGGTTGGCGACCGGCGGCTTCACCGTCGCGGCCGTCAGTTCCATGATGGGGCTGGCCGGGGCCGGCACCGCCAACCGCGAGGGCATCCGCATGGGTGTCTGGGGCGCAGCGCAGGCCGTGGCCTTCGCCCTGGGCAGCTTCGTTGGCACCCTGGTGGCCGACCTCTCACACCTGATCTTCGACGCCATGGCGGACGCCT
The DNA here is from genome assembly GCF_014197855.1 of Roseospira marina. Lineage (GTDB taxonomy): Bacteria > Pseudomonadota > Alphaproteobacteria > Rhodospirillales > Rhodospirillaceae > Rhodospira > Rhodospira marina. Next base: position 110,603 of record NZ_JACIGJ010000011.1, read on the forward strand.
ACGGTATCGTGTTCCTGATGGAGGCCGTCCTGTTCCTCGTCGCGGCCGTCCTGGCCGCCCGCGTCGGCACCAGCGGCGGCGCGGCAACGAGCCGGACGGACGACGCCGGCGCGCGCGCCGGTCTGGCCTCCGTCGCCGAAAACCAACTGGGAACCTGAGCCTGCCGCCTCCCGGGCTTAGGGGTCTGGATGGCGGAAGCTTCATGCATCAAAACGGCACAACGTATTCGAACGGAAAGGGGACTGGTCGTGGTGGATACCGTGGACGTGGTGGTTGTCGGCGGGGGCCCGGCGGGCGCCACGGCGGCGTGGGATCTGGCGCAAAAGGGACGCTCGGTCGTTCTGCTGGACCGTGAAAGCCGCATCAAGCCCTGTGGCGGCGCCATTCCGCCGCGCGCCATGAAGGACTTCGCCATCCCCGAGTCCAAGCTGGTCTGCACGGTCAAGGGCGCGCGTATCGTCTCCCCGACCGCGCGCATGATCGACATGCCGATCCTGAGCGGCTACGTCGGCATGGTGGACCGTAAGTCGTTTGATCCCTGGCTGCGCGAGCGCGCCGCCGCCGCCGGTGCCGACCGTCGCGTGGGCACCTACCAGCGTATCGAGCGCGACACCGACGGCACCGCCGTGGTGGTCTACAGGCCCCAGGGCACCGATGCCGCGCCCGAGCGCATCCGCACCCGGGCCGTGATCGGCGCCGACGGGGCGCGTTCCGTCATCGCCAGCAAGGAAATTCCGGGCGGCGAAGAGCGGCCGATGGTGGTCGCCTACCACGAGATCGTGAAGGCGCCGGAGCCGGGCACCGCGCCGGGCTACGACCCGGAACGCTGCGACGTGTACTACGACGGCACCATCTCGCCCGACTTCTACGGCTGGATCTTCCCGCACGGCGACACCGTCAGCATCGGCATGGGCACCGAGAAGAAGGGCGTGGACCTGCGCGCCGCGACGGCGGAGCTGCGCCGCCGGTCCGGCCTCGACAAGGTCGAGACCCTGCGTTACGAAGGGGCACCGATCCCGCTTAAGCCGATGAAGAAATGGGACAACGGCAAGGACGTGGTGCTGGCCGGCGATGCTGCCGGCGTGGTGGCCCCGGCCTCGGGCGAAGGCATCTACTACGCCATGTGCGGCGGCCGTCTGGCCGGCGAGGCGGTGGATGCCATGCTGCGCACCGGAAAGGCGGTGCATCTTGCGGACGCCCGCAAGCGCTTCATGAAGGAGCACGGCCGCGTGTTCTGGATTCTCGGTATGATGCAGAATTTCTGGTATAAGAACGACAAGCGCCGCGAGCGCTTCGTGTCCATGTGCGAAGATCCCGATGTCCAGCGGTTGACCTGGGAAGCGTACATGAACAAGGCTCTGGTCCGGACGAGCCCGCTGGCACACGTGCGCATCTTCCTGAAGGACGTGGCGCATCTGCTCGGACTGGTGAAAGCAACATGACAACCGATACTGCGGTCTCCGACCCAGGTCGCCCCCAACCGGGGCCGATCTGGAAACCTATTGTGGTCGCCCTTCTGATCGTCGGCGTGGTCGGCGGGGTGGGCGACCAGTTCACGATCCTCGGCCCCTGGTACCAGTCGCTCAATGAACCGGCGTTCCAGCCGCCGGACTGGGCGTTCCCGATCGGCTGGAGCGTGATCTACCTGTTCACGGCCACCTCCGGCGTGATCGCCTGGCAGCGGGGGCCGTCGGCGCGCGCCAAGGGCTGGCTGTTGACGGTCCACCTCATCAGCGCGGCCATCAACATCGGCTGGAGCTATCTGTTCTTCGTGTTGCAACGGCCGGACTGGTCGCTGATCGAGAACGTGTTCCTGTGGTCGTCGGTGGTCTGGCTGATCGTCGTGACCTATCGATGCAGCCGGCTGGGCGCGTGGCTTCTGGCGCCGTACATCTGCTGGGTGACGTTCGCGTTCACGCTGAACGCGTTCGTCGTGTGGATGAACGCGCCCTTCCCCGGCGTCGCCGCTGGCTGAGACCAACGGATCTGCGGACGGGCGCCGCCATCAGGCGCGCCCGCCTCGCAGCGCCCCCACGGCCGCGTCGAACGCGTCCCGGCCCAGGGGCTGGGTCAGGTCGGACACGGCCGCCGTGCCGACCTCCCCTTCCGGATAGTAGGTCGAAAACGCCCGCACGACCCGCCAGCCCCCCGGCAGGTCCGGAGCCTCCGACGGGCCGGCCAGCACCTCCACCACGATCCGCACCGAACCCAGCCAGGTTTCCGCCAGATCGCCCTTGATCAGCGCATCCTGCCAGGGAACCGGCGCGGCTTCGCGCCGCAGGACGGCGTCCATCACCCAATCCGGGGATGTGGGGTCCGGAGAGGCGGGGTCCGGCGAGGATGGGGCGTCGGCAGTGCGGTCATGGGCCATGACGCGGTGACTCCTTTGCATGGCGCCGATCGCTCGAACTCACCCGGAACGAGTCGGCCGCGCCCCCCCCGGGGCACCGGGACCTGTATCGCATCTGTTATGATGCCAAAGACATCCGCAGGCCTGCAAATCCGACGTGAGCCCCCAAAAAAAGGGCCGTCGACCGCACTTTGTACGCCTGCGAACAGTTTGAGTCCGTACTGATTTTGCTTGCATGAACGACGCGTCCGACGCAGGTTGAGGGAATGGTTGACGGCCCCTTTAGACGCACACATCGCACACGGTGCGGTGGAAGGCCCCCCGTCAGAGGAAGGAGATTTATCCTCCAACCGATACAAAACCAGCGCCGAAAAGGGAGGACACCCGCGCGGCACCGCGCCGCCGGAACGAGGGACTTGACGCCTGGCGTCACGGCGGGCACATGTGTGCGCCCCCGGCAGCCCCCCGGCAGCCTCTCGGCGGCCCCGGGGTCGTACCGGGCCGCGACCATGGCCCAGGCGCGTGTCGCCACACCCTCATCGGTGCCCCTCTGCACACCAGTCTGAAGGACTGGTCCTGAACGTTGTTCACGCGTCGTCTGCGAAAGGTCAGTGATGGATATTTCGGATCTGATTGCGCCCGAGGGCGTGATGGTGCCGCTCAAGGTGACCAGCAAGAAGCAGGCGCTCCAGGCCATGGCTCGGCGGGCTGCCGAGATGACCGGCCTGAACGAGCGGGTCGTGTTTGATGTGCTCCTGGAACGCGAACGGCTCGGCACGACCGGCGTCGGCAATGGCATCGCCATCCCGCATGGGCGCCTGGCCTCTGTTTCCTCGATGCATGGCGTGTTTGCGCGCCTAGCCCGGCCGATCAACTTCGATGCCATCGATGACCAGCCGGTGGACCTCATTTTCCTGCTGCTGGCGCCGGAAAGCGCGGGGGCGGACCATCTGAAAGCCCTGGCCCGTGTGTCGCGCCTGCTGCGCGACCGGGGCATGTGCGAGAAACTGCGCGGGGCCGAGACGCCCGAGGCCCTGTACGGCCTGCTGATCTCCGGCCGGGCCAGTCAGGCGGCTTGAGCGCCCCAGGGACCGACGAAAGCCACGCCTGGAGCGTCATCCCACCCCCGCCACAATCGCCCGGTATCAGACTCGCGGCCCCGGATAAACCGGGGCACAACCGAGACACCGTGTCGAAGGGGAGGCGGCGCCCATGACTGCGCATACGACCGCGCACATCACCGCGCATCGGATGTCCACGCCGGTTGGGGGCCCGTTGCGGCACGCCCTGGCCTGTCTGTGTCTGGTCTGCGGCGTCCTCGCCGCAGGCGCCGGAGCCGCCAGCTCGGCCCGGGCCAACGACCTGCCGGCCGAGGCCTCGCCGCTGGTCACCCAACTCGCCACCATCGACCGCCTGCGGGTGCTCTCCCGCGACGCCCGCGCGTACGCCCACGGGCTGCGCGCGCGCGACACGGTGGCCGACGAGGAGTGGAGCACGCGCCGCGACGCCCTGGACCGCTACAGCGAAGCCCAGGAGGCCGACGATCCCGCCGCCGCAATCGCCGCGCTGGAGGACTATATCGACGCCGGCGGCGATGACGATGCCGACCGGTGGCGCGCGCTGGCGCGCCTGCGCTTGACGCAAGACCCGCAGTCCCGCGACGGCGTTCTGGCCGCCTGGACCGCCTATGGCGTGGCCGGCAGTGACGACGGGCACCGCCGCGCCCTGCGGATCCTCGGCGACGTGGCCGAGGCCGTGGGCGAACCCGACCTCGCCGTGCCACTGTATCAGGCCGCGCTGGCCTATGGGGACGACGCCGACACACGCGACCGCCTGCGGGCGGTGGCCGGGGACGCGCCCGTCCTGGCCACGATGACGGGCCGCATCGAACGCGACGTGCCCGAGCTCTGCCTGACCTTCACCGCGGATCCCGTCGCCGACGGCTCGGTGCGCTATGAGGACTTCGTGGGCCTCGACCCCGCCGACGACACCGTGGCCCGCGTCGACGCCGACGCGCTGTGCCTGTCCGGCTTCCGGCACGGCACCCGGCTGGACGTGACCCTGCGCGCGGGACTGCCGCTGGCCGACGGCGCCGCGCTGGCCGACACGCGCACCTGGAGCGTCGCCGTCCCGAACCGGGAGCCGCGCGTGGCCTTTGTCGGGGAGTCCTACGTGCTCCCGGCCCGGGGCAGCCAGGGCCTGCCGCTGGACAGCGTGAACGTCGCGCGCGTGGACCTGACGATCTACCGCCTCCCCGCGCGCGGCCTCGCCGCCGCCCTGCGCGAGGGCGAGACCTTCCGCCCCCTGTCCGGGTGGGCGGCCGATGAATTGGGCGATGAGACAGGCACCTTGGTCTGGTCCGGCGCCATGGACCTACCGAACGAAGCCAACCGCCAGCAGCGCGCCGCCGTGCCGTTCGCGAAGGCGGTGCCCAACCCCGAACCGGGCCTGTACGCCGTCACCGCGACCATCGCCTCGCGCCCCCCCCCGCATTGGCGGGACCGGCCCACCCAGTGGGTGCTGGTCACGGACCTGGGCCTTCAGGCCTACCACGGCGACCGCGAGCTGGTGGTCGCCGCGCGCTCGCTGGAGACCGGGCAGCCGCAGTCCGGGGTCGAGGTCGCCCTGATCGCCCGCAACAACGACGTGCTCGGCACCGCCACCACGGATGCGACCGGCCTGGCCCGGCTGCCCGCCGGTCTGCTCCGGGGCGACGGCGGCGCGCGGCCCAGCCATGTCACCGCCACCGCGCCCGACGGATCGGACCACGCCCTGCTTGACCTGGGGCGGCCGGCGCTGGACCTGTCTGACCGGGGTGTGGGCGGGCGCGATGCGCCGGGGCCGCTGGACGCCTTTCTGTATCTGGAGCGCGGCATCTACCGGCCCGGCGAGACCATCGAGATGATGGCCCTGCTGCGCGACGACCGGGCGCGCGCCGTCACCGACCTGCCCCTGACGCTCAAGGTCATGCGGCCGGACGGGGTCGAGGTCCGACGCGAGGTGGTGCGGCTGGATTCCGGCGGCGGCGGCTGGCTGCGCTTGCCCACCAGCGACAGCGACCGCACCGGCGTCTGGACCATCACCGCCCATGCGGAACCGGACGGTCCGGCCATCGGCCGCGTCACCGTGCAGCTTGAGGACTTCGTACCGGCGCGCATGGAGGTGCTGCTGGATGCACCGGAGAATACCGTCCTACGCCCGGGCGACACGGTGCCGATCGGCGTGGAGGCGCGCTATCTGTACGGCGCGCCCGCCGCCGGACTGGCTGCCGAGGCCGAACTGGTGCTGCGGCACGACCCGCAGCCGTTCGGGGCGGAGCGGGCGGACTACGTCTTCGGTCTGACCACCGAGAGCTTCGAGCCCTGGCGTGAAGACCTGACCATCGCCGACACCGACGACGAGGGCCGCACCCGGGTCGAGGCGCTGCTGCGCGACGCCCCGGACACGAGCCTGCCGCTGTCCGCCCTGGTCCGCGCCACCGTGCTGGAGCCGGGCGGACGTCCGACCAACCGGGCGGTGAGCATCCCGGTCCGCCTCACCGACACCATGGTGGGCCTGGACCCACTGTTCGAGGACAGCCGCATCGACGAGGACGAGTCCGCCGGCTACCGCGTTCTGGCCATGGACGCGGCGGGCGACGCGGTCCCGGACCGCAGCCTGCGCGTGTTCCTGTACGCCGAGGACTGGGACTATCAGTGGTACCGCGAGGGCGACGGCTGGCGGTATAGCGCCGTGGTGCGCGACCGCCGCATTGACGCCCGCGACATCGTCACCGGCCCCGACGGCACGGTCGACGTCACCCTGCCCGTGTCCGGCTGGGGCCGCTTCCGCGTCGAGGTCGCGGATCTGGAGAGCGGCGCGGTCACCAGCCACCGCTTCTACGCCGGCTGGCGCGTGCCGGGGCCAAGCGCCCAGGACACGCCGGACACCCTGCGCATGACGGCCGAACACGCCACCTACGCCGTGGGTCAGACCGCGCGGCTTTCGCTCGACCCGCCGTTCGCGGGCGAGGCCCTGGTGACGGTGCTGGGCCAGGACGTGCTGGACGCCCGCTCGGTGTCCGTGCCCGCCGATGGTCGCGTGATCGAGATCCCGGTCACCGAGGATTGGGGCGCCGGCGCCTACGTCGCCGTCTCGCTGTTCCGCCCCGGCACCGACACCGAACGCGGCCCCGGCCGCGCCGTGGGCGTGCACTGGGTGGCGGTGGACACGGCAGACCGTACCCTGGATGTGACGCTCGATCCGCCGGAGACGATCCGCCCGCGTGGCCCGCTCACGATCCCGGTGTCGGTGGCGCACGCGGGCCCCGACACCCGGGTGACGGTCGCCGTGGTCGACGAGGGCATCCTGCAACTGACCGGGTTCGCGACCCCGAAGCCGGACGCCTTCTTCCTCGGCAAGCGCCGTCTGGGCGTGGAGCTGCGGGACGCCTATGGCGCCCTGATCGATGGCCGCGACGCCACCCTGGGCCAGTTGCGCACCGGCGGCGACGCAGCCGGGCGCCACGCGCCGGGATTGCCCGACAAGACGGTCGAGCCGCTGGCGGTCTTCTCCGGCCCGGTGGAATTGGACGCCGACGGCACGGCGACCGTGCGCGTGGACATCCCCGCCTTCAACGGGCGGGTCCGGGTGATGGCGGCGGCCTATGACGCGCGCGGCGTCGGTCATGGCGAAGCCTCCGTGACGATCCGGGATCCCATGGTCACGCTGGTCACCCTGCCCCGGTTCCTGGCGCCGGAAGACCGGGCGGCCATGCATCTGACCCTGGACAATGTGGACGGCCCGGCCGGTGACTGGCGCGTGGCCGTGACCACCGAGGGCGGTGTCACCGTGGACGCGGGTGGAACCGCGACCCTGCCCATCCCGGCCGGCGGCCGCGGCGACCATGTGGTGACTCTGAAGGGCGACACGATCGGCGGCGGCCGGGTGACCCTGGCCGTGACCGATCCGAACGGCGCCACCACCACGCAAGCGTGGGGGCTGTCCACGCGGCCGGCGGCGGCACGCGAAACCCGCGCCCGGACGTACCGGCTCGCCCCGGGCCAGAGCCAGCCGCTCAACCGCGGCGTACTGGACGGCTTCGCTCCGGGCACCGCCAGCCTGAGCGTCAGCCTGTCCACGCTGCCGGACTTGCGTCTGGCCAGTCTGGTGCGCGACCTGGACCGTTACCCCTACGGCTGTGTCGAGCAGACCGTCAGCCGCGCCCTGCCCCTGCTGATGGTGGCGGACGTCGCGGCGGCGGTCGGCGTGGTCGATCCCTCCGACCCCGATGCGCTGAAGGACCGCATTGACGAGGCCATCGCCCGCGTGGTCGCCATGCAGCGCGGCGACGGCGGGTTCAGCCTGTGGGGCGGCGGGGAGCGTCAGGAGTGGCTGTCCGCCTATGCCACGGAGTTCCTGCTGCGCGCCCGCAACACGGGCCATACGGTGCCGCCGTTCGCGCTTGACCGGGCGCTCGGATTCCTGGAAAGCACGGTCCTGGGCCTGGATTACGCCGACGAGGCCCTGCCCGCGCGCGCCTACGCGCTCTATGTGCTCGCCCTGGCCGGCGAGGTCGATCCGGGCGCCCTGCGCTACGTCCACGACGCCGACCTGAACCGCCTGCCGGGGCCGTTGCCGCGCGCCCACCTGGGCGCGGCGCTCGCCATGATCGGCGACACCGCGCGCGCCCGCTCGGCGTTTGCGGCGACGGACCAAGCCCGGCTTCAGCTCTCGTCCCTGACGGCGGAGCAGGCGGCGGATATCCCGCGCCCCTATGGCTCCACCCTGCGGGATGTCGCGGCGACGGTCGCCCTGATGGCCGAAAGCGGCCTGGGGGATCCGCTGGCCGAGGCCGAGGCGCTGGCGGACGCCCGCGCCGGCCAACCGTGGCTGAGCACGCAGGAGCAGGCGCGGCTGGTACAGGCCGCCGCCGCGCTTCAAGCGCTTCAGGGGCCCCTGTCCGTCTCCGTTGCGGGCGCCGAGACGGTGCCCCTCGGCACCGGTCGGGCGCTGGTCCGGCCCGGCGCGGACGCGGCCTCCGGTGCCGTGTCGGTCACCAACACCGGCGACGGCACCGTGACGATGGTGGTGGCGGGCGACGGCATTCCGAGCGCCCCGCCCCCCGCGGAGGACCACGGCCTGACCATCAGCCGCGTGTTCTATGACCTGGACGGCCAGCGCGTCGACCCGGTGATGGTCGGTCAGTCGGACCTGATGGTCGCCGTGATCTCCGGCGAAACCGTGGACCCGCAGGCCCTGGGCGACGACGAGACCCATCAAGCGCTGGTGGTCGACCTGCTGCCGGCGGGTCTCGTGCTGGAGAACGCCGCCGTCGGCGATGGCCGATCGACCGCCGGCCTGGACTGGCTGCCGGACCTCGATACGCCGGCCCATGTGGAGTTGCGAGACGACCGGTTCGTGGCGGCGCTGCCCATCGGGCGCGACCACACCGGGTTCACGGTGGCCTATCTGGTCCGCGCGGTGACCCCGGGGGTGTTCACCATGCCGGGCGTCTTCGTCGAGTCGATGTACCAGCCGGCCCTGCGGGCCCGTGGCCCGGCGGCTCAGATGATCATTACACCCCGGTGATGGTGCGACGGGGCGCATGCCGGCTTGACAACCCGGCGGCCCCCGCTCACCTTCCGGCTTTCAACACGATATCCGCTCCCGGGATCCGCCCGCGCGGTGGCACGACACGGGAGCGTCCGCCCGTTTCCGGAACGCTCCCCCGACTTGAGGACGCGGCCCGAGCCGCGCGAACGCTCGCCTTGGCGACCAAGACGCTCTGCATCAAAACCTACGGCTGCCAGATGAACGTCTACGACTCCGCCCGGATGGCGGATGTCCTGGCGCCGCTGGGCTATGCCACCACGGACGACCCGGCCGACGCCGACATGGTGATTCTGAACACCTGCCACATCCGCGAGAAGGCGGCCGAGAAGGTGTTTTCGGAACTGGGTCGCCTGCGCCAGATGCGCGCCGCGCGCGAAGCCCGGGGCGGTGGCCGCACCATCCTTGGGGTGGCCGGCTGCGTCGCCCAAGCGGAGGGCGAGGAGATCCTGGCCCGGGCCCCGTTCGTGGATCTGGTGCTCGGCCCGCAGACCTATCACCGGCTGCCGGAAATGATCGCCCGCCTCAGCCGCGCCGGCACGGCGCAGCTCGACACCGATTTCCCGGTGGATGCGAAGTTCGACCACCTGCCCGCCGCCGGCGCGCGCGGCCCGGCCGCGTTCCTGTCGATCCAGGAGGGCTGCGACAAGTTCTGTACGTTCTGCGTCGTGCCCTACACGCGCGGCGCGGAGTACTCCCGCCCGGTGGCCGACGTGCTGGCCGAGGCCCGCGCCCTGGCCGCCGCCGGCACGGTCGAGGTCACACTGCTCGGCCAGAACGTGAACGCCTACCACGGCGACGCCCCGGACGGCACCGTCTGGGGCCTGGGCCGCCTGATCCGCGCCCTGGCGGAGATCGACGGCATCACCCGCATCCGCTACACGACCAGTCACCCGCGCGACGTGGACGACGACCTGATCGCCGCCCATGCCGAGGTGCCCGCGCTGATGCCGTTCCTGCATCTGCCGGTGCAGTCCGGCGCCGACCGCATCCTGAAGGCCATGAACCGGGGCCACGACGCCGACGCCTACCGGCGCATCGTCGACCGCCTGCGCACCGCGCGCCCGGATCTGGCGCTGTCGTCCGACTTCATCGTCGGGTTCCCCGGCGAGACGGCGGCGGAAGCACAGGCAACCCTGGATCTGGTGGACACCATCGGCTTCGTGCAGGCCTATTCGTTCAAGTACAGTGTCCGGCCCGGCACACCGGCAGCCACCATGCCCGGTCAGGTGCCCGAGCCGGAGAAAGCCGCCCGGCTGGCCGCGCTCCAGGACCGGTTGAACGCCCAGCAGGTCGCGTTCAACCGGCGCTCCGAGGGGTTGGAGATGGACGTTCTGTTCGACCGCCTCGGCAAGCATCCAGGTCAGTTGGTCGGGCGCAGCCCCTTCATGCAGCCGGTCCATGTGGACGCCCCCGAGGGCGTGTTGGGCACCGTGCGGCGCGTGGTCATCGACCAGGGCCGGCCCAACAGCCTGTCCGGGCGCCTGATCGACGACGCCGACGACACCACACACCCGGCCCAGGCCGTGGGGGCGCGGTCTTGACCGGTACTGCGGCTCAGGCGGTCCGCACCTACGCCGACAACAGCGCCCTTCAGGTCGTCTTCGGCCCCGGCAGCGAGAACATGGACCATCTGGAAGCCCGCCTCGGCGTGTCGCTGCCCACGCGCGGCAACGAAATCACGGTGGTGGGCGGCTCCTCGGCCGGGGTCGACGCCGCCGTGCGCGCGCTCGACTCGCTGTACGCCCGCGCCCGCGCCGGCCGCGACGTGACCAAGGCCGATGTCGACGCCGCCGTGCGCATGGGGCTGGAGCCCTCCGCGCTGGACGACGGCCCCGCCCCCATCCTGCGCACCCGTAAGCGCACCATCGAGGCCCGCTCCCCTGCCCAGGCGCGCTACATCCAGGCCATGGCCCGGGCGGAGCTGGTGTTCGGCCTGGGACCGGCGGGCACGGGCAAGACCTATCTCGCCATCGCCCACGCCGTGGCGCTGAAGATGACGGGGGCGGTGGATCGCATCATCCTGTCGCGCCCAGCGGTCGAGGCGGGTGAACGGCTCGGCTTTCTTCCGGGCGACCTGCGCGAAAAGGTGGATCCCTATCTGCGTCCGATGTACGACGCGCTTTACGAGATGCTTCCGGGCGACGAGGTGATGCGGCGCATGGAAGCAGGCGAGATCGAGGTCGCGCCGCTCGCCTTCATGCGGGGGCGCACCCTGGCCAACGCCTGCATCATCCTGGACGAGGCGCAGAACACGACGCCCACGCAGATGAAGATGTTCCTGACCCGCATGGGCGAGCACTCCCGCATGATCGTGACCGGCGATATGACCCAGATCGACCTGCCCCTTGGGGCCCGGTCCGGCCTGCATGACGCGCTGGACACGCTGGAGGGACTGGAGAGCGTCGCCGTCTGTTCGTTCACCCACCGCGACGTCGTGCGCCACGACCTGGTGACCCGGATCGTCAAGGCCTACGACGAACGGGACCGTAAGCTCGGCGCCGAGGCTGCAAACCGGACTCCGCGTCGATGACCTCCCCCATTCCCGTGCCCGATCCGGCCGCCGTGCCGGACCTCGACATTGATGTCGTGATCGAGTCCCCACCCTGGCGCAAGGCCGTCAAGGGACCGGTCGCCCTGTGCGAACGGGCGGCCCGCGCCGCCCTTGAAGGTGGCCTGGCCGGGTCACCGCTGGCGGCGATGCTCGCGACCCAGCCGGTGGTCGAACTGTGCATCGCGTTGGAGGACGATGCCAGCGTGCACGCCCTGAACCGCGATTTCCGGGGCCAGGACAAGCCGACCAACGTGCTGTCCTTCGCCGCGCTGGAGGGCGAGGACGGCCGCGTGCTGCCGCCCGTGGTCGACGGCGACCCGCTCGACCCGGATCCGGAGCCGGAAATGCTGGGCGACGTCATCGTCGCCTTCGAAACCACGCGGGACGAAGCGGCCCGTGATGGCAAGGCGCTGGCCGATCACCTATCTCATCTGGTGGTGCATGGCGTTCTGCACCTGTTGGGCTATGACCACCAGGACGATGACGAGGCCGAGGCCATGGAAGGCCTGGAAACCCGTATTCTGGCCGGGCTTGGCATCGCCGATCCTCACGCGCCGGACCGGGACCCTGGGACTGGAGACGATGAACGACGACCCGACACCGAGTAGAACGCCGGGCGCCAGCCCGCCGGCCGATCCCGAACGCGACGGCCCCACGGACGGCGACCCGGCGTTGGAGCGCACGCCCGACGGCTTAACGGACGGCTCCGGCGAAAGCCTGGGCGACTGGTTGCGCGGCCTGTTTCGCGGCCGCGGCAACGGCGATGGCTCGGTGCGCGGCACCCTGGAAGAGATCATCGAAACGCGCGATGAGGCGGAACTGCCCATCGACGCGCACGAACGCCTGCTGATCGCCAACGTGCTGCACCAGCGCGATATGACCGCCGAGGACGTGATGGTGCCCCGGCCGGACATCGTGGCGCTGGGGGACTCCGCGACCCTGCCCGAAATCGCCACGCTGATGGCGGAGAAGGGGCACTCCCGCATGCCGGTGTACCGGGATTCGCTCGACGACACGGCCGGCATGGTCCACATCAAGGATCTGATTCCGCACCTGCATCGCGGCGAACAGCCCGACGTGGTTGCGCTGGCGCGCCCCGTGCTGTTCGTGCCGCCGTCCATCCGGGTGCTGGATCTGCTGCTGGAGATGCGGCTGAAGAAGACACATATGGCGCTGGTGGTGGACGAGTACGGCGGCATCGACGGCCTCGTGACTATCGAGGATCTGGTCGAGCAGATCGTCGGCGAGATCGAGGACGAGCACGACGGCGAGGTCGAGCCGGAACTTGCCGTCCAGGAGGACGGATCGGTGATCGCCGATGCGCGCTTCGACCTGGAAGAGTTCGAGGAGCGCTTCGGCGCTATCCTGTCCGAGGAGGAGCGCGAGGAGACCGATACCCTGGCCGGGCTGGTGTTCCGTCTGGCCGGGCGGGTCCCCAGCCGGGGTGAACTGCTGGTCCACGACAGCGGGCTGGAGTTCGAGGTGCTGGAGGCCGACCCTCGCCGGATCAAACGCCTACGCCTGCGCAATCTGCCGCCGGAGGTTAGCGAGCCGACGCGCAACGGAAACGGCGGCTCGTGACCGCGCCGACACGCCGCGCGCGGCTGGCCGGCTGGGTTGCGGGGCTGCGCGGCTGGCGCCGCCGGGGCCTGACCTGCGGGCTGGGTGCCCTCGCGGCGCTGGCCCTGCCCCCCTTTCACATCCTCCCCGCCCTGGCTGTGGCGCTGATCGGGCTGGTCTGGCTGCTCGACGGGGTGGAGCGGCCGCTCCGGGGCGGCTTCGGCACCGGCTGGTGGTTCGGCTTCGGCTTCTTCGTCGTCGGGATCCACTGGATCGCCTACGCCCTGTTGGTGGACGCGGCGGCCTTCGGCTGGATGATCCCGTTCGCGGTCGGTGGCCTGAGCGCCGTCCTGGCCCTCTTCATGGGCGCCGGCACCGCGCTCGCCGGGTATCTCTGGCGTCCGGGCCACGCCGCCCGGATCGGTGTGCTCGCCGCCACATGGGTGCTGGCGGAATGGCTGCGCATGTGGGTGGCCACGGGCTTTCCCTGGAACATGCTGGGTACCGTCTGGATGCCGCTCCCCCCGGCGGTGCAGAGCGCGAGCCTGATCGGCGCGCTGGGCCTGAGCGGGCTGACGGTGATGGCCCTCGCGGCGCCAGCAGTGCTAGGCGACGCGCGATCCGCGGCACGCTCGCTCACCGCGCTGGTCGTGGCGGTGGCGCCGCTGGCCGGGCTGAGCGCCTGGGGCGCGGTGCGGCTGGCAACGGTGGACCCCGGGACGGTGGAGGGCGTACGGCTGCGGCTGGTGCAGCCCAACCTGAGCCAGACCGAGAAGTGGGACCCAGCCCGCCGCGAGTTGAACCTGATCGACCAGGTCGCGCTCAGCCGGCAACCGGGTTTCGACGCCGTCACGCATGTCATCTGGTCCGAGACGGCGTCCGCCTTCCCGCTCAACGCCGACGTGGTGCACCGGTTCATGGCCGCCGACGCGGCGCCCACCGACGGCCTGCTCATCACGGGCGCCCCGCGCGTGACCACCCCGGGTCAGGTGCCGTTCCAGGTCTGGAACAGCCTCATGGCCATCGCGCCGGACGGCTCCATCCGGGACACCTACGACAAGGCGCATCTGGTCCCGTTCGGCGAATACGTGCCCTTCGCCGATGTTCTGCCCGTGCAGAAGATCACCCCGGGCCGCGTGGATTTCACGCCCGGCCCCGGCCCCCGCACGCTGCGGCTGAAGGGCCTGCCTCCGGTCGCGCCCCTGATCTGCTACGAGGTCATTTTCCCCGGCGCCGTGGTCCGCCCGGATGATCGCCCGGCCTGGATGCTGAACCTGACCAACGACGGCTGGTATGGCCTGAGCCCGGGCCCCCATCAGCACTTCGCCACGGCGCGCCTGCGGGCCGTCGAGGAGGGTTTGCCGCTGGTGCGCGTGGCAAACACCGGCATCTCGGGCGTGGTCGATCCTCTGGGCCGGGTGACGGCCCGCCTTGCTCTGGGCACACGCGGCACGATCGACGCCGCGTTGCCCGGAGCGCTAAGGTCCACAGTGTTTGCCCGTCTTGGGAACGCTCTTCCAATAGCGGCAGCACTCTTTTTCATCGTTGCTGTTGCGCTATACAATCATAAAGAACTGCGACTGTAGCGTAACGTTGAATACCACCCGCGATTCTCAACCCAACTCGCCGACTTGCAGAAAATTACAGGTTTCTCGTTGACCCTGTGCCCGCCGGTACCTAACATTACCCCATTAATACGTGCAGAATCGTCCCGCATCGGCAGAAATTCGGTCGACGCACTCGCGGAACGACTACCGTCGCGTAGGTCACCGTATTCCACAAGGCAACAAGCATGGCGGAGCAACATTCGCAGACACCGCGGCGGTCCAGCCGCGGGCGAACCCCTTCGGGACAACCCAATCCCGTTGACGTGCATGTTGGAAGCCGCGTCCGCTTGCGCCGGACGCTGCTGGGCATGAGTCAGGAGCGCCTCGGCGAGGCAATCGGGCTGACGTTCCAACAGGTGCAGAAGTATGAACGCGGCGCCAACCGCATCGGTGCCAGTCGCCTCTGGGACCTCAGCCACGTGCTGGACGTTCCCATGGGCTACTTTTTCGAGGAGATGGACGACACCACATCCGCCCTGAGCCCGCGCAACCTCACCGGCGGCAATGGCTCGTTGCATACGCTCCACGAGGGCGCCGATCCCGACCCGCTGGCACGGCGCGAAACGTTGGAACTGGTGCGGTCCTACTATCGCATTGCCGATCCCCAGGTGCGGCGGCGCGTGTTCGACCTGACCCGCACGCTCGGAGTCGGCGACACCGGAGAGTCGGGATAAAGCCGATCGCCTCACATTTGGCCCGCATGCGCGGGTTCAAATGTGAGGCGGCGCGCCACGCCAACGCGCTGTCGAGTGGACGCCGCCCCGCCGCGCGCCCACCACCCCGCGTGAGACGCTCGCTTGAGACCCTTGCTGAAGATACCGGCCGGCGAGGACGCCTCTGGCCGACCCTAACCCGGTGTGCCTTCGTCCTCCAGCCGGCGCAGCAGGAACTCACGGCCGACCTTAACGCGCGGGGTGCCGTCGTAGGCGATGATGTCCGCCGTGGCGTAGGTCTCGTTCCAGTTCTCGGGCAGATAACTGCCGGTGCCGATCACGTCGATCGGCGCCCGGGCGTAGCCCATGACGCGACACTTGGCCGGGCCGAAGCCCGACGAGGCCACGATGCGCGTGTTGGGAAAGCCCGCCTCATCCAGCGTTTCGCGCATATGCCAGATGGCGGCGGCCGAGACCCCCGTTCCGATCAGATAGCGCAGCTCGGTCTCCGACCGGTAGCCCCGGATGGCGTCCGGACAATGCCGGTCCAGGACCTCGTAGGATTTCTGCGTATCCAGGTGTTCGATGAACCGTCCGCCGTGGGTGTCGAGACGGACGCTCAACCGGCCGGCCGCAGCCAATTCCGGGAACCGCCGGCATACGGCCAGCGCGTCGGAGACCTCCTGGCCGTAGTAGTCCACCAGCACCGTCAACGGCACATCCGGAAACGTCTCATGGAACATCTCGGCGGCGCGCAGGGTGGAATCCGCATAGCCGATCAGGCCGTGAGGCATCGTGCCGAGGCCGGCCGACTGCTCGAAGAAATGGGCCGTAGCGTCCGTGGCGTTGCCGACGAAGCCCTTCGCCTTCGCCTTGCGCCGCGCGCGGCTGGACCCGACCGAGGCCGCGTAGGCCATCAGCTCCGCCATCTCGGTGCCCGCGCAATGGCGCGCGTCCATGGCCAGGAACGCCACGTTCGGCAGTTCCGCGCTCATCGAGAAGGCGTTGTAGGCGGCGACCCCGCAGGCCCCCAGCTTTTGCAGGAAGAGCGTTTCCAGGTCCACCAGTCCGGCCAAAGAGCCGGAGATGTACATCATGGGCTCGCCGGCGCCGACCCACTGGCTTTCGCGGTAGTTCTCCTCGACGTCCACGGTGAACCCGCGCGCGTCCGCCATCGCCCGCAACCACGTCAACGCAAGGCGGGGCGCATACACCACCGGGCGACGCATGAAGATGGCGTAGGTGACCCGGCAGTCTCCGAAGCGCCGGACGATCTCGCGCGTTCGCACGAAATAGACATCGGTCCAGGACGGCACGAGGTTCGGGTGCGGCCAAGTGGAGCCCAGGCTCTCGGCGGCGTCCGACGGGATGGTATCCATGACGACTCCCCGGGGCCGTTTCTGCCCCGTCTAACTCACGGCGGCCAGCCCGGGGGCGGCCAGCTTACCCAGGGTCCGCTCCTGCTTCAGGCCTTCCGAGATCAGGAAGGCCAGCTCCAACGCCTGATGGGCGTTCAGACGCGGATCGCAGTGCGTATGGTAGCGATCACCCAGCCGGGCTTCTGTGATCGCCTGGGCGCCGCCGATGCACTCGGTGACGTCACGTCCGGTCATCTCGAAATGCACACCACCGGCGTGTGTGCCCTCGGCCTGATGCACCGCGAAGAACCCGCGCACCTCGCGCAGGATACGATCGAACGACCGCGTCTTAAAGCCGCTCGACGCCTTCACGGTATTGCCGTGCATCGGATCGCAGGCCCAGACCACGTTGCGCCCTTCGCGCTTGGTGGCGCGCACCAGGGCGGGCAGGTGTTCCTCGACCGCATCGGCGCCCATGCGGGCGATGACGGTCAGGCGGCCGGCGTCGTTGTTGGGATCCAGCGCCTCGATCAGACGCAGCAGCTCGTCCGGGGTCATGGACGGCCCGGCCTTCAGGCCGACGGGATTGCGGATCCCGCGCATGTACTCGATGTGCGCGCCGTCGAGCTGGCGGGTGCGGTCGCCGATCCACAGCATGTGCGCGGTGGTCGAATAGAACTCGCCCGGACGGGTCGAATCCTCGCGCGTCAACGCCTCTTCATAGTTCAGCAGAAGCGCCTCGTGCGAGGTGTAGAACTCGGTCTCCCGAAGCTGCGAGACGGACTCCCCGTTCAGTCCGCAGGCTTCCATGAAGCCCAGCGCCTCGGTGATCCGGTTGGCCATATCCTCGTAGCGCTCGGCCTGCGGGCTGCCCTTGACGAAGTCCAGCGTCCAGCGGTGCATCTGGAACAGATCGGCATAGCCGCCCTGAGCGAAGGCGCGCAGCAGGTTCAGCGTCGCGGCGGACTGGTGGTAGACCCGCAGCAGCCGCTCCGGATCCGGGGTCCGGGTGGCGGCTTGGAACTCCATCCCGTTGACCATGTCGCCCCGGTAGGACGGCAGCGACACGCCGTCGATCTCCTCCATCGGCGCGGAGCGCGGCTTGGCGAACTGGCCAGCCATGCGTCCGACCTTCACCACCGGGCAGGCGGCGCCGTAGGTCATCACCACGGCCATCTGAAGGATGACGCGGAAGGTATCCCGGATGGTGTTGGCGCTGAACTCCTCGAAGCTCTCGGCGCAGTCGCCCCCCTGGAGCAGGAAAGCCTTCCCCTTGGCCACCTGGGCCAGCGAGGCACGCAAGCGCCGGGCCTCCCCCGCAAACACCAGCGGCGGCAGCGCGGCCAGTTCGTCCTCGACGGCCGTGACGCGCCGCGGATCGGGATAGGTCGGAACCTGCTGGATCGGTTTGTCGCGCCAGCTCCGTGCTGTCCAGTCGCGGGCCATCGTGCTGCCTTCCGTCTTTCGTTGCGGCGACTCTCGGCGTCGGCCCAGGCAGGACAGACTCCAAGGGTGCCTGATATAATAGGCGGGACGGCGGGATGAAAGAACGAATGCCCGTTTTGGCACCGTCCGCTGCCTCTGAAGCTTCCATATTATGGAAACGCATTTCATATTCATGGCGCAGAACGCCGCGCTTCGCGGGCTGACGTTGCGTCCTGGCCAGCCTAGACTGAAGACTTGCCACGCCCCGCACGGGCGCGACGCCAACAGGAGCCCTACGATGCGCATGCCGGAGCCGGACGCCAAAACCATCGCCCGCCGCGCCCGAATCGCCCGCGACCTAAGGCGGATCGTCCCGGGCGACGGCGTGATCGTGGACGAGGACGGTTTGCGCGCCTACGAGTGCGACGGCCTGTCCGCCTACCGCCAGCCGCCGCTGATCGTGGCGCTGCCCTCGACCACCGAGCAGGTGTCCCGCGTGCTGCGCTACTGCCATGAGAACGCGGTCAAAATCGTCCCTCGCGGGGCCGGGACGTCGCTGTCGGGCGGCGCCCTGCCACTGGCCGACGCGGTCACCCTGGGCCTGGGCAAGTTCAATCGGATCCTCGACATCGACCTGGCGAACCGCTGCGTCGTGGCCCAGCCGGGCGTGACCAATCTGGCCATTACGCAGGCGGTCCAGGCGGAGGGCTTTTATTACGCGCCGGACCCCTCCAGCCAGATTGCGTGTTCCATCGGCGGCAATGTCGCGGAGAACGCCGGCGGCGTGCACTGCCTGAAATACGGCCTGACCACCAACAACCTGTTGGGCCTGGAAATGGTGCTGATGACCGGGGAGGTGTTGCGCCTGGGCGGCAAGCATCTCGATGCCGGCGACTATGACCTTATGGGGGTCATTACAGGGTCGGAGGGCCTACTGGGCGTTATCACCGAGGTGACGGTGCGCATTTTGCGGGCCCCCGAGACCGCGCGCGTCGTCCTGATGGGCTTTCCGGACAACGAGTCGGCGGCCGCGACGGTGGCCGCCATCATCGCCGCCGGGATCATTCCGGCCGGATTGGAGATGATGGACCGGCCGGCCATCCATGCCGCCGAGGATTTCGTACACGCCGACTACCCGCTGGACGTGGAGGCGTTGCTGATCTGCGAACTGGACGGGCCGGAAGCCGAGGTCACGCACCGGATCGAGCAGGTCGAGTCCCTCGCCCGCCACCACGGGGTCAAAACGCTGCGCGTCTCCGCCAGCGATGCCGAGCGTGCTCTGTTCTGGGCCGGGCGCAAGGCGGCCTTCCCGGCGGTCGGGCGCATCTCCCCGGATTACTACTGCATGGACGGCACCATCCCGCGCCACGCCCTGCCCACGGTGCTGAGCCGCATGGCCGCGATGGCCAGCCACTACGGCCTGCGCGTGGCCAACGTGTTCCACGCCGGCGACGGCAACCTGCACCCGCTCATCCTGTTCGACGCCAACACGCCCGGCGAACTGGAGCGGGCGGAGCAGTTCGGCGCCGATATCCTGAAGCTGTGCGTCGAGGTCGGCGGTGTGCTGACCGGTGAGCACGGCGTGGGCGTCGAAAAGCGCGACCTGATGGGCGAAATGTTCAGCGAGATCGACCTGATGCAGCAACAGCGACTCAAGTGCGCCTTCGATCCCGGCCAGCTCCTGAACCCGGGCAAGGTGTTCCCGACCCTGCACCGCTGCGCCGAGCTGGGGCAGATGCGGATGTCGGGCGGATCCATGCCGTTCCCGGAGATCCCCCGGTTCTAGCCCCCCGGCTCTACACCCCGACCGAACCGCGGTCCCGTTTCGCACCCGTGTTCCCACCGCAACCATCAACGGTGTATGGTGAGGGGTGGAGGCGCCGGTCCCGTGCCGCGAGACGAGCAGACTCCCCCCTCTCCGGATCCAACCAACGTGGCCCCCTATGCCCCAGACGTACCGTCCCGACACCGCCGCACAGGTCGCCGAACTGATGGCCTGGGCTGTGGCCGAGGCCACACCGCTGTCCCTGCGCGGTCAGGACACCAAGGCCGCCCTCGGGCGGGCGACCAACACCAGCCATGTCCTTGATCTCAGCGCGCTGACGGGGATCATCGACTATGCGCCCAACGAACTGGTTCTGACCGCCCAGGCCGGAACCTCTCTGACCGATGTGCAGGCGGCCCTGGATGAGGCCGGCCAAATGCTGGCGTTCGAGCCGCCGGACTGGCGCGCCCTGCTGGGCCGCCCTAACGGTCCCAACGATCCGCCGGGCACCCTGGGCGGTCTGATCGCCTGCAACCTCGCCGGACCGCGCCGCCTGTCGGCGGGCGCGGCGCGCGACCACCTGCTCGGCGTGCACGGCGTGACGGGCCGGGCGGAGGCCGTGAAAAGCGGCGGCCGGGTGGTCAAGAACGTCACCGGCTTCGACCTGTCCAAGCTGATGGCGGGGTCGTTCGGTACCCTGATGGCGCTGACCGAGCTGTCGCTGCGGGTGGTACCGCGCCCGGAGACGGCCCGCACCGTCCTGGTTCTGGGCACGGGCGAACACGCGGCCATGGAGGTCATGTCGCACGGCCTGCGCTCGCCACATGAGGTCTCCGGCGCCGCCTTCCTGCCGGAGTTGGTGGCGGCGGACTCCGAGGTTGCGGCCGTTCGGGAGTGCGGCCGCGCGGTCGTCGCCCTGCGGATCGAGGGACCGGAGCCCTCCGTCGCCTGGCGGAGCGAGGCCTTGCGGAACGAACTGAGCGGCTGGGGCCCGACGGAAAGTCTGGACGGGGCGGACAGCGCCGCCCTGTGGACCGAGGTCCGTGACGTGCGCCTGCTCATGACCCCGCCCGAAGCCCAGATCTGGCGCCTGTCGGTGGCCCCCATGGCCGGGGCCGCCGTGGTCCGAACCTTAGAGGACCACGCCCCCGGCGCCCTGCTGGGCTGGTACTACGACTGGGGCGGCGGGCTGGTCTGGCTGGCGCTGGCCCCGACGGACCACGCCCACGCCGCCGCCGTACGCCAAGCGATCGCCCTTCATGGCGGCGGTCACGCAACTCTGGTCCGCGCGGATCCGGCCGTGCGCGCCCATGTCGCCGTGTTCCAGCCGCAGCCCTCCGCCCTGGCCGCGCTGTCCCGCCGCGTCAAGGAAAGCTTCGACCCCAAGGGGCTGCTGAATCCCGGGCGCATGGGAGAGGGCCGTTAGCCATGCAGACCAACTTTGCACCCGACCGCCTGGACACGGATCGCCTGATCCGCGAGGCCAACGATATCCTGCGCACCTGCGTGCACTGCGGGTTCTGCACCGCGACCTGCCCGACCTATGTGCTGCTGGGCGATGAGCTGGACAGCCCGCGCGGCCGCATCTACCTGCTCAAGGACATGCTGGAGAACGACCGCCCGGCCAGCCCGACCGTCGTCAAGCACATCGACCGCTGCCTGAGCTGCCTGTCCTGCATCACCACCTGCCCCTCGGGCGTGGACTACATGCACCTCGTCGACCAGGGGCGGGGGCATATCGAACGAACCTATCGCCGCCCGCTGGTGGACCGGACCGTGCGGCGCCTGTTGGCGAGCCTCATTCCCAACACTGGCCGGTTTCGCTGGGCCATGCTGGCGGGCTGGCTGGCGAGCCCCCTGGCGCCGTTGGTGCCGGGCCGTCTGGGCGCGATGGCCCGCATGGCGGGCAAGCGGCCCGCGCTGCGTTCCACGATCGACCGCCCCCGCGTGTTTCCGGCGCGGGGCGAGCCCCGCCTGCGCGTCGCCCTGATGCGCAACTGCGTGCAGCCCGCGCTGGATCCGGAGATCGACGCCGCCACCGTGCGCCTGTTGACGCGCCACGGCTGCGAGGTCGTGATCGCCGAGGGCCAGGGCTGTTGTGGGGGCGCCGTTCAGCACTTGGGCCAGACCGACGCCGCCAAGGCCTACGCCCGCGCCAACGTCCGCGCCTGGACCGCCGCCGGGGTCGACCGGATC
This sequence comes from Roseospira marina, assembly GCF_014197855.1. Classification (GTDB taxonomy): domain Bacteria; phylum Pseudomonadota; class Alphaproteobacteria; order Rhodospirillales; family Rhodospirillaceae; genus Rhodospira; species Rhodospira marina. The sequence continues at coordinate 132,662 of NZ_JACIGJ010000011.1, forward strand.
GTCATCAATGTCTCCGGCTGCGGCACCACCGTGAAGGACTACGGCCATATGCTGGCGGACGAGCCGGACATCGCCGCCGACGCCGCCGCGATCAGCGCCAAGGCCGTGGACGTCACCGAAGTTTTGGCCGAGTTGGATTTGCGGGAGACGGCGGCCCCGCCCGACTTGGTCCGCGAGCTCGTTGTGGCCTATCACAGCGCCTGCTCGCTGCAACACGGCCAGCAGATCAAGACCCTGCCGAAAGAGCTGCTGGAGGCCGCCGGGTACCATGTCGTGACCCCGGTCGATCCGCACCTGTGCTGCGGCTCCGCCGGGACCTATGCCATCACCCAGCCGGACCTGTCCCGCCAGTTGCGCACCCGCAAGGCCGAAACGCTCGCCCGGCTGGAGCCGGACGTGATCGTCGCGGGCAACGTCGGCTGCCTGAACCACCTGTCGGCCGAAACCGAGACACCGCTGGTCCACACCGTGCAGCTTCTGGACTGGGCCACCGGCGGCCCAAAACCGCCCGAGTTGTCGCGGTAGAGGCGCGGACCGGCGGCGCGCGCCAGAGACCGGCAAAAAGACGGGCGCCCCACATGGAACCGCCCGTCCTGGCACGTCCGCCGGTGAGGCCCGCGCCCTAACCGATCGCCGCGACCGCCCGCGACGCCAGAACCGAGATCAACGCCGCGCGGTACTCCGCCGAGGCGTGGATATCGGCGTTGAGCCCGGTGGCCGGCATAGAAACACCCTTCGCGGCCTCCGGCGTGAACGCCCCCGCCAACGCCTCCTCAAGCGCCGGAGCGCGGAAGGCGCAGGGTCCGGCCCCGGTCACGCCCACGCGCGGCCCGCCGGCCGTCTTCGCCACCATCACCCCCACGACGGCGTAGCCCGAGGCCGGGTTGGCGAACTTCTCATAGGCCGCCGCCTGCGGAATCGGGAAGGCGACGGCCGTGATCAATTCGTTGTCGTCCAGCGCGGTGGTGAACAGGTCCTCGAAAAACGAGTCCCCCGGGATGGTGCGTTGGTTGGTGTGGATGGTCGCCCCCAACCCGACCACGGCGGCCGGGTAGTCGGCGGCCGGATCGGCGTTGGCCACCGAGCCTCCAATCGTGCCCCGGTTGCGAACCTGGGGGTCCCCGATCAGGCCGGCCAACCGAGCCAGGGCCGGGATCGCCGCCCGCACCTCCTCGGAGGCCGCGACCTCCGCATGGGTCGTGCGGGCACCGATGACGATGGAGTCCCCCTCCGTGCGGATGCCCTTCAGGGCCTCGATCCGGCCCAGGTCCACCAGCGCGTCGGGCATGGCGAGCCGCTGCTTCAGGGTGGGAATCAGGGTTTGCCCGCCGGCCAGGAGCTTGATGTCGTCGCTGGTCAGCAGGGCCACGGCCTCGTCGAGCGACGACGGCCGATGATACTCGAACGCATACATGGGTCCGTCTCCGTTGGTCGTCGTCGCGGTTATTCAGCCGCCTGCGCGGTGCTGGCCCGAGCGGCCTGGATCGCCTGCCACACGGTGTGCGGCGTGGCCGGCATGGGAATATCGTCCACGCCCAGCGGTCCCAGCGCATCGATGATGGCGTTGATGATCGCGGGCGGGCTGCCGATGGCCCCGGCCTCGCCGCACCCCTTGGCGCCCAACGGATTGTGGGTGCAGGGCGTGCAGGTGAAATCGAAGCGGTAGTCCGGGATGTGCAGGGCGCGCGGCATGGCGTAATCCATGTAGCTGCCGGTCACGAGTTGGCCCTCGTCGTCGTAGACGCAGCCTTCCAGCAGCGCCTGCCCCAGCCCCTGGGCCACGCCGCCGTGCACCTGCCCCTCGACGATCATCGGGTTGATGATGGTCCCGAAGTCGTCCACGGCCGTGAACCGATCCACCGTCACGTGGCCGGTGTCGGGGTCGACCTCGACCTCGCAAATGTAGGTGCCGGCCGGATAGGTGAAGTTGCCCGGGTCGTAGAACGCGCTTTCGTCCAGGCCCGGCTCCAGCTTGTCGTGCGGGAAGTTGTGCGGCACGTAGGCCTGGAACGCGATCTCGCCCATGGTCAGGGACTTGTCGGTGCCGGCCACGGAGAACACGCCGTCCTTGAACTCGATGTCGCCCTCGCCGGCCTCCAGCATGTGGGCGGCGATCTTCTTGCCCTTGTCGATGATCTTGTCGATGGCCCGCACGATGGCCGAGCCCCCCACCGCCAGCGACCGCGAGCCGTAGGTGCCCATGCCAAACGGGATGCGGTTGGTGTCGCCGTGGACGATCTCCACGTTGGCCATCGGCACACCCAAACGATCCGCGACGATCTGAGCGAACGTGGTCTCGTGGCCCTGGCCGTGGCTGTGGCTGCCCGTGAACACGGTGACGGAGCCGGTGGGGTTGAAGCGGACCTCCGCCGCCTCGTACAGACCGGCCCGTGCGCCCAGGGCGCCGGCCACCGCCGAGGGGGCGATGCCGCAGGCCTCGATGTAGCAGGAGAAGCCGACGCCCCGCAGCTTGCCGTTGGCCTCCGACGCGGCCCGCCGTTCGGCGAAGGTCGCGTACTCCGACAGCTCCAGCGCCCGGTCCAGGCTGGCCGCGTAGTCGCCGGTGTCGTAGGTGAGCGCAACCGGCGTGGCGTAGGGGAACTGGTCGGGCCGGATGAAGTTCTTCCGACGCAGCTCCGCCGGATCCATCTTCATCTCGCGCGCGGCCTTCTCGACCAGCTTTTCCAGCAGATACGTGGCCTCGGGCCGCCCGGCACCCCGGTAGGCGTCCACCGGCGTGGTGTGGGTGAACAGCGCCTTGACCTCGGCATGGATCGCCGGGGTGCGGTACTGCCCCGCCAGCAGCGTCGCATACAGATAGGTCGGCACCGACGACGCGAAGGTGGACAGGTACGCCCCCATGTTCGCCAGCGTGCGCACCCGCAGGCCGAGGAACGTGCCGTCCGCGTCCATCGCCAGTTCGGCCGTCGAGACATGGTCGCGACCGTGGCAGTCGGTCATGAAGGATTCGCCGCGCTCCGCCGTCCATTTGATGGGACGGCCGACCTTGGCCGCCGCCCAGGTGACCACGGCCTCCTCGGCGTAATGGAAGATCTTGGAGCCGAAGCCCCCGCCCACATCCGGTGCCACCACGCGCACCTTGTGTTCCGGCAGGTTGAGCACGAAGGCGCACATCAACAGCCGGATCACATGTGGGTTCTGGCTGGTGGTGGTCAGGGTGTAGGAGCCGTCGGCGGGATCGTACTCACCCACCGCCGCGCGCGGCTCGATCGCATTCGGAATCAGCCGGTTGTTGACCAGATCCAGGCGCGTCACATGGGCGGCGCCCTCAAACGCGGCGTCCGTGGCGGCCTTGTCGCCGATCTCCCAGTCGTAGCAGACGTTGCCCGCGACGTCGTCGTGGACCTGCGCGGCCCCGGGCGCGCCCGCGTCCGCCAGATGCACCACGGCCGGCTGCGGGTCGTAGTCGATCATCAGCGCCTCGGCGCCGTCCTTGGCGGCGTTGCGGCTCTCCGCCAGCACCACGGCCACGGTGTCGCCCACATGGCGCACGCGGCCGACGGCGAGCGGGGGATGCGGCGGCTCTTTCATCGGCACGCCGCTTTTGCCGATCACCTGCCAGCCGCAGGGCAACCCGCCGACGCCATCGGCGGCCATGTCGGCGCCGGTGAACACGGCCGCCACGCCGGGCACATCCAGCGCGCTCTGTGTGTCGATCTCCCCCAGAACGGCGTGGGCGTGCGGCGAGCGCACAAAGGCGGCGTAGAGCTGCCCCGGGCGATTGATGTCGTCGGTATACCGGCCCCGGCCGGTCAGGAACCGGGCGTCCTCGGTTCGCTTGACGGACGTGCCCACGGTCTTCACGGGTGCGTTCATGGCCCTAGCCTCCCATGCCCGTCTGCATCCCTTGGGCGCCCGCCTTCACGGCGCGCAGGATGTTCTGATAGCCGGTGCAGCGGCACAGATTGCCGTCCAGGCCCTTGCGGATATCCGCGTCGGTCGGGTTCGGCACACGCGCCACCAGGTCGATCGCGCTCATCACCATGCCCGGCGTGCAGAAGCCGCATTGCAGGCCGTGATGGTCGTTGAAGGCCTGTTGCATCGGATGCAGGGTGGTGCCGTTGGCCAGCCCCTCGATCGTGGTGATCGTGGCCCCGTCGCCCTGCACGGCCAGCGTGGTGCAGGACTTCACCGAGGCGCCGTCCATGAGCACGACGCAGGCGCCGCACTGGCTGGTGTCGCACCCCACGTGCGTCCCGGTCAGACGCAGATGCTCCCGCAAAAACTCGACCAGCAGGGTGCGAGGCTCAACGCTCCCGCTGACCTCCCGGCCGTTGACGGTCATGGTGATGGCGATGGACATGCCTGGACGTCTCCTCATGGAGCCCCGCGCGCGACACGGCGCCGGAGCCTGTTCATCGGGCGGAACCGCGACGGGCCGGGACCGACCCTCGCGCATCCCCACATGCAGGCCAGCGGACGGACGGTCCCCGGTCTCGCGCGGGACACACCACGCGATGCCGGATGCCGGGCAGCCTCCGTGTCCCGTGGGCCGGGCGGCGGAGCCGGATATGTATGAGGGGATGGGGACGCCGCGGCGCCGGACCCGTCTCCTCCCTGTGACGCAAGCCAGTCACGCCAGCTTGTCATTCCTTTTCATTGTGATTAACGCTACGGAAGGATCCGCGCCAATGTCAACCGCCACAGTCGGGCTTTCCGTCCCGGGCGGAGGGGAGGAGTTCGCATGATCCAGGACTTCGACGAGAACGTCCTGCCGGCCCTGCTGGCGGCGCGGCGGCGGGATGGCGCCGGGGCGCTGGTGACCCTGGTGCGCAAGACCGCGTCCGGGCCGCGCCCGCTGGGGGCGCAACTGGCGGTCTCCGCCCAGGGGCATGTGGTCGGCCTGATCTCCGGCGGCTGCGTCGAGGGCGGCATCGCCGAGGAAGCCCTAGCCGCCATGGCCGAGGGGCGCAACCGCGTCGCCCGCTTCGGCGAGGGGTCGCGCTATGTGGACCTGCGCATGCCCTGCGGCGGGTCCATCGACGTCTATGTGGATGTGACCGTGCCGACGGATGCGCTCGCCGTGGTGGCGGACGCCGTGGCGGCGCGGCGGGCGGCCGTGCTGGTGACCGATACGGCGACGGGGGACACCCGGGTGGAGGCCCCCACCGCCGGGGACGACGCCGCCTTCGCCACCACGGAACTGGCGTGGACATCCGAGACCCAATTCCGCCGCCTGCACCGGGCGCCGCCCCGCCTGATCCTGGCCGGGCGCGGACCAATCCTGCCCCTGTGCGCGCAGATCGCCGCCCTGAACGGCTACCGTGTCGAGGTGCTGACCGACGACGCCCATGCCGGCGACGGCTCCGCCCCCCATTGCGCCGCGCCGGTGCGCGGCACCGGACCGGGCGAGGCACGAAGCGTGGCCATCGACAGCGCCACCGCCGTCGTCACGCTGTTTCACGACCACGCCGTGGAACTGCCGTTGCTGCGCCACGCCCTGGGCTCGCCCGCCTTCCACATCGGCGCGCTGGGCAGCCAGACGACCCATGCCGCCCGGCTCGCGACGCTGGCGGACGAGGGCTTCGACGAGACCACCCTGGCCCGCATCGAGGGACCGGCCGGGGTGCCCATCCACGCCGCCAACCCGGCGGAGATCGCCACATCCATCGTCGCCGGCGTCATCCGGGCCTACCGGAGCCAACGGCCGTCCGTGGAAGCGGTCCGCGCCGTGTCCATCCCGTCATGACCGAAACCCCCACCGCCCCTGCCCCGCCGGACGGTCCGCCGTTCGAATACCGCTTGCAGCGCACCCCGGTCGGCGTGGTCATCACGGACGCCAGCGGCCGCATCCGCTCGGTCAACCCGATGGCGCGGCGGCTGCTGCGAACCAACGCCCACGAGACCTGGGAGGGTGTGCCACTCCTCGACCTGCACCCCGCCAGCGCCCGGCCGAAAATCCGCTGGCTGATCGACACCGCGCAGGACTCGGCGGAGGGCGAGGCCGCGCTGGTCATCACCATCCCGATGGGCAGTCTGGTGGTGAAGGCCACCCGGCTGGGCGGGGCCGAAGGCGTCTGCCTGATGTTCCACGCCCTGGGCGACGCGCAAATGGGCGAACCGCCCGCCGACGACGCCCACCTGCTCAAGCTGCCGCTGGTGCGCGGCCCGGGGCGCGTCACCAGCCTGATCGACGTGGACGCGGTCGCCAGCCTGAGCGCCCAGGGTCATTACGCCGAGGCCCGCACCCTGCACTTCCGCGCGTTCTGCCCGCGCTCCCTGGCCGATCTGGAACGGCGGCTCGACCCGCGCCTGTTCGTGCGGGTGCACCGGGGGCATCTGGTCAACCTGCGCCATGTCCGGGCAGCGGAGCACCGGGACGGGCGGCTGTGCCTGCGGCTCGCCGACGCGGACGAAACCCTGATCCCGGTGAGTCGGGGCAAGGTCGGGCTGGTGCGGCGCCTGCTGGCGGTGTGATCCGCGCCGCCCAGCCACGGACCATTCGTGCAGGATCGCTGCCGTTCGTGCAGCCCGCCGGCCGTTGGGGACTCGCCCATTGTGCGCACGCGGTCGCACTGGCACCGTCCGCTCACTCAGTGTCCATCGGCGTTTTCCATCACGCCCTGCCCGAAGGATCGCGGCCATGCCCCAGCCTCTTCCGTCCGCCCCCGCCTCCGACGGCGCGCCCCGTGTCTCCGACCGCTACATCTCGTTCGAGGGCATCGACTTCGAGGCCAACATGGCCGCCGTGATGGAGCACCTGCGCCGCTATATCGACCATCCGGAGACGGGCAACGCCTTCTGGGACCGGTTCAAGAGCCGGCTGGCCGACGCGGAGGCCAGTGACACCCCGACGACGGACAAGCTTCTGCTGCTGCACTCCCACACGTACTATATGGCGGAGCTGTTCGAGGATCACGACGACGAAGAGGCCTTGGCGGCGCTCAAGATCCTCGAAGAAGAGTGCTTCTGACGCGGCTCTCCGCCGGGTGCCGCCACGGCACGCGGTCCCTGTCGAGCTGAGCAACCGGAAACATTGGTAACGTTTTGGACCGATGACATAGGTAACACTTTTTGCCTCTGATCACCGCCTGGACCCGGGTCTGGATCGCGG
>NZ_JACIGJ010000012.1 GCF_014197855.1 Roseospira marina
GGCGCCGAGGCGGTGATCCCCTGCAATCCCACCCGAAAGCGGCTCATCGCCTACGACGCCCAAGCCTACAAGATGAGAAACACGGTCGAGCGGTGCTTCAACAAACTCAAGCACTTCCGCCGCATCGCCACGCGCTTCGACCGGCGTGCCATCCACTTCCTCGGCTTCCTGCAGATCGCAGCCGCCATGCTCTGGATGCGCTGAATGTCGAGTCAGCCTAAGGGGTGGGACCTCAAACGCGCAACGGCGGCCCGGAGGCCGCCGTTGCGAGACGTAAGTGTCTGAAATTATGGCGCGCCCGAGAAGATTCGAACTCCTAACCTTCTGATCCGTAGTCAGATGCTCTATCCAGTTGAGCTACGGGCGCCCGGGGCAGCGGTCGGTGCCGCCGTCAGGGAGGGCGGTTTATACGGAACCCGCCGGATGCCGTCAAGAGCCTTTTCGCCTTGGCACGGGGAGCACGCAGCCCGGGCGCGTCCGGAGCGCCGTCCGGGCATCACGACGTTCGGCCCCCCTGACCAAGCCCCCATCCGGGGGCCGGGCATGGACCCCAAATGCGGGGTCCCAAGTGCGGGCCCCGAGTGTGGCCATTGCACCGCACCCACACGCTCACACGCGAAACCCCACGCCGCGCCCGCGAAATGCGGCTTGTTCCGGTTGGGCGCTTTACGTAAACTCCCGGCACCTTGTATAACCCCTTGTATCGTTGGGGGGTGCGGCAGACGCTTCCGGTGGCGGGGGGCACCAAGGACACGGTTTAGGGCCGCTCGTCCGCCGGATTCGGGCTGGAGGACGACCTTCAGCCGGGAGGGGCGTTTCCGGTGCGGGTGACGAGCTCCGGACCCATCGTGCATGATCCGGGACAGAAACCACACGCGGTGCGCTCGAACTGCGGACCGACGGTCGCTTCGGGGATTCCCGGCTGCGACGGTGCAAGAACGACACCAAGAGATTACAAAAAGGTTTTCGCTCATGCCCCTTCGGAAACGTCACGTGGTCCTGGCAGCGGCGCTGCTGGCCCTGGCCGGATGTGATTCCGTCGGCAACCCCTTTCCTTCACTGAGCGGGCCGTCGTCCTCCTCCTATGCCGCCAACCAACCGCCGCAGTTGGGCAACACCTACTTCGAGCCGTCGGGCGTCTCGCCCGGGTCTCCGACCGGGACCTACGTTGGGCAAAAGGTGCAGGGCTTCCGGGCTGAGCTTGGCGAGCTTCAGGGCGCCATCCGCTCACAGAACGAACAGCTCCAGACCGTCCGCAACAAGACGATCCAGGACTCCCAGGCGTACCATGAGAACGTCGCGGGCATGAACGCGCGGCTTCAGGTCGGCACCACGCCGGGCAACCCGGTCCTGATGAATCGGTGGGAGCAGGCGCAGGGCCAGCTCAACACCATCAACGACGACATCATCCTGATGAACCAGCTGTCGGCGCAGATCACCACCAGCTCCGCCATGGCGAACTACCTGCTGGATTCGGTCGGCGCCGCGTACTCCCTGTCGGGGGCCGTTGACGAGGACCACCGCCAGCTTCGCGTGGTCGAGGACGAGACCCAGCAGACCGTGGTGCTGATCGAACGCCTTCTGAACGAGCTGTCCCAGGACATCGCCCGCCAGCAGCAGTACGTCGGCAACGAGAAGCAGAACCTCAACGCCCTCGCCCTGGCGATCAAGAACGGCCAACTCTATGGCACCAGCTTCGCGAACCGCCCCATTCTGGGCAACGCCAACGCCCAGATGGCGGCCTCGGGGCTGCCCGGACCGGGTGGCTTCGCCGGCGGCCAGCCGCTGGTGATGGTGCGCTTCGACCGCAATTCAGTGGATTACGAAACGGCGCTGTACGAGGCGGTCAACAACGCGCTGGCGCGCTACCCCAACGCCGGCTTCCAGGTCGTCGCGGTCGGTCCAGCCGTCAACGCGGTCGGCCAGTCCACCCAGAACACCGCGCAAGCCCGCCTGTATGCGGAGCGTGTGGTGCGCTCGCTCCAGTCCATGGGGGTCGATCCGAACCGCATCGGCCTGTCGGCCACGACCAGCGCCTCCGCGCAGTTCCCGGAAGTCCACGTCCTGGTGCGCTGACGACCGGACGGCCCTGCCGATGTGGTGGGGCCGATGCGGTGGGGCCGATTTGGTAGCGGCTGCGTGGCGGGAGACTCGACGGACGTCGACGCGGGCATCGCTCCCTCCGAACCGGTTCACGCGCAAAAAAACCCAGCGACGATGAGACAGTCTCATCGTCGCACAGTCTCATCGTCGCGTGGCATGACCCCGTTGTGGCGCGATCGGCTCGAGAGCCTTTTTTGCGTGACACCGGAATCAAGCAGAAGTGCTTTATCACATTGATCTTTAAGAAAATCGTCGTCGCACTCGGCTCCAGATCGCTCGGGACTTGGTCTAGTGCGAGGGCAGGCGCACCATATTGCGCCAGAAACTCTCGATGCCTTTGACCACCTCAATAAAGCGGTCGAAATCCACCGGTTTGACGATATAGCAGTTCGCGTGCAACTCATAGCCGTGCTGAATGTCGGACTCGGCCTGCGATGTCGTCAGCACGATCACGGGCGTGCGCTTCAGGGCATCATCCCGCTTGATTTCCGCAAGGACCTCACGGCCGTCCTTGCGCGGCAGGTTCAGGTCGAGCAGGACGAGGTCCGGACGCGGCATGGAGGCGTAATGCCCCTCGGCCCGCATGAAGGCCATCGCCTCGATGCCGTCCTGGACAACATGGAGGCGCGTTTCGGAGCCCCCTTCCTTGAAGGCCTCCGACGCCAGTCGCGCGTCGCCTGGGTTGTCTTCGACAAGAAGGATGTCCATTGGCTTACCCTGACCCATTGCCCCCTGTCCGCCTTGCCTCGCTGACACACACGGCCCCATATCGCTCTCACGGAAACACATCGCGCCGTTGCCCCCCACCGCGAACGCCATATATCATGCGCCATTCGGCAGCCCTGGCGGTTCCTTCGCGCGCGACCGGCTCTCCGGGACACAATATACTGTGGTATAATCGCGCCCCGCGCCACACCGGGTTCACGCACGATGCCGCCGCGTTTCGCTCTTGGCGTACCTGCCGTCGCACCCGGGCCCGGATCGCTCAGATGGTCCACACTGCGGAAAAACATGGGGCGCGTGGACTGATGCCCTTCCGTTGATGACCGCACTTTAGCACGCGGCGACCGGTCCGGAGAAGAACCGGATGGCGTTCTTCCCGCCCCTCTTCGCTTGGTACATCGCGGTGTCGGCGGCGTGCACCAGTTGGTCCTGGCTCAGCCCATGGTCGGGAATCATGGCGATTCCAATGCTGGCGGTCAGATGCGCCGCACCGATATCGCAGGCAAACGGGCGCTTGATTTCGCCCAGCAGCTTTTCCGCCACGGCAGCCGCGGCATTCCGGCCCCGCACCTCGGGTAGGATGACGACGAACTCGTCGCCCCCCAGCCGGGCCACTTCATCCGAAACGCGCACGGCCCCCCGCAGACGTCCAGCGATTTCGCGAAGCACGGTATCGCCGACCGCGTGGCCCCGGGAATCATTCACCGCTTTGAAGCCGTCCAGATCCAGGAACAGCAGGGCCGCCTCGCGCTGATAGCGGGAGGCCTGTTCGATGGTGCTGGCCAGAAGGCGGTTGAAGAGCTGGCGGTTCGCGAGCCCCGTCAGCGGGTCCGTGGTGGCCTGACGCAGCAACTCCTGCTCGGCGCGACGCCGAAACGCGATGTCGGTGAAAATCGCGACGTACCCCGCCGTGCCGCCGACAGCGTCGGTCACGACATTGATGCGCAGCCATTCCGGCGCGACCTTGCCGTCCTTGCGCCGTGACCAGATCTCGCCCTCCCATGCGCCCGTCTCGCGCAGTTGGCGCCACAGATCGTCATAGAATTGCGGTTCATGGACGCCGGAGCGCAGGACGTTGGTCTGGCTGGCAATCACTTCGCTCTGGCGGTACCCGCTGATCCGGCAGTACGCGGGGTTCACGCGCACGACCTTGCCGGTGGCGTCGGTGACCATGATCCCGGTGTCGATGTTCCGGAACGCGGCCTCGGCCAACAGAAGCCGCTGGTTGGCGCGATGCCGCTCGACCGCATACAGGATCGAGCGCTTCACCAATTGCCCGTCGCCGCGCCCCTTGACCATATAGTCCTGGGCGCCGCGCTGCACCGCCCCGATGGCGGTCTCGGTGGCGTCGAGCCCGGTCAGAACGACGATGGCGATATCGGCCCGCGCGCTGTGCAGGGTTTCCAACGTCTCGAGACCCTGCGAGTCGGGCAGACTGAGATCGACCAGGATGACATCGAACGAGTCGCGCGACAGATCGATCAGGGCTTCGTTCAGGGTCGTGACGTGGGTAAAGGCGAGAGGAGTCCCGTCCGCTTCATCCAGCAAGAACTGGATAAGCTGCGCGTCCGCGATGTTGTCCTCGATCAACAGGCACGACAGCCCGTCTCGCGTATCCATGTTCCGCCGCCACCGTCATCCGCTCGAGTCCAGGCGAGTCCGTGAGCCTTCGCCGGGCTCTGGGGCGGCACGACCGACGCAACCACCGCATGTCGGGCCCGCGCGGTGCGTGTCCGACCGCGTACAGCCACACCCCGGCCCCCCGGCACGGAAAGGGTGCTCGTACAGGCACCGCAGCCCAGCCCGCCCGGACAGAGTCGGTCGGGCCGTGCGCGGATCCCGGAGTCCTCCCGCCTCGTACGGCTTCCGAGGATGGCCGGCCAAATATCCGAGTCCGTGTCTCGGAATTACCCTTGGCCGGGGGCGAACCTTTGATCTACCTGCGATTCAACACGGACCACGCCCCCGAGGTCAAGGTCCAAGACGAAGACTCTCGGCGGGGTTGATTGGGGGCCACCACCGGGGCCGCCCCGACGAGGACGACGGTTAGGCGCTCTTCGGCGCGGATCCCGCCGGGGTGTCCTCATCCGCGAGGTTCAGGTCGGCGGCCTCCAGCGCCGCGCGCTGGCGGGCGGCCAGGGCGTTGACGTCGAAGTCGTCGATCAGATTGCGGAACATCTGGTGCCAGTTGATCTCGGCCTTCAGGTGCAGGAACACCGAGCCGAGGCCGATGGCCGCGCGATCCATCAGGACGAATTCGCGCGGCGGCTTGACGCCCCCGACCTTCTTGAGCTTCTCGTGCACGCCCTCGGCCACGGAGCGGCCCTGGTTGCCGCCGTTGGTCTCTTGGATGCGGCGGGTCCGGTCTTCCATCAAGGGAGCATAAATGAACCGCGCCCAGACGTTCAGAACCTCGATCAGCTCCTTATCGAGATTGGTGAAGCCCCAGTTCTCGTAGGCATGGACGGCGCGCTCCATGTCATCGTCGCGCAATGCGAAGAACAGGTCGATGACGCCCTCGACGAAGGTCGGGCGGAAGACGCGAATGGCGCCGAAATCCAGCAGATTGATGCTGGTGTCGTCGCGGACCGTGTAGTTGCCCAGGTGCGGGTCGCCGTGAATGACGCCGTATTCATAAAATGGCACATACCACGCCCGGAACATGTTCATGGCGATCTCATTGCGGACCCCCGCCGGCGAATCGACGAAGGACAGCATCCGCTGGCCATCCAGCCAGGTCATGGTCAACAGGCGGCGCGTGGACAGATCCGGGATCACCCGCGGGACGTGCACCGTCGGCACCTCCTGCAGCATGTGCCGGTACAACGCCATGTTGCGCGCCTCGCGCCCATAGTCGAGTTCCTCACGCAAGCGCTCGGTAATTTCGGCATGGATGTCGCTGGGGTCGATCGCGGTGTCGTAGCGCCGGTACAGCGTGATGATCCAGCGCAACTGCTTCAGGTCGGCCTCCACCACGGACGCCATGTCCGGGTACTGCAGCTTGCAGGCCAGCGGGGTGCCGTCGTGCAGCGTGGCCCGGTGCACCTGCCCCAGCGAGGCCGCCGCCGCCGCCGTGGGTTCGAACGATCCGTAGCGGCTTTGCCAGTCGGCCCCCAGTTCGGTCTTCATGCGCCGGCGCACGAACGGCCCGCCCATGTGGGGCGCGTCGGCCTGAAGCTGCGCCAGTTCGCGCGAGAACTCCTCGGGCAGCGCCTCGGGGATCGACGACAGGATCTGGGCCACCTTCATCAGCGGCCCCTTCAGGCCGCCCAGGGCCTCGCGCAGATCCTCGGCCTGCCGGCTCTTGTCGAACTTCATGCCGAGATAGCGCTCGCCCGCCGCGCGCGCCGCGAACCCGCCCATGGTCGAGGAGACCTGGGCGTAGCGGCGGACACGACCGCCGAAGTTGTTGGTTTCGCCTTTGCCGTGTTCGGCCATGGTCAGGCCACCTGCTCCAGTTCGTCGATGAAGCCCTTCAGCACGTCCAGGCCGCGCCGCCAGAACGCCGGGTCGCTGGCGTCCAGCCCGAACGGCGCCAACAGCTCGCGGTGGCGCAGCGTGCCGCCGGCCGCCAGCATGTCCAGGTATTTGTCCTGGAAGCCCTCGACCGTGCCCGACTGGTAGACCGCGTACAGGCTGTTCACCAGGCAGTCACCGAAGGCATAGGCGTAGACGTAGAAGGGCGTGTGGATGAAATGCGGGATGTAGGTCCAGAACACCTTGTAGCCGTCGTCGAAGTCGAACGCCGGCCCCAGGCTCTCGGCCTGAACCTCCATCCAGATGGCGTTGATGCGCTCTTCGGACAGCGCGCCCTCGCGGCGCTCCGTATGCACCTTACGCTCGAACTCGTGGAACGCGATCTGGCGCACCACGGTGTTCAGCATGTCCTCGACCTTGCCGGCCAGCATGGTGCGGCGACGACGCGGGTCGGTCTCCGCGTCGAGCATGGAGCGGAAGGTCAGCATCTCGCCGAACACCGAAGCCGTCTCGGCCAGGGTCAGCGGCGTGTCGGCCAGCAGCACGCCCTTGGGCGCGGCCAGCACCTGATGGACGCCGTGGCCCAGTTCGTGCGCCAGCGTCATGACGTCGCGGGTGCGACCCATGAAATTCAGCAGCAGGTACGGGTGCGCCGACGGCACGGTCGGATGCGCGAACGCGCCCGAGGTCTTACCCGCGCGCGGCGGCACGTCGATCCAGGCGTTATCGAAGAACCGCCGGCCCACATCGGCCATGCGGGGGCTGAACGCGCCGTAGGCGCTCAGCACGGTGTCGCGCGCCTGATCCCAGGTGAAGCGCCGGTCCTCGGCGTCCGGCAGCGGGGCGTTCCGGTCCCAGGTCGCCAGTTTGTCCTGGCCGAACCAGCGCGCCTTCATCCCGTAGTACCGGTGCGCCGTGTCCGCGAACGAGTCCTTCACCGCGGCCACCAGGGCGTCGACGACCGAATCCTCGACCTGATTGGCCAGATTGCGCGCCGCCATGGGGTGGTCGTACCGGCGCCACTGGTCGTCGATCTGCTTGTCCTTGGCCAGCGTGTTCGTGATGTGCGCGAACAGCCGCGTCTGCCCCGACAGCCCCTGACCGATGGCCTTGGCCGCCGCCTCGCGGCGGGCACGGTCGGTGTCGGAAAGCTGGTCCAACGCCTCCGTCACGGTGCGGGACTCGCCGTCGATGTCGAACCGCATGTGGGCCAGGGTCTCGTCGAACAGCCGCACCCAGGCGGAACGTCCGGCCACGTCCTTTTCGTGCAGCAGCCGCTCCATCGCCTCCGGAAGCTCATGGTTCCGGAACATGCGCAGGTCGCGCAGCCACGACTGGAATTTGGCCGCCTCCGGCGCCGTCAGACGCTCGGCCAGGGCGTCGTCGTCGATCTGGTTGATCTCCAGCGTGAAGAAGAGCAGCCGGGAGGAGATCTCCGTCACCGCCTCGTGCAGGCCCTGATAGAACCGCCCGACGGTCGGGTCGGTCTGGTCCGTGGCATGGCGAAGCTGGGCGAACGACATCAGGCGGTACAGCGTTTCGCTGATCCGCTCGTACTCCGCGATCGCCGCCCCGAGGTCCGCACCGGACAGGCCGGCCACGGTGCCCATGTAACGGTCGCGGAAGGCGGTCGCGGCCGTGCCCGCAGCCTCCCGGTCGGCGGTCAGGGCGGGGTCGTCTGGACCCGCGTACAGGTCGCTCAGGTCCCAGGCCGGCAGGTCGTGTGGCGCGGCGTCGGTACGTTCGGCGGGGCGCGTCACGGGGGCGGCGCCCTCCGGCGCGCGGAGGGACGACCGATGGCGGGCGGCGTCAGAAACGGCGGGTCGATGGATCATGCGGAACTCTCCCTTTCACGTTCGCGATATGGTGACGTGACGCGCCCGCGTCCACCGTCGTGTTTTCGCAACGCGC
The DNA here is from genome assembly GCF_014197855.1 of Roseospira marina. Classification (GTDB taxonomy): domain Bacteria; phylum Pseudomonadota; class Alphaproteobacteria; order Rhodospirillales; family Rhodospirillaceae; genus Rhodospira; species Rhodospira marina. The sequence goes on from NZ_JACIGJ010000012.1 coordinate 8,215, forward strand.
AGGGGCGCGCGCCCGCGCGACTTCGCTCTTGCCTTCGCGGGCGCGGACGACCAAGAAAGGGGCCGGTCCAGAACCGCAAGCAAACACAAGACGATCCGGCGGACTCGCCCGACCGGATCCGGATCCCCGGGAGCGACGTCCGTGCTGTTTTCCAAATCCCGTGCGACCGATCCGGCCCATGACTCGGACCTGATCGGGGTGTTCCTGAGTCAAGCCGAGCGATTTGCCCGCCAACCCCTGCTCTGGCGCAAGGTCGACAAAACCTACCGGCCCATCTCGTGGAGCGAGGTGGAGCGTCAGGCGGTCGCCCTGGCCAACGCCTTGCGCGACCATGGCATCGAGTCGGGCGACCGGGTGGCGCTGGTCTCCGAAAACCGGCCCGAGTGGTTCGTGGCCGATCTGGCCATCCTGATGGCCGGGGCGGTCGTCGTGCCGTGCTATGTGACCAATACGGTCGCGGACCATCTGCATGTGCTGGACGACAGCGGCGCCAAGGCCATGGTGGTCTCAACGCCGAAGCTGGCGCCACGCGCCATGGAGGCCGCCAGTCAGGCCCGTGTGACGCCCTTCGCCATCGCCATCGAGAACACGCCGCGCCAGCAGCACACGGGCATCGACGTGCTGAGCTGGTCGGACCTGATGGTGCGCTACAGCAATCGGCCGCGCCCGCCGACCATCGCGGCGATCGAACCCGACGACCTCGCGGCGATCATCTACACCAGCGGCACCGGCGGCGCCCCCAAGGGCGTGATGCTCAGCCACGCCAACATCCGGCACAACTGCCGCGGCGCTTACGAGGTGCTGAAGACCATCGGCCTGGGGCGCGAGGTGTTCCTGTCGTTCCTGCCGCTGTCGCACTCCTACGAGCACACGGCGGGCCTGCACTTCCCGATCGCCATCGGCGCGCAGGTGTATTTCGCCGAAAGCCTCGACCGGCTGTCCGCGAACATGCAGGAGGCCCGGCCGACCATCATGACGGCGGTGCCGCGCCTGTACGAAACCATGCGCAACCGCGTGATTCGCGGGCTGGACACGCAGAGCGCACGCAAGCGCACGCTGTTCCAGAGCACCCTGGACATGGGCCTGAAGAAGTACCACCACCCGGAGCGCATGACCCTGCGCGACCATGTCGTGGACTTCGTGCTCGACCGACTGGTCCGCAACAAGGTGCGCAAGCGCTTCGGCGGCCGGCTGAAGGCCATGGTCTCTGGCGGCGGGCCGCTGAACGTCGAGGTCGGGCTGTTCTTCCACGCGCTCGGGGTGCCGATCCTTCAGGGCTACGGCCAGACCGAGTCCTCGCCGGTCATTAGCTGCAACCCGCCCGGCAAGGTGCGGATACACACGGTGGGGCCGCCGGTGAAGAACGTAATGGTTCGCTTTGGCGAGGACGGCGAAATCCTGGTCAAGGGTGGCAACGTGATGCTGGGCTACTGGGGCAACGAGAAAGCCACGCACGAGGCCATCGACAGCGACGGCTGGCTGCACACCGGCGACGTCGGGATGATCGACGCCTACGGCTACATCCAGATCACCGACCGCAAGAAGGACATCATCGTCAATTCGGGCGGCGACAACATCTCGCCGCAGCGGGTCGAGGGTCTGCTGTGCCTGGAGGCGGAGATTGCCCAGGCCATGGTCTACGGCGATCGACGGCCGCACCTCGTCGGGCTGATCGTTCCGGACGAGGAGTGGCTGACGCGCTGGAAGGCGCGCGCCAACAAGGACGGGACCCTGGCCGAGCTGGCGGAGGACCCGGACCTGCGCAAAGCGCTTTCCGACGCCATCGGGCGGGTCAACAACAAGCTCGGGCAGGTGGAAAAGGTGCGCCGGTTCATGATCGCGCCAGAGCCGTTCACCGTGGACAATGACCAGATGACCCCGACGCTGAAGGTCCGGCGGCACATTCTGAAGTCCGTCTATGGCCACCGGCTGGAGAAGATGTACGGCGCGGAGCGGTGACGGGTTCGCGTATCCTCGGAGTGTAAAGCGGCCGCTGTTTCGGCCCAGACGTGTGGCAGGTCCAACCGCAGGATGGACTTGACTCCGTCTGTGCGCGCGACATAGTGAACGACAGGAAAATTATTTTCCTGTCTGTTCATGACGCCGGACCCCGTCCTGCGACGGCGGATCCGCCCGCGACCGAGGACACCCGCCATGTGTGGCATCGTAGGCCTGTTCCTGAAAGACCCGGCGCGCCATGCCGCCCTGGGCGCCCTGTTCGCGCCCATGCTGGTCGAGATGACCGAGCGTGGTCCGGACAGCGCGGGCATTGCCGTGTACGGCGACCCCGCCCCAGCGGGCGGTCGGCACGTCGTGCTGGTTCATCCCACCCCCGGGTTCGACTGGGCGGCGGTCGGGGAGGGGCTGTCGGCCCGGGCCGGCGGTCTGGTCGGGGTGACCGTCCGCGACACCCACGCGGTGATGACCCTGCCCGCCGTGGACTGGGCGCCGCTGGCCGCGTGGCTGGCGCAGGCGCATCCCGACGTCGCCGTGGTCAGCGTCGGCGAGCGGCTGGCGATCTTCAAGGAGGTCGGGCCCCCCGCCCGCGTGCTCGACCGCTTCGGTATCGCCGACATGGCCGGCAGCCACGCCATCGGCCACACCCGTATGGCCACGGAAAGCGCGGTCACCACGGCCGGCTGCCACCCGTTCAACACCGGGCCGGACCTGTGCCTGGTCCACAACGGCTCCCTGTCCAACCACAACCGGTTGCGGGCGTGGTTGCGGCGGCATGTGGGCGTCCCCTTCGCCACCGACAACGACAGCGAGGTCGCGGCGGCCTATCTGACGTGGCGCCTGTCCGAGGGCGACACCCTGGGGGCCGCTTTGCAGGCGGCGCTGCGCGACCTGGACGGCTTTTACACCTTCTGTGTCGGCACGCGGGATGGCTTCGCGGTGCTGCGCGACCCGATCGCGTGCAAGCCGGCGGTGCTGGCCGAGACGGACGACTGGGTGGCGATGGCGTCGGAATACCGCGCCCTGGCCGGCCTGCCGGGGGTCGAGACCGCCCGCGTCTGGGAACCGGAACCCGCCACCGTCTACACCTGGAGTCTCAACTAAGGTTCGCGCCCGGGGCCGGCGACCTCGTGGAGGCCCCCGGCCCCGGCGCTCCGCCGCAATGCGGCGCCGATGCGGTCGCATCGGTTTTGGACCGGCCACGCGCGCAAGGACGAGAGACGTGATGGATACCATCGATCTGGATATTGTCCCTCTGCGGGACCTGAACGCCCGGCTGCACGATCCGGCCGAGGTCGCCCGCATCACGGACTGGCGGATCACCAACAGCAAGGGCCGGCACAACATCGCGGTCGGGCTCGACGCGCCGGTGACGGTCAGCATCGCCGGGCATGTGGGCTACTACTGCGCCGGCATGAACGAGCAGGCGACGGTGGAGGTCCACGGCAACGCCGGGGTCGGCCTCGCCGAGAACATGATGAGCGGCCGGGTCGTGGTCCATGGCAACGCCAGCCAGGCGGCCGGGGCCACGGCGCATGGCGGCCTGCTGGTCATTCACGGCGATGCGGCCGGACGCTGCGGCATCTCGTTGAAGGGCGCGGATATCGTCGTGAAGGGCTCCGTCGGGCACATGACCGCGTTCATGGCGCAGGCGGGCCGTCTGGTGGTCTGCGGCGACGCCGGGGACGGCCTGGGCGACTCCCTGTACGAGGCCGTGATCTACGTGGCCGGATCGGTGCACGGCCTGGGCGCGGACTGCGTCGAGCAGCCGATGGAGGACGCCGACCGGGCGGCCGTGGCGGAGCTTCTGGCCACCGCTGGGATCGACGACATCGACCCGTCCCGCTTCCGCCGCTATGGCTCCGCCCGGGAGCTGTACACCTTCAAGATCGAGAACGTCGGCGCGTACTGACGCGGCGCTGGAGAGGAACCCTGACCATGAGCCGTCCCGACGATACCGCGCCGCCCAGCCTGGACTCTCTCTGGGGTCAGCGCGAATCTCAGACCTTCGACCGCCACACGATCCATGAAATCCACCGCGCGGCGCGCGAGGGCCTGTACCGGATCCGCGGCTTCGGCGCCAAGCGTCCCCTGCCCCACTTCGACGATCTGGTGTTCCTGGGGGCGTCGATCTCCCGGTACCCGCTGGAGGGCTACCGCGAGAAATGCGACACCACGGTGACCCTGGGCACACGCTTCGCCAAGACGCCGATCACCCTCCGGACGCCCATCACTATCGCCGGCATGAGCTTCGGCGCCCTGTCCGGCCCGGCCAAGGAAGCCCTGGGGCGCGGCGCCAACGCGGTCGGCACCAGCACGACCTCGGGCGATGGCGGCATCACGGACGAGGAGCGGACGTACTCCAAGACGCTGGTCTATCAGCTTCTGCCCAGCCGCTACGGCATGAACCCGAAGCACCTGCGCAGCGTGGACGCCATCGAGATCGTGGTGGGCCAGGGCGCCAAGCCGGGCGGCGGCGGCATGCTGCTCGGCCAGAAGATCAGCGACCGCGTCGCCCAGATGCGCACCCTGCCCAAGGGCATCGACCAGCGCTCGGCCTGCCGCCATCCGGACTGGACCGGGCCGGACGACCTTGCGATCAAGATCCAGGAAATTCGCGAGATCACCGATTGGGAAAAGCCGATCTACGTCAAGATCGGCGCCACCCGCACCTATTATGACGTGATGCTGTGCGTAAAGGCCGGCGCGGACGTGATCGTCTTGGACGGTATGCAGGGCGGCACGGGCGCCACCCAGGACGTGTTCATCGAGCACGTGGGCATTCCCACACTGCCCGCGTTGCGGCAGGCGGTGGAGGCGTTGCAGGAGCTGGACATGCACCGCAAGGTGCAGCTCATCGTCTCCGGCGGCATCCGCACCGGCGCCGACGTGGCGAAGGCCCTGGCCATGGGCGCGGACGCGGTCGCCATCGGCACCGCCGCGCTGATCGCGCTGGGTGACAACCACCCCAGCCTTGCCGACGCCTACCAGCGCATGGGCACGGTGCCGGGGCTGTTCGAGGATTGGCAGGCCGGCAACGATCCCGCCGGCATCACCACCCAGGACCCGGACCAGTACAGCCGGCTTGACCCGGAGGTCGCCGGGCACCGGCTGGCGAACTATCTGCGGGTGCTGACGCTGGAGACGCAGACGCTGGCGCGGGCCTGCGGCAAGAGCCACGTCCACAACCTGGAGCCGGAGGACCTGCGCGCCTTGACCGTCGAGGCCGCCGCCATGGCGGGCGTGCCGTTGGCCGGCACGGACTGGATCCCGGGCCGGTCCTGAGACATCGGGGGAGCGGGCACCCCGCTCCCCGTGTCGGGGCTCAGCCGCCCGGGACCAGCGGAGCCTCGGCACCGAACAGGTACGGCATGGAACTGACGCCGAACAGGATATGGTGCGCGCCGATCATGACGACCGTCAGGCCCAGGCCGATGACGATCACCAGGATATCCTTCCAGCGCGGCTGCGGGGCCGGGCGCGGCGGCTGCGGGCGGCTCACCTGCCCCAACAGGTTCATCACGGAATAGAGCGCGAAGCTGCCGAACAGCAGGCCGGACGGCGCATCGGAACTGGCCAGCAGGTGTGACCCGGACCACAGCAGCACGCCCAGCGTCATCGGGTGGCGCGTCACCCGCTTGATGGTGCAGGGCACATAGGCCGCCACCAGCAGGATGAACGCCAGCGGCATGGCGACCAGGGGCACGTACACCCCCCAGGCGGGCGTGTCATAGCCGCGCAGCGGCGGCGCCTGGCTGAAGCCGTAGATGATGAGCCCCACGCCGACCGCCGACAGCAGCGAAAACACGGCCTTGTAGGGCATCACCCCGATGCCGTTCACCAACCGACCGCGCAGCACCGGAACGGTCGGGATGATATGGGTCAGGAAGAACACCAGGATACCAAGGGCCAGAAGCGTCATGGGTCGCGTCCAGGACAGGAGGAAGGCCAAAAGCCGGAAAACCGGCGGGAGTGTAGTGCCAATCGCCCGGGTGGCTCAATCGCCTTCCTTGCATTCGAAAACCCCGGACCGGATCCGCGTGCCGCGCGGGGGGCCCTGGTTCGCAGCCGGTTGCAACCCGCGTCGGCTCCGCTAAGCTGAGGCATCATCCGATGCCGCCCTTTTCCTGCGGAGACCTGCCATCATGTTCAAGAGAATCCTCGTTTCGGTCGATCTGGACGCACCGTTCGACTGGGACAAAACGTTTCCCACCGCCGCCGATCTCGCGCGTCAGTGGGGGGCGTCGCTCGACGTGATGACGGTGGTGCCGGACTTCGGCATGAGCATGGTCAGCCAGTTCTTCCCGACCGGCTACGAGAAGAAAATGGCCACCATGGTCATGGACCGCCTGCGCGAGCAGGTGGACTCGCGTCTCCCGGAGGGCATGACCGCCAGTCATCTGGTCGGCGAGGGCAATGTCTACGAGGCCGTGCTGCAGATGGTGGGGGAACGCAAGATCGATCTGGTCGTGATCGGCGCCCACCGGCCGGAGCTGAGCGACTACCTGCTCGGCCCGAACGCGGCCCGCGTCGTGCGGCACGCGCACTGCTCCGTCCTGGTCGTGCGACACCGATAGCGTCCGTTCGGCCGGATCCGCCTGCGGTGCACGGCTCGCACCGCAGGCGGGTCTCGGAACACGACGCGGCGCGTCTTACGGCCGCAGCGCGGCGGCCTCCTCTTCCGACGGCAAGTAGTCGGCGCCGTCCCGGTAGCTGACGTCGACCATCACGCCCTTGCCGTCGCGCACGGCGGTGCGTCCGACGAACGCGCCCATGGTGGACTGGTGATCGGCGGCCCGGTAGGTGATGGTACCGAACGGAACCTCCACCTCGACGCCCTTGGCGGCCTCGATCAGGGCGTCGGTGTCGGTGGAGCCGGCCTTCGCCAGGATGGCGGCGACCGACTTCATGGCGGCGTAGCCGACCACCGAGCCGAGGCGCGGATAATCGTCATACTTGGCCTGATACGCCTCCAGGAACGCGGCGTGCTCCGGCATGTCGACCGAGTCCCACGGGTAGCCGGTGACGACCCAGCCCTCCGGCGTTTCGGCGCCCAGCGGATCCATGTACTCGGGCTCGCCGGTCAGCAGGCTGACCACCTCGCGGCCTTCGAACAGGCCGCGTGTGGTGCCCTCCCGCACAAACTTGATCAGGTCGGGGCCGAAGGTGACGTTGAAGATCGCCTCCGGGTCGGCGGCGGCCATGGCCTGCACGGTCGCGCCGGCGTCGATCTTGCCCTGCGGCGGCCACTGCTCGTCCACCCACTCCACATCCGGCCGCAGTTCGGACAGCGCGGTCTTGAACGCCTCCACGGCCGCGGTGCCGTACTCATAGTTCGGCGCCACGGTGGCCCAGCGGGTGACGTCGAGCTTGGCCGCCTCCTCCGCCAGCATCCCCGCCTGCATGGAGACCGACGGCCGCAGACGGAACGTGTAGTCGTTGCCCTTCGCCCAGACGATGGCGTCGGTCAGCGGCTCGGCGGCGACGAACAGGATTTCACGCTGGTTGGCGAAGTCGGCGACCGCAAGGCCGATGTGCGAGAAGAAGGTACCCATCAGCAGGTCCACGCCCTCCAGCGAGACCAACTCGTTGGCGGCGGTGACCGCATCGCCCGGCTTGCCGGCGTCGTCCTTGGAGATGACCTCGATGGGGCGGCCATCGACTCCGCCGGCGGCGTTGATTTCTTCCAGCGCGAGCTGCCAGCCGAGGCGATAGGGTTCGGTGAACGCGGGCAGGCGTGTGTAGCTGTTGATCTCGCCCACCTTGATCGGATCGGCGGCGAGGGCCGGCGCGCCCGACAGGGCCGCCAACCCCACGGCGGCAAACGTAGCGCCGGCCGCGGCGCGGAACAGGCCGCGCCGGTTCAGCGTGGCGTGCGTCTCGAAGGTCATGGTGCCTGTCTCCTGCTGTCCCTGCGAAGTCGTTATGCGGCGAATGAGTGCACTCTCCCGTCACGGTAGCTATTCCGTGCTCGGTGTGCTGTTGAACCGCATCCGCGCGCTCAGCGCAAGCCATCCTCTCCGGTGATCTGGTCGGCGGCCAGGCCGCCGACGCGCGGCAGGGGCCGCCCGCTGTCCGTCACGGCGATGGCCACCAGGATTTCGTCGGCGCGCGGCGCGTCGTTGATCTGCACCTCCATGCCGTCGAAATGGCTGCGAACATAGGCCGCGTCCTTGTGCCCCAGCGGAATGTCGAGCACCTGGCCCGGCCCGCCCCGCTTTTTCGACGACGGCACCAGGGCCGCGCCCTTCTGCACCGCCTGCCGCAGGGGTGCCCCCATGCGCGGGTGCAGGATCGCGGCGGCGTGCTCCAGTTCCCCGTTCTCGCCCACCAGGGCGGCCTTGCCGTAGCTTTCCGCCTCCCCCGGCGCGATGCCGAGCGCGGCGACGGCGCGTTCGCCCAACAGGCCGCCCAACTCGGCGCCGATCTCCATCAACTCCGTCAGATCCTCGACGTAGCGGCCGGCGAACGGGTTGCGGATCACCGCCACGGCCGCCGCGCGGCGCGTGGGCGGGTCGATGGGGCGCCCCATTTCCCGGTGGATCTCGTCCACCACGACCATCAGCTTGCGAATGTCGGCCTTCATCGCAGTCCGTCCTCCCCCTGAATGGCGTCGGCCGCCAGCCCGCCCACGCGGGCGTGGATGCGCGGCCCGGTGGTCATGACCAGCACCACGGCCATTTCGTCGGCGCGCGGCGCGTCGGGGATGCCGACTTCCATGGCATCGAAGTGGCTGCGCACATAGGACGCGTTGATGTGCGTCACCGGCACGTCCAGCCGAGTCCCCGCCCCCCCGACCTTCTTGGTCGAGGGCACGATGGCCTTGGCGTCGCCCAGCACCGCCCGCATGGCGTAGCCGCCCGGAACATGCCAGAGCGCGCCGTGTTCGATCTCCCCGGCTGCGCCCACGATGGCCCCTTTGCCGTACCCCTCCACCACGGCGGGGTCGCCGCCCAGGGCCTCGACCAGCCGCCGGGCCATGGACAGACCGAGCGGCTTCAGAGTCTCCATGAAGGGCGCGATGTCGGGCTCGAAGCGGCCGGCGAAGGGGTTGGCGATCACGGTCACCAGGGCCGCGCGGCGCAGCGGGACGGCGGCGGGCGGGCCGCCCTCGTGAAAAATCTCCTCGACGCTGAGCTGCTGCTTGCGCAGGTCGAGGCCGGGCAGGGCATCAGACATGAAGCGGAACCTCCCGTAGGTCGGGGATGGACGACGGCGCGCGCGCTCCCTCAAGCGCGCCCACCACGCGCACCCGGTCGTGCAGGACCAGGACGGCACCGTGAACCAGACCCCGGTCGATACACTCCGACGCAAAGGTCGCACCCGCGTCAAGGGCGGCCGCCACGTCGTCCGGGGACAGCGGGCCGACTTCGACCGTCACCAGCCGGTCGCCCAGGTCGCTGTCCGGGTGCAGGGTGCAGGCCGGAACCCGGGTCACGGCCGGGTGCCCGGGGCAGTCCACGGCGTTGGCGATCAGGGTCGCGGCCACGTCGGCGGCGGCGGCGGTCGGGGCCAGAACGGTCACCGAGTCGGCCAGCCCCAGCGTCAGGCTGCGCCCGTGCCGGCCGCTGGTGGCCACGCCGCGCACGGGGCTATCGGGCGGGATCGCCACCGCGCCCGGGCTCGCCGGATCGGCCGGGTCCACCACCAAACCGATGCGCCAGGGCGCCGCACCGGGCGCCAGCCACAACGCGATATCCCCCCCGTTGTTGACGGCGGCGCGGGTCAGGCCCGGCGCGGCTATGATCGCCTCAAGCACGGCCTCCGCCACCGCGCCGGCCACCGCCGCCATCGGCGTGACGAAACCGGGGCGATAGGGCCAAGCCGCCGCCGCCATGCGCCGGGCGATGGCGCCGGTGAGGGGCAGCGTGCCCTCGGTCGGCACGGGCGAGCGCAAGACGGGCAGTTCGGCGACCAGTTCGGTCAGCACGGTCTCGAACCGCGCCACCGCCCGCCCATAGGCCGCGCGCACCGCCTCGGGCGCGCCCTCCGCCGTCACGATCAGGTCGATCGGACCGTGGTGGAGATGCATGCGCCGGCCATCCGGCAACAGGCGGTGGGAAGCGGTCTCCAGCGGCGCGGCCCTCCGGGTCCCAAGTGAAGCCAGGGTGAAGCCAAGTCTTCCGCCCGACGAAAAGGGGGGGCCTTTTTGTCGGGCGGCCGGCGCGACCGCGCCGGCGCCGCGAAGCGGCGGAGGCGACGACACGGTCGTATCCGTGTCGTCGCCGATCAACCCTACCAATTGAAATTTGTGCGATTGGTCGGCCAGGGATTGTCGGGACGGGCCATCAGGTTGTTGCGGCGGGCCATCTCCCGCACGGTATCCAGCGGCACGATGTGGTCAACGTGCCCGCCCAATGTCGCATAGTCCGACAGGCGCAGGGTGAACTCGATCGGCGCCACCACGGCCGGCGTCGGCACCGACCCGAAGGAGCGCGCCGGCATGCGCGTGACGTCCACCATGAAGGTGATCCCGCCGCCGGGCCAGACGAACACGGGCGCGCCGCCGCTGGACACATAGGTGAGCAGGTCCTTGACCGAGCGGGTCAGCTTGACCGGGTTTTCCGTCACCCCGGCCCGCAACGAGCCCCCCGCCCCACCGATGAACAGCACCGAGCACAGCGCGGGCTCGCAGTTCTCCTGGATGCGCTCGACCGTCAGGCGCAGCGGGTCGGGCAACGGGGCCGGCATCGGCGTCAGGCTGTCGTCGAGCACGAAGTAGCCCCAGTGATCCCCCGTCGTGGAGACCATCAGCAACGTCAGCCCCGGCCAGGCCTCGCGCGGGTTCCAGGGGCCCAGGATGGTCAGCGGGTCGCTCACGTCGGTGCCGCCCCAGCCGGTGCCGGGATGCGCCACCTGGAAATACCGGCCCGGGGTGGAGCGCCGGCCCTTCAACTGGATGCCGGTGGGCGGCACGTTCAACTGCTTGCCGGCCTGATGCTCCGACAGCACGCCGGTGATGTGGTCGTCCACCACCACCACCTCGTCGACGTGGTCCACCCACTGGCGGGCGAACATGCCGATGGTGGCGGAGCCGCAGCCGACGCGCATGCGGGCCTCCGGCTGCCCATCGATGATCGGCGGGTGGCCCGCCTGCACGATAACCGACGTCCCGCCGTCGATGGTCAGGGGCACGGCCTCGCGGTTGCACAGATCCATGATGGCGCGGCAGGTGTTGCGGCCTTCCTTCTTGCCGCCGCCGGTCAGGTGATTGACCCCGCCGATGGCCAGCATCTGGGAGCCGTACTCGCCCGTCGTCACATGCCCGACCGGCTCGCCGTCCAGCCGCACCAGAGCACGCTCCGCCCCCAGGTGTCGGTCGGTATCGATCTTCACCTTGGCGCCACAGTAGCTGAAGATGCCTTCGGTCACCACGGTGACCATGTCCACGCCCCCGACCGCGCTGGAGACGATGAAGGGCGCCGGTTTGTAGTCGGGATAGGTCGTGCCCGCCCCCACCGCCGTGACGAAGCGATCCCCCGACTGGACGAGATCGCCGTCCCATTCCGCGCCGGAGGCCATGAAGGGCACGACGGTGCGCCCCTCCTGCACCGCGCCGTCCAGCACCACCAGCGGATCGACGCGGGTCAGCGTCCCGCCCATGTTGGCGTAGCGATCGCAGGCGCCGGCCTTGGCCTCCGCGATGAAGCACATCACGGGGCAGGCATCGCACCGGATCTTGCCGGGGTCGTCGCGGATGGTCGGATCAGTCATGGTCGGGTCCCTGCCTGGGCACGGGCGAGGGCGGCGCGCAGCCGGTCCGGGGTCACCGGCAGGTCGCGGACGGTCACGCCGGTGGCGTCGCGGATCGCGTTGAGGATGGCGGGCGCGGTCGGGATCAGCACCTGCTCGCCGATGCCCTTGGCACCGTACGGGCCGTGCGCGTCGGGGTCCTCGACCAGGATGGTGCGGATCTCCGGCATATCCCCCGCCGTGGGGATCAGATAGTCGTGCAGGGTCTCGCTGCGGCCCGGGATGTAGGCCTCCATCAGCGCAAGGCCGAGCCCCTGGGCCACACCGCCCTCCACCTGCCCCTCGATCAGGGTGGGATTGACCGCGCGGCCGACGTCATGGGCGCAGGTCATGCGGTCCACGATGACACGGCCAAGCTCCAGATCCACCCGCACCTCGGCCAGATGCGCCCCCCAGCCAAACGCGGCGTAGGGCTCCCCCTGGCCCTTGGCGTCGAGCGGCAGGGTCGGCGGGTCGAACGTCTCCGCCGCCGCCAGAACGTAGCCCCGGGCGTCCGCCTCGTCCGCCAGCGTGCGCAGATCAAGGGCGCGGTCCCCCGCGCTCAGCCGCGTTCCGTCCAGGTGCAGCCGCGCGTCCGCCGGCGCGTTCAGGCGGCGCAGGATCGTTGAGCGTAGCGCCTGCCCGGCCAGCAGCGCCGCCTTGCCGGTCACGAACGTCTGGCGCGAGGCCGAGGTCTTGCCGGCATCCGGGGTGATGTCGGTATCCGCCGCCACGCGCGTGATTCGGTCCAAAGGCAAGCCGAGCGCGTCGGCGCAGATCTGCGCGATCACGGTGTTGGAACCCTGGCCGATATCGACCGCGCCCTGATGCAGGCACAGCGTGCCGTCCGCCCGCAACCCCACCCGGATGGTGGAGGGGTTGGGCAGCGCCGTGTTGCCGCAGCCGTACCACATGCCCGCGACGCCGACGCCCCGGCGTTCCGGACGGCCGTCGCGGCGGGCGGAGGCGTTGAAGCCAGCGGCCTCCGCACGGGACCGCACCCAGTCGTCGCTCAGCGCCTCCAGGCAGGCGCGGATGCCCACGCCCTGGGTGAACACCTGCCCGGTGACCGTGGGTGTGCCGACCTGCAGCGCATTGACGATGCGGAACGCCAGCCGGTCGAAGCCGATGGCGTCGGCCAACTCGTCGAACAACGTTTCTTGCAGAACGGCCGTCTGCGGCACCCCGAAGCCCCGGAAGGCGCCGGACGGCGGGTTGTGGGTGTGCACCGCGACCGAGGCCGCCCGGTACGCTGGCATATGATACGGCCCGGAGGCATGCACCGGCACCCGGTTCGCCACGGTCGGCCCCCAGGAGGCATAGGCGCCGGTGTCGAACGTCCCCTCGAAGTCCATGCCCACAAGCCGCCCGGTGCTCCGCCGCGCTGCCACTCGGGCGCTCAGGCGGGCTGGGTGACGCTTCGTGGTGGCGCGCATGGACTCGCCCCGGCTGTACACCATCCGGGCCGGCCGGCCCGTGACCCACGCCGCCAGGGCGACGAACGGCTGCACCGACAGGTCCAGCTTGGTGCCGAAGCCGCCGCCGACGGCGGTGGGGCGGATCACCACGGCCTCCAGCGGCAAGCCCAGGATCGCGGCCATGTCGTCGCGGTCCATGTAAGGCGCCTGGGTGCAGGCGACGATCTCGATCCCGTCGCCGACCCGGCGGGCGTAGCCGGCCTCCGGCTCGATCGGCGCGTGCTCGACGAAGGGCGTCGTGGCGTGCCCCGCCACCCGCACGATGTCCGGGTCCGGTTCGAACAGCGCCGCCAGCACCGATCCGGTCTCGACCAGACCCCGCGCCAGCACGTTGCCGGGCCGGCCGGCGTGCAGCAGCGGCGAGCCCTCCGCCCGTGCCGCCGCGGGGCTCGTCAGCGGGGCCAGCGGCTCCCAATCGATCGGCAGCGCGGCCAGATCAAGCGCGCGCACGACCGCATCCTCGCCCACAACGGCCGCCACAGCGTCGCCGCGATAGCGCGCCTCCTCCTCCGCGAACACCGGTTGGTCGGCCAGCGGCGGGATGACGCCGAAGCGGTTGCGGCCCGGCACATCGGCGGCGGTCAGCACCCGCACGAGGCCCGGATGCCCGGCCACGAAGGCGTCGAGGTCCCCGACCGTGAACCGGGCCCGAGCGTGCGGGCTGCGCACCACGCGGACGCGCAGGGCGTCGTCCGGCCAGGCGTCGGCACCGAACCGGTCCGTCCCCCGCACCTTCGGGGGGCCGTCGAGCCGGTCCACCCGCGTCCCCACGGCCACCCCGGCGGGCGGCTCCAGCGCATCCGGCACCGGATCGTTGGCGTGCATGACGGCCGCGATGATCTTGCGATAGCCCGTGCAGCGGCACAGGACCCCGCCCAAAGCGCGGATCACCTGCCCCTCGGACGGGTGCGGCGTCCGACGCAACAGGGCGGTCGCGGCCATCAGCATCCCGGGCGTGCAGATGCCGCATTGCGCCGCGCCGTAGCGCAGAAAGGCGTCCTGGAGCGCCGACAGCGTCCCGTCCGGCGCGCTCAACCCCTCCACGGTCTCGACCTCCGCACCCTGGACGCGGCCGGCCGGCACCATGCAGGCGCACACCGGCGCGCCGTCGATCAGCACGGTGCAGGCGCCGCAGTCGCCCGCGTCGCACCCCACCTTCGTGCCGATCAGGCCCAGGTCCTCGCGCAGGACCTCGGTCAGGCGCCGCAGGGGCTCCACGGAGACGGTGACGGCCCGGCCGTTCAGGGTGAAGGTGACGGGGATGGTTTCGGGAAAGGCCCCGGGGGTGGTTTCGATCATGGCCACACCTCCGCGCACCGGGTCAACGCGCGCCGGATCAGGACCAGCGCGGCCTCGCGGCGGTAGGCCGCCGTCGCACGCACATCGTCGATGGGCGACAGCGCGTCGCCGTCCGCCTCGCGCACCTGGGCCGCCAGATCGTCCACACCGGGCCGCAAGCCGACAAGGCGCGCCTCCAGATCCGTCAGGCGCACAGCGACCGGCGAGCAGGCGCCCACCGCGACGGCAGCCTCGCCCACGGCACCGTCGGAGTCCTGCCACAGGACCACCGCGACCATGGCAATCGAGATCACCAGGGAGTGGCGCGCGCCCAGCTTTAGGAAATCCGACACGCCGGGACGGCCCGGCTCGGGCACCAGAATGCCGGTGACGAGTTCGTCCGGCGTACGGGTGGTCCGGCGCACCCCCGTGATGAACGACGCCAGCGGCTCCACCCGGACGCCCCGGGGGCCGGCGATCTCCACCCGCGCGTCCAGCGCCAGCAGCGGCACCACACCGTCCGCCGCCGGGGAGGCGTTGCACAGATTGCCCGCGACCGTGCCGACGGCCTGGATCTGCACGCCGCCCACCTCGCGCGCGGCCCGGCGGAGCGTGGCGAACCAGGGCGGCACCATGCGCGCCCGCTGGACGTCCGCCCAGGTCGTCAGCGCGCCCAGGCGCCAGGCCGACGCCTCCTCATCGAAGCCGATTCCGCGCAACGCGGTAATGCCGGAGATATCGAGCATTGCCTCGCGCATGGGCGCCCCGTCGACCAGCGCCGGAAACACGTCCGTCCCGCCCGCGATCACGCGGAACGGACCGGCCACCAGATGGGCCAGCGCGTCCTCCAGAGTGTGAACCCGAACATACCGCGGCATGGAGCGGGCCCCCTCTGGCGTCACCGGTCTTTTCACGCGGGCACCACCGCCGCCAGACGCTCGGCCGGCGGGGTGTTGCGGGAGCGGCCGGAGCGCACGACGCCGTCGATGATCGTCATGCTGATGCCCGGCAGATCGCCAAGCTGCACGCTCTCCAACAGGGTCGCGCCGGCGGTATGCTGGGCGCGGTCCATGAGCACGAAATCAGCCGCGCGCCCCGGCTCGATCAGGCCGCAGTCCAGGTTGCGCATCCGCGCCGTGTTGCCGGTGGCGAAGCAGAACGCCACTTCCGCCGGCACGTCCCCCAGACTCGACAGCAGGCTGATCAGGCGCAGGATACCCAGGGGCTGCACACCGGAGCCGGCCGGGCTGTCGGTGCCCAAAATCACCCGCTCGGGCGTGCCCAGTTCAAAGGCCGTACGCATGGCGAAAAGGCCCATGGCCTCGTTGCCGTTGTGTACGATCTCAATGCCGCGCGAACAGCTCTCGCACAGGCAGCGCACCTGCGTGCGGGGCAACGCGGTATGGCCGCCGTTGATGTGCCCGATGATGTCGGCGTCGGCCTCCAGCACCACGTCGGCGTCGATCAGGCCGGAGCCGGGAATCGACGGGCCGCCGGTGTGAATGGTGGACTGGAGGCCGTATTTGCGCGCCCATCCGACCATGCGCTTGGCCTCGTCGCCGGCCTTGACGCTGCCCAGACCGACCTCGCCCAACAGGGTGACGCCGGCCGCGGCCAGCTCGCGGAAATCGTTCTCGGTCATGCCCTGTTCGATGACCGGCGCGCCCGCGTGGACCTTCACCCCACCCGGCCGCGCGTTCAGAAAGCTGCGCTGCGCGAAGATGGCCATGGCCTTCAAGCCCGGGATGTCCTTGGGGCGGCCGGGCGTGTGCACCTCACCAGCCGAGATCATCGTGGTCACGCCGCCGTGCAGGAAGCTGTCGATCCAGTTGAACTGGCTCTGGCGCGGGGTCCAGTCGCCCAGCACCGGGTGCACATGGCTGTCGATCAGGCCGGGCGCCAGCGTGGTGCCGTTGGCGTCCACGATCCGGTCGGCGCCCTCGGTGTCGCAGTCGGCGGCCGTGCCCACCTGGGTGATGCGGCCATCGACGCACACCACGGTGTCGGCATCGAGAATGGGCTGCGTCAGGTCGCCCGACAGCATCAGCCCGACGTTGCGGATAACGAGGGTCCCGGACGTGTCCGGCTGAGTCACGGCGACCATCAGGGTCTCCCTGTTCCGGTTGCCACGGGCCCGTCGGATCGGCGCGTGTGACCGTGGCGGGGCGTTACGCCGTCATTTGCATGCGCACAATCTTGAGGAAGTGTTTCAGACCTTCACAACGCTTGCAACCGCTTTTCAGTGCGCAGCCGTCCCACCTATGACGGGTCCCTTGCCCGCGACGCCTGCATAGCGTTAGGCTTAACCCTGATCTCCGAGCCGCCTATAGGAATACGGAGCGTTGGGCCTCTGGTACTGCTCAGCATCGCGTGGCGCCCACCGCAGAGCAAGGATTCAAACCTGATGACAGTCCCCTCCAGCACGCCCCCTGCCCTCAATAATGAAGACACCGCACCCGAACAGAGGACCGAGGTCGAATATGTGTTGGACGAACAGGTCGGATTTCTCCTGCGCAAGGCCCAGCAACGCCACCTCAGCCTGTTCGCGTCCCACATCCAGCCGGACCTGACCGCGATGCAGTTTGCCGCCCTCGCCAAACTGGACGAAGTCGGCCCCTGCTCCCAGAACGCCCTCGGCCGACTGACCGCCATGGACGTCGCCACCATCAAGGGCGTCGTCACCCGGCTGAAGGCGCGCGGCCTGATCGAAAAGGGGCCGGCGCCCGATGACCGGCGGCTGCACCTGATTGCCCTGACCCCCGCCGGCCGCGAAGCCGTGGCGCAGGCGCTGCCCCTGGCCCGGGACATCACGCAGCGGACCCTGGCCCCGCTCGCGCCCGAGGATCAGGCAACCCTGGTCGATCTGCTGCGCCAGATCACCTGACTCACGCGCCGGCCGGACGCACCAAGCGCCCACACCGGGCGTCCGAGGGGCGCCCGCCGGATACGCATCAGACGCCGCCCATCACGGCCGCTTGAGGTCGAGGGTGACCTTGACGGTGCCGATGGCGGCCACGAAGCAGCCGAGCCCGGCCAGGGCGGCGATCACCCCGCCCAGCGCCCCGTCGAGCATCCCCAGCACGGTCACCGCCTGCCAGGCCTGAAACAGGCCCAACAGGGCGAACACCAGGGCAACGGCGAAGAACGAGAGGCGAATGGCGATCATGGCGGTATCTGCGTGGCCGATGGGATGGACGCCAACCCCCGAAGGGCCCGGCACAAAGGACAGGGACGCGGAACCGCGTGGGACAGGGACGCGGACCCACGTGAACGGACCGGCCGAGGGTAACGCCAACCCACCGCCGTCCAGCAAGGCTGGCCCGCGTGCCACGTGGCGCGACACGCCCGGCCGCGCCTTATGGCGCAACACGTGCAACCGCGATGCGCCGCGCGCATCGCCGCGTGGCCTCAGTCCGCCGCGTCGCGCCGCCGCTCCGCCTCCACCCGGATATCCTGGAGCCGCAGCCACGTCGGCGAACCGCGCTTCAACTGCGTTTCGGCGCGGCCGACATGGAACAGCGCGCGCGGATAGTCGCCCGTCCGCAACGCGGTCTCCGCCATGGCGTAATCCGCCATCGCGGTATCGCCCGCCTGCCCGTAAGCCTGGGCCAGCAACCGCCACGCCAGACCGTTGTCGGCGTCCCGCGTCAGGGCGTTGCGCAGGTTGTCCTGGGCCGGCTCCAGCAGGGTCGGATCACCGCTCTCAATCTGGGCATGCGCCAGGGACACCCGCAGCAGCGGCGCGTCCGGCAGCAGGGCCACCGCCCGTTCGTACGCCGCCAGGGACTCCGTCACCCGGCTGTTCTCGAACAGCATCTGGCCCTTTAATTCCTGGAAGTAGGGATTGTTCGGCTCATCGGCAATGAGCCCGTCGATGAGGGCCAGCGCCGGCTCCAACTCCACTGCACGGTAATGCGCGATGGCCTGCGCGTAGCGGCCGGGGATGTCATCGCGCCCCTGGTACATCCGCAGCGCCTCGCCGGGCGGACGCAGGAATGCGTTCAGCTTGGCCAGCATGCGGGCGTGCAGGTCCGCCCACCCCGGCGGGATGCGGCGGCTGGACTGGGCCGTTGCGTTCACGTGGTTCTCGACCGACAGGATACGGTCGCGGGTCAGCGGGTGGGTGCGCAGATAGGGGTCCTGCATCTCCGGCGTCAAGGCGTCCTGGGTTTCCAGCTCATGCATGAAGGCCAGAAGCCCGGTCGCCGGCAGGTTTTCCCGATCCAGCGCCTTGAGCGCAAAGGCGTCGGCCGAGGACTCCTGTGTACGGCTGTACGCCATGAAGTTTCGGATCGCAGCTCCCTGCGCGACGGACCCCAGCGCCAGCCCGAGATCCGGCCGACCGACCAGCGCGCCCGCCGCCGTGCCCAGCAGGGTCGCCACCAGAGAGGTCGTACTCAGGTTCTCCAGGCTGTCGCCGAGGCGCACGTGATGGCCGCCCGCAATGTGCCCGATTTCGTGCGCGATCACCCCGATCAGTTCCTCGGGTTTCTCGGTCCGCAGAATCAGCCCGGTGAACAGGTACATGCGGTTGCCGGTCGCCACAAAGGCGTTCAGCCGGGAATCGTTGAGCAACCGGATGGTGACCGACTCCGGCGCAATGCCCGCCCCGCGCAACAGTGGCGCGGCGTAGGCGCGGATGATAGTTTCGATTTCCGCGTCGCGGATGAGGCTCTGCGCCCGGGCCGCCCCAACCGGGGCTAGCGCGAGCACCAGCGTCACCGCCACCGCGACGACCATGGACCGTAGAACCCTCGGCCGCACGAGCACCGTTCGCGCAGCCATCGACAGCTTAGGCATAGTCAGGACCCGGATGCGCGCCACCACCGCTTCTCCTTCCGCCGTCCGCACCGTCGCGGCCTCCACCGACGACACGCGCCGACCGGACGCCCGCCACGCACGGTCCCCTGACGGTAGTCACTCCCCCCAAGAGCGTCAACGCGCCACCGGCCTGCGCCAGCAGGGCGCCACCGGCTTACCCCGTCGGGTGGTGCGCGGTCTCGCGCTCGCCGGCGTGCTGGCCCTGGCCGCCTGCGGCCCGCAGCGCCAGCCCGGCGTTGTGGGCTACGTGGAGGGGTTCAGCGGCGCTATCGTCACCGACGAACCCCGGGCCGCCTTGGTCGCCCGCGACGTGCTCTCGGCCGGGGGCACCGCCGCTGACGCCGCCGTGGCCCTGAGCCTCGCCCTGACCGTCACGCTGCCGTCCTCGGCCGGTCTGGGCGGCGGCGGCGTCTGTCTGGTCGTGGACCGCGACGCCGAGAACGACCTGCGTGTGGAAGCCCTCGACTTCCTGCCCAATGCGCCCGCCGGACCGCCCGGTCCCGAAGGCGCCGTAGCCGTGCCCGCCATGCCGCGCGGCCTGTACGCGCTGCACGCGCGCGCCGGCGTGCTGCGCTGGGAAAGCCTCGTCATTCCGGCCGAGACCCTGGCCCGTGCCGGTTTCCCGGCCTCCCGTGCCCTGGCGAGCGAAGTCCAGGCGGTCGGCGGCGCGCCGCCCGGCATGCTGCGCGGGGGCGGGGCCTCCCTTGGAGAGGGTCAGCGCCTGCAGAACCTGGACCTTGCACGGGCGCTCGGACAGGTGCGCGTCGGCCCCGGCGAGTTCCATGCCGGTGCCATCGCGCGCGAAATGACCGCCGCCGCCGGACAGCAGGGCCACACCCTGACCGCCGAGGCCGTGCGCGACTGGCGACCGGTCTGGCGACCGGTTCTGCGGCGCGACTACGGTTCCCACATCGATGCCTTTGCGCCCGTGCCCGACAGCGCGGCCGGCCTTGCCGATGCCTGGGCCGCCATGGACGACCCCGACGACCGCCCGGACGGCCCCGGCGGCGCGCTCGCCCCGCTGCCCGACCTGTCCGAAAGCCAGCGCGGACGCGGCGCCACCGCGTTCGCCGTCGCCGACAGCTACGGCGGCGCCGTCACCTGCGCGCTGACTCTGAACCGGCCCTTCGGCACCGGCCAACCGCTCGCCGGCCTGGGCTTCCCCCTGGTTCCGCTGCCCGACGCCCGCAGCCCGGACCTCGCGCTGATGACGCGGGTCAACGCGAACAGCAAGGTGATCCTGGGCGCCGTGGCGGCGGCCGGCGGCGCCGCCCGGGATGCGGCCCTTCAGGCCGGCCTTCCGGCGCTCAAGGGCGACGTCGGCGCGCGCGAGGCCGTGGCCGACGTTCGCGCCGGCGGACTCGGTCGGGCGCTGGTCAACGTCATCGACTGCCCGGACGGGCTGCCCCGCGCGCCCGAGTCGTGTTCCGTAGCCGTGGACCCACGCGGCGCCGGTCTGGCGCTGCGCGTGGGCGACTGACCCACACCGTCCCTCCCCCTCCCGTTTTCCAGTCCTTCCCTTCCATTGGAGACCCGACCGATGTCCCTTAAAGTCGCCGAGCGCGCCCTGGTGCCGCCCTTCATCGTCATGGACGTGATGAGCGCGGCGGCGGCCCGCGAGGCGACCGGCGAGCGGGTTCTGCACCTGGAGGTTGGCCAGCCCTCCACCGGCCTGCCGAGCGCGGCGGCGGCCCGTCTGGCCGACCGGATCGCGACCGAACGCCTGGGCTACACCGTCGCCCTGGGCCTGCCGATCCTGCGGGAGCGCATTGCGCGCTATTATCAGGAAGCCCACGGCACCACGGTGTCGCCCGACCGCATCCTGGTTACCACCGGGTCGTCGGCGGCGTTCCAACTGGCGTTTCTCGCCGCCTTCGCCCCCGGAGACCGGGTCGGCGTGGCCGCGCCCGGGTATCCCGCCTACCGCCATATTCTGAAGGCGCTGGGTGTGGAGCCGGTGACCCTGCCGGTCGGACCGGACAGCCGCTATCAGCCCACCGTGGCCGTGCTGGAAGCCAGCGGCGAGCGGCTGGACGGCCTGATCCTCGCCAGCCCCTCCAACCCCACCGGGACCGTGATCCCGCCGGAGGACCTGCGCGCGCTGACCGCATGGTGCGACGATCGGGGCGTGCGGCTGATTTCCGACGAGATCTATCACGGCATCGTCTATGGCGAGCCGGCGCTGTCCGCCGCCGGGCTGACGCCCAACGCGCTCGTCATCAACAGCTTTTCGAAGTACTACGCCATGACCGGGTGGCGCCTGGGCTGGATGGTCGCGCCGCCCGACATGATCCGGCCGTTGGAATGTCTGGCGCAGAACATGTTCATCTCGGCGCCGACGCTGTCCCAGTATGCCGGCCTGTACGCCATGGACTGCATCGAGGAGTTGGAGGCCAACGTGGCCCGCTACGCCGCCAACCGCGCGCTGCTGCTGAAGACGTTGCCCAAGGCCGGCTTCGACCGGCTGGCCCCGGCGGATGGTGCGTTCTACCTCTACGCCGACGTGTCGCGTCTGACCAACGACAGCGCCGATTTCTGCGCGCGCATGTTGCGCGAGACCGGTGTGGCGGCCACCCCGGGGCTTGATTTCGACGCCGAGCAGGGGCACCGCTTCGTCCGCTTCTCCTTCGCCGGTGCGACCGACGATATGGAGGAAGCGGCGGACCGGCTCACGGCCTGGATGGGGCGCATCGGCGCCTAGAGCCGATCGGGCCAAAACGGGGCGCAAACCGCGCCCGTTTTGGCGCATGAATCGGCTCTGCACGCAACGACGGAGAGCCGATCCCGGGAGACAACGGATCTGACAGGAGGGTACGTCATGCCGCACAGCCTGCATGTTCAGGTGTTCTGTTCCGACCGCACGGGCCTGGTGGCGGGCCTGACCGGCGCGCTGTTCGACCTGGGGGCCAACCTGGGCGACGCGCGGTTCGCGGTGCTTGGCCAGGGCGCGGAGTTCTCCGCCGTGGTCACGGTGCCCGACGAAACCGACGCCGGGCAGCTCCGCGACGCGCTGGCCGGCACGCCCGAGGCCGAGGGCGCCGAGGTCACGGTGACCCCCTACGACGCCTGGGCCGGCGGGCCGGGCGGCTCGACCATCACGCACCGGGTGTTCGTCTCCGGCGGGGACCGCCCCGGTCTGGTGACGCGGATGGCCGAGGTGTTCGGCGACTTCGAGGCCAATATCGCCACCCTGAACGCCCAGCAGATGCCCCACGACCCGAGCCAATACCTGATCCGGTTCGCGGTGGCCATTCCGCCGGAGCGCACCGCCGCGTGCCTCGCCACCATCTCCAACACGGCGGAATCGCTCGGCCTGGGCTTCCGGGTCGAAACGGCGTAGGTCTCGGCCTTCCACCCGGGACACGCGGTGTCAGGAGGCGGGCGGCGTCGGCCCATGGTCGAGACTCTGCGACAGATGCGCCAGCAGCGCCGCACGATCGGGCGCGTAGCCCTCCGCCAGCCACCAGTCACGCAACGCCGCCAAGGCATCGCCGACCGCCGGGCCGCGCGGCACCCCCGCCGCCACGAGGTCATGCCCGCTGAGGGGAAACGGCGGTGCCTCGCACGCGCCCGCCGCCTCCAACAGCGTCCTCCAGTCCCGCGAGCGGTCCGAATCGGTGTGACCCCGGGCATCGCGCTCGGCGGCCCAATCCAACAAACAGAGGTCCCGGAACAGGGCCGGGCCGAGCCGGTCCAGCCGACGGCGCCGGTCCGCGTCATTAAGATCCGAACGCGGGTGCTCCGCGGCGGATGTGCGCAGAATGCCGGTCAGACGACGGCTCTCGGCCCGTGACAGCCGGAGGCGCGCGGCCAGATCCTCGGCCGACGTCGCGGCGGGGTCCACCACCGCCCCCAGCCGACGCAGCGGGTCCGGCGCGACGCCCGGCGCGACCACGCCCCGGGTCTCCAGGAACGCCAGCATGCGCAGGGTGCCGAACCGGAACGCCTCCGGCAGCACATGATCCAGCAGCCCGACGCCCCGCATCAGCAGGAGCGCGGCGGCCGGATCGGGCGCGGCCAGGATCTTCAAGAGCTCGGTGCGGACGCGCTCGGCCGACAGGTCCCGCACGGTATGCGCCAGGATGTGGCAGGCCGCCATGGCGTCCGTGTCCGGGCCCACCTGCCCGTAGTAGGCCTGGAACCGGACGAAACGCAGCATGCGCAGGGCGTCCTCGCGGATGCGGTCCAGCGCCCGCCCCACGAACCGGACCCGCCCGGCGGCCAGATCCACCATGCCGTCGAAATAGTCGTAGACCGCCCCCTCCGGCGTCGCGGACAGGGCGTTGATGGTGAAGTCACGCCGGGCCGCGTCCGCCAGCCAGTCCGTGGTGAACGCGACCTCGGCGTGTCGGCCGTCGCAGGCGACATCGCGGCGGAGGGTGGTCACCTCGAACGGCGTCTCGTCCACGACCGCCAACACCGTGCCGTGCGCCACGCCGCGCGCCCAGGGCACGGTCCGCAGGTCGGCGCGCTCCAGCAGCGCCAGAACGGTCTCCGGCGGGTCCGGCGTGGCGAGATCGACATCCTTCACCGGGCGCCGCAGCAGGCCGTCGCGCACACAGCCGCCGACCAGACGCACCTCGGTCCCGTCCGCGCGCAGGGCCGCGACCAGCCGGGTCAGGGCCGGGTCGGTCAGCCAGGGGTCCGCCGAGAGCTGCCCGACCGGGCCCCGCTGGCTCAAATGGCTCCAGTCGCGTGTCATCTCCGTCCGGTTCCCGGCGTTCGGTCCACGCCCTCCTGGGGCGTCCTCTTGGGGGGCGTCCTCTCGGGGGGCGTCCTCTTGGGGGGCGTCCTCTCGGGGGGCGTCCCTTCGGGCCCTCGGGCGCGTCGTCTTGGCCCGGCCTCCGCAGGCGCCCCACGCCCAGGGCGCACAGCGTTACTCCGGGGCTGCGGGATCGGTACGGTGCCGCACTTCCCCCGGAATGATGCGGCCATCCTCGAACCGAGGCGGCACGTAAACCTCACCCGGAGCCCCCGTCTCCTGCGTCACGTACAGGGCCGTGGTCACCACCCCCGTCAGCACCGCGCCCGCGATGACCAGCGTCGCCCAGGGAACGTCCCGGGCCAGCACCCGCGCAAGCCCTCCACCGTCACCCTGTCCCGCGCTTTGTCCGGCTTGGGAACGCAGCAGGATCCACCCCATGTACAACAGGCTGGGCGCCATCAGGGGCAGGATGATGGTCAGGAAGACGCGCATGACAGATCGACCTCAGCGGAATCGGCGGATCGGACTCAGGGCGCGGCGTCGGCCGGCGCGACCGGCGCCCCGTCCCCACCGGACAGGATGGCGTACAGGTTCATCAGAATGCCGGCCGTCGCCCCCCAGATGAAGTACTCCCCGTAGGGAATGGCGAAATACGGCCGGTGCTTGCCGTCCTTCTCCCGCACACCATGCCGATGATTGGCGGGATCCATCAGGAAGGCCAGCGGGACCTCGAAAATCGAGTCGACCTCGGTCGGGTCGGGGGTCAGCGCGACCGGCGGGGTGACGACCCCGACGAACGGCGTGACGCGAAAGCCGGTGACGGTGATGTAGTCGTCCAGGCGCCCGACCAGCTCAACCCGGTCCGGGGGCAGGGCGATCTCCTCCTCCGCCTCGCGCAGGGCGGCCGATTCGGGACCGCTGTCGCCGGGATCGACGCGCCCACCGGGAAACGAAATCTGGCCGGGATGGTTAGCAAGATGGCGGGCGCGGCGCGTGAACAGCACGCCGGGACCGTCCGATCCCCCTTCGGGGTGGTCCAGAATCGGCACCAGAACCGCCGCCGGCCGGTGCGGCGCGGCCGGCCGATCCGCGAGGAACAGGCGCGATGCCTCCCCGCCCAGCAACTGCGCGATCGCCATGTCGGACCCGTGGCCAAGGCCGCCGCCGGCGGCCAGCCGCCGGATCAGATCGGCCCGGTCTAGTCCTCGTCCAGGGTTCCCAGACTGAAGAAGCGTTCCCTGCTCCATACGCCGAATCGTCGTTCCCCCGTACTGGTGTCCTCGACGCCGCGCGCCACCAAGTCATAGTAGACCGATCGGGTCAGACGCGCATCCAGTCCGTCGCGCACCGTCACATAGGGGATCGGTTCCCCCGTCTCCGGATCGTGCTCGATGCGCAGCGGATGCTCATCATCCACGGTCACGACGTCGTCACAATTGGTGCGGAAACTCACGCATTGACTGGGACCGCATCCGCAGGGCTGCGCGAACATCTCGACGGCCACGAAGGGCACATCCTCCACCTCGACCCGCCCGACCTCGGCGGGGGTGACCATCCAATAGGTGCCGTCCTCGGCCCGATGCAAAACGGAGGCGAACAGACACACCATTTCCTTCCGCCCGATCGGCGAGCCCTGGTAATGCCAGACGCCCTCCCGATCTATGAAGAGATCGAGGTCGCCGCAGAAGTGGCGTGGGCGCCCCCCCGCGCCGGGCGTCTCCAAGGCCGCGAGCCGCGGCAGGATGGGGGTGTCGACGTCGGCACCGGCGTCCCATCCGGTGTCTCTGGCGTCCAGTGCCATGAACGGTCCTCGTTGTCCTGGTGGGTCGTTATCGCGGAAAGGAGGAAAGTGCCGTGTCCACCATCCCCGAAGCCACTCAGCCCGCAGGCGCCCTCTCGGACGCCGCGGCGGACCGTGCCCTGCTCGAAGACGTAGAAAGACTGGGCACCCAAATCAAGGCGGCCCGCGGCGCCATAGGCCGCGTCATCTTCGGCCAGCCGGATGTGGTCGACGGGACCCTTATCACGCTTCTGTCGGGCGGGCACTGCCTTCTGATCGGTGTGCCGGGGCTGGCGAAGACCCGGCTTGTGCAGACCCTGGGTGTGGTTCTTGGACTTGACGCCAAAAGAGTGCAGTTCACGCCCGACCTGATGCCGGCGGATATCCTGGGTTCCGAGGTCCTGGAGCAGGACGAGACCGGGCGGCGCAACTTCCGCTTCATTCCCGGGCCGGTGTTCTGCCAGCTTCTGATGGCCGACGAAATCAACCGTGCCAGTCCGCGCACGCAATCCGCCCTGCTGCAGTCGATGCAGGAGCATAAGGTCTCGGTCGCCGGGCACTATCACGACCTGCCGGCGCCGTTTCATGTGCTGGCGACGCAAAACCCAATCGAGCAGGAGGGCACCTATCCCCTGCCCGAGGCCCAACTCGACCGCTTCCTGATGCAGGTGGACATCGGCTATCCAGACCGCGAGGCGGAGCGGGCCATGCTCGCCACGACCACCATGGACACCACCGTGGAGCCGGAAGCGGTGCTGTCGCACGACGACCTCCGCACGGCGCAAAAGCTCGTCCGGCGCGTGCCGATGGGGGAGAGCGTGGTCGATGCCATCCTGACCCTGGTCCGCAATGGGCGGCCGGAAACCACCGAGCTGCCTGAAATCCGCGCGCATGTGGCCTGGGGACCGGGGCCGCGCGCCAGTCAGGCGCTGGCCCTGGCCTGCCGGGCGCGCGCGCTGCTTGATGGGCGGTTGGCGCCCTCGATCGACGATGTGCTGGCGCTGGCGCGGCCCGTGCTGATCCATCGCATGGCGCCCACGTTCACGGCCCGCGCCGACGGGGTGACCCTGGGCGACATGATCGAACGCCTGAAATCCGTCGTCGGCTGACCCCGCCGGTCCGACGGTTGTCGACCTGCCGCAATGTGTCCCTGCCTCATTTTTTTCATGGTCCCGACCCGAAAAGGAACCGTTGTCACGCTTTCCTGGTCCCACCGGCGGCACCGCGAGGCCACCGCGCCGCGCCGCGCCAGCATACCCCGGCGGCGCGCCAGGGAGGGGACCCGATGCGCATCGTCCTGGCCAACGTGCCGCATCCGGCCATCGGCAGCCGGAGTGCCAAGGACCACCTGCCGCCTCTCGGTCTTCTGGCCGTGGGCGGTCCGCTGATCGATGCCGGCCACGACGTCCGCCTGATCGACGCGGACCGTGACAACACCCCCCTGCCGGCCCTGATCCGAACCATCGCACGCGCCGCGCCCGACGCCGTTCTGTTCGGCCATTCGGGCTCGGCCTCGGCGCATCCGGTGATCGCCGCCGTGGCGCGCGGCGTCGCGGACGTCTGCCCGGGGGTGCCGGTCGTCTACGGCGGAGTCTATCCGACGTATCATTGGCGCGAGATCCTGACGGACGAGCCCTATGTCACCGCGATCGTGCGGGGCGAGGGCGAAGAGACCATCGTGCGGCTGATGGCAGCGCTGGAACGCGCGCCGGACCGCACGGCGCTGGCGGCGATTCGCGGCCTCGCCTTCCGAGGCCCCGAAGGCCCGTTCGCGACTCGGCCGGCGCCCCTCATCCGGGACCTGGAGTCGTACCGGGTCGGGTGGGAGCTGATCGACCCCGCGCGCTACCGCTCCTGGGGCGGCCTGCGTGCCGTCGCGGTGCAGTTCTCGCGCGGCTGCCCGCAGGACGGTCCCCATTGCGGCCAGCACGGGTTCTGGACCCAGTGGCGCCACCGGGATCCGGTGCGATTCGCGCAGGAGCTGGCGTGGCTGCACCGGGAGCATGGGGTGCGGGTCATCACGTTCGCCGACGAGACCCCGTCTGCCTCGCGCGCGGTCTGGCGCACCTTTCTGGAGGCCCTCATCGCCGAGAACGTGGACCTGATCCTGGTCGGGTCCACCCGCGCGGACGATATCGTGCGCGATGCCGATCTACTGCCGCTGTACAAGCAGGCCGGATGGACGCGGTTTCTGCTGGCGGTGGGGCACACCGGCCCGGATACACGAGCCCGAATCGGCACGGGCGGATCGTCCGGCACCGACCGGGCGGCGATCCGCCTGCTGCGCCAGCATGGCATTCTGTCGATGGCGACCTCGGTGGTCGGATGTGCGGAGGAGCGGGATCGCGACCACTGGCGCGGCCTGCGGCGCCTGCTGGCGCTGGATCCGGACCAGATCCAGATGCTCTATGTCACGCCGCACCGCTGGACACCCTTCGCCCGCGACGCCGCCGACCGCCGGGTGATCCAGACCGATCGCACGCGCTGGGACGGCAAGCACCAAGTGCTGGACACCCGGCACATGGCGCCGTGGCGGGTGCTGCTGTGGGTCAAGCTGAAGGAGGCCGTGCTGCAAGGCCGCCCGCGTGCCCTGGCACGGGTGCTGTTCCACCCCGACCCCGGGCTACGCCGCGCCATGCGGTGGTACACCGGCATCGGCTTCCGGATGTGGATCTACGACCTGGCCCGGTTCATGGTGGAACGCCGGACCCGGCGCGGTCCCACCCTGGCCGCGTTTCAGGGGACCCCGCACGAAACGCACGCCGCCGCGATGGAAACGCCGGCCGAGCGGATCCATGAACGCGCGGTCGTCCTCATACCGAAACACCCCCGGCGGAGACCCACCGGAGGCGTTGTCGGACCCAAGCGAGAGGCCCAGGCAGACTGAAGAGGGTCGCCTTACGCCGCGGCGCGGGCGGTGCCCTTGCGGAGCCAGCGACCGCCGGCCAGACCGCCGAGCGCGGTCAGCATGAACCATGCGGCCGCGGGAAGCGGCACTTCGGCCGGAATGTCGTAGGACAGGCTCTTGATCGTGAAATCGTTGTTGTTGCCGAACGCGTCCAGGCGAAGGACGGAGCCGCTGGTGCCGCTCAAAAAGTAGAACGGATCGGTGTCGGTCGGGCTGTTGGGGACATCGCTCCCGTTCAGGGACATCGAGACGTCATCGTTACTCCCGACGTACGAGAAGTCGATCCAGTTGAGGTCCACGACCTTGTTGAACGACAACTCTATGTATTCGTTCGGGCCTGTGCCGTCGATCTCTTGGGGGTCATATTGCCACCAACCGGCGGTCCAACTGGAGAAGCCGTCAGTGGAGCGTCCGAGTTTGGAGGTCAGCGGGTCATGGTACGTTGGGCGCCCCTCCCAGTCGTACGTCACACGCCCGGTCGAATAGTTTCCGGCAGTCGCGGTCAAGGTAAGGCCGTCGGCGAGCGCGAAGTCATGCGAACTCGCGCCGGGCGTTCCCCAAAAGGTGTTGTCGAAGGTCCAGCTTCCAAAGTCCAGGACCGCGGCGTTTGCCGAAGCCGCCGTCAGCGCGAACGCGCCCGCAGCCAGGGACAGAAGACCCGCTTTCATATTTGACTCCTTTCGTAGAGCAACGCGGCACAGGATCCGTCTACAGCGGGTTCTTCCGCACTGAAATGAAACACTCCGCAGGCTGGTCCGGGGCCGCCATACGCCAACCGCGCCGTGGCTCCGTCGCCCGAACGGATCGCGTCAGAAACGATCCCAAGGACATAATCCCCTGGCGTTATGTTGTTTTTTATCTGTTTGCACAGTAACTGATTGTCACGGGTGGGAACACCCACCGAAAGGCACCCTGACCGTCCGTTATAGAGACGGGGTCGTGCCCAGGATAGGCCGCCCGCGTTAGAGTATTTTGCGTGACATCTGGGTCACTAAAAATGCTCTAGATTATTGATATTGAAGCACATCGTCGTCGCGATCTGTTTCAGATCGCTCGGGATTTGCCCTAGTTTTCATCGCGTCCACCGGTTTGGGGGCGCCGCGGGCGTCTCCACGCGGACGCAGCTCGCCGCACCGACCGTCGGCCGCGCCGCAAGGGCCCGCCACCCGCTTCGCGCCACCTTCGTCGCGCGCGGTCCTTACACACCGAAACGCCCCCGGCGGAGACCCACCGGAGGCGTTGTCGGACCCAAGCGAGAGGCTCAGGCGGAATGAAGGAGAGAGGCGCCTTACGCCGCGGCGCGGGCGTCGCCCTTGCGCAGCCACCGGCCGCCAGCCAGACCGCCGAGCGCGGTCAGCATGAACCACGCGGCTGCGGGAAGCGGCACTTCGGCCGGAATGTCGTAGGACAGGCTCTTGATCTTGAAGTCGTCGTTCCAGCCCAGCGCGGCGACGCGCAGGGTCGTCCCGCTCGTCTCGCTGGCGAAGAAGAACGGATTGTCATCGGTCGGGCTGCCGCCGACTTCCGTGCCGTCCACATAGAGGGCGGCATCGTCGTCCCACTCGGGCCAATTGTTGAACAGCGAGAACCCAACGGAGACGAAGTCCACGATCTTGTTGAACGTGAAGTCGATGAACTCGTTCGGGCCGAAGCCATCGACGTGGGGATCGTCGACCCATCCCGTCGTGTTGGTGAAGCCGAACCCGTTTTGGCCCAGATACGACTCCGGAGCGAACAAACCGGTGGACGTGTTGCCGGCCGACACCGTCAGCTCAACGCCGTCACCCAGGGCGTAGGTCTTCGACGTCTGCCCATAGCCAACGCCGAACATCGAACTGCCGAAGTCCAGGTCCACAATCGCCGCATTCGCGGACGCCGCGCTCAACGCGAACGCGCCCGCAGCCAGAGCCAGAATGCTCCCTTTCATGTGCCATCTCCCATCGTTGAGCAAATTGGTTTGGTATCCGCGTCGTGCAACGTGATTCGCACGCGCGGTGTCCGAGACCAGACCGATCGTCCGCAGACCACCCGACCCCTTCGCACGCGGTCCACGCCACTCATGGCCGCGCCGTTGGTCCATCGTCGTGATCGGCGCCTTCCGAACCTGCCCTGGGGAGAGCCCCCCGTTTTTCGGACGTCCCCGATTAACGAGGGTGAACATACGTTACGGGCCGGCGGCCGGGCTATCCCCCGAAAGGCACCCCCACCCATCGGGGGAACCAACCGTGCCGCAGCGCGGAAAATCGCGGCCGCCGCACCCCGCGCCTCCACCAAACGGGGGGTACGGTTGTTTTAATAGCAACCCCCTCCCTTGCCCCATCATCGGGTGCACTCCGGCGCCGCCACGAGGTCCTCGAGACGCATCCAGCAGGGTCGGTTTGGTCGGGCTCGTGACGCCGCAGTCCGGGCTCCCCACGCCAGCCGGTGACAGGCCGCCACGGCGTGCTTATAGTGCCGCCAGTGGCACCTGTGACCGGGTCCGCCCCGACTCCGTGGGCGCCGCGTCGCCGAAACCGACACGCTGACCAGGATTTTCACCCGCCCGATGCGCCGCCTTTTCGTTTCGTCATTTGTTTCGCCTGCGCGCTCCGTCCGATCCGTCGGGCGTCGCCTGCGCGTGCTCGCGCTGATGGTTGGTGTCGCGGGAGCGCTTGCCGCGTGCGGCACGGACTCCAAGGAACAGGAGTACGTCGAGCGCCCGGTCGAACAGCTCTACAACGAGGCGGTCAGCCTGCTGGAAGCCCAGGAGTACGAGGACGCCGCCGACGCGTTCAACGAGGTCGAGCGCCAGCATCCGTATTCCATCTGGGCCACCAAGGCCCAGCTCATGGCGGCCTACAGCCACTATGAGGACAACAAATATGACGACGCGATCGTGGCCCTCGATCGCTTCATTCAGCTCCACCCGGGCAATCGCGATATTGCCTACGCCTACTACCTGAAGGCCATCAGCTACTACGAACAGATCGCCGACGTCCGCCGGGACCAGGAGATCACACGGCAAGCCACCGACGCCCTGCGCGAGATCGCCAACCGCTTCCCCAACACCAAGTACGCCCGCGACGCCCGGTTCAAGATGGATCTGGCACGCGATCATATGGCCGGCAAGGAAATGAGCGTCGGCCGGTTCTATCTGCGCGAAAAGCACTATCTGGCCGCCTTGAACCGATTCAAGCGCGTGGTGGCGGACTTCGACCAGACAACCCATGTGCCGGAAGCCCTCTACCGAATCGTCGAAATCAACATGATCCTCGGCCTCGATTCGGAGGCGAAGAAGGTCGCGGCCGTTCTGGGGTACAACTACCCGGGCAGCGACTGGTACGTGGACGCTTACCAGCTCATCACCGGGGAGACGATTCGCGACCCCGTCGAAGACACGAGTTGGTACGAGGACCTGTTCGACTGGATCTGATGTGGGCGCATCTGCGCTCCGCCACCCTACGGACCCACCCGCATGCTGGTTTCCCTGTCCATCCGTGACGTGGTGCTGATCGCGCGCCTGGACCTCGCCTTCGGGGTCGGGCTGGGCGTGCTGACCGGCGAAACCGGCGCTGGCAAATCCATCCTGCTGGACAGCCTGGGCCTCGCCCTGGGCGCGCGCGCCGACAGCGGTCTGGTCCGCGCCGGCGCCGCCCGGCTGTCCGTCACCGCCCGGTTCGAGGTTCCCCCGAACCACCCGGCGTACGGCGTTTTGGCCGACCAGGGTATGGAGACCGACGCGGAGGCGGACGGCGAGGGGCTCGTGCTGCGCCGCTCGGTCGGGGCCGATGGGCGAAGCCGGGCCTGGGTCAACGACCAACCGGCCAGCGTCGGCCTGTTGCGGCGGCTGGGGGACACGCTGGTGGAGGTCCACGGCCAGTTCGACACCCACGGCCTGCTCGACCCGGGCACCCACCGCGGCGTGCTTGATGCGCATGGGGCCCTGGAGCCGGCGCGCGACGCCTGTCATGCCGCCTGGGACACGTGGCGCACGGCCGCGCGCGCCCACGCCGCGGCCCGCCGGGACCTCGATCAGGCGCAAGCCCATGAGGACGAACTGCGGACCATCCTGGCCGAGCTGGACGCCCTGAGCCCGAAACCGGGCGAGGAGGCGGCCCTGGCCGAAAAGCGCACCCGCCTGATGCACGGTGAGAAGCTGGCGGATGGGCTGAACGCGGCGCTGGCGGCGCTCAGCGAGCCGGGCGACGTCGAGCGGGCGGTGCAGGCGGCGCAACGGGCGCTGGACCGCCTGGAGGATCTGGGCGGCCCGGCGATCGGCCCCATTCTCGAGGGGCTGGAGCGCGCAGCGATCGAACTCGCCGAGGCCCGCAACGCCCTTGAGCATGCGGCCGCCGACCTCGACCTGGACCCCAAGCATCTCGATCAGGTCGAGGAACGGCTGTTCGCCCTGCGGGGGCTGGCCCGCAAGCACGGCGTGGAGGTGGACGCCCTGCCCGGCCTACTCGTCGACGTGCGCGCGAAGCTGGACGCGCTGGCCGATGGCGGCGGCGATATCGCCCGGCTGGCCCGCGCCGAACAGGCGGCGCGCGAGGGCTACCAGAGCGCCGCCCGGACGCTGTCGGAGGGCCGGACGGCGGCCGCCCGCGCGCTTGATGCCGCTGTGGCGGTCGAACTGCCGCCCCTGAAACTGGACAAGGCCCGCTTCGTCACTCGCGTGGAACCACTGGAGGAACGCGAGTGGGGGCCGGACGGCCTGGACCGCGTCGCCTTCGAGGTCGCGACCAACCCCGGCGCCACCCCCGGGCCGATCCACAAGATCGCCTCCGGCGGTGAGCTGGCGCGCTTCATGCTGGCGCTGAAGGTGGTGCTGGCGCGCGCCTCCACCATTCCCACGCTGGTGTTCGACGAGGTCGACACCGGCATCGGCGGCGCCACCGCCGCCGCCGTGGGCGAGCGCCTCGCCCGGCTGGCCCGCGACGTCCAAGTGCTGGTCGTCACGCACTCCCCGCAGGTGGCCGCGACCGGCCACCATCATTGGCGCGTGGAAAAGGGCAGCGAAGCCGACGCCACCGTCACCCGCGTGGTACCGCTGGCCGAGGGCGAACGGCGCGAGGAGATCGCTCGCATGCTCTCCGGCGCCTCCATCACCGCCGAGGCCCGCGCCGCCGCCGAGACCCTGTTGCGGGCCGGCGCGGCGTCCCAAATGACCCTTGATCTGACCGCCGGACCCAACACCGACCCATGACAGACACCCCGTCCGCCCCCCCGTCGTTTGACCCCGCGACGCTGACCGCCGAGCAGGCCGCCGCCGAACTGGAGCGCCTGGCCGCCGAGATCGCCCGCCACGACACGGCCTATCACCAGCAGGACGCGCCGGAGATCAGCGACGCGGACTATGACGCCCTGGTGCGCCGCAACGCCGCGATCGAGGCCGTGTTCCCGGAGCTGATCCGCGACGACAGCCCCTCGCGGCGCGTGGGCGCGGCCCCGGCGGCCGGCTTCGGCAAGGTCGTGCACGCCGTGCCCATGCTCTCGCTGGCCAACGTGTTCTCCGCCGAGGAGATGACGGAGTTCACCGTCGGCATCCGCCGCTTCCTGCGGCTGGAGGCAGACGAGCCGCTGGCCCTGGTGGCGGAACCGAAGATCGACGGCCTGTCGGTTTCCCTGCGCTACGAGAACGGGGTCCTGGTCCAGGCCGCCACGCGCGGCGACGGCACCGAGGGCGAGAACATCACGGCCAACATCCGCACCCTGGACGAGGTCCCGGAACGTCTGGCGACCAACGCCCCCCCGCCGGTGATGGAGATCCGGGGCGAGGTCTACATGGCGCGCGACGCCTTCCTCGCCCTGAACGCGCGCCAGGCCGAGGCGGGGGAGAAGGCCTTCGCCAACCCGCGCAACGCGGCCGCCGGCTCCCTGCGCCAGCTCGACCCGGCGATCACGGCCAAACGCCCGCTGCGGCTATTCGCCTACTCCTGGGGCGAGGTGAAGGGCGCGGCGTTCGACAGCCACCACGCGTTCCTCGACCAGCTCCGCGCCTGGGGTCTGCCGGTCAACCCGGACACCGCCCTGTGCCGCGATGAGACCGAAGCGCTGGCGCACTACGAGGCGTTGGGGACCAAGCGCGCCCAGTTGCCCTATGACATCGACGGCGTGGTCTACAAGGTGGACCGGGTGGACTGGCAGAAGCGCCTGGGCTTCGTCAGCCGGGCGCCGCGCTGGGCCACCGCGCACAAGTTCCCGGCCGAGCAGGCCCGCACGGTTCTGACCGCGATCGACATCCAGGTCGGCCGCACCGGCGCCCTGACCCCGGTGGCGCGGCTGGAGCCGGTGACGGTCGGGGGCGTCGTGGTCTCCCGCGCCACCCTGCACAACGAGGACGAAATCGGCCGCAAGGATATCCGCGCAGGGGATACCGTCGTCATCCAGCGCGCCGGGGACGTCATCCCGCAGGTGGTGGCGGTGGTGCCGGAGGCCCGCCCGGAGGACAGCGCGCCGTTCGTCTACCCGACGCACTGCCCGGTCTGCGGCTCCGAGGCGGAGCGGCCGGAGGGCGAGGCCATCCGCCGCTGCACCGGCGGCCTGATCTGCGAAGCCCAGGCGGTCGAGCGGCTGAAGCACTTCGTCTCCCGCAACGCCTTCGATATCGAAGGGCTGGGGGCGAAGGCGGTGGAGGCGTTCTTCGCCGACGGCTCGATCCGCAGCCCGGCGGACATCTTCCGCCTGGAAGAGCGCGACCGCGAGTCCCTGACCAAGGTGAAGAACCGGGACGGCTGGGGCGCCAAGTCGGCGGACAACCTGTTCCGCGCCATTCGCGACCGCCGCACCATCAGCCTGGAGCGGTTCATCTACGCGCTGGGCATCCGGCAGGTCGGGCAGGCGACGGCGCGGCTGTTGGCGGCGCATTACGGCACGATCGACGCCCTGCGCGCGGCGATGGACGCGGCCCAGGACCCCGAGTCGGACGCCTATGCCACGCTGGTCAACATCAACGACGTGGGATCCAGCGTCGCCCGGGACCTGCTGGCCTTCTTCCACGAGGACCATAACCGGCAGGTGCTGGACGATTTGGCGGGGCTGCTGGATATCCGGCCGTTCGAGCGCGTGGCGACGGGCGGCGAGACGCCGCTGTCGGGCAAGACCATCGTGTTCACCGGCACGCTCGAAACCCTGTCGCGCGCCGAGGCCAAGGCCCGCGCCCAGGCCATGGGCGCCAAGGTCACCGGCAGCGTCTCCGCCAAGACCGATTTCGTGGTGGTGGGCGCGGACGCGGGCTCCAAGGCCGCCAAGGCCCGCGACCTGGGTGTGACGACGCTGTCGGAGCCGGACTTTCTCGCCCTGACGGGGTGACCTCCGGCGCGGCGTCACACCGTGCCTGGGTCCCCGATCCGTTTCCGCATGGCGCAGCGCAGCGCCGCGGGGAGTCCGGCCCGGCCCTCGGCCTCCAGAACAGCCGTCAGCCAGGGACACAGGCTCGCCCGGTCCAGGGTGACGAACCCGAGCGTCCGGTAGTAGGGCTCGTTCCAGGGCACGTCGCGAAAGGTGGTCAGGGTCAGGGCGCGAATCCGACGGGCGGCGGCCGCCTGCTCCGCCGCGCCGATCAGCGCCCGCCCGAGGCCGCGCCGTTGATGGTCGGGATCCACCGCAATCTGCCAAAGGTGCAGGGCATCGGCCGCCTCCGCGCCGTTCAGGAACCCCACCAAGCCACCGTCATCATCGGCGGCGACGAACGCAACGCCGTCGGCGATCAGGGACCGGTGCCGCTCTTCCGATTGGACGGTATCATCGGCAATCCACTCCAGTCCGGGCCACTGCCGAAACAGCACACCGGATCGCCGTTCGATTCCGGGCAAATGGGACGCATCGGCGGGGATCGCGGGCCGGATGCGAAACGTCATCGCCCCCACGACACCCCCCACGACGGCCTCCGCCTCAGATCACGCCGGTCAGCCCGCTCGGCGGCGGTGCCGGGCGGGACGGCGGCGGCGCCATGCCGGGGCCGGCGCTGCGGCGGCCGGCCTCCGTCTCGTCCTGGAACAGGTCGAGAAGCTGGCGCATCATCACGCCGCCCAGATCCTCGGCGTCCATGATCGTCACGGCCCGGCGGTAGTAGCGCGTGACGTCGTGGCCGATGCCGATCGCCACCAGTTCGATCGCCGACCGGGTCTCGATCATCTCGATCACGTCGCGCAGGTGCTGCTCCAGATAATTGCCGGAATTCACCGACAGCGTGGAGTCGTCCACCGGCGCGCCGTCCGAGATCACCATCAGGACGCGGCGCGCCTCCGACCGCCCCATCAGGCGGTGGTGTGCCCACAGCAGGGCCTCGCCGTCGATGTTCTCCTTGAGGATGCCCTCGCGCAGCATCAGGCCCAGGTTCAGGCGCGCCCGCCGCCACGGCGCATCGGCGTTCTTGTAGACGATGTGGCGCAGGTCGTTCAGGCGCCCGGGGTGCGGGCGCTTGCCGTCGGCGAGCCAGCGTTCGCGCGACTTGCCGCCCTTCCAGGCGCTGGTGGTGAAGCCCAGGATCTCCACCTTCACCGCGCAGCGTTCCAGCGTGCGGGCGAGGATGTCCGCGCACAGCGCCGCCACCGAGATCGGCCGTCCGCGCATCGAGCCGGAGTTGTCGATCAGCAGGGTGACCACGGTGTCGCGGAACTTGGTTTCCTTCTCCTGCTTGTAGGACGGGGAGTTCATCGGGTTGGCGACGATGCGGGCCAGCCGCGCCGCGTCCAGGATGCCCTCGTCCAGGTCGAACTCCCACGCCCGCTGCTGCTGGGCCATCAGGCGCCGCTGCAAGCGGTTGGCGAGCCGCGCGACCATGCCCTGCAGGTTCACAAGTTGGCCGTCGAGCTGGCTGCGCAGGCGGTTCAGCTCCTCGGGATCCGCCAGGTCCGGCGCCTCCACGACCTGGTCGAACTCGGTCGTATAGGCTCGGTACAGCGCCTGACGCGGATCGCCGGCATCGGCGTTGTCGCGCCGACTGCCGGGATCGCCGCCGGGTTCCTCCGACCCCTGGCCCAGGCGCATGGCCTCGGCGGTGGCATCGTCGGTCTCACCCTCCCCGGACTCGGCCTCGGACTCGCCCGTCTCCATGTCGGATCCACCGTCCGGCCCGGCGGCCGAAACGCTCTCGGGCTTGGTGTCGTCGCCGGTCTCGGTCTCGTCGCCGCCGCCGGCGTTCTCGTCGGCGCTCTCGGTCGCCTCTTCGTCGGGGTCGGGCTCGCTCTCGGTGTAGGTTTCCAGCCCGAGGTCATCGAGCCAGCGCCGCACCGTGCGGGCATACTCGCCCTGGGACGCCAGCCGCCCCTCCATCTCGTCGAGGAAATGGCCGTCGGACTCCAACCGGCGCCGCGACATCTCCAGCAGGCGCTGGCCCACGGACCCCAGCGGAATGTCGCCGAACCGGTCGAACGCGAGCAGGCGCGCAGCCTCCCCCGGCGGAAGCTGATCCGGATGGCTGACGCGATCGAAGCCGTCCGAGACCAGCCGGTCCTCCAACGCCCGCGACACATTTTGCGCCACGCCGGGCAGGGCGCGGGCACCCAGGCACTCGACGCGGGCCTGTTCCAGGGTGTTGTAGATCTCCGCCGCCTCGGTCGCGGTCGGCATCAGCGCGCCGTGCACCCGGCTGTTGTGATGGCGCAACCGCATGGCCAGGCCATCGGCCGTGGCGCGCAGGCGGGTCACCTGCTCCGCGTCCATGCGGCGCGGCGGCTGCGGCAAACGCGCCTGCGTCCCGCTGGCCTGGGCCGTGCCGGGCGCGTAGGTGACGGTGACGTCCTTAGTGGCCGACAGCGCCCGCAGGCAGGATGTGGTGGCGCGCTTGAAGGTCTCGTTGGCGGCGTCGGCGGCGTGGTTGGCGCCGGTCCGGGGCGGCGTGCTCATGTCGGTCCTGCACGGTGTCGGGGCGATCAAAGTGATCCGGGGGATGCCCGCAACACCTAAGCCGTCGCCCGGCGGTGCGCAAGCACCGCCGTCACCGTTACTGTTTCAGCGCGGTCGCTGTGCGGACCATCTCGTCGCTGGTCCGGTAGACCGTGGCCGAGGTGGAGTAGGCCTTCTGGGTCGTAATCATGTTGGAAAACTCCCGGGTCAGATCGACCGTCGAGCCCTCCACCGAGCCCGCGACCATCGCCGTCCGGGTGGACAGGGTGTCGACGCCGTAGATGTCGGGCGCGCCGGCTTCCTCGCGGTAGGTGAACATCGTGTGCCCGGCGTCCTCCAGGTTCTGCGGGGCCGGGAAATCCGCGACGGCAAGCTGGTACAGAACGCGGGACTGGCCGTTGCTGTACTGGGCCTGCAAACGGCCGAAGTTGTCGAACGCGACCTGCGAAACCCGCCCGGCGGGAAAGCCGTTCGTCTCCTGGTAATTCTCTTGGAAGCCGGAGGCCCCGAACTGCGTGGTCTCGCTCAGGTCCACAGTGACGGCGGAGCTTGAGCCGTCGGCGAACGGCACCGTCACCACGGTCGGGTCGGCCGGCCCGACATACTGCCCCCCGCCGTCGAACGTCACCTCGGTGGTGGTGTCCAGCAGGGTGTCCGACCCGTCCGGGGCTCGCACCGTGTAGGAGACGGACCAGGCGTTGGAGCCCGGATCCCCGGGCGTCCACGTCATGAGAAGCGCATAGGAGTCGTTGGCCCCGGTCGCGTCCGGGGGGGACCATACGGCGGTCTGGAAGGTATGCGACTTGGTGGCGTCGGCGTTGATATTGGCCGAGAAGGTGACCTCGGTCGTCGGCTCGCCCGCCAGCCCCCCAGCGGCTTCAACCTGGACCGGCACCAGCGGCCCCGTGGTGTCGACGGTTCCATCGGGCGCCGCCTCCCAGCCCTGATAGAATTGGCCGGATGAATTGACGAGATAGGCGTTGCCGTCGGGGCCCAGCGCGGTCTGGGTGGCGCCGTCGCGCGTGAAATGCTGCGTGCCCGAGCCGTCGAACGCCGGGTTGGTAACGAAATAGCCGTCGCCGTTGATCGCGACATCCAGGGGCCGGCCCGTCGATTGGATGATGCCCTGCGCGTCCGCGTGCCGGACGTCCACCGAGTTCACGCCGACGTAGGTCCCCCGGGGCGTGATGTGATTGACGGACTCCCGCAAGTGGGCATCGAACGTCTTGTAGCCCGTCGTGTTCATGTTCGCGACGTTGTCGCTGATCCGCGTCAGCACATGGGACTGGGTCTGCATGGCCTGCGAGGACGTGAAAAGGGCGGCGAACACACTCATGGCCGGGCTCCATGGCACGGTGACGGGACGCGGACACAGAGGTCCACCCGCGTCGAAGCATATGCCGTGCCAGGAAAAAGATCGTGGAGACACAGGCCGCCGCCCGGCTTGGCCCGCGCCGCCAGGCCGCACCGGCGGGCAGAATATGCCCACCGGACGGCGCGGTTTGCCGGGTTAGATCAGCCCCGCCAGCGGCGAGCTGGGATCGGCGTAGAGCTTCTTGGGCATGCGGCCGGCCAGATAGGACAGGCGCCCGGCCTCCACCGCCAACCGCATCGCGCGCGCCATGCGGATCGGGTCCTTGGCGCCGGCAATGGCGGTGTTCAGCAGCACGCCGTCCACGCCCAACTCCATCGCCACCGCCACGTCCGAGGCGCAGCCCACGCCGGCATCGACCAGCACGGGCACGGACACGGTCTCCTTGATGAGGCGGATGTTGACCGGGTTGATGATGCCCAGGCCGGACCCGATCATGGAGCCGAGCGGCATGATGGCGACGCAGCCCAGATCCTCCAGCCGCTTGGCGGCGATGGGGTCGTCGCTGCAGTAGACCATGACCTTGAAGCCGTCCTTGATGAGGGCCTCGGCCGCCTTGAAGGTCTCCGGCATGTCGGGATAGAGCGTCTTCTGATCGCCCAGGACCTCCAGCTTGACCAGATCCCAGCCGCCGGCCTCCCGCGCCAGCCGCAGCGTGCGCACGGCGTCATCGGCCGTGAAGCAGCCGGCCGTGTTGGGCAGATAGGTGTAGACCTTGGGATCCACGTAATCCATCAGCATGGGCTGGGTTGGGTCGGAGACGTTCACGCGGCGCACGGCCACGGTGACGATCTCGGCGCCCGAGGCCTCGATGGCGCGGGCGGTTTCCTCGAAGTCCTTGTACTTGCCGGTGCCGACCAACAGCCGCGAGGTGAAGGTGCGGCCCGCCACGGTGAAGCCCGCGTCCGCGTCCGCGTCCTCCACCACTGGCGCCGCCGTGTCGGGCGCACCGCCGCCGATGAAGTGCACGATCTCCAGCGCGTCGCCGTCGCCGAGCGCGGTCTGCGCATACTGGCCGCGCGGCACGATCTCGCGGTTGCGCTCCACCGCCACCTTACGGGCGTCAAGCCCGAGCGTGGCCAGCAGGCCGTCGATGGACATGGGCGTGTCGAGCGGGCGGGGTTCGCCGTTGATGGTCACCTGCATGGGACGGTCGTGGTCCTGATTGAAAAGACGGGAGCGGTCCGCGCGGCATCGGGCGGCGCGGATCCGTGCCGAGAGTATGGGTCCGGCCCCGGGTGGATGCAACCGGCCGCCCCCGATCGGACTCCGTCACGCGGGATCGTCCGCCGAAGGGTCTCAGCCGAGCGCTTTGGCGAAGGCGAGCCGCACGCCAAGCCCGATGAACACGACCCCCACGACGCGATCGATCCAGTGCGCGGCCCGCCGATAGGCGCGGCGCAGCATCGGCTGGCCGAAGAGCAGGGCCACGGTGGAGAACAGCAGCGCGGCCTCCAGCATCATGGTGACCCCGTAAAGGCCCTTTTCCGCCGTCGCGGTGTCGGGATCGATCACCTGGGTAAACAGTGCCAGGAAATAGAACGCGACCTTGGGGTTGAGAATGTTGGTCAGGAAGCCCGACAGAAGCGCGGCATGCGCCCGCATCGCGGTCTCGGGCGCGTCGGCCGCGTTCGCCTCGTGTGGCCGGGCGCGCAGGGCCTGGATGCCGATCCAGATCAGGTAGGCCGCGCCCAGAATCTTGATGATCGAGAACAGAACCACCGACTGCGCGATGACCACCGACAGTCCGGCCAGGGTGTAGGCCACATGCACCGACAGGCCGGCGGCGATGCCCAAAGCGGTCAGCACACCGGCGCGCACGCCGCGCGCCAGGGTGTTGCGCAGGGTGATGGCGAAATCCGGCCCCGGGCTCAGGATGGCCACCAGATTAATTCCGGCGACCATGGCCCAAGCGCCCCAATCTATGGCGCTCCAGTCAACGGCGACAACATCCATGGCACGCCTCGATCCTTGTGAAAGTGCGGCGGCCCACCGGGTCAGAGGGTGGCGATCTGCCGGAAGCCGGGTTCGGTCAGCGGTGGCTCCGCGGCGCGGGTCACCTGGGTCACCCGCGCGGCCGGGGGGCCATCATGGCAGGCGGCGATCATGCGCGCGACGGTCTCTTCCGCCCCCTGGAACACGGCCTCCACCGACCCGTCGGCGCGGTTGCGGACCCAGCCGTCGAGGCCGAGATCCTGGGCTGTCTCGACGGTCCACCCCCGGAACCAGACCCCCTGGACCCGCCCGGTGATGCGGACGCGGACGGTGGTCTCCCCAGCTCCGGAGCCGGCGGCGTCGTCGGGGAGCGTCTCGCTCATCGGTCGATCTCCTCTCCGGAGGTGCGAGGGGGGGGGCCGGCGCGGACGCCACATCCCACCCGGGGTGGACGCGCGCGCTGTTCCGCCATACATGGACGGCCATCCCGGTGCAAAGGGTTTCCCGCATCCAGCCGACGGATCCCCGCCCCACGAACAGGAGACACGCCCCGCCATGTCCGCTGCCCCCGCCTCGCCGCCGCCGTCCCCGTCATCCCCGCCCCCCGAAACCGGCGCGGGTGACGGGCAGTGGCTCAAACTGGTGCTGGAGGCCGGGCCGCTCCTGGTGTTCTTCTTGAGCAACGCATGGTTCGGGCTCATCCCCGGCACGGCGGCCTTCATCGTCGCCACGGCGATCTCGTTGGTGGCCTCGCGCGTGCTGATGGGGCGGGTCCCCATCATGCCGCTGGTCGGCGCGGTGTTCGTCTTCGTCTTCGGCGGCCTGACCGTGCTGCTGGAAGACGACCTGTTCATCAAGATCAAGCCGACCATCGTCAACCTGCTGTTCGCCGGTCTGCTGACCGCCGGTCTGATGACGGGGCGGCACTTCCTCAAGCTGGTCTTCGACGGAGCGTTTCACCTGACGGATCGGGGCTGGACCCTGCTGACGGTGCGGTGGATCGGGTTCTTTCTGGTTCTGGCCGCCCTCAACGAGGTGGTCTGGCGCGGCTTTTCCAGCGACACCTGGGTAACCTTCAAGGTGTTCGGGATCCTGCCCCTGACGCTGGTGTTCAGCCTGGCCCAGGTGCCGCTGCTGATGCGCCACAAGGTGGAGGATGCCCCGCCCGCGTCGGGCGCGGGCGGGTAGCGGCACCCGCTGTACGGGCGAACCCGGATGTGCGACAGTGGCGGCGGCTCCCTCTGATTCCCGCCACGAATCCGCCCCCCGAAACTTGCCCATGTCGCGTTCCCGCCGCCGCTCCTCCACCGCTGATCCGGCTCCCGCCGATCCGGCGTTACCGCTGGGCGACGCGGATGTCGCCGCGCCGCACCCGGCCGGGTCCGAAGGCACGCCCGGGGTCGGTGTGCCGCACTACGCCGGCCATCGCGCGCGCCTGCGGGAGCGGTTCCTGGCCAACCCCGAAGGCCTGCCCGACTACGAACTCCTGGAGTTGGTGCTCTGCCTCGCGCAGCCGCGCGGTGATGTAAAACCACTCGCAAAGGCCCTGCTCCAG
Source organism: Roseospira marina (assembly GCF_014197855.1). Classification (GTDB taxonomy): domain Bacteria; phylum Pseudomonadota; class Alphaproteobacteria; order Rhodospirillales; family Rhodospirillaceae; genus Rhodospira; species Rhodospira marina. The sequence continues at coordinate 51,563 of NZ_JACIGJ010000012.1, forward strand.
CGTTTCGGAAGCTTTGCCGAGGTCATCGCGGCCGAGCCGGCGCGCCTGCGCGACATCAAGGGCCTGGGCGACACCGGCCTCGCCGCCCTGAAGACAGTCGAGGCGGCGGCGGTCCGCCTGCTGCGCGATCCGGTGCGGGACACACCCGTTCTGTCCTCCTGGGACCGGCTGCTGGACTACTGCCGCGCCGCCATGGCCTACCGCGCGGTGGAGCAGTTCCGCATCCTGTTTCTGGACACGCGCAATCGCCTGATCGCCGATGAGCTGCAACAAAAAGGGACCGTCAACCACACCCCGGTCTACCCGCGCGAGGTTGTGCGACGCGCCCTGGAGTTGCACGCCAGCAGCCTGATTCTGGTGCACAACCACCCGTCCGGAGATCCCTCCCCCAGCAAGGCGGACATTCAGATGACCCTGCAAGTCCGCAACGCGGCGCACGCGGTGGGGGTCACCCTGCACGATCATGTCATCGTGGGGCGCGGCGGGCACGTCTCGTTCAAGGCCCAGGGGCTGCTGTAGCGGACCTACACAACGGCCTGAGGTTTTCCTTGAAGATCGCGGCAAAACTGGCGAAAATTCGGTTCGTATCTCGCTTAGACGGGATCCATAGAGCGCTGATGGCTTCGGCCACCAAAGAACGGGGGACGGCGTGTACGAGTCCTATTCGGCGATTGTGCAGCTCGTTGAGCGGCTGCACCGCCATTTCCTGGATGTGCTGCGAACGGAGCTGCGTCGCGTCGGCAACGAGGAAATCAACGCCGTTCAGGCTCTCCTTTTGTTCAACATCGGTCAGGAAGATGTCGTCATCCGGGATCTGCGAGACAGAGGGTACTACCATGGCTCGAACGTCTCGTACAACATCAAAAAGTTGACGGAGCTGGGCTACCTCACGCAAGAGCGTAGCCCGCACGACCGCCGCGCGACCCGGCTCAGCCTGACGGATAAGGGCTTTGCCATTTCGCGCGTGGTGGGGGAACTCCAGCAGGTGCTGGTGCAGAACCTGAAGCGGCACAACGTCACCGATGACAGCCTGCGCACCGCGTTCGGCACACTGGAGCATCTGGAGCGCACCTGGACGGATTACATCCGCTACGGGCCCAACTGAGCCGGCGCGGCGACATCGCGGACGCGGCCGCGCACGACAGCCAGGGATGGGAGCGGTGCTCGACGACACCAACACCGCCTCGGAGGTCTGGGTGGACAGCGCCTAACGTTCCGCGGAGACGGAGGAAACGCCGGCGGAGCGAGGCCTGAAGAGCGGTATCGACCACAAGGCCCATCGCAACCGGCCCTTGGGCAGGCCCGGGCTTTCTACGGATTGGCGTAGGGCCGTGGGCTACGGGTGCCGGCGACGCACCTCAACCGGACGCTCACGGTTCCGGGGTGGAACCGGGGGACACCCGGCTCGATTGCGGCCCGTATGCGTTAGCGTATATCAAATACATTAATGTAAAACCTGGTGCCGTCACCTGTTATTCGAACAGTATAGGAAGCGAAAAGCTCATCTTTATTGCTGCCGCCGGCATCTGTATTATAAAAATGCGCTCCGCACGTGTGAAATCCGGTCTGATCATCCGTGCTTATGGTTGTTATATCACGAAAAGCGTAAGATGACGTGCCTTCGTGGTCTGCTCCGCCCTGATCACTTTCTTGAATGTCGAGAATATCTGTGAGAAGACTCACTGTCTCAGAGGCGTCGCATTTCGGGACGTCATAGCCAAATGACAGTACTGATACCAACATTAAGGCAGAGAAGGCTACGCAGGGAAAGCCGATAGCGCCCACTTTCGTCGAAAATATTTTCGGAAGCCCATTCCAGAAACGCTCCTGTTTTACGCAAAATCTATAATAATCATAGTTTGCCATTGAATAAAATAGAACAGCCGCAGGAATTGCGTGCGTTGTTGCCGGGAAATTTATTTCGCTTATTCTCTCAATAAGTACGAGAACCGCATCTATAGAAAAGACAACTCCCGTTAAAAATGCGCCCTTAAGACACATTTTCTTGTAAAAATAATAAAATGGGCCAAATACAAGAGCCCATATATTAAACGATATTTTAAATTGCTCCCGGAACCTGAGCTTGCTCTTTCTCTTAAAGTAAGCATCTAAACCATCGTCCGCACCTGCTTTTTCTAGTATTTCAAATTTCGTCTTCCACGCCCCCTTTAGGCCTGTGACGTTTTCACTGTCGCTCACAGAACGCCCCCATGTAAATTTAATGCAAATCTGTGTTTTAGGCGCGATCAACCATTCCTTCTGCCTCGCCATGGGCGAACGGGTAGTTCTTTTCTCGGGTGCCGTCAATCTCGGTTTGAGACTATTCGCTCTTCCCTCCGGTTTTGAAGAGAGAGGGCGGGCATGCGCGGCACGGACGCTCGGACGGAGCGCCTGTTTTCCTATCTGAGCGCACGCTGCGAGGCCTGTGTTCCGGCGGACCATCCGCTGGCGCGCGGGCGCAGGCGGGCCCGATCGGGCCGTCGGCCCTATTGCAACGCGCCGCCGCTCTGCCCGGTGGTGCCGGTGCCCTCCGCCGCCAGTTCCGCTCGCAGGCGCTGGCGCAGCAGGTCGATGGGGACCAGACGCCCGGAGTCCTCGCCGGCCCGCATATGCCAGAAGGTCCAGCCGTTGCAGGCCGGCGCGCCCTGCACCGCCGCCCCCACCTGATGGATCGACCCCCGGTGATCCGCGCTGATGAGCGTACCGTCCGCCCGCACGCGGGCGGACCAACGCCCGGCCGAGTCCGACAGCACCGTGCCGGGGGGCAGCAGCCCACGCTCCACCACCGAGCCGAACGGAATACGCGGCTCCGACCGCTTGCGCGGCGTGGTGACCAGCGTCGGGTCATCCACGGGCACCACCGCCGCGATCCGCTCTCGCGCCGCCGCGATGTAGTCCGGGTCGCGCTCGATGCCGATCCAGCGCCGGCCGAGACGCTTGGCGACCGCCGCCGTAGTGCCGCTGCCCAGGAACGGATCCAGGATCACATCGCCGGGGTTGGAGCTGGCCAGGATCACGCGATGCAGCAGCGCCTCCGGCTTCTGGGTCGGGTGGACCTTTTCGCCCTGGCCGTTCTTCAGGCGCTCCGGCCCGGTGCACAGCGGCAGGCTCCAGTCGGAGCGCATCTGCAAGCCGTCGTTCAAGGCCTTCATGGCCTCGTAATTGAAGGTGTAGCGCGCGTCCGGCCCCTTGGAGCACCACACCAGCGTTTCGTGTGCGTTGGTGAAGCGCGTGCCCCGGAAGTTCGGCATCGGGTTGGTCTTGCGCCAGATGACGTCGTTGAGCACCCAGAACCCCAGATCCTGGAGCTGCGCCCCCACCCGGAAGATGTTGTGGTAGCTGCCGATGACCCACAGCGTGCCCGTGTCCTTCAACACCCGGTGGCAGGCGCGCAGCCACGCCGTCGTGAAGGCATCGTACTCCGCGAAATCGGCGAAGCGGTCCCAGGCGTCGTCCACCCCGTCCACGCGGCTGTTGTTCGGCCGCAGCAGGTCGCCCCCAAGCTGAAGGTTGTACGGCGGATCGGCGAACACCACGTCCACGGACTTGTCCGGGAGGCCGTCCAGGATCGCGGCGCACTCGCCCTGGAGGATACAATCGGTCTTCAGCGTGGTCATGGTCGGTCTCGGGGCCAGTCTCGGGGCAGATTTCGGGGAGCGGACGTCGGAACGCGGACCGGCGCGGGCTCCCCGCGGGTCTCGTCGTGTCGTTGTCTCGTTGTACGCCCCCCGAGTCGCAATAGCAATATACGTTCTGAATCAGGGCACTAGGAACCGTTTCCAAAGCGGTACTATAGCCCTTGGATCCGCGAGGGATAGAGTCCGCCCCCCGCCTCACATACCAGACGTGGGGCTTTGCAAAGGGGCGGCGTCGGTCTCCCGTGCCGCCAGAGCGGCCCGCACGGGCGCATACCCCCGCCGGTGTTCCGGCGTCACGCCCTGCGTGAGCAGGGCCGCCCGGTGCTCCGCCGTGCCATACCCCATGTTGCGCGCCCAGCCGTACCCTGGATAGCGGGCGTCCAGGGCCACCATCAACCGGTCGCGCGTCACCTTCGCCGCGATGGACGCGGCGGCGATGGTCAGGCTTTTCGCATCGCCCCTCACCACGCAACGGACCGCGCAAGGCGGCTCCGGCGCCAGGGTCGGCGGCCGGTTGCCGTCCACCAGCGCCAGCGTCGGCGGGGGAGCGCCCAGGCCCGCCACGGCGCGGGCCATGCCGGCCAGGGTCGCCCCGAGAATGTTGAGGCGCTCAATCTCTGCCACATCGACAACCACGATGGACAAGCGCGCGGCCGGGCTGTCTTGAAGCGCGGCGAACAGGGCCTCGCGTCGCGCCGCCGCCAGAGCCTTGGAGTCATCGAGCCCGTCGCGCAGCGCGACCGGCAGGCGCGCCGGGTCCAGGATGGCGGCGGCCACCACCAGCGGCCCGGCGAGCGGGCCGCGTCCGGCTTCGTCCACGCCACACACCAGGCCATCGTGGTCGGATTCCAGGGCAAAATCGGGCATGGCGGCGGGGTCCAACGGAGAGAAACGAAGAGAGAGGGCGGAAGGCTAAGCGTTTGGTTACCAGGATCGGGGCACACTGACTATGGGCCCAACCGCCGCCATCTGTCTCCGCGAGGGAACCCCCCGTCATGCGCCGACCGCGTCGCCAGAGCCTCCGCGCGGCCCCCTGGGCCGCCCTTTTGCTGGTGGCGCTGCCCCTGCTGGCCGCGTCCGGCGCGGCGGCCCAGGACACCGCCAGCCTGCCCTTCGGCGGCGCCGAGACCCTGCGCTTCACACCGCCGCCCGGCTGGACCGAGGTCTACCGCGACGCCCACCCCGACCGCCGCGTGGTCCATCTGGTCCCGGCCGGGCAGTCGCGCACCGACTGGCAGGACATGGTCACGGTCCAGGTTCTGAAGACCGCCGCGCCGCCGACACTGGACGCCCTGCACGCCCGCGCCCAGGCGCAATACGAGCAGGCCTGCGCCGCCCCCCATGGCGGTGCCCTTCAGCGCGGCGAGACCAACGGCCTGGAAACGGGCTTCTGGACCCTGGGCTGCGGCCACAACACCCGCTCCGACCACGGCGAGACCGCATTCTTCAAGGCCGTGCGCGGCCTGGAGGGGATCTATCTGGTGCAACGGATCTGGCGCACCGCGCCCTTCGACCCGGCCTCCGGCCCGGGTATCGACCGCGGGGAGCAGCGCGCCGCCATCCAGCTTCTGGCGAAGGCCGTCGTCTGCGTGCCGGACAGCCACGCCCACCCCTGTCCGTAAGCCCCTTCGGCACCGCTTGGACGCACGCTGGGTTACGCTTGGCTCTCCCCGAACCGGGCGCGGTGGATCACCCGGAACGGCTGAGTCCGGTCGGGCTGATGGAACACCGCCACTCCCGTCACCGGCTCCGGTGCGCCCAGGAGCGGCGCGAACAGATGCGTCAGGGCGTCGGCGACGGCGGCCCGCTCCGCCGGATCGTCGATGCGGCCGGTCAGCGTCATGTGAAAGCGGAACTCCCCCAGCACGTAGGGATAGCCCCAGCGGTCCAGCAGCGCCGCCTGCGCGGCCGTCAGGCCGGCGGCCTGTCGCCGGGCCACCTCGTCTGGCGCGGGCGGGGCGCGGAAGCCGTCAAACGTCTGCACGCAGGCCGCCGCCAGATCCTCCAGCGCTGGAGACGGCGCCGACGGCACCAGAGCCAGGAACCCGCCCAGCGCCGCCACGGTCAGCGGCGGGATCGTGAACGGCGCCCGATCGACCGCGAACCGGTCCACGGCCGCCACCAGATCGTCCGGTGTCGTCCCGGGCGCCAGCGCGAACGGCGCCTTCAGCGTGCCATGGAAACCGTAGAACCGGGGGCTCGCCGTCAAGCGCGCGATCCGACCCGCGTCGAGGCCGGGAACGGCCGGATGCTCCCGGGCCTCAGCGGTTTCCGCATCGCGACCGAGCCACAAGACCGCCTGCTCGGCCAACGGCGAGCCGGGCTCCGGCGCGTGGTATAGGGCGTACCGGGGCGACGTCATCAGCACACCCGCCGGCCGCCACGCCAGACGTCGCGCGGCAGCGGCACGCCATCGGCCACCGCCACCCGGACCAGATCGGCCCGCTGATCCGGCGCGATACGGCCCCGGTCGTCCAGCCCAACCATATCGGCCACGTTGGCGCTGACCAGCGCGACACTGGCCGGCAGAGTCAGGTCCGTGATCTCCGGCAGCACGAAGGCGGCGTGCACAAGGCTCATCGGCACATAGTCCGAGGACAGCCCGTCCAGCACGCCGGCGCGCACCAGATCGATGGCGGAGACGTTGCCGGAGTGCGACCCGCCCCGCACAACGTTCGGGGCGCCCAGAATGGTCTTCATGCCCGCGCCGTGCGCCTTGGCGGCGGCGGCGAAGGTCGTGGGGAATTCGGCGATGGTGGCGCCCTCGCTCAGGGCCTCGTCCACGTGGGTTTCGGTGGTGTCGTCGTGGGTGGCGAGGACGATGTCGGGGCGGTCCCGCAGCATCTCCAGCACCTGAAGCCGGTGGGTGTGGGCATAGCGCGCCTGATCGCCGAGACTCTTGCGGATGCGGGCGTCGAACTCGTCCCCCGACAGGCCCTTGTCACTGGTGAACTGGCGCAGCTTGGACACATCGGACCATTGCCGCTGGCCGGGCGTGTGGTCCATCAGCGACACCACCCGGACCAGCGGGTCCTGGCGATAGGGCTCGAAAATCTCCACCACGCAGGGATCGGCCACCTCGCAGCGCAGGTGCAACCAGTGATCGCAGCGCAACAGGCCCTCGGCGCGGGCGTGCTTCACCGCCGCGATCTGATCGGCGAGCATCTGGCGGCGCATGGAACCGTCGGAATACTGCCCGCACGAGATGGCGTCGAACACCGTGGTGATGCCGGCGGCGGCGATCTGGGCGTCGTGCGCGGCCACGGCGGCCAGGGGCGAGGGCCACAGCACCTTCGGGCGCGGCATGAAGTGCCGTTCCATGTGGTCCGTGTGCATCTCGACCAGCCCGGGCAGCAGGTAGTCGCCGCCCAGATCGAGGCCGCCAGGCGCCGTGCTGACGCGGTCGTCGACCTCCACAATCCGGCCGTCGCGTACCACCACGGTGCCGGTGTCCAGCACATCGGTCTGGGTGACGACGCGGGTGTTCGTCAGAATCAGGGTGTCGGAGGGCGTCATGAGGCCTCGAAACGGCGGGGGCGCGGCAGCGGTCTCCTGACCGCCTTTGTCGGAGCCCCCCCGGCGGGCGTCAAGGGAAGCTTTTGGGGACCACGCCATCGGGTGGCACGGGTCCGGTCCGCACGCCCTCCGGCGGACCACCCGGGTCATATGGACACGCATAATCTGCTGGCCTAGGTCTGCAGCCCTAGAGTTTTTGCTTTTTTGTGGATCCGGGGTTCGCGCGGTCGCGCTCCGAAGCAGAGGGAGGACAGACCATGGTCCTGGCGCGCCGCAGTGGTGTCGCCCTTTGGCGGCAGGTGCAGGCTCACGTCGAGACCGCGCTTGCGGACGGGACGCTGAAGCCCGGCGACCAGATCCCGACCGAGGCGCAGATGGCGGACCGGTTCGGGGTCAACCGCCACACCATCCGCCGCGCCATGGCCGAGTTGGAGGATCGCGGCCTGATTCGCGTGGAACAGGGCCGGGGCAGTTTCGTGCAGGAGCCGATCCTGTCCTACCGTATCGGGCAATGCACGCGCTTCACCGACAACGTGATCGGCGAGAACCGGCGGCCGTCGCGCGCCGTCGTCGACGTCCGGACGCTGCGGGCGGAGGGTCTGCCGGCGGACGCCCTGGGCCTCCGCCCCCAGGACACCCTGGCCTGCGTCAGCGTCGTCAGCGACTGCGACGGCCACCGCGTCTCCTACTCCGACCATTTCTTTTCGGCGCGCCGCTTCCCCGGGATCGACGACGCGGTCCGGGCCGAACGGTCGGTGACCGCCGCGTTGCGCCGCTTCGGGATCATGGACTACCGACGCAAGTGGACCCAGGTCACCGCCCGCATGCCCACCGCACGGGACGCCGAATGGCTGCACCAGAACCGCACCCGCCCGATCCTGCTGACCGAAAGCCTCAACGTCGACTCCGACGGACACCCGATCGAATTCGGACGCTCCCAGTTCAGCAGCGACTGGGTCCAGATCGTGTTCGAGCCGTGACGGCGTCCCGATCTGAGGACCCTGCGAGACAAGACCGGCGACCGCGGTACGGCAGATCCTTGCGATCCGGATGGTTTGGCGCCACCTGACCGTTAAGGTGGCCGGCGCCGGGCGCGCCGCCGGGCCTCGGGTCGCGATCCACGCGACCCGAGGCGCTGGACCGATCCGCACGCGCCCCACGGTTATAGCAGCGACAGCAAAGGATCACGCCCGATGAGCCTCGATCGATCGACCAGCCGTCCGCAGGCCCCCCGCGACTACCGCGACAGCGCGGGAGTCTCCGGCGGCCCCGGGGGCGATGCCGTGGAGCGGCCGACACGCGAGGAGGCCGAAGACGCCATTCGCACCCTGCTGCGGTGGGCCGGCGACGACCCCGGGCGCGAAGGGCTGGTGGACACGCCCAAGCGCGTCGCCGCCGCCTACGAGGAGTTCTTCGCCGGTTACGCCGAGGATCCGGAGGACCTGCTGCGCCGGACCTTCGAGGAGGTCGAGGGCTACGACGAGATGGTGCTGCTGCGCGACATCCGCCTCGAGTCCCACTGCGAGCATCACATGGTGCCCATCATCGGCACGGCCCACGTCGCCTACCTGCCGAACAGCCGGGTGGTCGGCATCTCCAAGCTGGCGCGCGTGGTGGATGCCTTCGCCCGGCGGCTCCAGATTCAGGAGAAGATGACCGCCCAGATCGCCAACGCCATCAACGACGTGCTGGAACCCAAGGGCGTCGCCGTGGTCATCGAGGCCGCCCACCAGTGCATGACCACGCGCGGCGTGCACAAGCCGGGGGTCACGATGGTTACCAGCCGCATGCTGGGCGCCTTCCGCACCTCGTCCGACACCCGACGCGAGTTCTTGTCCATGGTCGGCCACGATCGCGGCTAGCCTGAACGTATGGCCTTACCTGGGGGCCCTCACATGGAGCCTCGCCGGGGGGGCTCACTCAGGGCTCTACGCGAGGCTCTGCCCGAGTCTCCGGCGCGAGTCCCGCCACCGTCCGTCGTGACGGGCCGGGGCGGCCGCCCGTTCGGACGCGGAGGGGGCCGGTCCTCCGCGACGCGGCAGCTCGGGCCTGTTCAAGCCGAGGGGTGTTCGTTAGACTTCCGATCGCGTTGGGAGCCAAGATCGTCATGACCAAATCCGTTTTCGCCGCCGACCTGCGGGTGTACGGCGACGTGACCAGCAAGGGAGACCTGGACGTGCTGGGCCACGTCGAGGGCTCTTTGAGCGTGCGGGCCCTGAGCGTGACCCGCGGCGCCACCATCGAGGGCACGGTGCGCGCCGCCTCCGCCGAGATCGGCGGCCGGGTCACCGGCCTGATCGACTGCGACCGCGTGGCGATCGACACCACCGGCTCGGTCGAGGGCACGGTGTCGTACAAAACGTTGTCCATGAAGGTCGGCGGCGGCCTGAACGCCCATTGCGCACCGGCCAGCCCGGGGGCGTCCCTGCCCGTGGCCGCCAACCGGCCCACGACCGAGGCCGCCCCGTCCCGCGAGTCGCCCGCCCGATCGCGCGGCCGCACCGCCGAGGGCGCCGTCGGCAGCGCCGAGCGCACCCCCTCCGCCTCTCCCGCGCACGCCACCGCCTGACGGAATTCGTCCGGCGTATCGCCTATCCCTTAGGCGACGGTGTGAGCGGGCAAGAGCCGCGCTTTCGGCCAGCATGCGCCCATTATCGTCGTCCAGCCGCCTTGGCCGTCATGTCGGAACCGGACATCATCGCACCCGCTGGAAAGGACCGCAGAGGGTGGATAGCTGTCAGACCGCTTTCGGCATGACCGAGGGCTGAAGCGGACTTCCAGTCGAAGATCAGGAGTTCGGCGACATTAGTTCAGCCAGATCTGCCTTGGTCATTACATAGCATTTGCAGGGATGGTCCCCGTGCTCACTATCGCCAATGTGTTTCATGCCAATCCTTTCTGCGACGCGCAGCGAGGAAATGTTGCCGACGTCGATGTCCGCGACGATGCGGTCAAGCCCGACAGTATAAAAAGCGTGCTCAACGATTGGGCGGGCAGCTTCCGGTGCGAAGCCGTTTCCCCAAGCGGATTGATTAAGACGCCAACCGATTTCAACTTCGGGGCCGACGCCATCATAGGGGATTAGAAGAACCCACCCCAAGAACTGTTCGGGTTGGTTTTTTGGGAAAATTGACCAATAGCCAAGCCCATCACCAAGTGAGGTCTCAATCCTTTCTCTTAGAAAGGCTTCATGCTTTGCGGGGTCATTCCACGGGCCGGGTATAAATCGCGTAACTGCTGGATCGCGATCCATCGCAAGACAGGCTTCGAAATCAGCTATCGTGCGAGGCCGAACCCTAAGGCGGTCAGTTTCGAAGCTCGGCAGCACGATCTTTCCTCCTTATGTCGCAAAAACCCGAAGGCCGCGATATGTTTTGCTATCATGTAATGTCCGGTTTGTGGTGCCCCGATCAAGCTAATGACCGGCGGCGTTGGGTCGGGAGCGGTTGAGCGCGGTTTTGTCCGCAATGTCGGCTTTCGCCCGCCTCTCAGCAGTCAGCGGACAGACAGCCCACGGCCTCTTTCGTCCGTTCCGTAGTACGCCCTTGATGGTCGTTCGATCGGCCGCGACGGGCTCGCGAACGCCGTCATTCCGGCGGCGCAGGGCCGAAACGCCCCGCTCAGGACGGGCGCTTCGGTTTGCGGCTCTTGTGTTTCATCGCTTTGCCGCGATCCGCTGACGGGGCCTGGTGTTTGCGGGTCGGCTTGCCGTCCGGCTTGAACTTCGGTTTCGCGTATCTCGGCCGTTCGGGCGTCTCACCGGCCGGCGCGATGATGATGCCGTTCTCGAGGCTGCCCGGCTGTTTGAGCTGGTCCGCAAAACCGGCGGCCTTGTCGGCGGCGATTTCGAAACGGGTTTCGGTGTCGTCAATCCGGATCGCGCCGACATCGCGTTTCGTCACGCCGCCCGCGTTGCAGATCATCGGCAGCAGGAATTTCGGGTCGGCGCGGTGCTTGCGCCCGAGCGAGAGGGTGAACCATACGCCGTCCTGCATGTCCGGGCCTCGCGGCTCGCGACCCGGCGCGTGTTTGTCCGCGGACCGGCGGTCGCGACCGGACGTTTTGGTCTCAAGCGCTTCGGCGGGAAGCGGCACAAGGTCCTCGGGCACGGGGTGGGCGGCCATTTGCGTGCGCAGGAACGCCGCGGCAACGCGCTCCGGCCCCACCCGGTCGAGCAATTCGGCCACGACGTCCGACTCCGCTTCGTCGGGCGGCGCGGCAGAGGCGGCGGCATCGATGATGCGTCGGCGGTAGCGCGCCTCGATATCGGCAATGCCGGGCGCCGCGCGAACGGTCGCCGTCAGCTTCGCCAAGGTAAGCACGCGCTGAACCGCGCCACGCCTGTGTTCCGGAACGATGAGCACGCAGATGCCCTTTCGACCGGCGCGGCCGGTCCGGCCGGACCGATGCAGCAGGGTCTCCGGGTTGCTCGGCAGGTCGGCGTGGACCACGAGGTCGAGGTTCGGAAGGTCGATGCCGCGCGCCGCGACATCGGTCGCCACGCAGACACTTGCGCGTCCGTCGCGCATGGATTGCAGCGCGTTCGACCGCTCCGATTGCGCCATCTCACCCGAAAGCGAAACCACCCTGAAACCACGGTTTGCGAGGCGCGCCGTGAGATGGCGAACCGCTTCACGGGTGTGGCAGAACACCAGGGCGCTTGAGCTGTCGGAATCGAGCAGCGTATTGATGATGGCGTGTTCGCGCTCGTCGCGCCGCACCAGCATCACCTGGTATTCGATGTCGGCATGCTGTTCGGTGGACCCGGTCGTCTCGATGCGCACCGCGTTCTTCTGCACGGTCTTGGCCAACTCGGCGATGCCGCGCCGCACGGTCGCCGAAAACAGCAGGGTGCGGCGCTCCTGCGGCGCGGCGCCGAGGATGAATTCCAGGTCCTCGCGAAACCCGAGATCCAGCATCTCGTCGGCTTCGTCGAGAACCACGGCACGAACGGCGCTTAGGTCCAGCGCGCCCCGCGTGATGTGATCGCGCAGGCGTCCGGGCGTACCGACGACGAGATGGGCGCCACGGTCGAGCGCACGGCGTTCGGTGCGCATGTCCATGCCGCCCACGCCGGTCGCGATCCGGACCTGCGCGGCCGCGTAGAGCCAATCGAGTTCCCGTTGGACCTGAATGGCAAGTTCGCGCGTGGGCGCGATGACCAGACCGAGCGGCGCGGCGGCGGCGTCGAAACACGCGTCGTTTCCAAGCAGCGTCGGCGCGATGGCGATGCCGAAGGCGACCGTCTTTCCCGAGCCCGTCTGCGCCGAGACCAACAGATCGGCGTCATCGTGATCTTCATTCATCATCGCCATTTGAACCGGCGTCAGCGCGCTGTAGCCTTTCGCCGCGAGGGCGGCGGCAAGGGCCGGATGTATGGCGGTGATCGGGGATGGGGCGTTGGAATCGATCTTGGACGTCATGGTCGCTACCTTTGCGGGTCGCCGAATATCATCATGTGTCTGTGTGCGCTCTGGGTAGCGGTATGTGCGCGCTCTGGGTAGCGATAGTTTTCCCGAACCTCGGCTTCTTGGAACGCTGGGCTGATGACGACTCCCCGCGAAAGTGACCGGAGGGCGGAGTCGGGACGCGGCCCAGGCACCGGTCGGACACCCACCGGACACCGTGATAAGCGGGTTGATTGGAAAGCGATTCACCCGTCCGCCATCCCGGGCCGTTGCCCGGAAACCGGCCTGTCCGCTCTGGGCCCTTTTTGCACGGTCCCAAACGCATCGCTCTGACCAAAGCGCTCCGGCACATCTGGCCGGACGCCGCCGCGCGGGCGCTCCCACCCGGCACACGCCCCATGTCGCGCATGCTGCATCGCAAGATAAACATATGCGGTGCGCAAGTAAGATGTATTTGACCGTTTGTCAGACATGAACTACCGTCGCTGTCACTGAACTGTCACAAACTCCCGCGCCGTCCGGTTGACCACCACGGCCAACCGTCACGACACCGGGGGTCGCACGAGGGTGCGGCGCATGTCCCGACCCCACGCTCCGACATCCGGACCCGCCCGTCCCCTCGACGGGGGTCCAACCGGCACCCCCAACAGCGGCACCGCCCGCGACCAGGGCAGCCGCGTGGCCGAACGGCTCGCACACGAGTTGTTCTCCGGCACCTACCCCCCGGGCACCCTGTTGCCGCGCGAGGTCGACCTCGCCGAGCGCTTCGCGGTCAGCCGCGCCACCATTCGCGCCGGTCTGCAAAGCCTGACGTCGCTGGGCATCATCAGCCGGCACGCCGGCCAGGGCACCGTGGTGCGCGAGTACGGGGACTGGAACATCCTCGACCCGTTCGTGACGCGCTGGATGGCCGACTACGCCGCGCCGAACCCCGAGATCCTGCGCCAGATTTTCGAATTCCGCCGCGCCACCGAGCCGTTCATCTCGGCCCAGGCCGCCGTGCGCGCCAACGCCCGCAACCTCGCCGCGATCGAGGAGGGCTATCTGGGCATGGAGCGGGCGCTGAACGAGGCGGAGCGACGGCCGGCCCCTGTGCCCGCGACGCCGCCCGGAACGGGCCCCGAGACATCCCCCGGGACGTCGCCCGGGACGTCTGAGTCCGAGGAGGCCGACGCCCGTCTGGCGGCCGCCTTCACCGAAAGCGATGTGGCGTTTCATGCCGCCATCTACCGCGCCACGCACAATCTGGTCTGGTCGCAACTGGCACACATCCTGCGACCCACCATCCTGATCGTGATCCGCAAGACCAACGACACGGCGGAAGAGCTGCGCGACAGCCTGGAGCGCCACCGCCGCCTGATGGAATGCATCCGCCTGCGCCAGCCCGAAGCCGCGTTCAGCGCGGCCGTCCACGTCATGGCCCGGACCGGCCAGGACCTGGGCCTCGACGGGCGCGACGCGATGGCGGATCCGGCCCTGCTCGCCCGCGCCTGGGCGAGTCCGGTCCCCGGTGCCGACAGGCCCGAGGCATGAGCACTGCGGCGTCCGCTCCCCCGCACGGGCCCCGGACGCCGATGCGTGCAAAACTCTATGGGAGGACGTGATGACCCTGCAGTCCGTGACCCCGCTGCTGAAGGGCGCCGCCGGCGCCGTTCTGGGCGTGGCGATGATGGCCGCGCCGGCCCTTGCCGCCGACTATGAGTGGACGTTCCAGACCTCGGAAACGGCGGGCGAACCGCAGTTCAAGATCAAGCAGGCGTGGGCCGACAACATCAACGAAATGTCCGGCGGCCGCATCGAGATCGAAATCCTGCCGACCGGCGCCGTGGTGCCCCACAACCAGACCCTCGACGCGGTGGGCAGCGGCATCCTCCAGGGTCATCTGACCGACCCGAGCTATTTCTCCGGTCTCGACCCGGCGTTCTCCATGCTGGGCAATCTGGTCGGCGCCTGGGGCGATCCGCTGGAGTTCCTGGAATACATGCAGTACGGCGGCGGCGAGGAGCTGTATAACGAGCTCGTAAATCCGTATAACGTGCAACTCATCGGGGCCGCCGCAACCGGGCTGGAGGCGCTGGTCTCCAAAAAGCCGATCCGCACCGTCGAGGACCTTCAGGGCCTGAAGCTGCGCGCACCGGAAGGCATGGTCTACGACATCTTCTCCAAGGCCGGCGCCACGCCGGTGAACCTGCCCGGCTCCGAGGTTTACACCGGTCTGGAAAAGGGCGTGATCGACGCCGCCGACTACACCGTGTTCGCCACCAACCAGGACCAGGGGCTGCACAGCTTCGCGCGCTACCCCAGCTACCCCGGGTTCCACTCGCTGCCGATGGTGGCGGTCTCCATGAACAAGGAGATCTGGGACGGCCTGCCGGACGATCTGAAAGCCATCATGAGCACCGCCACGGACGCCCTGGCCTATGATCTCGTGTTCAAGCTGAAGGCCCGCGATCTGGTCGCCGTCGCCGAAGCCCGCGCGGATCCGGACATCGAGATCATCGACCTGCCGGCCCCGGAGCGGAAAAAGTTCCGCGCCATCGCCCAGCAGGAATGGGCCAACTGGGCCAAGCGGAACGAGATGACCCAGAAGGTCTATGACTCCGTGGTCGTGTTCCTGAAGGACCGCAACCTGCTCTGACGGATGTGGGCGCCGCGCGCGATCGCTTGACCGACGCGCGGCGCCCCTTCGCCCGCCTTGTGTTGTTGTCGCTGCCCTCGTTCCTGGAGGGATCCGGTGATGTCCGATCCGCTGCGCCCATCCGTTTCCAACGAAAATTTGCCCTCCACCCCGGAGCCTGACCCGCACAAGGCGGCCGAAGGCGTCATCCGAACCGGTCTCGACCGGGTCATCGCCCGCGCCGCCGACGGCATCGCCTGGCTGGTGTTCATCGCCATGGCGATCAGCGTGTTCGAGGTCGTCATGCGCTACGCCTTCCACGCGCCGACGTCCTGGGTGCACGAAACCACCGTGATCCTGATCGCGGCCCTGTTCGCGCTCGGCGGGCCGGTCGCGCTGGCCCGCGACAAGCACATCCGGGTCCGCGTGATTTATGACGCCGTCCCGCCCCGCGCCCGCCGCTGGCTGGATGTGTTCAACAACGGCGTCATTCTGGCGTTCTGCGTCGGCATGACCTACGCCGCGTGGCAGCTCTTCTATCGCGCCACACACAACCCGAGCGGCGCGATCAGCCTGGAGGGCTCCGGCACCTCGTGGAACCCACCGTTCCCGGCCGTCGCCAAAGGGTTCATTCTGCTGGCCGTCGGCCTTATGGCCGTGCAGGCCGCCCTGCACCTGATTCAATCCCTGCGCGCCCGACCGGACGCCGACGCGGCGGAGGACCGGTAACATGGGCAGCCTCGGCCTGAACGCGATGGGCATCGAGCTTGGCACCTATGTGCTCATCGGTAGCATCTTTCTGCTTCTTCTGACCGGCCTGCCGCTGGCTTTCACCACCGGCATGGTCGCGCTGGTCTTCACCTACGGCTGGTTCGGCCCCAATGCCCTGCCGCTGGTGACCAGCCGGGTCTACGGCTTCATCACCGAGTATTCGCTGGTGGCGGTGCCGATGTTCGTCTTCATGGCCTCGCTGCTGGACCGCTCCGGCATCGCGCGCGACCTGTTCAACGGGATGCGCGTGCTGGCGGGACGGGTGCCCGGCGGCGTCGCGGTGCAGACCCTGGTGGTGGCGTTCTTCCTGGCCGCCATGTCCGGCATCATCGGCGGCGAGATCGTGCTGCTCGGCCTGCTGGCGCTGCCGCAGATGCTGCGCCTGGGCTACGACAAGCACCTGTCGATCGGCGTGGTCTGCGCGGGAGGGTCCCTGGGCACGATGATGCCGCCGTCGATCGTGCTGATCATCTACGGCCTGATCGCCAGCGTCTCCATCGCCGACCTGTTCACCGCCGCCATCACCCCGGCCGTGGTGCTGATGCTGTGCTACATGGCCTATGTGCTGTCGCGCTGCTTCTGGAACCCGGAGATGGGCCCCCCCGTCCCGGCCGAGGAAGCCAGCATGCCGTGGCGCGAAAAGCTGCGCGCCATGCGGCACATCATCCTGCCGGCGGTCATCGCCTTCATGGTGCTGGGCTCGATTTACGGCGGCGTGGCCTCGGTGACCGAGGCGGCAGCCATGGGCGTGTTCGGCGTGCTGGTCGGCATCATGATCCGGCGCGAATTCACACTCACGCTGATGCAGCAGGCGGTCACCCAGACCATCAACACCTGCGGCATGATCATCTGGATCGGCGTGGGCGCCGCGACATTGGTCGGTGTCTACAACCTGATGGGCGGCAACCGCTTCGTCTCCGGGACCATCCTGGGCCTGGACATGGCGCCGGTGCTGATCCTGATGGTGATGATGCTGATCCTGCTGATCCTGGGCCTGTTCCTGGATTGGATCGGCATCGCCATGCTGTGCCTGCCGATCTTCGTGCCGATCGTCGAGCAACTCGGCTACGACCCGATCTGGTTCGGCATCCTGTTCGCGGTGAACATGCAGGTGTCGTTCCTGTCCCCGCCGTTCGGACCCGCCGCCTTCTACCTGAAGGGCGTCGCGCCACCGAACATCTCACTGGGCGATATCTACCGCTCCGTCGTGCCGTTCATGGCGATCCAGATCGCCGTGCTGGCCCTCCTCCTGTTCGAGCCCCAGTTCGCCATGTGGCTCGTGAATTAGGCGTCGTCATGCGCATTACCGCCCTGAAAACCTACCGTGTCCCGCCGCGCTGGCTGTTCCTGAAGGTCGAGACCGATGAAGGTCTCGCCGGATGGGGCGAGCCCGTGATCGAGGGACGCGCGGCCACCGTCGAAGCGGCCGTGCACGAACTGTCGGAGTACGTGATCGGCAAGGACCCCCGCCGCATCGAGGATCTGTGGCAGACCCTCTATCGCGGCGGCTTCTACCGGGGCGGCCCGATCCTGATGAGCGCCATCGCCGGCATCGATCAGGCCCTGTGGGACATTACCGGCAAGGCCTTGGGCGTGCCGGTGCACGCCCTGATGGGCGGGCGGGTGCGCGACACGATGCGCATGTACGCCTGGATCGGCGGTGACCGGCCGTCCGACATCGGACGGCAGGCGCGGGCCATCGTCGCGAAAGGCTTCACGGCCTTCAAGATGAACGGCACGCCGGAGATGGCCATCGTGGACAGCCACGCCCGCATCGACGAGGCCGTCGCCCGGGTGGCGGAGGCGCGCGAGGCGGTGGGGCGCGACGTGGGCATCGCCATCGACTTCCACGGCCGCGTGCACCGCCCAATGGCCAAGGTCCTGCTGCGGGAGCTGGAGCCGTTCCACCCCCTGTTCGTCGAGGAACCGGTGCTGCCGGAGAACCTCGCCATCCTGCCGGCGATCACCCAGGGCCTGGGCTACCCCATCGCCACCGGGGAGCGGCTGTTCCACCGCACCCAGTTCCGGCCGGTGCTGGACTCCGGCGCGGTAGACATCGTGCAGCCGGACCTGTCGCACTGCGGCGGCCTGACGGAGGGGCGCAAGATCGCCACTCTGGCGGAAACCTACGACGTGGCCGTGGCGCCGCACTGCCCGCTGGGACCGCTGACGGTCGCGGCCTCGTTGCAGTTGGATGCGGTCTGCCACAACGCCTTCATCCAGGAGTTCAGCCTGGGCATCCATTACAACGTGAACTCCGATATCCTGGATTACGTGGTGGATCCGTCGGTGCTGACCATTTCGGAAGACGGCTTCCTGCCGATCCCCGAAGGGCCGGGCCTGGGGGTCGAGATCAACGAAGAGGCCGTGCTCGAACGGGCGAAGGAGGGGCACACCTGGAAGAATCCGATCTGGCGCCACACCGACGGGAGTATCGCGGAATGGTAAGGATCGCACATCCCCGGTTCGAGGCCGCCTTCGCCGCCATGCCGCTGGTCGCCATCCTGCGCGGCGTGAAGCCGGACGAGGTGGTGGCAGTCGGCGAGGCCCTGGTCGATGCGGGGATCACCCTGATCGAGGTCCCGCTGAACTCGCCCCAGCCGTTCGACAGCATCGCCCGGCTGCTGGACGCGATGCCCGAGACGGTCGCCGTGGGCGCCGGTACGGTGCTGACCGTCGAGGATACGCGGCGGCTCGGCGCCCTGGGCGGGCATATCCTGGTCGCACCCAACACCGACCCGGCCGTGCTGGACGCGGCGGCGGAGGCCGGACTGGCCGCCCTGCCCGGCTGCCTGACCCCCAGCGAGGCCTTCACCGCCCTGCGCCACGGCGCCCGCGGGCTGAAGGTTTTCCCGGCCGGTCGGATGGGGCCGGGCTACCTGAAGGACCTGCGCGCGGTGCTGCCGCCCAGCACCCCGATCCTGCCGGTGGGCGGGGTGGACCTGGGCACGCTGGCGGACTGGCATGCCGCCACGGCGGACGGCGCCGGCATCGGATCCGCCCTGTACGCCCCCGGGCTCGCCCCCGACACGATCAACGCCCGCGCCCAGGCCCTGGTGGCGGAGTGGCGGCGGCTGACCGCGCCGGAACGCGCCGCGCCATGAGGGACCGGATCTCGAACGAGTCGATCATCGTCGTCGACTGGGGCACGACCAGCTTTCGGGCGTGGCTGGTGGACGCCGCGAGCGGCGCGGTGCTGGAAACCATCGCGCAGGGGCGTGGCCTGACCGCCATGACCGGTCTGTCGTTTCCCGAATATTGCGCCGGGCGGCTGGCACCCTGGAGAGAGGACGGCCGGGGTGTGCCGCCCGTCCTGATGGCCGGCATGGTCGGCGCGCCCTCCGGCTGGCGCACGGCGGATCAACCCTCCCTGCCGGTCGGCCCCGAGGTTCTGGCGGCCCACGTCGTGGCCGCGGAGGGACTCGACAACGCCTGGATCCTGCCCGGCGCGCACCGCCGGGATTCGAACGGCGACGTGGACGTGATGCGGGGGGAGGAGGTGCAGATCCTGGGCGCGCTCGCCCTGCTGGACCAAACCGAGGCCCGGTTTTGCCTGCCCGGCACGCACTCCAAATGGGCCCGGGCCGAGGGCGGCCGGCTGGTGGACTTCGCCACCTTCCTGACCGGAGAGATGCACGCGGTGCTGCTGGGCGCCAGTATCCTGGGGCAACCGGCCCAGGTGGAGGCCCCGTTCGATGCCGCCGCGTTCGACGCCGGACTGGCGCAGGCGGCGGGGCCGGAGGGCCTGCTGCACCACGTGTTCTCGTCGCGGGGCCGGTTCCTGTACGGCGCCCTGCCCCCGGCGGCCATCGCCAGCTTTCTATCCGGGACCCTGATCGGGGCGGAACTCGACGGGGCGCTGGCGCGAGATCCGGGCCTCCGCGACGGCCCGGTGATCCTGGTCGGCGGCGCCGCGCTGCGCGCCCCCTACGAACGTGCCCTGACCGCGCGCGGCCTGTCCGTGACCTGGGTGCCGGCCGATCGCGCCACCATCGCCGGCGTGCGGGCGGTGGCGGACCGGATGGACGCCCTTGCGGACCGAACGCTCCCGCGTCATCCGGGTCCCTAATCCGGACACCACAGCGAACCGCACCGGCACGGCTTGCCTTGCCCGGCCCCGGCCACCCATACTGCGGACCGGCCGCGGATCGACCGGCGCGGCGGGACGGGCAGTCGGGACGCAGATATGGCAGGCCAGACGGACGGTCAGGACAGAACGGGGGGCGGCGCGTGCCGCGTGCTGCATATCTCGGCGGATTTTCCCGATCCGTTGCAGCCGGCCAAGACGCGCGCGATTTCCAACCTGATCGACCTGACGCACGACACGCTCGACCATCACGTCTATTCACTCAACCGCATCGGCCCCCGGCACACACTGGCGGCGCTGCCGTTCGGGCCGGACTGGCGCGCCGTGGCTTATCCGGGCCCGCCGCGCGGGCTGTTCTTGAAAACGTACCTGGACCGCGTCGCGGACTGGATTCGCGACGACGTACGGGCACGGGGGCTGCGGGTTGATCTCGTGCACGCACACAAGCTGTCCACGGACGGGCTGGTCGGGGCCCGGCTCGCGACGGCGCTGGGCGTGCCGCTGATGGTGTCGTCCCAGGGGATTTCGGACGAGAAGATCCTGCGCGCCCGCCCGGACCTGCGCCGGGTCTGGCGCGCCATCTGGCGCGAGGCCGCCGTGATGCTGCCGTTCGCGCCCTGGACCACGACTCTGCTGACCGAGCTGCTGGGCCCGCGCGCCGGGCCGACGGTCGTGCTGCCCTGCCCCAACGAACAGGACACCGTGGTGGCCCCACGTCCCGCGGACCCCGTGGTCAAGACCTGCTTTCACCTGCGGGAGCACGCGCGCAAAAACGTACTCGGCCTGATACAGGCGGTCGCGGTGGCCGCCCGCACAGTGCCCGACCTGCGGCTCGAGATCCTGGGGGGCGGCGATCCGGCCGGCTGCGCCGCGGTGCAGGCGGCGATCCGGACGCACGCACCGGACCGCTGCCGCCTTGTCGGCCCGGTGCCGCGCGAGCGCATCCAGGCGGAAATGAATGCGGCCTGTGCCTTTGTCCTGGTGCCGTTCCGCGAAAGCTTCGGCATGGTCTACACCGAGGCGCTGCTGTCCGGCGCCCCGGTGGTGCACGCGAACACCAACGGTATTGCCGGCTACTTCCCGGACACCGAGGCCGTTGTGGGCGTCCCTCCCGGCGACACGGACGGCCTGGCCGCCGTGCTGGTGGACCGCGTGCGACGGCAGGATACGATCAAGGCGGCGCTGCGGACCCTTCAGGACGCGGGCGGGCTCGATCCACTGCGCCGGGCGGGCATCCGGGCCACCTATCTTGCTGCGGTCGAGACCGCGCGCGGACGACACCGCACCGGACCCGGGGGGAGCCGGCCCGAAAGGAGTAATACGGCGGCATGACGGACCTCAGCATCCTGGTGGTGAGCTACAACACCCGCGCCCTGCTGCTGGACGCGCTGGCGGCGGTGCGGGACGTCGGGTGTTCCCGCCCCTACGAGGTAATCGTACTCGACAACGCCTCGTCGGACGGCTCGGCCGACGCGGTGGCGGAGCACTTCCCGGAGGTGCGGCTGATCCGCTCCGAGGACAATCACGGCTTCGCCAAGGGCAACAACATCGCCGCGCAGGAGGCCCGGGGCGCATGGCTGCTGCTGCTCAACCCCGACACGGCGCTGTACCCCGGCGCCCTCGACACCATCCTGGCGTTCGGCGAAGCGCATCCCAAGGGCGGGATCTACGGTGGGCGGACGTACTTTCCGGACGGCTCGCTGAACATCGCCTCGTGCTGGGGCCGGTCGACGCCGTGGAGCCTGTTCTGCTCCGCCTTCGGGCTCACCGCGCTGTTTCCCCGCTCCGCCCTGTTTCATCCGGAGCGGATGGGCGACTGGGCGCGCGACACGGAACGCGAGGTCGATATCGTGGTCGGCTGCTTCCTGCTGATCCGCAAGAGCCTGTGGGACGAGCTGGGCGGGTTCGACACCCGGTTCTGGATGTACGGCGAGGACGCCGACCTGTGCCTTCGGGCGCGCGCCCTGGGCTATAGACCCCGGATCACCCCCGACGCGGGCTTGATGCACATCATCGGCGCCAGCAGTTCGACCTCGGGCGCGAAACTCGCGCTGCTGGCCAAGGGCCGCGCCACCCTGATCCGGCGGCACTGGTCGGCGGTGTGGCGGCCGTGGGGCCGCGCCATGCAATGGGCCTGGGTCGCCAACCGCTATGCCGCCAGTGCGGTTCTGAGCACCGTGCTGCCGCGCCGCTTCGGCCCCGCGCGCGACAAATGGGCCGCCGTGTGGCGCAGCCGGGCCGACTGGCGAAACGGGTATTCGTGAGACCGCGCCCGAAAAAAACGATGAGACCAGCGCCAACCGGAGGGAGCCCCCGCCATGACCGACACACCGCCCCCCCCCGGGACCGAGGAGACCGCGCCACATAAGCGGTCCCTGTCGCGCGGCCGGCGGTTGCTGCGCCTGCTCGGCGGTCTCTTCAGTCCGGGCGCCTATCTGCACGCCCTCAAGATCGTCAACTACTACAACTACGCCCATGTCCAGCCGATGCGGCGGCTGCGCCGGGGGCCGGACTGCGCGATCAGCCCGACCGCCGTGTTCTCCGACGCCGAGCGCATCGAACTGGGCGCCCGGGTGCGCATCGGCGCCGGCTGTTACCTGTGGGCCGGCCCGCGCCACGGCACCATCCGCATCGGCGACGACTGCCTGTTCGGACCCGAGGTCATGATCACCGCCGCCGACTACCGCTTCAACGACGGGACCCCGGTCACCAAGCAGCCCATGCAGGAAGGGAACGTCACCCTGGGCCGCGACGTCTGGCTGGCGACCCGAGTCATGGTGATGCCGGGCGTCACCATCGGCGACCACGCCATCGTGGGCGCGGGCGCCATCGTGACCAAAGACCTGCCGGCGCGCGCCATCGCGGTCGGGGCCCCGGCTCGGATCGTGGGGGAGCGGGCGGACGTGGCGGCGGGCGACCGCCCCAAGGGGTAGGGCCGCGCCGTCGTCCACCGGGGGCTTCGGCGCCGAAGCCTATGCAGCCAGGGCCTGCCGTTCGAGGGCATCATTCCGAAGCTTGACCGCCACACCGGTCCAAATCAGGCCGATCGGCCAGGTGACCAGCCCGGCGAGCCCAGCGGTCAGCGGCAGGGTTATCATGTTAAGAACGATCATGACAATGGCGCCAAGTATCGTGGCGTAAAACATCCCCAGCGGACCGAAGAGTAATGCGAGAAGGAGGGCCATACCCATGCTCTTCTTCCTTGAAAGAAGAACTTGCGCCCTTACCTGACGGTCGGCGGTCATCGTATCGGTCATAGTTCGGCGTCCTGCTTTTTCCGTGTGCGGCGCGGATTGTGAATCGGCCCCGGACGTTTCGCGTGAAGGGGTCGACTCAGGCCGTCCCACACATGATGGCTGACCCGGACAACAAAGCGGAAGTCGCGGGCGAAAACCACATTTATGTGTGGCATGTCCCTTGATCGGAGCGCCGAGGCCCGGTCCAAACGGGTCGCCGCCGTCAGGTCAGCGCCAGATCGTCGCGGTGCACCAACTCGTCGGGTCCCCGATAGCCCAGCACGTCCTCGATATCGCCGGTCCGGTGGCCCGCCAGCTTGGCGGCCTCGTCGGCCGGGTAGTTGGTGAGCCCCACACCCAGGCGTCGGCCCTTCGGATCCAGGATGCGCACGGCCGCGCCCTTTTGGAACCGGCCATCCACCCGCGTCACCCCCGCCGGCAACAAGCTCTTGCCGTCCATCAGGGCACGCACCGCGCCGGCATCCAGCACCAGCGCACCCTCGGGCTTCAGCGCGCCGGCGATCCAGCGCTTGCGGGCGGCGCGCGGCTCCTGCGCCGGGACGAACCACGTGCAGGGCCCTCCGGCCTCCAGCGCGCCCAGCGGCCCCAGCCCCTTGCCCGGGGCGATGGCCATGGCGCAGCCGGCATCCATGGCGATGCGCGCCGCGATCAGCTTCGTGACCATGCCGCCGGTGCCCATCGAGGAGCCGGCCGCTCCGGCCATGGCCTCGATCTCCGGCGTCATGGCGCGCACCTCGTCCAGGCGGCGGGCGGTCGGGTCGACGCGCGGGTTGGCGGTGTACAGCCCGTCGATGTCGGACAGCAGCACCAACGCATCGGCGGAGACCATGGCCGCGACCCGCGCGGCGAGGCGGTCATTGTCGCCGAACCGGATCTCCTGCGTGGTCACGGTGTCGTTCTCGTTGACCACCGGCACCGCGCCCAGGGACAGCAGTTGCTCGAAGGTCTTGCGGGCGTTGAGATAACGGCGCCGGTTCTCGCTGTCGTCCAGGGTCATCAGCACCTGGGCCACCGTGATGTCGTGATGGGCCAGCGCCTCCTGCCAGGCGTGCGCCAGCCGAATCTGGCCGGTGGCGGCGGCGGCCTGCTTCTCCTCCAGGCGGAGAATATGGTGCGGGTCGGTCAGGCCGAGGATGCGCCGGCCGACGGCGACCGCGCCGGAGGACACCAGGATCACCTCCTGCCCGCGCCGGCGCAGCAGCGCGACCTCGTCGGTCAGGGCGTCCAGCCACGTCCGGTGGGTCTTGCCGGTGCGGTCATCCACCAGCAAGGCGGAGCCGATCTTGACGACGATCCGCCGCGCCGCCCGCAGACGCCCGGTGGCGTCCACGCCGGCCAGGGGTTGCACGGCGGCCTCGGCGGAGTCCTGGGGGGGATGCGAACGCATGGTGTCCATCGGAGGGTCGAAAGAACGGGGAGCCGCGCGGGTCAAACGCGCGGCGGAAATCAGGGCGTCCAGCCCGGGGCCGGCTCGGCCGAATCCGGCGGGTCCACATCCGCATCCGGATCGGCCGGCGTCTCGGCCGCGCGCAGGGCCGCCCGGTGCGCCTGAACCGCCGGCCAGATCTGGCGCAGCGCCTCCGTCACACCCTGGCCGGACGCACTCGACAGCACCGCCACCGGCTGCCCGCAGGCCGCCTCGAGCGCGGCCTTGCGTTCCGCAATCAGCTCCTCGGACAGCGCGTCCGCCTTGGTCAGCGCCACCAGCTCCGGCTTGTCGACGAGGCCGGCGCCGTACTCCTCCAGTTCCGCCCGGACAACGCGGTAGGCTTCCGCGACATCCACGCCCGGGTCCTCGAAGGCCGCGGACTGGGCGCCGTCCACCAGATGCAACAGCACGGCGCAGCGCTCCACATGGCCGAGGAAGCGCGTGCCCAGGCCAGCGCCCTCGTGCGCACCCTCGATCAGACCCGGAATGTCGGCCAGGATGATCTCCTGCTCGTCCAGGGCGGCGACGCCCAGGTTCGGGTGCAGGGTCGTGAACGGGTAGTCCGCGATGCGCGGCCGCGCCCGCGTGACCGAGGCCAGGAAGGTGGACTTGCCGGCGTTCGGCAGCCCGACAAGGCCCACGTCGGCGATCAGCTTCAGCCGCATCCAGACCCAGCGTTCCTCGCCCGGCCAGCCGGTGCCGAACTTGCGCGGCGCCTGATTGGTGGAGGACTTGAAGCGCGTGTTGCCCGGGCCGCCATCGCCACCGCGGCACAGAACCAGGGTCTGGCCCGGCTCGGTCATGTCGGCCAGCAGGGTCTCCTGGTCGTCGGCCAGGACCTGGGTGCCGACCGGGACCTTGATGGTCACCGATTCGCCACCCTTGCCGGTGCGGTTGGCCCCCATGCCGTGCTGGCCGCGCGGTGCCTTGAAATGCTGCTGATAGCGGAAGTCGATCAGGGTGTTCAGGTTCGCCACCGCCTCCAGGACGATGTCACCGCCCCGGCCGCCGTCGCCGCCGTCGGGGCCGCCGAACTCAATGTACTTCTCGCGCCGGAACGAGACGCAGCCGGGGCCGCCGTCACCGCTTTTGACGAAGATCTTGACCTGATCGAGGAACTTCATGGGACGTGTCCGTCACTGCACGGGCCGCACACCGAAGCGGCCCAGGGTTACCGGCTTGGGTCTGCCACCCGAAGGGGGACGGCACAACGCCGGACACCGCCGGGCGCGCGGGGCATCCGGCGGTGTGGACCCGTCATACCAAATCCGGCGCCGTTCTGGCATGGTTTCGTGACCCGAACCGGCGCCGTCTGTGCGCAACGGCCCGCGCGGACGCCGGAGCCCAACCCCCGGCGCCGCACGGCCGATAGGATTAGTAGCGGTAGGTGTCGGGCTTGAACGGACCCTGTGGGGTCACGCCGATGTACGCGGCCTGTTCTTCCGACAAGGTTTCCAACTCGACGCCCAGCTTGCCCAGGTGCAGCGAGGCCACCTTTTCGTCGAGGTGCTTGGGCAGCACGTAGACCTGACGCTCGTACTTGTCGGCGTGGTTCCACAGCTCGATCTGGGCAAGCACCTGGTTGGTGAACGAGGCGCTCATGACGAAGCTGGGGTGACCGGTGGCGCAGCCCAGGTTCACCAGTCGGCCCTCGGCCAGCACGATGATGCGCTTGCCGTCCGGAAACTCGACCTCGTCGACCTGCGGCTTGATGTTATCCCACTTGTAGTTGCGCAGGGCGCTGATCTGGATCTCGCTGTCGAAGTGCCCGATGTTGCACACGATGGCGCGGTCCTTCATGGCCCGCATGTGGTCCAGCGTGATGACGTCGAGGTTGCCGGTGCAGGTGACGAAGATGTCACCGCGCGGGGCGGCCTTGTCCATGGTGGAGACCTCGTAGCCTTCCATCGCGGCCTGCAGGGCGCAGATGGGATCGGCCTCGGTCACCAGCACGCGGCAGCCGGCGCTGCGCAGGGACTCGGCGGAGCCCTTGCCGACGTCGCCGAAACCGGCCACGACCGCGATCTTGCCCGCCATCATGACGTCGGTGGCGCGGCGGACACCGTCCACCAGGCTTTCACGGCAGCCGTACTTGTTGTCGAACTTCGACTTGGTGACGCTGTCGTTCACATTGATGGCGGGGCACTGCAGGGTGCCTTTCTTCGCCATCTCATAGAGGCGGTGAACGCCGGTCGTGGTTTCCTCAGACAGGCCACGCACGTCCTTCAGCAGCTCGGGGTACTTCTCATGCATGACCTGGGTCAAGTCGCCGCCGTCATCCAGGATCATGTTCGGGCGCCAGTCGTCCGGGCCGAAGATGGTCTGCTCGATGGCCCACCAGAATTCCTCGTCGTTCATGCCCTTCCAGGCGAACACGGGAATGCCGGCGGCGGCGATCGCGGCGGCGGCCTGATCCTGGGTGGAGAAGATATTGCAAGAGGACCAGCGGACCTCGGCGCCCAGCGCGATCAGAGTCTCGATCAGCACCGCCGTCTGGATGGTCATGTGCAGGCAGCCGGCGATGCGGGCGCCCTTCAGCGGCTGCGACGCGCCGTATTCCTCGCGCGTGGCCATCAGGCCCGGCATTTCGGTCTCGGCGATGTTGATTTCCTTGCGGCCCCAATCGGCGAGGCTCAGGTCCTTGACCTTGTAATCGGTGAACGTCATCGGGAGGTCTCTCCGGTCGGCGGGAGGAAGTGCGGCCGCCCACCCCGCCCGAAACGGGTCGGAGGGCGATCCGGCTGCCGCAGAATATAAAGATATCTTTATATGTTTATCAAGCCGATTTTTGGCGGGCTGGATTTTTGGGCGGCTCTCGGGGCGCCCACGAAAAAGACCGCCGCGCCCGGTGGGGGCACGGCGGCCTGAATGATATTCGCCGAAAGGGTCAGCCCCGGTCCGGTTGCCGCCGCACATTGGCGTGCAGCGCAACGGACGACGTCAGCCAGGACGTGCGGCCCGGCGCTTACCCAGGGGCTTACCCCGGGGGCTTACCCCGGCTGGGGCTTACGACGCGCTGGATGCGCCGGTGGCGGCCTTCTTCGGCGCGGGCTTCGGCGCCTCGGCCTTGTCCATCATGCCCTTCATTTCCTCAAGCGTTTCGCTGAACCGCTTGTTGAGCAGCTCGAAGACCTCGTTATTGGACTTCGCGAGCAGCTCGGACATTTCCCGCATGTTGGAGATCATGCGCTCGAAGGCCTGCTTGGCCATGTCCGTCTGGCGGGCGATGGCGTCCTGCGGGTCCTTCATGTCGCCCATCGACTGGGCCGTCTTCGCATACTCTTCGATGCTCTGGCGCAGCAGTTCGGCCTGACGTTGCATCACCGCCTGCATGCCTTCGAAGGCAAGACGGTTGGCGTTGGTCAGGGCCTCCATGTTCTTTTTCTGGCTTTCGACGATGGCGTCCAGATCCACGCCGGGAATCTTCATGTCATGCAGGTACTTGGTGAAGTCGAAATCGAAAAACTCGGGCTGCTTGGCCATGGATCCTCTCCAATGTGAGAGCAAAGCGAGGGTGGAGGGATGGAGCATCCGGTGCCGACGCCATACATGTCATTCGAGCGCCAGGCAACTCATTCCGCCTTCACGATAGGAACGGGGCGGCATCGTGTCAACGACATTTTTGTGCACCGCACAAAAATCAAAATGCTGCAACGCACCGTGCGGACCAAGCCCCCCCACGGAGCGGGATCCGCGCGGCAAGGACACCCGGTCTGAACGCCCGGTCCGTCAGGCCGGGGCGGCGCCGTTCGAATCCGCGTCCGCCGGGCTGGTCGTGGCCATGGTGTCCGATCCGGCCGTGTCCTCCGGTCCGGCCTTATGGTCGGTTCCGCCTGTCTTGCGCCGCCGGCCCGGCCGGCAGGGCATCGCCTTGCACAGCGTTTTCATGACGCTCTGCGCGCGGTCCAGGTTCTTGTCGAGGGCGGCCATCGTGGGCGCCAGATCCTCGCTGTCGTCGTCGACCCAGACCCGCATGGTGGCCAGGTAGACGGCCGCGAGCCCCTTGCGCGTGGCCAGACCGCCGAACCCGTCCGCCGGCAGGCTGGCCGCTTCCAGCGCCAGCCCCATGGAGTGGTAGACGCCCTGCATGGACACCAGGAACGTCACCGGGTCCGTCGGTAGGTCGCGGATGATCGCGGCCAGACCGGGCCGCCAGCGCGAGAGGGCGTCGTAGCGCCGCATCAGCATGTCGAACAGGCGGTCGCGCGGACCGTCCTGATCGGTGAACGTCAGCGCCTCCTCCAGCATCGCCGCGTCCACGGCGTGCCCCATGGCGCGCAGCACCTCGTTGCGGGATCCATGCACCCGCAAGGCCTCATGCAGCGGGACGCCCGCGCGCTCGGCAATAGCGGCCATGGTCAGACGACGCCAGCCGCTCTCCGCCGCGAGGCCGAGGCCCGCGTCCACCAGACGCAAGGAAACATCGTCCGCCGCGCCGGAGCCGGACGCGCGGTCAGACCCGTGGGAGGTGGTGTTCTGTTTGGCCATGGGTGCCTTCCGTTTCGGTCGCGAATGCCTACGGCGACGCGGCAAACCTCACCGGTCACCGTCCCCAAGGTGGGGACGGCGGAGGGCACGCGCAACCGCTGACGGTGCTCGCTAAAGGCGTTCGGACACCCAGATGGCGAGGCGAGAGCCGCCCTTGATGGCGCGCGACAGCAGGGGAAAGGCCGGGGCCTCCTCGGCGCCGTTGCGCAGGCCGATGTCGCGGTGTTCCAGCTCTTCGGCGCGGAACCGTTCGATGGTGTCGCGCAGGTCCGATTCGTCATCGCCGAGCTGGTCGGCCTGCCCCTTGTAATGCCCGTCGATGGCCTCCTCGACCGCGACGGTGCAGGCCATGGCCGCCTTTTCGCCCATCAGCGCGGTGCCGGCGCCCAGGGCGAACCCCATCACGTGCCACACCGGGGTCATGGCGGTCGGCCGGACCCGGCGCTTGCGGATCAGCCCGTTGAAGGTCTCCAGATGGACCAACTCCTGATCGCGCATGTGCTTCAGCACGGCGGCGTTCGCGGTGCGCCGGCCGAGCACGGCCATCTGGCCCTCGTAGATGCGCACGGCGCCGTATTCGCCGGCCTGATCGACGCGGATCAGGCGTTCGAGCATGGCGCGCCGGCTGCGGTCGCCGGGCAGGTGGGTCGGGCCGGCGGCGCCGGCCACGCTCTCGGCCAGGGTGTCGGATCGGGTTTCGGATCGGGATGCGGGGTCTTCGGTCGTCGTCATCGCACTCTCCAGCAAGCCGGTTGGCGGACGGTCCACAGGGCGAGCACCGCCAGCCCCAGGGACATAAGCACGTTGTAGCCCGCCAGCGAGACCCCGAAGAGCGACCAGGCCACCGCATCGCAGGGCACGATCTCCGGCGCGTCCAGGGACGCGCGCAGATCCGACAGGTCGGTGGACAGGTTCGGCGGCGCGGCGGCCGGGCCGCCGCACTGGTCGGTGCCGGCCCACCAATGCTGCTCCACCCCGACGTGGTAGCCGGCCAGCACCATGTTCGCGGCGAAGGCCACGCCGATCAGCGCAACCAGCACGCGGGCGCCCATCGGCGGCACCCGCGGGATCAGGGCCAGCGCCGCAAGTCCTGCCGCCACGGCCGGTGCGATGCGCTGGTAAAGGCACAAAATGCAGGGCTTTATGCCCAGGCCATGCTCAATGAACAGGGCGCCGCCCAGCACGGCGAGCGCGGCGACGAGAAACAGCAGCGGAATCGTGCGCGGACCGGGCCGCGCGGCGGGGGCGAGTGAGGCGGTCATGGCTCGGGTTCAGTGGCGGGGGAAGGGGGAACTTGAGGGGGGTGGATGCATCCTGCAAGGGAGGCATGCCTCACCCGCTCCGTCAACTTCTGATCCGTCACCGTCCGATCAGGTGCGCGACCACGCTGCGGTGGTGACCCCGGGCGCGATGCTCCACCACGAAGATGCCTTGCCACGTCCCCAGGGCCGGTCGCCCCTCCTGCACGGGAATGGAGAGCTGCACGTTGGTCAGCATCGCGCGGATGTGGG
Organism: Roseospira marina; assembly: GCF_014197855.1. Classification (GTDB taxonomy): domain Bacteria; phylum Pseudomonadota; class Alphaproteobacteria; order Rhodospirillales; family Rhodospirillaceae; genus Rhodospira; species Rhodospira marina. The sequence continues at coordinate 82,285 of NZ_JACIGJ010000012.1, forward strand.
CCGGCATATCGTCCGGCCCCTCGACGCCATGGCGGTACAGGGACGGGTCGCGCGGCGCCAGCACCGCCAGCCGGTCGGTCAGATCGGCCAGTACGGCGGAATCGGCGTTTTCGGTGATCGTCAGGCCCGCCGACGTGTGCTGGAGCAGAAGGGTCAGCAGGCCCTCCTCCAGGCCGCTGTCGGCGACGAAGCCCTGAACCAGACGGGTGATCTCGGTAAACCCGGTGCCCTTGGTCTGGACGGTCAGCACACGGCTGGATTGGCGCAGCATGGCATTCCTCCCGCACGGTCCCGATGGTGTCAGGGCCGGGCCGGCCGTGACCAGCGCCAGACCCGGCCATCCGCCGGGTCCTCGACCGCGTCGCCGCGCTGGAAGCCCAGACGCTCCAACACCCGGGTTGAGGCGCCCGCGCGGGGCAGCGTGTGCGCCGTGACCGTATCGACGTCGGGATGAGCGCGCGCGATGTCCAGCAGTGCCCCGGCCATGGCGGCGGCGTGGCCCTGACCCTCGAAGGGTGGAAAGGTGAAATAGGTGATCTCGACCGCCCCGTCGCGGCACGGCGCCTTGAAGCCGCACACCCCGACCACCTGGGCCGCCCCGTCCTGGTCCGCCCCGTCCTGGTCCGCCACCGCGAGATGGCCGAGCCAGGGGTCCGTCGCGCCGGTCACCGCATACATCTTGCCCTGAGCGGCCGCTGCGGCGTGCAGCAGCTCCCGCACCGGGCCGGTCTCCACACCCGCGGGCAGAACGGTCTCGTTGCCGTGGGCAAGGGCCTGGGTCATCTGCGGTGTCAACGCGATCAGGTTCATTCCGGATCTCCCGAGGTGTCGCGGCGGGCGCGATGCCGGGGCCGCTTGGGGCCCGCCGTTTTCCAGGTCGCCCCCAGCGTGTCGCGAAGGTGGCGGCGCGCCACCTCCTCGACGCCCTGGCGGGGCAGCGGCCCCAGGATGAACGGTCCGTAGCCGACGCGGATCAGGCGCGTCACGGGCCACCCAAGGAACTCCATCACATGGCGGATCTCGCGGTTGCGCCCTTCGCGCAGGGCCACGGTCAGCCAGGCGTTCGCGCCCTGCTGGCGCTCCAGCGCGGCCTTGATGGGCCCGTAGCGCACACCGTTGACGTCGACGCCCCGCTCCAGAGGGCCGAGGCGGTCCGGGTCGATCTGGCCATGCACCCGCACCCGGTAGCGCCGGATCCAGGCGGTGTCCGGGTGCTCCAGGTGACGCGCGAGCGCGCCGTCGTTGGTCAGCAGCAGCAGCCCCTCGCTGTTCAGGTCCAGCCGACCGACCGTCATGACGCGCGGCAGCTCCGCCGGCAGGTTCTCGAACACCGTGGGGCGGCCCTGCGGATCGCGGTTGGTGGTCACCAGACCGGGCGGCTTGTGGTAGCGCCACACGCGCGTTTCCTCGGCCTCCGGAATCGGCTGGCCGTCCACGGTCACGCGCTCACCCGGCTGGACGGTGCGGGCGGGCGTCTCGAGAAGGGTACCGTCGATAGCCACGCGGCCGGCGGCGATCATCCGCTCGGCCTCGCGGCGGGAGCACACGCCGGCGCGGGCCAGGACCTTGGCGATGCGGTCGCCGCCGGGCGCCGACGGAGACTCGGAGGACGAAGGGACCATGGGGGACACGCCTGCGCGAGAGAGAGGGGCCGGCGCCCCCGGTCAGGGCGTCGGATCGGATTCGGCGAACCCGGGCACGTGCGCTGCCGGCCCATCGAGAAGAGCCTCAAGGCGCGGATACCGGCCCGCCGGGACGAGGTGGGGCAGCACGACCCGCAGGAACGGCAGCGCCACCGCGGCGGTGATGTCCGCCTGGGTCGGCCGCTCCCCGCCGAGCAGCCAACCGCCCTCGGCCGGGCGCTCCGCCTCGGCGGCGGCGAGACCGTCGGCCACTTGGCGTTCGCTGGCCTCGACCGCTGGCATGTACACCATTTCGGCCGGTCGGCGCGAGCGTTCATAAAACGCGGCCACCGCCTTGTCCCACGCGCCCGTGATCAGGGCGCAATGCCGCAGCACCCGCCGCCGTTCGACCCCGGAAGACGGTGTCAGCGCACGGTCGGGACCGGCCTGTTCGTCGAGGTAGTCAAGGATCGCGCCGCTGTCGATCAGGACCATCCCGTCGTCGAGTTCCAACGCCGGCACGCGGGCCAGCGGGTTGAACGCGCGGATGGCCTCGACCTGGGTCGCCGTCGCCAACTCGCGCCGTTCGAACGGCACGTCGAGGATCCGCATTGAAATCAGGACGCGGCGGGTAAAGGGGGACAGATTCCGGCCGACCAGGATCACAGCGATGCCTCCGTGTTACACCGTATCCAACGTATCGCAATGGCGTGATGGGTCCAAGCCCCACCACACCCGGAACTGGCACGCCATATGCAGAAGATTATCACGACAGGGATTGCGTCCCCTCCCGCAACCCTGTTTGGGGGTACCCAATGCGACTTTCCCGTGTCCGCCGTCGCAGAGGACCCCACTCGTCCGCACCACCACCAGGATATCGTCCCGGTTTGTGTGGAAGGACACTGGAACGGGGAACGGTGTGGGTTTTCTTGCTCCCTCTCTTGACCCCACCGTTCCCCGTTCTTCCTTTTTTCCGGCCCTTTCCCGCCGTTTTCCGAGCGCGCATCGCGCGCCCCTGAAAACCGCCGGACGACGCCCCCTTCCCCTGCTCTGGACGCCCAATCCCCCTTGCGATCCGCGCCGGATTGCGGGGGGTTCCGTGCGTGTGCCCCCGTCTGGCCGTCGTGACACCGGCCAGAGGGCGCCCCGTCCGCGCGAGGCGCCGGGTGTGCGGCGGCGGCCCGGGGCGACATGGGGTGCGGCACGGGCCCCTTCAATTTGACACGCACTTTGTCAAATTGACCCGCGTATTGCATGTTGAACTTCGAATTGAAAGTCGTGTGCACACGTTGCACCGCGAGTCGCATCCCCACCTCTCCGACCCCGCCCGGCTTCGCCCCCAGAGGATGCCGATATGCACCGAATACACGTGCTGGCCTGCACGGGTACGGGTACTCTAGACGGAGACAGAGAGCGACGGTCGGCCTGCGGCACACCACGCCCCTGCGACGCCGCACCGCACGCCGGTTGGACTCGGAGGATCCGTCTCATGACCCCTTACGCCGCCCCCCTCGACGACATGCGGTTGGCGCTCGATCTCGCGGGCCTGCCCGACCTTGCCGCCCTGCCCCGGTTCGCGGACGCCACGCCCGATCTGATCGCGGCCGTGCTGGAGGAGGCCGGCAAGTTCGGCGCGGGCGTCCTGGCGCCGCTCAACGCGCCCGGCGACCACGAAGGCTGCCGCCTCGACCCGGACGGGACGGTCCGGGTGCCCGAGGGCGCGGTCGAGGCCTACGCCCAGTTCGTCGAGGCCGGCTGGACCAGCCTGCCGTTCGATCCCGACTACGGCGGCCAGGGACTGCCCGGCGTCGTGGGGGTCGCGGTCACCGAGATCTGGCAGGCCGCCAACATGGCCTGGGCGCTGTGTCCGCTGCTGACCACCGGCACCATCGAGGCCCTGAGCGTCCATGGCACGGACGAGCAGAAGGCGCTGTACCTGCCGAAGCTGATCAGCGGCGAATGGGCCGGCACCATGAACCTGACCGAATCGCAGGCCGGGTCCGATCTGGCCGCGCTGCACTGCAAGGCGGAACCGGCGCCCGATCTGGGCGAAGGGCTCTATCGCATTACCGGCCAAAAGGTCTTCATCACCCACGGCGACCACGAGATGGCGGCGAACATCTGCCATATGGTGCTGGCCCGCCTGCCCGACGCCCCGCCCGGCGTGAAGGGGATTTCCCTGTTCCTGGTGCCCAAGCTCCTGGTGGAGCCGGACGGGACGCTGGGCGCGCGCAACGACGTCAAGGCCGTCTCGCTGGAGCACAAGCTGGGCATCCACGGCAGCCCGACCTGCCTGATGGCCTACGGGGACGAGGGCGGCGCGATCGGCACCCTGGTCGGCGCCCCGCATCAGGGTCTCGCCTGCATGTTCACCATGATGAACAACGCGCGCCTGAACGTCGGCCTCCAGGGCGTCGGCATCGCCGAGCGGGCCTATCAGCAGGCCGCCGCGTTCGCCCGGGACCGAATCCAGGGCGTGGACGTCGCGAACCCGAAGGCAGGGCGGGTCGCCATCGTCCGCCATCCCGACATCCGCCGCATGCTGATGACCATGCGCGCCAAAACGGAGGCCGCGCGCGCCCTCACCTACTACGCCGCCGCCCAGATGGACGTCGCCAAAGCCGACCCGGACCCGGCACAGCAGGCCAAGGCCCGGCGCCGTCAGGACCTGCTGGTGCCCGTGGTCAAGGCCTGGGGCTCCGAGATCGGGTTCGAGGTCGCCGATCTGGGCATCCAGATTCACGGCGGCACCGGCTACATCGAGGAGACCGGCGCCGCGCAGCATATGCGCGACGCCCGAATCGCCCGGATCTACGAAGGCACCAACGGCATTCAGGCGATGGACCTCGTCGGCCGCAAGGTGCTGCGCGACCAGGGCGCGGCGGTGCGCGAGCTACTCGAGGACATGCGCGCCACCCACGCCGCGCTGGTGGACGCGCCGGTGGGGCTCGCCGCCATGGCGCCCCACTACGGCACGGCCCTCGACGATCTGGAGGCGGCGACCGACTGGCTGCTGGCCCACGACGGGCCCGTCGAGGCGCAGGCGGCCGCCACGCCCTACACCCTGCTGTTCGGCGTCGCGACCGGGGGCTGGCAGATGATGCGCGCCGCGCTGGAAGTCCGCCGCCGACTGGATGCCGGCGACGGCAATCCGGCGGTCCTCCAGGCCAAACTGGCCACGGCCCATTTCTACGCCGACGCTCTGATGCCCGCGACGGGCGCGCATCGGTTGGCGGTGACGGCCGGGTCCGACAGCCTGATGGCGATGGCGGACGACTGGTTCTGACGCCCCCGGACCGTGGCCGCTACCGCCGGCGCCGCAACGCCAGGACCAGAACCGCCGACAGCAGCAGGGCGCCCCCCGCGGCACCCAACGGCCCCAGGCGTTCGCCGAACAGCATCCAGGCCAGCAGGGTGGCGCTCAGCGGCTCCAGCAGGACCACCACCGCCGAGCCGGTGGCGCTGGCGCGCCTCATGCCCCACAGGAACACCACGTAGGCCAGTGCGGTGGGCACCACGCCCATGTAGAGAACCAACCCCCAGGCGGGCGCGCTGGTCGGCAGCGCCAGCCCGCCGTTGACCGCGACCGTCACGGCCGCCAGCACCACCGCGCCGGCGCCGAAACCCAGGGCGACCAGCCGGAACGGATGGTGGCGGGGCGCCAGCCGCCGGCTTGCCAGGGTGAACACGGCGTAGCTCAACGCGGAGCCACCGGCCATCGCCAGCCCCAGCACCACCGTCGCGCCGTCGGCCTCCAGCGGCCCCGGGAACCCGACCAGAAGCACGGCCCCGGCCACCGCCAGAACGACCGCCGCCAGGGTACGCGGCCCCAGGCGCTCGCCCAGCACCAGCCGCGCCAGCAGCGCCACCAGAACCGGCGCCGCGCACAGCGCCAGCAGCGTCGCCAGGGCGACCCCCACGCGCGCGACGGCGCCGAAGTAGAGACCCTGGTAGCCCGCCTGCGTCAGGCCCAGGACCAACAAGGCGCCGAGGTCGCGCCGGTCCAGCGGTGCGCCGGGCCGGCGCAGCGCCAGCAGGCCGACCAGCGGTGCGGCCAGGACGAGGCGCCAGGCGCCCACCGTCAGGGGGTCGATGTCGGACAGATCAAACAGAACGCGAGAGGCGATGCCCGCCGTGCTCCACAGCAGGGCGGCCAGCGCCACCAGAAGCAGCCCGGTGAGTGCCGGCGTCGGCGTAGCGCCCGGTGTGGTATCCGGTGTGGGGTCCGGTGTGGACGGGGAGGGGGCCGGAGCGGAGGCCGTGTCCGCATCGGAGGTGCCATGGGCGTCGGTGTGCGTGGGGGAGCGATGGCCCATCATGGGTCGCATCCTTTCTCGGTCGGGGCAGGTCTGGCGAAAGGCCGACCGCGCACGACACGCCGTCGGTCCACCCATGCGAGAGCGGACCGAGCGATGGCGCCACGAACGCGCGGCCGGCGGCTGGGCGATCAGCCCAGCGCCGGCGGCGGCAGAACGGCGAGATGGATATGCGTGATGGGAGTCATGGCTCTGGCATGCCCCAGGCCGTGCCGGCTGTCAACAGGGCGCCCTGACAACGACGCGGCCAGCCAACGCGGCCAAAACCGGCGATCCTGAGGAGGTCGAACCGGCCGTGGACCGTGGGGCGGACGATAAACCCGCACGGTCCGGTACGCGGCGAATGGCCGGCTCTGAGACGGATCGGGAGGGGGGTTAGAAGAACCGCTCGCCGATAATGATGATGTCGCCCGGGTTGACCGGCGTATCGAGTTCGGCGTCGACGCCCTCGCCCTGACCGCCGTACTTGACCGTAATGTCGTCCTGGTCGGCGCGGTAGGTAAAGCCACCCGCAACCGCCACGGCCTTCATCACGGTCAGATCCGCGACGTAGGGGAAGATTCCCTGGTCATTGACCTCGCCCAGGATGAAGAACGGGCGGTAGTTCAGAACATCAATGGCGACATCGGGGTTCTGGATGTACCCAGCCGACAGCTTGTTCTCGATGAAGGTTTCGGCGGCCGGCACGGTCAGGCCCCCCAGCATCGCCTCGCCGATCAGGGGCAGCGACACACCACCGTTGGAGCCGACCTCGAAGTCGCCCGACAGGTCGGGCTCGCCGAACACGGTCACCCGAATGACGTCCCCGGGACCGAGGGAGTAGCCTTCCTGAGCCATCGCCTGGGGGACCGCCTGGGGTACGCCGCCCACCAGGACCGCCAGCCCCATCAAGACACCGCCAATCATCGCCCGCATCTTTACCTCCTGCTATCCGTTCGTTCTCTCAAGCTGGTGGAATTGCCGTTCGGACCGCTGCCAGGCCGGTGTCCCGGCCGGGCGATCCGGCGCGGCATCAGTAGCGCAAGGTCACACCCAGCCCAATCGTGTGCCCTTCGTAGTCCTCGCCGTCTTCGCTGCTGTCCTGCTGGGTAAAGTTGTAGCCCAGGTCGAAGCTGACATAGCGGTTCATGGCATAATCCGCGCCGAGATTGAGCTCGTAGATGTCGTCCTCGCGGGATTCGCCAATGAAGTCGTTGTACGAGTACTGGACCGTGCCGAAGACGACCGTCGCGCGGGTCACCTCGTGCTCGACCCCCAAACCCAGGCCGGTCGCCGAAATGCCCGAGGTGGTCCCGGTCACGGTGGCCGTGGCGGAGCGGCGGACATTGCCGAGCACCGAGGTCTGGGCGGTGGGGTTCCACACGACGCTGACGCCGGCCACGATGGCATCGGCGCCGTTGATCGCCTCCATGGCGTCGTCGTCGAAGAACCGCGGCGCATAGCCGGCATAGACCTCGCCGCGCCACACCGCATCGAAGGTCTTGGTGGCGCCGAAGATCAGGTCGAACCCGGTGTTGTCGCGATCCGGACCGCCGTCTTCCGTCGGATCATCGAAAATGGTTTCCACGTACCGGGTGCGCACGTACAGCTCGTCGCCCGCGACATGGCTGTAGCTCAGCCGGGCGCCCGGCGCGATCACCACGTGATCGTCGTCGTCGTGGTTGATGGTCGCGCCGGTGATGGTCTCGCCGTCGTGGAAATCCGTGTAGGTGATCGACGAATCGACCGTCGCCCCCAAAACCCCGAGCGACCGGGACAGCGCGGCATAGCCGGTGCTGCGGTCGAAGGTGCGCGGGCCGTCCCCGCCGCCCACGTCATCGGGGCTGCCGCGCCCAAGGTGTCCTTCCTCGTAGGCGGCGCTCCACAGAAAGTCGGTGCCGCGCTGGATTTCGATCACGCCGTCGGCCTCGGCCCCGAAATCGTTATAGTCCTCGCCGGTGTATTCGGCGTGGCGGCCGATGACCGCGTGCGCACCGAAGTTCAGGCTGTGCACCGGCCAGTCCGAACGGACCGTCAGATTCGGCTCAACGGTGGCGACGAAATCGCCCTTGGTGTCCTCGTCCGTCGCGAACACGTTGCTTTCGTACGCACCGCCAGCGGACAGGCGCGGGAACACGCGGAACAACCCGACGCGGCCCCCTTGGGGGTTCAGACCCTCGGCACGCTGGCGCTGGCCGACGCTGCGGGTGAAGTCCACGTCCCGGTCCTGACCGCCGATCCGCTGAGCGGCCCCCCGTCCCGACGGACGGCCGGCGAAGCGATTGGCGTCCGGACTCCAGGCGGGGCTGACCGTATACCGTTCGGCTTCCCGTCCCTGGGCACGCCCGCGGTCCACGGACCGATCCAGGCGATACCGCTCCAGCGCCTCCGCCCGCCCCCGGTCCAGTCCACGGTCATTGATTCGATCAAGGCTCTGGGCGACGGCACTGTCCGCCGCAAGCAGGCACGCCACCGCAAGCGCGGACGAAACAACTTTTTTCACGGTATCCCCCAGCCATTATTCACCGGCGTCGCCCACCTGCCCCCCTTCAGCCGTCCGAGACACAGTCGCCCGCTTCGACCGTGGCCTCCGTGTCGGCTCCGGTCGATCCCACGCGCCCCCGACACGCCTTAGACCGGCGGTTAGATCGGACTGACGCGCACGACGTCGTTGAACGGCAGCGGCCCGGGATCGCTGCCCCCGGTGTTAGAGGTGCGGCCGAAGACGTCCGCCGGCGCGGTGTTGGGCTCAGCGCCCCCCGCTGCCGTTTCAAACCCGGCCAGCGTATCCTGAAGCACGCAACCGTCCGCCAGAGCCTGGGCTTCCGCCCGCTGGTAGGCCTCGTCAAGCTGGGCGAAGAAGTCGCCATCCAGCAGAGGGTCGGCCGGCGTGTCCGGCGTTCCGGCCGAGACGACGGTCACCGGACTTTCCTCCGGGATCGCCACCAACGCCACGCTCAGCAGGTTGACCGCCGCTTGTCCGTTGGTCTCGGCGGCCGCCATGGCCTCCGACACCAGAGCGCGCACCACGGCGGCCGAGGCCTCGGGCGACTCCTGGGCCATGGTGGCCAGGGCCTGCTCAAGAGCGTCTTCCTCGGCCTCACACAGGCCGTCGTCCAGCAGATCGGCGAGGACGTTGCCTTCGTCGCCCTGGGCCACGGCGTCCAACAGCCGGCGGCGCAGGTCCTCCGCGCTCTGGTCGAAATCCTCGCAGGTGCCGGTGGGAACCGAACACGCGGGGGCATCGGCGGGCAGCGCCGGCTGGGCCGCGCGGTTCATGTCGAGCGGGTCGTCCATGGGCGCGACGAGGCCCGGCGACTGGGCCAGTGGGTCGGACGCTCCCCGATCGCCCGTCGACTGGGCCTGGGCGGGCATCGCCAGTGTCAGCGCAAGGGCGGACGCCATCGCGGCGGAGAGCGTTGCCCCAAGAACACGGTCGAGCACGGCGGTTCTCCTTATCGTCTGGCGCCCCCTCCTCCCTCCCCCGAACACACCCCCATCGCGGGAACGGCACGCCGGAGGGAGCTGGATGACGGCAACGCACGACCGCCCGCTGCGGGTCGGCCTCGTATCGATTAGTCCAAAATTTATGGAAATAGTGAAAACCACGCAAGCGGAATCTACGAATTACCATCGAAGACATAGGGACACGGCAAGCGTCCACGTATCTATCGTCCGGCACCCGAGAAAAATAGCGCCGCGTCCGCACAAATCATTGCAAGCACTCAGATCGACGGGTGTGTTTTTGATCGACAGGGCGCGAACGGTGGACCGCGGGATCCAGACGAACAGGGGAGCCATACCGAGAAAAGGGGCGGCAAGGTGCGCGTGTTCGGACCGGCGCCACGACACCAGTGCTTGCCCGACTCACAGGCGCGGCAAAACCAGTACTTAACGCCAGGGCGTCCCCGTCACTGCGGCGTGCAATCGGCCGGCATCCCCGCGCCGCCATACCGGCGACCTGTGGCGGACACGCAACAAGACCGGCGGCCACGACGGGCGCCGCCCCCCCGCATCCGCGGCGAAGGCCCGACGATTCGCGCACCCGGCGCGGCGAGGGGCTTTGGATCGATAGGGGGAGGAGACAGGTTGGGTGACGACGCACCGCGCCGTAACCCCCTTCAGAATAAAAAAGCCCAGGACTAAACTAAAAAAGCCCAGCGCCAGACGCGGGATTCGGACGTCACCCGCCTCAGCCTGGGCCAGCCCATCCTAAACCTGGACCAGCATGAAAAAAGTAGTCGCGAGCCGGCGATCCCGAAGATCACAAAGGCCAACACCGTACCGCCATCCGCCAAACCGCCCGATATGACATCGGAGCTGTGCGGGCTCGCCCGGACGCGAACGCCTCTCACACGGGGCGCTCGGTCGCCCCTGTCCAACCGACAGGCCTCGCTCCCGACGACCGGGCGCGGATCCGTTCACCATGACGCCAGGAACGCCCGCGGCGCCGGACCGAACCGGCCGGCGCGCGGACCGCTCCACCGTGGCATCAGATGAGTTCGACGCGACCGGCCATCGGGCCTTTCTTGCCCATGCGGCACATCATCCGCACGCGCTGCCCGGCGTCCAGCGTGGTCAGGCCCGAGTACTCCAGCGCCCGGCTGCCCACGTACACGTCCTTGCCACCGCTGTCCGGCGTGACGAACCCGAACCCCTTGTCGGCGCTGAAGAACTTGACGACACCGTCAATTTCTTCCTCACCACCCGGGCCATCGACGCTGCCAGCGACCTGAGCGCCCTCCGGAACATCAACCTCATGGATGAAGGCGACCTGCGGTCCCTTCTGCCCCATGGAGAGGTCGCAAACGAGCGTCGCGCCTTCAGGAATATCCCGATAGCCCGCACGCTGAAGTACGGAAATGTGGAGGAATGCGTCGGGAGTGCCATCCTGGAGGGCAACGAAGCCGAAGCCCTTGGTGGCGTTAAACCACTTCACCGTGGCCGAAGACCGAGACTGCATAGCGGAGGAAGAACCTTCATACGGTGGCGATAAAAACCGTTTCAGGGATACCTGAAAACCGCGCCGTCGCCAATACATCTGCGCATCTCGTCGGGATTTTTCGTCGAAATGCCAGCACACCGTCCGTGTTTCGCGCGTATACGCACGACTGCGAACGGTCGGTATGACAACGCAACATCCTGGACATAAACGCAAAACGTGACAGACCCGGGCGCGGCTAGGGTTTGCCGCCCGCGGGCCTATGCGCGCCCGGATTGCGGGCCCGCGCCCCAAAAAACCCGAGCAAACGCCGAATCCAGCGCGGGATCCGGCCTGGGCGCGGGACTCCGGCCACGCACCGTGCCCGACGTGGGGTCGCTACCGCAGGCCCCCGTCCAGGGGCAGCGCCTCGGGACCATCGCTCGCGTCCGGCGGGACCGCCCCTCCGCCGTCGCCCCGCGCCCAGGCTGGATCCGGCGCCGACGCACCACCCTGCCGGTCGATCAGGTTTTCCACCCGTCGGAGGTTGCGGGCCACGATATCGGCCTGCCGCTTGGCGCCCTGCACTTCGTAGGTCCCGGCGGACAGGTGGAACGCCTCGCGCGCACGGTGCAGCGCCCCGGCATCCTTGGTCACGCGGAACAGCAGGAACAGCGCGGATCCCAGGTTGTTCTGGGTCGCGGCCCACAACAGCGGCACCCGGTCGAGCGGCCGCACCTGCAACGCGGCGTTGGCGGCCTCCACCGCGCGCGTCAGGATTTCCGGCTTGCGCTCCTGCCCGCCGTAGACCTGAAGCACCTGGGCGAGGTCGTGCATGATCTCGCCCCACCGATCGGGCGTGTCGGCCGGGCTGAAGACCTGGAGCGCGGCCTGAAACGCGTTGATCGAATCCCGCAGCGCGGCCGGGTCGCCCTCCGCCATGTGGATCCGATAGCACAGCAGCCCCAGGCGGCTTTTCAGGCCGGCCCAGTCATAGGGGTACAGGTCGCGATGAAACGATTCGAGCGCGGCCTTGAACGCATCCGCCGCCTGACGCGGCCCGATGGTGGGGTGGTTGCGCTCCACCAGCGCCTGCCACACCAGTCCCAGCGAGCGGTGCAGCACCCCCCACTCGGCGTCGGCATCGCGAGGCAGATGGCGGATCGCCTCCTCGTAGGCGGCGGCGGCATGCTCCAGCCAGGCCGGTTCGTTGGCCCAGGCGCCGACCATGGCCAGGACGTTTCCGTAACAGCCGACGATCTGTGCCGTTTCCAGACCGCTGAGCCCGTAGGGAAGCTCGGACAGCAGCGCCCCGGCGGCCTCGGCCAGCGGCGGCAGGGTTTCGACCAGCGCCCGCCCCTGGGCCTCCGATCGCGGTTCCATGGCCGCCAGCGTCACGGCCTGAATCAGCACATGCCACGACGGATCGAAGTCCACGGGGACATAAAGGGCGTTCTGCGGCGACATCATGCCGATGCGCTCGATCTCCGTGCTGCCCCAGGGGCTCAGAAAGCGCAGCTCCACCAGGCGCCCGCTGGCATCCGGGCCGCCCCACACCAGCAGGTCCGCCCCGACCTCGCGCAGCATGGGCCGGCCGGCACCGATCGCGCCGCTCAGCGCGGTGTACGGATCCAACTCCGCCGAATACGGCACCGCCCGATCCAGCTTGCGCAAACGGACGGCGGCCAGGCCCTCCAGAGCCTCCAGCACGCGGACGCGCTGTTCCTCGCCGCCCCGCTCCGGAAAGCCCGCCACGGCCAGCACCGGGTGACGGACCCGCGCCGCGCCGGCCAACGCGCTCTCCGCAGTCTTGGGGCCGCTCCCGCCCTTGAGGACCCCGATCAGCCGGCCGAGCAGCCCGTCGCCGCGCGCGCCCCCACCACCACTGGCGCCACCACCGCCCCCGCCGTCGGCCATCCCACCGACGGCCGCCGCCGTCACGGGGACCAGCGCCGTGCTGGTGCCGGACTCGTCGCCCGACCGGCCCTCCGGCGTCACATCGGCGACGGGCTCCAGCCGGGCGATCCGCTCGTTCGCGTTGCGCAGGCGCCGGGACAGCCGGACCATCAGCCGCAGCGCCAGATCCGGATCGTCCTCCAGCCGACGGACGAACGCCTTGCGGCCATAGGCATGCAGCGTCACAGGCCCACGCGCCACCGCCGTCGCGCCCCGGGGATCGGTATCGATGGCCCCCATCTCGCCGAGCAGTTCGCCCTTGCCGACGGTCGCCAGATGAATGAGGCCCCGCTCCGATTCCTTGAACAGGGCCACCTCGCCGGCCGCGACGATGAAGGCCATGGCGCTGGGTTCACCCTCCCGAAAGATGATGTCCCCGGCTTCGTATTTCTGAATTGTCGGCTTCACTGTCGCCATACACTCTGAACCGTGCGATGGGGCCGCGCACGCTGGCCGCGGATCATCCGCGCCCGGTCTTGCTGCCGGTGTCAAGGGGGGCCGGACCTGCATCCCCGGGCGGCGTGCCCCGGTGGAGAATCGTGTCCTTGTAAATGCGGGCCTCGCGCCGGTCGGCGCCCGTGCCGTGGGTCACGGCGACGCATGGGCAGCCCGCCTCGTCGGTCTCCATACGCAAATCGAGCGCGCCCTGTTCCAGCAGTGCCGCCACGGCGTCCGGCTCCATCTCCAGCGCCGTGCCGAGGTGCCCGAGCAGGGTGCTGATTTCCGCGTACATCTCTCGCGTGTCGTCGCGGGACTCCGGGGGCGGGGCCGTCATGCACTGTTCTCCGTCTGGGGGCGCCGCAACGCGCGTCGGTGGCGATATCTTTACCAAGACGCCCCGAAAGTCTAAAGATCAAGGCCTGACGCGCGGGCGGATGCCGATGCGCCGACTCAACCGCGCGACGGCCCTTTGGGTGGGCCGCCAGGACAAGGGAGATGCCGGCATGAGCTACGAACAGGTCGAGGAAGCCTGGAGCCTGATCGACGAGGCGATGAAACTCAAGGAAAAGTCGGACGGCGACCTGGAGCCGGATGCCTACTGGGACCCGCTGTTCGCGACCTCGCCCCTGGTCGACGTCCCGCGCACACAATCCGAGGGGGGGGCCCCCCTTGAGAAGGTGTTCCTGAAGTCGCCCTACGGACTCCAGTTCCGTCGCGACCACATGGACTGGATCCCGTTCCGGCACGGCGAAGTCACGCTCGACTGAGCCGCCGGACCTCGGGTTCGACGACCGGGCGGGGGCTCGCCTATCCTGCGGCCCCCCTTGCGGCACGCGGATCCGGGGCCGACGGCGCCGCGCCCTGGGGGGCGGCGGCTTGATCCAGCCAGCCCCCCGTGTCGGGATCGAACGCGCCCGCGGCATCCGACCGTGCGGACGTCGGGGGCGGCGGCGGTGCGACCGTTCCGTCGGGTCCCGCGCCTCGCTCGCGCACGGATCCATCTTCCGGGTCGGCGTCCGCCGCGCCGGCCCCCGGGTTGGGGTCTCCCCTGTCGTTGCCCTCGGCCCCGGGCGTCCCGGAGGAGGCTCCGTTGGTTCCGACCTTGGGCGCACCATCCCACAGCGCCTCGTGCAACGACTGCGGCTGCTTGATGCCCTTGAGCCGCGCCGCGCCGTGCTCGGCGAAGGCCAGTTTGGTGCCCTCGCACAGATCCCGCACCACCTGCGAGACCAGGATCTGATTCATGGCCGCCTGGGCGCAGATGCGCGCGGCCAGGGTGACCGCGAGACCGTAGTAATCGTTCTCGGCGCTGACCGGTTCGCCGGCGTTGATGCCGATGCGGATGCGCAAGGGAATCTCGGGCTGGGACTCGTTGTGCGCCTGCACCGCCTTCAGCACGTCGATCATGCCCCAGACGGCGTCCGGCACGTGTTCGAACGTGGCCATGATCCCGTCGCCGGTGTGCTTGATCTCACGTCCCGAGAACCGGGCCAGCGCCGCGCGCACCGCCGCGTTGTGGGCGCGCAGGATCTGCTGGGCCTTGATGTCCCCGTACTCGCTGGTCATGTCGGTGGAGCCGACGATGTCGGTGAACACGATGGCGATGGTACTGCCGGTGACCTTTTGGGTCTTGGGCGTGTTCCAGTCCTCCACGACCATGCCGAGGCTGGCGAAAGGCTCCGCCGCGCCGGTGCGTTGCAGGGTCATGGCCTCGCGGCCGTGCTGAACCATCTCGGCGTAGCGGTCCTCGGCGAGATAGGTGCGCAGACGGTCGACGAACGACGACGCCTGAGGCGGCCGCGTGCCCATGATCTCGACGGTCTCGCGCAGCAAGCGCTCGAACTCGCCATAGGTCAGACCGTGGTCCTGGGCGATGATCTCGCACACGCCGGCCAGATACAGATTGATGCCGAAGCGATTGTAGGTGTCGATGCGCGGCCGCACGCTTTTCAGGGCGGGGACGTAGCGACTCAGGAACGCGGTGCTGGCATCCTGGGCGGTTTGGAGCGCCTTGCTCACGGTCTCGGCGGGTTCGGCCGGTTTCTCTTTTGCGTCACCAGACTCCGCGCCGTCCTCCGCGGCCTTCCCGTTCTCCTTCTTCTTCTTGCGCTGGCGCTCCTTCTCCCGCTCTTTCTCGGCCCGCTTTTCGCGCTCCTTCTCCCGCTCACGCTCCTTCTGCGACGGCGTCTCGCGGCCGGACGCGGCCTCGGCCGTCGCGTTGGGGGACGCCGAAGCCGGGGCCTGGACCGGGTCGGGCACAGGAGGCGCGCTTTTCGGGGCGGGGTCTCCCCCGGCGGCAGCCGTCGCCCCCGTCGGCCCCGGGTCTCCCACGGCATCCCGGTCGCGCCGCGGCGGCGCGCCGCCGCTCGCGGACGCCCCGAACGCCTTCGGTTTGGACGCGGTCTTTGCCTTGGTCTGCCATCGCGAGCGCGGACGGTCGGGATCCCACACGCCCTGCATGGGCACGAAACGCAGGGTCAGGAAGAACCCGCTGGCCAGGAAGATCACCATGAACACCGCGAACAGGGTGCTCGACAGCGCGCCGCTGGGAATGGCGACGCCAAGGGTACTGAGAAGGGCGATGACAATCGGGATCAGGGCCGTCCCCGATGTCGCAAGGACCAAGCTGCCCACGACCGTGAAGATCACGCGGGCGATCAGATCGCTGGTCGACGCCGCGTGCGTTGGCGCGCCGAACCGGGTGATCCCGGGGCGGGCGGCCTCGCCACTGAAGGCGTCAAGTCCCGGTGGAATCTGAGCGTTCGGCCGCAGGCCTGCCCCGACGGGTGCGCCGCCCGGCCCACCCTGGGGATGGGACGGATCCTTGCCGCGCCGACGCGCGTGCCGGGCCCGCGCACTCAGGTAGACGGTCTGTTCGCCGTAGCGTGCCGTCTCGGTGTCGTAGGTTTCTTTGACGACCTTGGTGGGGCGCGCCAGCGTTTCATCGACGACCCGCGCCTCCTCGAGGGCCCGGGCCTTCTCCGTGCTGATGAATCGCGCATGCAGGACCCATCCGGAGTCTTCCAGCGTGTAGACCTCGTAGTGCGCTATCGTGGGCATCCAACCCTTCCTGTCGCCGGACGTCCGGCGCCACCGGACCCCGCTCCCCAGCGCTCGCCGTATCCAGCGTCGCGATCCGGCGGCGCGGCCCCTGGTATCCCGTCGTCGTTCCAGAGCGCGACCGCGTCCGCCCCGGCCTTCTGCGGTGCTTTCGTATTTAGGGCACGCCGCGGGGTTTAGGCAAACAATAGTCCGCGCGACTCGCATATTTCGACGAACAGGCGCCGGGTCCGCGCGCGTTGGACTTGACAGGCCGTGCCGGTTCCTTCGCTGTCGTGACCAGGGCTCCCGGCCCAAGGGCCCCGGGGGCGCGGCCACGGCGTCCGCGCCGACCTCAGCCCTCCAGCGGGACCATCACGAAACACGGCGGAACGACGGCGGCATGACAGACTCGGAGCGCCCGGAGGCCATGGATCGAACCTCTCCTCGCCCGTCGCCGCCCCCGCGACCGCCCGATGAGACGCCCCTGGCGCGCGCCCTTCGTCTGTTCCGGGCCGGCGAGGATACCGCCGTCCAGGCCCTGGCCGTAACGATCGGCGCGGATCACATCGCCCCCGACGCCGACACCCTGCACCTGATGCGGCTGATCGGGCTGGCGGCGCTGCGGTCGGGCAACGGAGACGAGGCGCTGCGATGGCTGTCCCACGCCCAGGAGGCCACGCCGACACCGGACATCGCGCTGCGGGTCGCGCTGGGCGGGGCCTGTCTGGCGACGGGCGCCCTTGAGGAGGCCGAGGTACGATTCCGCGCCGTGCTGGCGGACGCGCCGTCGGCGGTGGGTGCCGCCATCGGGCTGGCGCGGGCGTTGGAGGAACAGGGCGACCGCGCCGGCGCGCTGGCCGGGTGGCGGCGGGCCATGGCAGCCCTGATCGCGCGGACCTCGCCCGACGCCGATGTCTGGATGCTGGCCCTGCCGCCCCACCTGACGGGGCAGCCGCTGCGCGACCTTATGCAGGCGGCGCACAAGGCGGGCGACGCCCCCATGATGGCGCATCTGCGACACCGGTTGCAGGCCCTCCACCCGGGCGACGACGACAGCGCGGTGGAGGGCCGCGACGTTCCTTTCGGCGGTGGCCCCGCCCCGTTCGACGAGATCATGGCCGATCTGGTGCCGACGCTCACACCGCCGGACGCCGCGCTCGGGACCGACATGGGGAGCGCCGTCGCCCTGCTGGAGGCGCGGGCTCGCCACCGCCCCGAGGATCCCGCGGTTCTGCACCAGCGCGCCCTGGCCCTCTGGGACGCCGGGGACGGCGTCGCCGCGCTGGCCTTGATCGAAGCCGCGCAGGACACCCCGGCCCTCCGCCACCACGCGCCGCTGCTGAGGCTATGGGCGAGCCTGCTCCGCGCGGCCGGCCGGCTCGACGCCGCGGTGGAGATCACCGAACAGGCCATCACCGCCGATCCGGGCAGCGCCGAGGCGTGGCGCACCCTGGCCCAGATCCACGAGCAGGCCGGGCGGCTCGACGACGCCCTGATGGCAAGCCACGGCGCCGTTTTGCGCGCACCCGGGTTCGTCTGGGGACACGGGCTGGTGGGGCGCCTGTTGGAGCGGCGCAATCAGGTCGATCCCGCCATCGAACGCTACCGCCGGGCCGTGGCCGCCGAACCGGAGAACATCGACGCCCACCTGTCCCTGGCCCTGGCCCTGCTCCGGCGCGGGGATTGGGCGGAGGGCTGGGACGCCTATGAATGGCGGCGGCCGCGCACCGACCGCCCGGCGGACACGTTCGAGGCCCCGCCCTGGACCGGCGGCACGACGGCCTCCCATCCGCTGCTGATCTGGAACGAGCGCCAGGGGGTGGCCGAGGCCCTGATGTTCCTGCGCTTGGCGCCCGCCGCCGGGCGCCAGTCCGGCGGGCGGCTCGTGCTGGAGGTCGACCGCCGCATCGTGCCGCTGGTTGCGCGCGGCCTGCCGGAGGCCACCGTGGTGGCGACGGCCGACCCGCCGGCGCCGGACACACGCGCCCCCGATCTGGGCGCCCAGGTGCCGTTCGGCAGTCTGGCGCGGCTCGTCGGCCCCGACCCGGCGGCGAGCATCACGCCGGCCCCCACCATCGCGGCCGATCCGGAACGGGCAGCGGCGCTACGCAGCCGCTACATCGCCACGGCCACAGCAACGGCGGACGACGACACCAAGAGCACCGCGCCCGACCTCCTGGTCGGGTTGAGCTGGACGCCGCTCGACGCGACGCGGTACCCGGACCGCGTGGTGCCGTGGGATGCCCTCGCCCCCCTGTTCGCGGTGCCCGGGGTGCGCTTCGTCTCGATCCAGCCGAGCGCCGGCGGGCCGGACCCGCTGGAGGACAACGCCCCGGCGCTGCCCGGCCCCCTTCTACGGGATGCCACCATCGAGGCCGATCCGGACGACCTGGACGGCCGGGCGGCGCAGATCGCCGCGCTCGACGCGGTGGTGACCATCGACGGGCTGGCGGCACACCTCACGGGTGCGCTGGCGGTGCCGGGCCTCGTGCTGCTGCCCTATGCGGCCGACTGGCGGTGGGGCCTGTCGGGCACGCGCTCGGTCTGGTACCCGGCGTTGCGGCTGGCGCGGCAGACCACGCCCGGCGACTGGACCGGCCCGGTCGCACGCGCGGCGACGGCCCTCGGCCACTACCGGGATGCGGCGCGCGCCGCGAGGGAGCCGGCATGACCGACGCAGATCCCGAAGCGCTGCGGGCGTTTTTGATGCAGCGGGTCTGGGTGCTTCAGGGGCTCGACCCCGACACCCTGACCGTCACCCCGCACCCGCTCGCGCCGACCGGCCCCACCTGCACCGTGTCGATCAGCCCCGGGACGATCAGCGCCGGGGCGGGCGAGGCCACGGCAGACTCGCTGCATGTGCGCCTGCCGCCCGCGTGGACGCCCCGACGGGCGCGCCACCCCATCGGGCTGGTCCCCGTGCCGCGCACCGACGACACGGCCGCCGACGACGAGGGCCTGAACCTGGAGCGGATCACGCCCCTCGGCCTGGCGCCGGCCACGCTTCAGTTCGATCCCGCGGACGGGATGTGGGTCCGGCCCGCCTGGGCGGGGCGCACCGTCGAGGCCCTGTCCCTGCGAGGCGCCCCGGGCATGCTCCGGCGGCTGGCCGCCAGCCTGCGCTTACTGCACATCAGCGGTCAGACGTTCGAGGGCCAGCGCGCGCCGTTCGCGGGCCTGGACCTCAGTCCGCATTGGCCCCGGGAGTCGGCGATCGGCCTGCCGCTGCGCACCCTCACCCGGATCACGGAGGCCGTGGCGCGGTGCCAGGAGACGCTGGCGACGATCCCGGTGCCGCCCGCGCCCTGCCTCAACGCGGCGGCGCTGGAGGCCGCGTTCGACACCGGCTCGCGCGTCGTCTTCGTGGACTGGCGGGCCTCCGGCATGGGCGACCCCCATTTCGACCTCGCCGGCCTGAGCACCCAGGGCGGCCTGAACGCCGAAGAGGCCGCCGCCCTCCTGAACGCCTACTTCGGGCCGGGGGACGCTGGTCCCGCGCGGGACCGCACCCTGGTTTATCGTCTGGTGGCCGCGTATCTGCGGCTGATGGACCTGCACGGCGCGTTCATGGACGGCCGCGCGGACCCGACCAAGGACAGCCTGCGCCGCCGGTTCGCCACCCAGGCCGAGGCGTGCGAGAGGATCCTGGACAGCGCCTCGTGGACCGGCGCCATGGACCGCCTGACGAGTGGGCGCCCCCGCCTACGCCGCTCCGGGAGCACGGGGGCCTGACGGAACGACAGCGGAATGGGGTCGAGGCCGCCTTCGCCGCCGACTCGCCTTTTTTGGCCGGGGCGAAACGGGGGCGCTCCAGGCACGACGCCCCCCTGTGCCGGCGGGTCCGGTTCACGCCAGATCGAGGATCGGACCGTCGAGCAGATCCATCAGATCCCCGAAATAGCCGCCGGAGCGGGCCGGCTGAGTCGGGTCCGACGTGATCGCCACCGCCAGGGCGCGCTCCGGATGGGCGGCGATCACCTGCCCGCCGTAGCCACGCGCCATGGCATAGCCGGAACCAGTCAGGAACCAGCCATAGCCGTAGTCCATGCCCGACCACGGCGACACCGTGCGCGGCTCCAGCGACGCGCGCATCCAGTCCGCCGAAACGACCTGTGTGCCGTCGAACGTGCCGCCGTCGCGGACCATGGTGGCGACATCCAGCATGGCCCGGGGCGTCAGCGCCATCTGGTTGCCCCCGAAGTAGTAGCCCTGCGGGTCGCGCGTCCAGGGCGGCACGGCGAAGCCCATCGGCTGCCCGAGCCGCTCCCGCGCCTGGGCGAGCAGGCTTTTCCCCGTGGCCTCCGTCAGCGCCGCGCCGAGCACGTGCGTGGACCCGGTCGAATAGATCATGCGCCCGCCCGGCCGGGCCACCATCGGGCGGCGCAGGGCATGGGCGATCCAGTTGTTCGACCCCACCCAGGCGCCGTAATGCGCGCCGGAGGTCGCCTCCAACCCCGCCCGCAGGGTCACGAGATCCTCCAACGTGATGCCGCCGACGCCCTCCGTCGCATCCTCGGGGATGAGGCCCGGGGCGACCGTGCGCAAGGGCGCATCGACGCCGGTCACCTCGCCCCGGTCGATGGCCACGCCCAACAGCAGCGCCACGAGGCTTTTGGAGCAGGACTTGATGTTGGCGGGCGCGTCGAGGCCGCCCCCCCGGGGGGCCTCGGCGAACACCACGTCGGCCCCGCGCCGCACCTGGAGCGAATGGAGTTGGGGCAGCCGTTCGAGCGCCGCGTCCAGCGCGCCGGCCGCCTCCGCCGGGGTCCGGGCCAAGGCGCGCGCGGGCCGCGCCCAGGGAAGGGTCGCCGTCACGGCGAGCGTCGCGGCCATGCGGGCGGTAACGTGGCGTCGGGACAGGGTCATGGGCCCTCCAGGAGCATCGGTCGGCGTCGGGTGGCCGTCTGTGCGGTCCTCCAAAACGTTGGCGTGCGACCGCAGGTGCGCCAGGGGTCCGGGCCGGGCAGGGGATCGTGGAAGGCCGCCCCTCGCCCGTCGACGATAGAAGGGGTATGCCCTAAGGGCGAGGCCGGTCACCGGCCTGAGGCGATCCGCGGCGCATGCGGCCACGCGAGAGGCCACGGTTCGCGGTCACATGAGGAGTCTTATGCCGGACATCGTTTTTTTGTTCATTGGCGGATCACATCAGGTCTTCCATGTCGCGCCGGTGGCGGCAGAGCTGAGCCGGAGTCTTCCGGATGTCTCCGTCGTGTGCCTGTACCCCCACGGCGACCAGGCGACCGCCGACAGCCTGCATCGTGTCCGGGAGGATCTGATCGCCCCCGCCCTGCGGATCGAGGGCGTCCGCGTCCCCCTGCCCGGCCGCGTGTATGCCGCCGTCATCGGCCGGAAGAGCGCGCGGAAGCGGTTTCTGCTGCTGTCGTTGATCCCACGCCTGCGCCGAGCGAAAGCGGTGGTGACGGCGGAGCGGACATCGGCGCGCCTGCGCAGCATGGGCCTGCGGTCCACGCTGATGATCCAGTTCCGGCACGGGGCAGGCGACCGGGCGCCCCGCTCGGAACGCCGCTTGGCCGCGTTCGATCTGGTCGTCGTGCCCGGCCCGAAGGACCTTCAACGCGCCCTCGCCCAGGGCTACGTGCCGGCCGAGAAGCTGCGAACCTGCGGCTATGTGAAGCTCGACTTCTTCACGGATCCGGCCCGACGCATCCCGCGTGTGTTCGACAACGAGCGGCCGACCGTTCTCTACAATCCGCATTTCGATCCGGAGATCTCGTCCTGGCCGGTGGCCGCCGAAGTGATCGACCGCTTTCGCCACCAATCCCGCTACAACCTGATTTTCGCGCCGCACATCCGGGTGTCCGAAAACATGGGCGCGGCCGAGCGTGACCGCTGGCAAAGCCTGGCCGAGCCGGGGAAAATTCTCATCGACCTGGACTCCCCCCGCCTGGTCGACATGACGTACACGCTGGCGTCGGATGTGTACCTGGGGGACATGTCCAGCCAGCTGTACGAGTTTCTGATCCGGCCGCGTCCCGCCGCCTTCATCAATGCCCATCACGCGGCGTGGCGGCACAACGCGCGCTTCGCGGGCTGGGCGCTGGGGGAGGTGGCGGAGAGCGTCGATGCGGTGCTGACCGCCATCGACACCGCCGTCGCCGGGCATCCGGCCCAGATCGCGCGGCAAACGGCCGCCGTGCGGGAGGCGTTCGGCGAGGTCTCCGGCGCCGCCGCGCGGGGGGCGGAGATCGTCCGCGCACAGATCGCCAGCACGCCCTGATCCCGCGCGGGGATGGAACGGGCGCCCGCGCGTCTCAGGCGGTCGGGCGCCCCGCCGGGGTGCGTGTCGGCCTCACGCCTCTGCGTCAGAAAACGATTCGTCCGGTTGCGTGCGAAATGTGGCCCCTTGCCAGCGGCCAAATCCGAACGCACATCGGTGCCTCCGCACGGCTGTGGCACGGGCGGGGGCTCCTCGCTGCGTGCGGTTCGGGCCAAAAGAGCCATGACATTGGAGACCCAAGGGATGTGTGACGATGACCCGATCTGGCGCGATCTGATACAAGGTCTTACACAGGACGATGGGGCGGCCGCACGGTCGCATCTGGACGCGGGCCGGCCGGTCTATTCCATCGCGGACGATATGCCACCGGGATTGCTTCGGAAGGACCACCCGGACGGCCGGGCAGAGCTGATCCGGTTCGACCGACAGGGCGATCAGGTGGTGCGGCGGCTGTGATGGCGAACCCCGAGACCAGCCCAGAGTTATGGGTCGTGTGCGGCCCGAACGGGGCCGGCAAGTCCACGATCGCCAGCCGACACCTGTACAGGCGCATGCCCATCATAAACCCCGACATCATCGCCCGCGACACGGCCGTCAGCGCGCCGGCCGCCGGCCGGGCGGCGGTGCTGGAACGGGCGTCGCTGTTGAGCCGGCGGCAGACGTTCGGCTGGGAAACCACGCTTTCGGGACGCGGGGAGCTGCGGTTTCTGCGCGAGGCGCGAGCGGCCGGCTATCGGATCACGGTCGTTTTTGTCGGCGTGCCGAGCCCCGTTCTGTCGGACAGCCGCGTGGCAACCCGGGTGGCCAGCGGGGAGCACGATGTGCCGACCCGCGACCTGACCCGCCGGTTTCATGGCAGCCTGCGGAACCTGGCCGAGGTGTTTGCCCTCGCGCATCGTGTGGTGCTGGCCGACAATGGAACGCGGCAGTATCGGCTTCTGCTGACGTGGGAAGACGGAGCCGTAACCCAGCGAGCGCCCACTCTTCCGCCCTGGGCCCGCGCGGCCCTTCCCGCCGAGGTGCTGGGGGAGTGCTAAAGCAGCAAGGGGATCGGATGATCATAAGGACGGGGCGTTTCAACGAACAGACGCGCCGCACATCGAAGGCCAAATTTGGGGGCAGGGTCCGCGTCGATGCGCTTTGATGCATGGGCAAGACTGGCGACGTGAATGACGTTGAACGTGTAAGCTATTCTCGGGAGGGCATCGTGGTCCCTGTGCATCCAGGTCGTTTGCTGAAAAGAGAAATGGCGGCCCGCGGCCTTTCCACAAAGGCGCTCGCTTCGGCCCTCCATGTGCCGGCAAAGCGTATCTCTGCCATCCTGAAAGAGCGCCGTGCCATTTCAGCGGATACGGCCTTGCGGCTCGGGCGTTACCTGGGAACCGGGCCGGAGGTGTGGTTGGGCATGCAACGGGATTACGACGTGGCCGTGGTACTGCGCGATCACGGGGCGCAGATCGAGGCCGACGTAAAGCCGGCGGAATAGGCGCGCGCCCGCACGGCGGCCACGACAGCCCCATGTGATCGCGGCGGCGGGCGGCACACCGACCAACACCTCATGGACACGATGCGCACGCCCAGCAGCTTCGGCCGGCACCCCCTACGGTCGTCGAGAACGGAGTCCGAGCCCCCTATAGCAAGGAACGGCGCCGACACTCAGGCCATCGTAGCCGTCCCCTACAGAACGAACATGGTGTTGATCTCGCCATAGGGCACAACCAAGTGGTCAGCGGTGCGGGTCAGGAGGCCCAACTTGGTCAATGCGTCCACGTCCGCCTGGACGCTTTCCTCGTTGCGATGCAGCCCAGCCGCCAGCGCCTGGACGGTGCGCACCTCGTGATGCCGGACATACCGCAGCAGGGCCAATCGCCTAGCGGTCAGGGCTGCCCGCAGAGCCGGAAGATCAATGAAGGTAACGTGGCGCTCGTCGACCTCTTCACCGCGCTCGGCCCGATGCCAGGCGTCAACGAAGCGCCGCCCCATGTCTTCGAGGGTGCCGACCTGCACGGTCACGGTATCGCTGCCGCTCATAGGTCACCTCGAACAGTCCTCACATCGGCCACAACGTCGGCGAGCAGAGCCTCGACCGTGGTGACGGTGTAATGTTGGAACGGGATTTTAGGTCGGATCCACGCGGCGACGCCAGCCTGCCGAGCGTGACAGCCACCCAACACAGCCCTACTATTCGGTGTTCTCCCCTTCACCCCCAGGTGTATCGGCATGGCATGGGTCCCGCAGGTCTCGCCCGAACAAGGCTGGGCCAAACTTCGCCATGACCCGGAAACGGGCCGCATCGTCTCCTGGCACAGCCTTCCGGCCCACAGCGCCGATGTCGCGGCCTGCCTGGGCGCCGTCCTGGCCGTTCCGTGCATACGACACAGGCTGGCCGCTCTGGCCGGATACGACCACCTTCCAGAGGCGTGGACCCCCCGCCTTTTCGCCGTGGCGTTCCTGCATGATTTCGGGAAAGCCTGTCCGGACTTTCGCGCACAGTGGACCAAAGGACAGGGGCGCCGGGGGCACGCCTGCGTCGCGTATTGCAGGCTGGCGTCGATCTTCAGCGTGATGTTCGCGGTCGACCCCACCACGGCCTGGATCTTCAGGGCCATGTCGTTGGAGGCCCCTTCCGCAATCACCGGCTTGTAGGTCTCCGGCCAGTTCGCCAGCAGGATCAGATCCCCGTCCGCGTCGAAGGCGCCCACCTCCCGGATGGTCCAGCCCCCCGTTTGCGGCGGGATCACTAGCAGGGCCTCCAACACGGCCTCATCCGCTGGCGTGCGGCTGATCCCGGCCGGCGTGGAACGGTAGACCTCGTGGACCAACGCCGTCGCGGTCTGCTCCGGGGTCACGGGGGCGCCTCCGCCGTCGCCCACGGCCATGTGGGTCAGCTCGACGGCCTGCCCGGTGACGAGCCCGTTAGCGATCTTGGCGGCGCCGATGGTGGTAAGAAGACCGTAATACGCGGCCATGGTCAGGGGCCCTCCGTGGCGGGATGAACGGTGAGTGTGGAGACCATGGAGACGGCAGCACCCGCGTAGGACGGGCCGGTCACGGTGATCTCGGACGGGGTCCAGGGCAGGACGGTGCCGCCGACGACGAAGGCGCCGGCGTACACGGCGGCATCCACGCGCCCGACCGCGCGGATGCCGGTCAGGTGCGAGCGGACGTTCTTCGCGGCGCGCGCCGTCCGTTCGATCTCGGCATAGGTCCGGGCGGTGACCGCGTGGTCCATCACGTCCACCTCAACCCGGAACGTGTAGGGCTCGGCCGGCGGATCGTCGTCGGGCCACTCGACCAGCCGGGTGTCGTAGCCCAGGGAGGCCAGGGCGCGCCTGGGGGAGGCCATCAGCAACGCGCTTGCGGCGGTGGAGCTTGGTGGCGACGCGCCGGGCGACATGATCGTTGCGCGGGTGCTGGCGGTTCCGGTGGCGGGGGGCGATCCGTCGCCCTGCATGGATGATCCCTGTCTGAAGTACAGTTGGTACGAGGTGAGTTCGGCTGTTTCGCTTGAAGACCTGTTGGCAACCCTGCCCGACCTCGCGCATCCCCCGTTCACACTCTTGGAGGTGGACGCCGACCTGGACGAAATCCCGCCGGAGCTTCAACGCCACCTGGAATGCGCCGGCGGCCCTGACGACAGCAGGTCGGGCGCGGAGGAGGGCGCATAATGGGCGAAAACTCCCGCATCGAGTGGACCGATCACACCTGGAACCCCTGGATCGGTTGCACCAAGGTCTCGCCGGCTTGCGATCACTGCTACGCCGAGGGCGTCGGGCGCCGCCTGAGTGTGCCCTGGGGGCACGGCCAGCCACGCCGACGGGCCGCCGAGTCCACATGGCGCCAGCCGTTCGCCTGGGACCGGAAGGCGAAGCGGGAAGGGCGGCGGTACCGCGTGTTCTGTGCGTCCCTGGCCGATGTGTTCGACGCGGAGGTGCCGGACGCATGGCGCGACGAGATGTTCGCGGTCATGGCGCTCACCCCGCACCTGGATTGGATCGTCGTCACCAAGCGGCCCAAGGTCGCACGGGACTATCTGACGCTGGGTCGAGACGCTGGGAACGGCGTCCACATGCCCCCTCTCTGGCACATCGGCATGACGCAGGACGATCCGTCCTGGCCGGACACCCGGGATTGGCCGCTGCCCAACGTCACCCTGTTGGCCAGCGTGGAAACCCAGGCGATGGCCGATCTTCGGATCCCGATCCTGCTCGACACGCCAGCCGCGCGGCGCGGGCTGTCCGTCGAGCCCCTGCTGGGGCCGGTGGACCTGACACCGTGGCTGGGGAAACTCGATTGGGTCATCTGCGGCGGCGAATCCGGCCCGTATGCCCGGCCGATGCATCCGGATTGGGCGCGATCCCTGCGCGATCAGTGCGCGGCGGCGGGTGTGCCGTTTTTCTTCAAGCAGTGGGGGGAGTGGCGTCCGCCGCTGCATGGGGAGCCTTACGACACCAGCCGGGGGCGCATGCAGCGGACGCCAGCTTTCATCGTGGCGCACGACGGGTCTGTCCACTGCTTCCAACCCGACCACATCGTTAATGGGCGCACCATGGTCCGCGTCGGCAAGCACGCCGCCGGCCGTCTGCTGGACAACTTAGAATACGATGGGCAACCGATATGACCCTTCCCAAGAATCGGGATGCTCTGGTTGAAATCATCGCACGGGCGATATGCGCCGACGATCTTATTGACCGTGAGGACATCGACGACAACTGGCCGCTGTACGAGCGCCCGGCCGCCGCCGTGCTGGCCTCCATTGAGGCGACCCGATGCTGCGTTGTGCCGATGGATCCGACGGAAGAGATGATGACCGCCGCCGAGGAGATGTACATGCCCATGGGCGAGATGATTGCGGCGTGGGATGGGGCCGTTTCCGCGCGTCCCTACGCGCAGCCGGAGACCTGACCCATGGGCGCCGTGTCCACAGACAGCCGTCCTCTCGGCCCGACGCTGATGACCGTTGTTGAGGCGGCGCGGGCCGTACATCCTGACATGGCGCCGCGCGTGTTTCAGGCCACTGCTGATCGGCTTGGAATCCGCTATCACCGGCTCGGGCGCAGCCGTTACTACAGCACGGAAGCGATCCGGCAGGTGATCGAGGGGACGACACAATGCCCAGACGTGGAACCGGCCCGCGACTCCGGTGGAGGCGCGGCCAATGGGTCATCCGGTGGACTGTCGACGGAAACAGCCGTGAGCGTGGCACAGGCACGGCAGATAGCCGCGAGGCTGAAAAAGCCCTCGAAGCATTCCTCGCGGAACGCCGAGAGCGGCCCGCCGGCAAACGTCCTGCCGATCAGACCCTGATCGCGGACATGCTCTCTGCATACGCGGAAGAGCACAGTCCGGACCTCGCCAGCGATGCCGCGCGCGAAACCTTGGCCTACAACATCGATGCTCTGCTGGGGTTCTGGGGGGCCAAGACGGTCTCTCAGATCAGCGGCGAGATGTGCCGGGCCTACGCCGCCCATCGCCAGCGCGCGGCAGGCACCGTCCACCGGGAACTCTCCGTCCTGTCGGCGGCCATGGGCCACGCCGTGAAGGCGGAGCGCCTGGACGCGCGCCGGCCGATGTGGATGCCGGCGAAAGGACCGGGCCGCGAACGGTGGCTGACCCGCCAGGAGGCCGCCGCGTTGTTGCGGGCCGCCCGCACGGAACCACAGTGCCGTGCGCACCTGCCCCTGTTCATCCTGCTAGGGCTGTACGGTGGGGCCCGGCCCGGCGCGATTCTGGAACTGCGCTGGGATCAGGTCGACCTTGCCCGGGGCCGGATCGACTAGCGGCCGGCGGGGCAGCGCAAGACGGCGAAGGGTCGCGCTCGGACGCCGATCCCCCGCAAGCTGATGACCCATTTGCGGAGCGCCCAGCGAAAGGGCTGGCCGTCCGGTCCGGTCATCCACATCGATGGCCAGCCCGTGGCAAGCGTGAAGAAGGCCTTCGCGTCCGCGTGCCGCCGGGCCGGACTGTCGGACGTGACGCCGCACGTCCTCCGCCACACCTGCGGCACGTGGCTCGCCCAGGGCGGCGTGCCGTTGTGGGAAGTGGCCGGGTATCTCGGGCACACGATGGCCCGGACGACGGAGCTGTATGCCCACCATTCGCCCGACCACATGAACCGTGCGGCGGCGGTGCTGGACGGACGTAGCGTGACCGGAAGCGTGACCGGATATGAAAAAGGGGCTACGGGAAAGCCCGTAACCCCTTGATTATATGGTGGGCGCGGCTGGGATTGAACCAGCGACCCCTACGATGTCAACGTAGTGCTCTCCCGCTGAGCTACGCGCCCGCCGAGGGACATTCCCTTCCCGGAGGGCCGTCCTTTTACTCCGGCTCTGGGGGCTTTGCAAGCCCTTTGCGTGAGAAAAACGCCACCACCCGCTCCCCCCTCCCTTCACCTCCCTCCCGAACCCGTCACCTGGCCTCACCCGACCGAGGGCCGCAGCACGGCGGCGGAAGGATGGAGACATGGGGGCGCGCCGATAGCCGTCCCGAGGCGTGCCCCCGGGGCGTGACCCCGCGCCGTTCCACCACCGCAGGACCGCCCCTTCGGCGTTGCACCCTGCCCCGGGCTGGTGCACTCTGCTTCGTTCCGGTGAACGCGCGGGCCAGGCTTCGCGTGGCGTGCGGCATCGCCTTCGATACCGCCCCATCCTCGGGGCGCAGACGGTCAGGATACCCCCACCGATGAGCACTCCCCGCGTTTATCTGTTCGACAGCACCCTGCGCGACGGCGCGCAGACGCACGGCGTCGACTTTTCCGCCGCCGACAAGGCGGCCGTCGCCCGCTCGCTGGACGCGCTGGGGATTGATTACATTGAGGGCGGCTGGCCCGGCGCCAACCCGACCGACGACGCGTTCTTCTCCAACCCGCCGTCGCTCTCCCACGCCCGCCTGTGCGCCTTCGGCATGACCCGGCGCCCCGGCCGCAGCGCCGACAACGACCCCGGCCTGCGCGCCCTGCTGGAGGCGGAAGCCCCGGTCGCGGTGCTGGTGGGCAAGAGCTGGGACTTCCAGTGCACGGTCGCCCTCGGGGTCGAGCCCGAGGAGAACGTCCGCATGATCGCCGACAGCATCGCGCTCATGGTGCGCGAGAAGAGCGAGGCGATGTACGACGCGGAGCACTTCTTTGACGGCTTCAAGGCCAATCCGGACTACGCCATTTCCTGCGTCAAGGCGGCGCTGGAGGCCGGCGCCCGCTGGGCCGTGCTGTGCGACACCAACGGCGGCACCTTGCCGCACGAGATTGAGACCACCATCGCGGCCGTCGTCGCGGCCGGCGTGCCGGGCGACCAGTTGGCCATTCACTGCCACAACGACACCGACAACGCGGTCGGCAACTCCCTGGCCGCCGTGCGGGCCGGCGTGCGTCAGGTCCAGGGCACGATCAACGGCCTCGGCGAGCGTTGCGGCAACGCCAACCTGATCTCCGTCATCCCCAGCCTGACCCTGAAGATGGGCTTCGATGTCGGCCTGAAACCCGACGGCCTGACGCGCCTGACCGAGGTCTCGCGCGCGCTGGACGAGCGCCTGAACCGGGCGCCGAACACGCACGCGCCCTACGTCGGCGCGTCCGCCTTCGCGCACAAGGGCGGACTGCACGTCTCGGCGGTGGAAAAGGACCCACGCTGCTACGAGCACATCGACCCCGCCCAGGTCGGCAACCGGCGCCAGATTCTGGTGTCGGATCAGGCCGGGCGGTCCAACGTGCTGTCGCGGCTGCGCGAGATCGGCCTGGAGGTCGATCCCGACGAGCCCAAGGTGGCGCGCGTGGTCGAAGAGGTGAAGCTGCGCGAGTTCAAGGGCTACGCCTACGACGGCGCCGGCGCGTCGTTCGAGCTGCTGGCCCGCCGCCTGCTGCACCGGGTGCCGGACTACTTCCGCCTGAACAGCTTCCGCGTCATCGACGAGCGGCGCTGGAACGCCAAGGGCGAACTGATCACGCTGTCGGAGGCGACCATAAAGGCCGTCATCGGCGATGCGACC
The DNA here is from genome assembly GCF_014197855.1 of Roseospira marina. Lineage (GTDB taxonomy): Bacteria > Pseudomonadota > Alphaproteobacteria > Rhodospirillales > Rhodospirillaceae > Rhodospira > Rhodospira marina. The sequence goes on from NZ_JACIGJ010000012.1 coordinate 112,783, forward strand.
TACATGACGGTCGCCGAGGGCAACGGCCCGGTCAACGCGCTCGACGCCGCGCTGCGCAAGGTGCTGATGCCGGTCTATCCGGAGCTGCGCGACCTGCGGCTGGTGGACTACAAGGTGCGCATCCTGACCCCGGACGCCGCCACCGCTGCCGTCACCCGGGTGATGATCGAAAGTGCCGATTCGGAGGGCGCACGCTGGACCACGGTCGGCGTGTCGCCGAACGTGATCGACGCATCCTACAACGCCCTGCACGATTCCATCACGTACAAGCTGTTCACGGCCGGCGTGCCGGCCCTGGACAACACCGGCGCGGCCGCCGCCGAATAGCCGAAGAGGGGCGCGGCCGGCGCCCGCCGGCGCGCCTTACGCGGCGTCGGTGCGGCGCACCGCCAGCACGGCGTTCAGGCCACCGAAGGCGAAGCTGTTCGACAGCGCCACCCGCACGGCGCCCTCGCGCCCGGTGCCGGTGACCACGTCCAGCGGACAGGCCGGGTCCAGCTCCGTCAGGTTGAGCGTCGGCGGCACGTAGGCGTCCTGCAGCGCCACGACGGCGGCCACCAGTTCCAGGCCACCGGCCGCGCCCAGGGCGTGGCCGTGGAAGGATTTGGTCGACGTGACCGACACGGCGTCCGTCCGGTCACCGAAGACCGTCCGGATCACCTTGGCCTCGGTGGCGTCGTTGGCCGTGGTCGCGGTGCCGTGAGCGTTGATGTGGTCCACATCCCCGGGCGCGAGACCCGCATCGTCCAGGCAGGCCTGCACCGCGCGCGCCGCGCCCTCGACCGAGGGAAACGTAATGTCGCCCGCGTCGGCCGACATGCCGAACCCGATCATCTCCGCCTGAATCGGCACGCCGCGCGCCACGGCATCGTCCCAGCGCTCCAGCACGAACACCCCGGCGCCCTCGCCGATCACCATGCCGGTGCGATCCTTGCTGAACGGCCGACAGGTGTCGCGGGAGACGACGCGCAGCGCTTCCCAGGCCTTCAGGTTGCCGAAGTTCACCAAGGCGTCGCTGCCGCCCACCACGGCGCGGTCCACCATACCGCTGCGCACCATATGGAAGCCCAGCCCGATGGCGTGGTTGGCGGTGGCGCAGGCGCTGGTGACGGCGAAGGCGGGACCGGTGATGCCGTGCGCCATGGTGATCTGGCTGCACGCCGCGTTGCCCATGGCGCGCGGCACGGTGAACGGATTGACGCGGTTCTTGCCCTCTTTGTAGAGACGCGCGAACCCCTCCTGAAACGTCGAAATACCAGCCCCACCCGTCCCGACGATGCAGGCGGTCCGCGCCGCCATCGCGGGATCGGCGCGGAAATCCAGCCCGGCCATGGCGATGGCTTCGTCGGCGGCGGCGAGCCCGTACTGGGCGAACGGGTCCAGCAGAGCCAAGCGATCCTTGCCGAACCGGGCCAGCCCGTCAAAGGCGCGCACCTGCCCGACCACCGAAATGCCCTTGGGGACCTCGTCCATCCCTTCGGGGGCGGCCAGACCGCCCGCGTGGGTGTGAAGGGCACGGCGGAAGGTCTCGACGTCGTTCCCGATCGCGGAAACAACGCCCATGCCGGTGATGGCGACGCGGGTCATAGGGTGGGAATCCCGTTCGGAGGACGCGGGGAAAACACCGCGCGGCACGATGCGGTCCGATCGGCGGGCCGGGAGTGCCGCGCGCGGTCAGCCCTGCTTTTCGACTTCGGCGGCGACGGCGTCGATGATGTCGCCGAGCGTTTCGAAATCGCTGTCCATGGTGTTGGCGTTGTAGGGGACCTCGATATCAAACTCTTCCTCGACCGCGAACACGATCTCGACGAAGTCGAGGGAAGAGATTTCCAGGTCCTTGATTCGGGCGTCACGGCTCAGCCGGTCGCGGGTCAGCTCGGTCTTGTCGACGACGATGTCGTAGATCTTCTGCTCCAGATCGCTCATGGTGTCCGCCCGTTGTGGTCTTGGTCTTTGTTTTAAATCCGTGTCCGCCCGAGGGCCGGTATGCTCTCCGCGCGCCCCGCCGCACCGGCGGTCAGTTCCGCCCCGCCGCGGCGGCGGCCTTCAGGGCCTTCACGTCGCGGAACAGGTGTTTCAAACGGCCGGTCAGCATCAGCATCTCGAACGCGCGCTCCCGCTCGACCGCCGGGGTTCCGGCGTAGACCGCGCGGCCTTTCAGCGACTGGCCCACGCCGCTGCCCGCCGCCACCACGGCGTCGTCGCCGATGGTCACATGGTCCGCCACGCCGACACGGCCGGCGAGCACGACGCGGTCGCCGATGACCGCACTGCCGGCGACTCCGGTCTGACCGCAAATCATGCAGTGCGACCCGACGGTGACGTTATGCCCGATCAGGACGAGGTCGTCGATCTTGGTGTGATCGCCGACGCGGGTATCGCTGAGCGTACCACGGTCGAGGCAGGCGTTGGCGCCGACCTCGACATGATCGCCCAGGGTCACGGCGGCCAGCGAATAAATGCGGACGAGGCCCTGGTTGGTGGCCTCGACGCGCCCGCTTTCCTTGGCGCTTTCGACGCTGCCCTTCTCCGGCGTGACGAAGCTGAAGCCGTCAGCGGCCAGGCTCGCGTTGTGATGCAGGATGACGTGCGATCCGATGGTGCAGCCGGCGCCGATGCGCACACCCGCATGGATCAGCCCGTTCGGCCCGATGCGCACCCCGGCCCCGATGGTCACATGGGATCCGATGGCCGTGCCCGCACCGATCTCCGCCCCGGCCGCGATGTGGACGAAGGGGCCGACGGCCACGCCCTCGCCCAGGACGACCCCGTCCTCGATCACGGCGCTGGGATGGATGCCCGGCGCCACCGGCGGCGGCGGGGCAAACGCCGCCGTCAGGCCCGCCATGGCCAGCCGGGGCCGGCCCACGCCCAGGATCGCGCCCACCGCGCCCTCGGGCACCGCATCGACCGCGTCCGCGGCGACCACGGCGACCCGCGCCGGGCTGTCCGCCAACAACGGCAGCAGAGCGGGGTCCATGGCGATGGCCACGTCCTCCGGTCGGCGCGCCTCACGCGGATGGCAGGGGCGCAGGACGGGCAGGGTTCCGTCCCCGTGCAGGGGGACGTCCAGCAGGGCGGCCAGATCGGCGGCGTTCATCAATACGGTCCAAGGTCGACGGGGGAAAAAGACACCTCGACCATAGAGACTCGACCGCCCCAGGGCAATGCTCGCGCCCGCCCTCTGCCCCGCCTCTAGTCGAGCGCCAGCAGCACCCCTTTCAGATAGGCCGTTTCGGGCAGCGCGGGATGCAGCGGGTGGTCCAGCGCGGCGCCGGTCTGGGCCAGGATGCGGGCGTTCCGCTCCGCCTGGGTCACCCCGCGCGTGACCTCCGCCAGGAAGCGGTCGGCCGGCATGTTGTGGGAGCAGGAGGCCGCGAACAGAACCCCGCCCGGCTCCACCAGCGCGGCCGCCATGCGGGCCATCTTGCGGTAGCCCTTGGCGCCGGTCGCCAGATCCTTGCGCGCCTTGACGAAGCTGGGCGGATCGCACACCACCACGCCGAAGCGCCGGCCCTCCCGCGCAAACTCCGCCATCACCGCGAAAGCATCGCCCTGGCGCGTCTCGACCCGGTCGCCCACGCCCGTTTCGGCGGCGGCCTCCGCCGCCAGGGTCAGCGCGGGCGCGGCCGAGTCCACGCAGAGCACCGAGGTCGCCCCCGCCGCCGCGCCGGCCAGCCCGAAGCCGCCGGCGTGGCTGAACACGTCCAGCACCGTCCGCCCCTTGGACAGCCGGGCCACCAGGGCGTGGTTGTCGCGCTGGTCGAAGTACCAGCCCGTTTTCTGGCCGCCGGTCAGGTCGGCGCGGTAGGTCACCCCGTTCTGCCGCACGGCCACCGGCCCGTCCGGCACGGTACCGTGAGTCCGCACACCCGCCACCGGCAGGCCATCAAGCGCGCGGCCGCCGGTGTCGTCGCGGATCACGACGCCCTCGGGCTTCACCACGGAGTCGAGCGCCTCCAGCACCTGGGGCAGCAGGCGGTCCATGCCGGCGCTGTTGGCCTGGACGACACAATACCGGTCGAACCGGTCGATGATCAGACCGGGCAGGCCGTCCGCCTCCGCATGCGCCAGCCGATAGAACGGACCATCCACCAAAGCCTCGCGCAGAGTGCGGGCGTGGTGCAGACGCTCCGCGATCAGGGCCGTGGTCACCGCGACGTCGGGCTGGGGCGCCAGTACGCGCAGGGCAATCAGGGAGTGCGGATTGAACAGCGCGGTCGCCAGGGGCTCGTCGCCCGCGTCCTGCACCGTGACCACCGTGCCGGGCGGCAGCGCCTTGGCCGCCGGGGTCATCTCCACTTCGTTGGAGTAGACCCAGGGATGGCCGCGCCGCAGCCGCTTCGACTGCCCGGCCTTCAGCACCACGCGCGGATGGGGCGGCTGGGCCGGGTCGAACGCGGGCGTCGTCTCGATCGCGTCGGCGGGGGAGATGTCGGCGGTCATGGGTCACGATCCTTTCATGGGGTCGGCGGGTCTTACACCCGATGGCCCGGTGCCGCCCACCCCGAAACCGCCGCCAGTCCGACAACGCAGCCCGGCGGAAGGCGGCGGGCGGTCACGGCGGTGATCCCGCCCAGCGCCACCAGCGGCAGGCCAGCGCGGGCCGCCAGCCGTGCAAACCGCACGGGTCCCAGCACGGGCGCGCCGGGGTGGCTGGCGGTCGGGAACACGGGCGACAGCACGGCCACATCCGCACCCAGGGCACGGGCGCGGGCCAGCGCGCGGGGGCCGTGGGCGGCGACGCAGAGCCAGCGCGGCCGGCCGGCGCGATGCCAGAGCAACAGGGGCGCCAGAATACCGTGACGCGCCAGTCCCTCCGGCAGATGGAGCCCGTCCGCCCCCAGAACAACCGCCCGCCGCGCATCGCCCGCGACCAACAGGCGCACACCGAGACGGCGGGTGAGCCGGCGCAACACCCGCCCCTGGCGCTCGGCCCCCGCCCGATCCAGGCCGTACGGCCGCCACAGCAGCGCCGCGCCCCGGGGCATCCGCGCCAGCATCGGCCCAGGGTCGGGCAGCCGGACCGGATCGCTGACCAGCCAGGCGCGCGGCAACGCCCCCCCCTCCGGCGCACGGGCCGGCTTCAAGCGGGCCGCGGCTCTTGCTAGGGTATCCGCCGACGCCATGTGAGTGTGTATCGTCACGCGCTCTCCCTATCCCTCCATCGGATCCCTAATCCTTTCACCGGACCATTCACCGTGACCGCTTCGCAGACCACCGCCGACACCTGTCCCGACATCGCCGCCAATCTGGCCGCTGTCCAGGCCGAAATCGCCACCGCCGCCCGCGACGCCGACCGCGACCCGGCCACCGTGACCCTGGTCGCGGTCTCCAAGACCCATGGGCCGGAGCGCGCCGAGGCCGCCCTGACGGCCGGGCACCGGGTGTTCGGCGAAAACCGGGTGCAGGAGGCGCAGTCGAAATGGCCCGCCCTGCGGGAACGGGTCCCGGACCTGGAGCTGCATCTGATCGGTCCGCTTCAATCCAACAAGGCCGCCGACGCGGTTGCCCTGTTCGACGTCATCGAAAGCGTGGACCGGCCCAAGCTGGCCGCCGCCCTGTCCCGGGAGATGGAGCGGCAGGGGCGCCGGCCGACTTGCCTGATCCAGGTCAACACCGGCGAAGAGCCGCAGAAGGCCGGCATCGTCCCCACGGAAGCCGATGCCTTCATCGCACACTGCCGCGACGACCTGGGCCTACCGGTCACCGGGGTCATGTGCATTCCGCCCGCCGACGAGGAGCCCGCGCCCCACTTCGCCCTGCTGCGTCAGATCGCCCGCCGCAACGGGCTGGATGTGGTGTCGATGGGCATGAGCGGCGATTTCGCCATCGCCGTCGGCCAGGGCGCCACCCACGTCCGCGTCGGCACCGCCATCTTCGGCACCCGGCCGAAACCGCCAGCGCCCTGACCGGGGCGCCCCGCCCCGATCGCCCCGGATCGGGGTCCCCTGGGCCGGGTTGGCACGCCGACCGGGCCCGTGCACACTAGCCCCAACCAAGCCGCGTCGAAAGAGCGCGGGATTCGACAGGGGAGAGGCGCACCATGGGGCAGGCACCCGGGACGGCGAGTCCGGACGATCACGGCCATGAGACCGAGGTGGGCGAGGTCAGCACCATCGCCCGGCCGCTGCGGGGGCCGCTGCGGCACGCCGTGTTCGCCATCGGGGTCGTGACCGCCGTCACCCACATCTACCTCAACACCTTCGGCACCATGGCGGAGCTGCGGTTCGCCGCTCTGCACTTCGGCCTGTTCGGCCTGATGTGCGCCCTGCTCTACCCCCTGTTCCCGGCCCGGACCCGTGCAACGCGCCGCGTCGTGCTGGGCGTGGACGTGGTTCTCGGCGTGCTGTGCCTGCTGACCACGGCCTATCTGTTCCTGTTCGAGGACGCGTTCTACGACCGGGGCATGAGCTTCGATACCTGGGACTGGATCGTCTCCGGCGTGGCGCTGCTGCTGGCGATGGAGTTCGCGCGCCGCTCCTCCGGCTGGCTGATCCCGATCCTGATCGTCCTCTCCCTCAGTTACGCCATCCTTTGGGGCCCCTGGGTGGACGGGGTGTTCCACTTCTCCGGCCTGTCCGCCGAAGTGATGATGATGCGGACCTACTTCACCGGGGACGGCCTGTACGGCCCCATCGCCCGCATCAGCTATTCCTACGTCGCCATGTTCATCCTCTTCGGGGCGTTCCTGGTACGCTCCGGCGCGGGCGATTTCATCATCGATCTGGCCCGCTGCGCCGCCGGGCGGTTCGTCGGCGGCCCGGGGCTGGTGGCGGTGTTCGGCTCCGGGCTGATGGGCTCGATCTCCGGCTCCGCCGTCGCCAACACCATGAGCACCGGCGTCATCACCATCCCCCTCATGAAAAAGGCCGGCTATCCGCCCCGCTTCGCCGCCGGGGTGGAGGCCGCCGCGTCCACCGGCGGACAGATCATGCCGCCGATCATGGGCGCGGGCGCCTTCATCATGGCGAACTACACGCTGGTGCCGTACGTGGACATCGTGGCGCTGTCGGTGCTGCCGGCGCTGATCTACTTCCTGTCGGTGGCCGCGTTCGTGCGGGTGGAGGCGATCCGCCAGGGCCTGACCGCCCAAACGGCCGAGGACGGCAAGACCCTGCGGCAGGTCATGAAGGAGGGCTGGCACTTCCTGCTGCCCATCGGGGTGCTGATCGTCCTGCTGATCCAGGGCTTCACGCCCACCTACGCCGCCGGGATCTCCATGGGGGCGGTCGTCGTCGCCTCCTGGCTGTCACCGAACCGCATGGGGCCGCGCGCCATCCTGGAGGCGCTGGCGGAGGGCGCGCGCATCGCCACCACCATGGCCATCCTGCTGGTCGCCGTCGGGGTGGTGGTCGCGGTCATCGCCACCACGGGCGTCGGCAACACCTTCAGCCTGATGATCAACGACTGGGCCGGCGGCCAGCTCTGGATCCTGCTGATCCTGATCGCGATCGCCTCCCTGGTGCTGGGCATGGGCCTGCCCGTCACGGCGGCCTACGCCGTGCTCGCCCCGCTGTCCGCGCCCGCCATCAACGATCTGCTGATGGGCGACCACATCGTGCAGGCCATCGCCGCCGGAACCGTGCCCGAGCCGATGGCCATGACGGTGGGGATGCTGCTGCCCGACCTGGCGGGCACGCTGGGTCAGCCGATGCCGCTGGCGGAGGCGCAGCAGGTCTGGGCGCAGATCTCCGCGCTGCCCGGGGATTTCACGTCCGGATTCGCCGGGCAGCTCGTGGACGCCACCACGGTCTCGATGACGCTGCTGGCGGCGCATCTCATCATCTTTTGGCTGTCGCAGGATTCGAACGTGACGCCGCCGGTCTGCCTGACCGCCTTCGCCGCCGGGGCCATCGCCGGCACCAAACCCATGGCCACCGGCTTCACCGCCTGGAAGATCGCCAAGGGCCTGTACATCGTGCCGGTGCTGTTCGCCTACACCGCGCTGGTCACGGGCTCCTGGGCCGAACAGCTCGAGATTTTCGTGTTCGCCGTGCTGGGTGTGTATGCCTTCGCGGGCACGTTCCAGGGCTGCCTCGAAAGCCCCCTGCGCTGGTACGAGCGCCTCGCGACCGGGATCGCCACCGCGCTGCTGCTGTGGCCGCACGGCACGCTGGCGATCCATCTGACCGGGGCGGCCGTGCTGGCGGCGATGGTGGCGCTGTCCTGGCGGCGGAAGGGGGCTGCGGCGGGGTGAGACCCGTGGCGGATGCGTGGTGACTCATCCGTCAAGCGGCTCCGGCCCGCTCCCCCACCCGACCGCCCACGACAGTATTCTTGGGGTGGTCGGGTGGGGGGAGCGGGCCGGCAACGGGCTTCAACGGTCCTTGTCAAAGACCGTTGGTAAAAGCCCCTACTCCGCCGCGTCGGCGGCGGAGTAGGCGGCACCATGGCCCGTGGCGGGCGGCGCCAGTTCGGTCGGGTCCCACCAGCACCCCAGTTGCTCGCGCAAACGCACCACCTCGCCGACGACGACGATGGCCGGGGCCTCCACGCCATGGGCGTCCCGGTCGGCGACCGCCCGGCCAAGGGTCGATGTCACCACCCGGTGCTGCGGCGTGGTGGCGGAGCAGATGAACGCCAGCGGCTCGTCGGGGCTGCGCCCGGCGTCCATGAGGTGCCCGACGATGATCGGCAGGTGCTTCACCGCCATGTAGATCACCAGCACCGAGGCGCTGCGCGCCAACGCCGGCCAGTCCAGCGTGTCGGGCACCCGACCCGAGGCGGCATGGCCGGTGATGAAGGCGATGGAGGCGTTGGTGTCCCGCGTCGTGGCCGGGATGCCGGCGTAGGCCAGCCCACCGATGCCCGACGTGATGCCGGGCACCACGCGGAAGGGCACGTCGGCCTCCACCAGGGCGCGGGCTTCCTCGCCGCCGCGGCCGAAGATGAACGGATCACCGCCCTTCAGGCGCAAGACCCGCCGTCCGTCCCGCGCCAGCGCGATCAGGCGGTTGCTGATGTCCGGCTGGCTGGCCGAGGGCTTGCCGCCGCGCTTGCCGGCATAAATGATCTCGGCATCGGAGCGGGCCAGCGCCAGCACGTCCATGTTGACCAGGGCGTCGTGCACGACGACGTCCGCCTGGCCCAGGGCGTGGGCGGCGTGCAGAGTCAGCAGGCCAGGGTCGCCCGGTCCAGCGCCGACCAGCCAGACCCAGCCAGGCTGGAACGGCGGCAGCGCGAACGGGACGGAGAGACGGACGCGATCGGGCCGGGGCTCCGTACCGCGCCGGTCGGTCGAAAACGGGGTCGTCGTCATGACCCCCGTTGTACACCCGGGGCCGGGATCGCGCCAAGGCCCGAAACCGGGCGGAAGGGCCTCGCCCCTAGTCCCTCCAGAACCGGGGCACGAACAGCACCAGCACGGTGAACAGCTCCAGCCGGCCCATCAGCATGCCGGCGGACAGCAGCCACTTGGCGGTGTCCGGCAGCGTCGAGAAGTTGCCCGCCGGCCCGATCACGTCCCCCAGGCCGGGCCCCACGTTCGAAATCGCCGTGGCCGAGCCCGAGATCGCCGTGACGTGGTCCAGCCCGGTCATACCGAGCAGCATGGCCAGGAACGCCACCGACAGAGCGTACATGAAGAAGAACGCCATGACGGCCTCGGCGACACCCTCCTGGATCGGCTTCTTGTTGTAGTGGGGGATGAAGACCCCGTGGGGCTGCAACAGCCGGCGCAGCTGGATCGCCGCCATGGCGCCCAGAATCTGGAACCGGAACACCTTGATGCCGCAGGACGTGGACCCCGCGCAACCCCCCACGAACATCAGGCAGAACAACACCGCCACCGGCGCGCCGCCGACCACGCCGCCCCACTGCCAGTAGTCCGCCGTCGCGTACCCCGTGCCGGTCATCACCGAAATGGTGTTGAACGCGGCATAGCGCAGCGCATCCAGGACGCTCATGCCGCCCTCGTCCCACAGCCACCACGCCACCACCAGAACGGCGAACAGCACGGTGCCGAGGAACCAGTGCACCTGGGTGTCACGGAACAGCGCCAGCGGCCGCCCGCGCACCACCTGCACGAACAGCAGGAACGGGATCGCGCCCACGATCATGCCCACCACGATGATCCAGTCCACCGCCGCCGACCGGAAGAACCCGACCGAGGCATCCTTGGTCGAATACCCCCCCGTGGCGATGGTGGTCATGGCGTGAACGGTGGCGTCCAGCGGCGACATGCCGGCCCAGACGAGACTCAGGCCGCAGATCAGCGTCAGCGCCACATAGATGGTCACCAGCCAGGAGGCGAGGCTGGCGGCACGCGGCACGACCTTTTCCTGGGTTTCGAACGCCTCGACCTTGAACATCTGCATGCCGCCGACCCGCAGCATGGGCAGGATCGTCAGGGCCATGATGATGATCCCCAGCCCCCCCAGCCATTGCAGCACGCCGCGCCAGAGCAGCAGGCCCGGCGGCATCAGGTCCAGGCCCGACATGACGGTCGAGCCGGTGGTGGTGATGCCGGACATGGCCTCGAAATAGGCGTCGGTATAGCTGATGTTCGGGTCCGCCAGCATGAACGGCATGGCCGCGAAGCCGGGCAGGATGATCCAGCTCAGCGTCGTCATCAGGAACGCCTGACGGAGCGAGAACTTGAGCTGCGCCGATCGGTTGGCCAGCACCAGAAGCACCCCGATGAACAGGGTCAGCGCGGCCGCGATCACGAACACCAGCCAGTCCGGGTTCGCGTACACATAGTCGACCAGCGCCGGGATGATCATGCCCAGCGCCAGGATGGACAGCAGGAATCCGATCACCAGAAGGATCGGGCGATGGTCGATCACGCGGCAGCCCCCGACGGACGGACACCCCCGCAGGCGTGGCGGGATGTGTCACCATTGCCCCAAGTCGGCGCCGGGCGCAACCGGCAGGCACGCATCCGGGGATATCGAACCGCCAAGCGTGCCCCCCTACGGCTCAGATCAGAAGCGGCCCGTAGGCGACGAGCAGCAACACCCCGACCAGCGTCAGCAGATAGGGCAGCACGGCGCGGGCGATGGCCTGAAGCGGCAGCCCCGTGATCGAGGAGGCGACGAACAGATTGATCGCCACCGGCGGTGTGACCATGCCGATGGCCAGCCCGACCACGAGCACGACGCCGAAATGCACCGGATCCAGGCCGATCTGAAGCGCCAGCGGCAACAGGATCGGGGTCAGGATGATCAGCGCCGAGGCCGTTTCGATGAACACGCCCGTCGCCAGGATCAACAGCAGAATCAGCAGCAGCAGAATCCACGTGTTGGTGGACAGCGAGAGCACGAAGGCCGCGATGGCGCCGGGCACCTGCCAGCTCGACAGCGTCCAGCTCAGCACCGCCGAGGCGGAAATCACGAACATGATGACGGCCGTGGTGACGCCGGCGCGCACGATCAGGCGGTAGAGATCGGCGAGCGTCTGGTCACGGTAGACGAACAGCGAGACCAGGATCGCGTAGTTGACAGCGACGACGGCCGCCTCGCTCGGCGTGAAGACGCCCGAGAAAATCCCGCCCAGGATGATGATCGGCGTGATCAACCCCCAACTCGCGGACAGGAGCGTGCGCCCGATCATCCGCAGCGAGAACGCCGTGCCGCGCGGATAGGAGCGGCGGTAGGCCTGCAGGATGGCGATCACCGCCAGCCCCACGCCCATGGCCAGGCCGGGCAGGACGCCGCTCAGGAACAGGTCCGCCACGGATTCCTGCGCGATCACGGCATAGATGATCATGGGCACGGACGGCGGGATCACGACGCCGATGGTACCGCTGGCCGCGATCAGGCTGGCGGCGGCGGCGGGATCGTAGCCCTTGCGCTTCAGCTCCGGCACGAGGCTGGAGCCGACGGCCGCCGTGGTCGCGGCCCCCGAGCCCGAGATGGCGGCGAAGAACATGCCGGCCAGGATCGACGCGATGGACAACCCGCCCTTGAGGAACCCGAACAGGCTGTCGGCGAACGCCACCAGCCGGCGGCTCACCTGCCCCTGCGCCATGACATCGCCCGCCAACACGAACATCGGCACGGCCACGAGCGCGAAGGAATTGATGCCGGCAAACATCTGCTGGGGCACGACCATCAACGGCATGCCCTGAAGGTGCAGCGCCGCCATGGTCGCGCTGCCGATGGCCAGCGCGATCGGCAGACCGAGCAGCAGGAAGACGACGAACAGAACGGCGAGGACGAAGCTCATGAGGTCGCGGGTCCTCGCGGCGGGCGCGGATCGGGGCCGAATAGCCCGCGCACCAGATCCGACAGGCAGAGCAGCGCCATCAGCGCCGACGCCAGCGGCATGACGGCGTAGACGTAGCTCATCGACAGCCGCAGCGCCGGTGACTTCTGAAAGCCCTGCATGATCATGTAGCGGTACCCGATGACCGCGAGGGCGACCAGGAAGGCGAGGGCGACCAGCCGCGCGACGGCGACGGTCCCCCGAAAGACCCGGGGCGGCAGCGCATCGGTGAGCACGGTCACCGCGATGTGCCGCCCCTGCTGAAAGGCCAGCGCGGCGCCCAGGAACGTGATCCAGATCAGCAGGAAGCGGGCGACCTCCTCCGTCCAGCTCACGCTGGTGAAGAAGACCCGCGAGACGATCTGCAGGGTAATCACGGCGGTCAGCGCCACCATCCCAACGAACACGGCGGGGCGGAGGACGGCACCGACGGCCCGGTCGAAACGCGCCAGCCAGGTCAGCATGTCCGGTCGGCCTCTCAGTTCAGCTCCGCGCGGATGCGCTCCAGATAAGTGCCGAAGGTCTCGCCGTAGGTCTCGTACACCGGCTGGACCGCGGCGCTGAAGGCGGCGAGGTCGGCGTCATCGTCGATCTCCATGCCACGGTCGCGCAGGTCGGCGAGCTGCTTGTCCTCCATCTCGGCGTTCACCTGCCGCTCGTACACGGCCGCGTCGTGGGCGGACTCCACGATGATGGCCTGCGCGTCCTCCGACAGCTCATTCCAGACCGGCATGCCCATCACGAACAGGGCCGGCGCGTAGGTGTGGCGCGTCATGGTCATGTATTTTTGGGTTTCGTTCAACTTGAAGGCGTGGACCACGTTCACCGGGTTTTCCTGCCCGTCGATGGTGCCCTGCTGCATGGCGGTCAGGGCCTCGGTCCAGGCCATCGGGATGGCATCGGCGCCCAGCGCACGGAAGGTGTCGATGTAGACCGGGTTTTCCATGACGCGGATGCGCAGACCGTCCAGGTCGGCCGGGGTGTGAACCGGGCGCTTGCTGTTGGTCAGGTTACGGAACCCACGCTCGGCGTAGGCCAACCCCTTGAGATTGACCTCGGACAGCCGGTCCAGAAGCTCCTGGCCCACCGGACCGTCCAGCACGGCATAGGCGGCGTCGCGCGACGGGAACAGGAACGGCAGCTCGAACACGGCCATGTCCTCAAGGAAGTTGGACACCGGGCCGTTGGTGATGACGCCCATGTCGACGGTGCCGATCTGCATGCCTTCCAGCAGGGTGCGCTCGTCGCCCAGGGTCGCGTTCGGGAAGATCTCGATGGTGATCGCCCCGTCCGACCGCTCGGCCACCAACTCCTTGAACCGGGTGGCCGCCACGTGAAAGCCGTCCTGCTCGTTCACGACATGCGCCAAGCGCAGGGTGGTGGGGTCGATCTCGCTGCTTTGTGCCGCCGAGGCCCCCAGGCCCACCGCCGAAACGGTCAGAGCGGCGAAAACCATCAGGTTCTTCATTCGTGTCCTCCGAAGACGCGACCGGAGGGCGCCCCTCGCCCCGCGTCGTCATGCGTTGTCCGTGTGAGTCGCCGCGGTCCGACGGCGTCCGGGAATAGGGTGCGGGCGGGGGTCACCGACGGATCCGCCATCGGGTCGAATAACACCGGCGACGGCAACGGGGTCAAGCCGAGCCGTCGCGCGCCGTGCGCTTTCAACTCTTTCGGGCAACAAAGGAACGACACGGGGGCGCGGAAGCGCGTTCCTATTGCTCGGGATCAGGCGTGGCGGACCGAATCGGTCTCGGCGGTCAAGACACGGATGCCCCGGTCCTCGAACGCGCGGCGGTCCGCGTCCCGCAGGCCGGAATCCGTAATCAGGGTGTGAACCAGCTCCACACCCCCCAGAAGAGCGAAGGAAATCAGCCCGATCTTGGAGGAATCCGCCACCAGATAGGTTTCGGCGGCCGCGTTGATCATCGCCTTCTTCACGTAGAGGTCGGCGAAGCCGGGATAGGTCAGGCCGGCGTCGAACGACAAGCCGCCGACGGCCAGGAACAGCTTCTGGGCGCGCAGGTTGCCGAAGAACGCCGCCGCCTTCTCCCCGGTCACGGACAGGGTCGGCGCCTTGAACTCGCCGCCGGTCATGTGGACCTGGTTGGTCGGCTCGGCGCCCAGGATCAGGGTGATGTTCAGGGCGTTGGTGATGACCTTCAGGCCGTGCCGACCGGTCAGGTTCTTGGCGACCTCGGTGGTGGTAGACCCGGCGTCGAGGATGATGGACTCGCCGTCCTCGACCAGCGAGGCCGCCATGCGGCCGATGGCGCTTTTTTCTGGTTCATGACGGAATTCCGGGGAAGGCGTCGCGGATTTTGAGGAAGAAGTAGGCGTCATCGCGGAAGCCGTAGGCCATCCGCTTGATGACCTTG